>NZ_CP076547.1:0-642898 GCF_018889995.1 Subtercola sp. PAMC28395 | reverse complement strand
TCCGGTGGCCGGATCGTCGGTCACGCCGCACACGAGCTCAAGCGACGCGGCGGCGGCGTCGCCGTGGCGGCCATCTGCATCGGTGTGGGCCAGGGGCTCGCTGTCGTTCTCGAACGCTGATCGCGTCAAGCCCAGAACCCCGTAGTAGAGCATTCGACCACACGTGGTCCGAAGCCAGACCTCGTCAGAAGAAGGACAACGCACAATGGCACAGGGTTCGGCACTGTTCAGCCCACTGACCCTCCGGGGTGTCACCCTTCGCAATCGCATCGTCGTGAGCCCGATGTGGCAGTACAAAGGGGTAGACGGCTTCGCGACGGACTGGCACCTGATGCATCTCGGGCGATTCGCTGCGGGCGGGGCCGGCCTCGTCATCCAGGAGGGCACGAGCCCCATCCAGTTCAACAACGGCACTGCCGGAGACCTGGGGCTGTGGGCTGACGAGTTCATCGAGCCGCTCAGCCGGATCGCGAAATTCATCACCGACCAGGGTTCGGTGCCGGGCATCCAGTTTCTCCAGACCGGCCGGAAGGCCAGGGGCAAGTACCCGTGGCACGGGCGAGGGCCGCTTGAACTCGACGAGGGTGCTGACTGGCAGGGCTGGGAGGTCGTCGGAGCAACAGATACGCCCCATGCACCGGGGTACCCGGTGCCGCGCATGCTCAGCACGGTTGACATCGCCGATACCGTCGCGGGCTGGGCGAGGGCCGCTGCCCGGGCCGATACTGCCGGCTACGAAGTACTCGAGCTCCAGGGCGGTCACGGCTATCTAATCCACGAGTTCCTGTCGGCGGTGACGAACACCCGCACCGACAAGTACGGTGGCTCGTTCGAGAACCGCATTCGCTTCCTGGTCGAACTCGTCGAAGCCATCCGGCGTGTCTGGCCCGATCGCAAAGCGCTCTTCGTCAGGCTGTCGGCGATCGACGGTGACGGCTGGGACCTCGAAGACTCGATCACGCTCGCGCTGACTCTGAAGGGGATCGGCGTCGACCTGATCGACTGCTCTTCGGGAGGGATGGGCGCCACGGCGGCCTCCCCATTGGAGCCGGGTGCTGGTATCAAGCTCGAACCCGGTTACCAGGTTCCGCTCGCCCGGGCCGTGCGCTTGAGAGCTGATATCGCCACGATGGCGGTCGGCCTGATCGTGAATGCCCAGCAGGCAGACGACGTGATCTCGTCCGGGAGCGCCGATCTTGTGGCGATGGGCCGGGAGCTTCTCCTCAGCCCCAACTGGCCGTTGATTGCCGAGAAGGAGCTGGAACAGCAGGCGGTTTTCTCCAGCGCACCAGTTTCGACAGCGTACTATCTGGCAGGCCGCGAGAAGTCGATGAGCGCGCTGTCGGCGCCGATTGCGACGCGGGCACTGCTCTAGCCTTTCTGCCGCACACTCCGTGCGCGACGTGGCGTTCACCGCCGGGGGCCGCGGAGCAATACCATGTGGTCAATCGCCAATGCTGCCAGGAGACCCGAATGACCGACAACACCACCGACGGCGGCCTCGACGCCATACCGACGGCCGACAACGACGCTGTGACGGGCTCGAACCACGCTGGCGCCCCCGCGGGACCGCTCGTTGTCGAGACCGGTTCGATCATCGACGACCCCGGGATGCTCGGAATGCCACACCGCGGGTTCGGCTGGGGGTATGTGGTCACCCTCGGTGTGCTCGGGGCGCTCGCCACCGGGCTGGCCATCTACAACCTCCGCACCATCGTCTTCTCAGTCTTTCTCGCTCTATTCGTGACCGTCGGGCTCGACCCGCTCATCCGCTGGTTCGAGCGGCGAGGCTTCAGCAGGGCGTGGGCGCTGGTCACGGTCATCCTCTTGATCGTCGCTGTGTTGGTGACGGTGATCTGGGTGATACTGCCGTTGATCATCCAGCAGGTCAGCCAGCTGGCGACGTCTATCCCGGCGGAGATCACCCGGCTACGGGATGAAGGGTGGTTCGACCAGACCAACGAAGCCAGCAATGGAGTGGTTGGCGCGATTCTCAGCTGGGTTGCGAAAGAAGCGAGTGACCCGCAGGTGTGGGTCACCGTCGGCAACGGGCTCGTCGGGCTCGGGCTCGACATCGCCAACGCCATCACCTCCGGCTTCTTCATCGCGATTCTGACGATCTACTTCGTGGCGACCTACGATGCAACCAAGGAGGCGGGATTCAAGCTGGTCGCAGCGTCGAAGCGGGCGTCGTTCGAGAAGTACACCAACCAGATCCTGCGCAACGTCGGCAAGTACCTGAGCGGCATGGTGATCCTCGCGTTCTGCAATGCGGTCTACAGCGTCGTGCTGCTCTCGATCGTGGGTGTGCCGGGAGCGTTCATCATCGGAATCGCAGCATTCTTCATCACGCTGATCCCGCTGATCGGCACGGTTCTCACCACGGCCGCTATGACCGTCATCGCGTTCATCCACTCGCCACTCTCCGCGTTGATCGTTCTGATCTTCATGCTCATCTACATGCAGGTCGAGGCATATGTGCTGACACCCAAGGTGATGAGCAAGGCTGTGTCGGTCCCCGGTTCGGTGGTGCTGATCTCCGCCCTGGCCGGCGGAACCCTGTTCGGACTCGCCGGAGCACTCGTGGCCATCCCGATCTCGGCCGGTGCGATCCTCATCATCAAGGAGGTTGTCATGCCGCGGAGGGAACGCGCGTGAGTACACCACCCAAATCCAGCAGAGAACTCTGGTGGGACGCGCGCACCGCGTGGCCCATGACGGTGCTCTCTGTCGTCTTTCTCGGCGTCTACTCGCTCGCGATCCTCTGGGAGTCGGCGCCTCGGGATGCGGTGATCGGACTGCGGGTCTCGATGATCGTGATCTGGGTCGTGTTCCTTGCGGACTACGTCGTGCGGGCAGTGTTGAGTGCACGCCCGCTGACATTCGTCGCGACCCACAAGGTCGATGCGCTCACGGTGATCGTGCCGTTCCTCCGACCGCTGCGCATCCTGCAGTACCTTCAGAACCTCTCGTATTTCCGCCAGGCGAGCGGCGCTGCGGTGCGCACCCGGATCCTGATCGTCGCCGGCGGCTACGCAATTCTCTTCGTGTGGATGATCGCCCTGCTGGAGCTGAACGTCGAGCGGCACGCCCCCGGCGCAACGATCACTTCGATCGGCGATGCGCTGTGGTGGGCGTCGGTGACCATCACGACCGTGGGGTACGGCGACACGTACCCGGTGACCCCGCTTGGACGAGTACTCGCCATCGTGCTGATGGCAGGCGGCCTGGCGATCGTCGGCACGGTCACCGGCACGATCATCAGTTACATCGGTGAGCGGATCAAGCTGCCGGGCGTCAGCACGACGAAGTCGACCGACCAGAACTGATCACCGGGCGCGGATGGCCGCGACGGCGCGAGCGACGAGGGCAAGCGGGGCGGCGTCGATCGAGAGATCGATGCCCCGTTCATCCGGTTGCAGCGGCTCGAACGCCGCCAGCTGCGAATCGAGCAGCGCCGGGGGCATGAAGTGGCCGGCGCGACCGGCCAGTCGTTCGGCGAGGAGCTCACGCGAACCGGTGAGGGTCACGAAGAACGTGTCGGGCGCCGATGCCCGGATCTGGTCTCGATAGCGCCGGCGCAGTGAGGAACACGCCATGACCAGGCCATCGTTCTCGGCAGCCCGCATGGCCTGGCCGATGCTTTCGAGCCAGGGCTCGCGATCCTCGTCGGCGAGGGGTGTGCCGCCCGCCATCTTGGCCACGTTCGCCGTCGAATGGAGCGAATCAGCGTCGACGAATGGCACACCGAGCTCCAGGGCGAGTGTTTCGCCGACCGTCGACTTGCCCGAACCGCTGACCCCGGCGACGATGACGAGGTCTGACACCTAGAGCTGGCCCTGTACCTCTGTGCCCGCTGGAATCGGGACGAGGCGGGTGACAACGACGGGTTCGGCCAGCAACCCCGCGAGCGATGAGTTCAGACGTGCAACGGGTTCACCGGCACCGTGTCGGTCGAGCTCATCGACCGAGCTCCATTTCTCGAGCATGACGATCGTGCCGTCGGGGGCGTCATGGATGGCGTAGAGTTCGCAACCCGGCTCGTCGTGCACCTCCGCGATCGCGATGGAGAGTGCTTCGATGAGTGCGTCGCGCGCACCCGTTGCCGGCGTGAAGACGGCGGTGACGACAATGGGATCTGACATGGGGAGATTCTTGCATGGATGATCGGTCGATGCAGCGCGTCCTTCGGGCTACGGCGAAACCCTGTCAACGACCGGGGGCGGTCGACGTCTGCTTCGTCTCGGAGGCCGCGCCCGCCGAGTAGTCGAGCGACTGCCGCACCACAAGACGGGGTGTCAACAGCCGATGCCTCGATTCGGCTGGAGGGAGGCCGTCGCCCGGCTTGAGGGTGGGCGCATCGAATCCGCCGACCAGAAGCTCGAGAACCCCAGCGGCGACCTCGGCCAGCGGCTGTTCGACGCTCGACAATCCCACGGCTGCAGCCACAGGTGTGTTGTCGTAGCCGGTGACGGCAACCCCGCGCTCGTTCGCCATCATCGCGCCGAGGGCAAGTGAGTCGCTGGCGCAGACCACCGCATCCAGTGCTGGGTTCGCAGCGAGGAGCTCGGACATCGCGGCTCGGCCTGAGGCCACTCCATCGTCGATTGCCACTTGTAGTGCGGCGAGTTCGACGTTCGACAGAGGTGTGCCAGAGCCCGCCATGGCCTCGAGCCATCCGCGCCTGCGGTCGTCGCCGGTGCCCGACGGGCTCGGCCAGCCGATGTAGCCCACCCGCGGCCCGGCTGTCGCGAGGGCGTGGGTTGTCGCTTCACGTACGCCCGAGCATCCGTCGACGTCGACCCAGAGGTGTTGCGGGTCCTCCATGTCGTCGATGCCCCAGGGGCGCCCGAAGGTCACGAAGTCGTGCCCATTGGCGATGAGCCAATCGGTGCGCGGGTCGCCATGAAAGGTGGAGGTGAGCACGAAGGCATCGACGTCAGCACCGTCGAGCAGACGCCGGTACTGCGTGATCTCGTCGTCGGGGTCAGAAGCGGTGAACAGCAGGATGCGCAGGCCGTACGCGGCTGCCTGCTCGGTCAGCGCGTGCAGAAAGCGATCGAGAACCGAACCCGAGATGCCGTCGACCATCGGGTCTAGCCGGATGCCCAGGGTCGAGCTCTTGCGGGTGCGTAGCCGTCGCGCCGAGGCGTGCGGGCGGTATTCGAGGGTGTCGATCGCCCGCTGCACACGCTCTCTGGTGTCAGGTCGCACGATCGCGGGCGTATTCAGAACGTTCGACACCGTCTGTTTCGAGACCCCTGCGGCCTCTGCGACGTCGGAGATGGTGGCGAGCCGCTTCATGACCCCCATCATGCCATCATCGAGCCTTCGATGCTTGGATCGATCAAATCGATTTCTTGACAATGCGGCGGGGGCGAGGTTAACGTGAATGCACAGCAATTTGATCGATCAAATTTTGCGGTCGCAGACGACTGCCGATCGACCAAGGCCGGGTATCCAAGGAGAAATCATGCAAAGAAGCAAGAAGATGTGGGCCGCCCTCGGCGCACTCGCCACGATCACCGCTGTCGGCCTGGCCGGCTGCAGCGGGTCGAGTTTCAGCGGCGGCAGCGCAGGCGCCACCCAGAACGCAGGCTCGCCCCTCACCGTTCTGATCGGCTCGAGCGGTGACGCCGAGACGAAGGCCGTGACCGACGCGGTCGCCGCCTGGTCGTCATCGTCAGGAACGACCGCCACCGTCAGTGCGGCCTCAGACCTCAACCAGCAACTCGCCCAGGGCTTCGCATCGGGCAAACCCGCCGACGTGTTCTACGTCTCGACCGATGCGCTCGCCGGCTACGCAGCAAACGGGTCACTGCTTGCCTACGGCGACAAGCTCGCAAACAAAGACGACTTCTACCCGACGCTGGTCAGCTCGTTCACCTACGACGGCAAGTTCTACTGCGCACCGAAGGACTTCTCGACCCTCGGCCTCGAAATCAACACCGACATGTGGGCGCAGGCCGGCCTGACCGATGCAGACATCCCGAAGACGTGGGACCAGCTGAGCGCGGTCGCGGCCAAGCTCACCACGGCCGACCACGTCGGCCTCGCCTTCTCGCCGGAATACGCCCGTCTCGGTGCCTTCATGGCACAGGCCGGTGGTGGGCTCGTCAGCGCCGACGGCAAGACAGCCACCGCCAACAGCGCAGCGAACGTCGCCGGGCTCCAGTACGTGAAGTCTCTGCTCGCGAGCGGTTCGGCCAAGACCACCAAAGACCTCGGCGCAGGCTGGGGTGGCGAGGCCTTCGGCAAGGGCCTCGCAGCGATGACGATCGAGGGCAACTGGATCGGCGGCGCAATGAAGAGCGACTACCCGGCCATCAAGTACACGGTCGCACAGCTGCCAGCTGGGCCGGCCGGCCAGGGCACACTCCAGTTCACCAACTGCTGGGGCATCGCTGCCGACAGCCAGAACCAGGACGCTGCACTCAAGCTCGTCGAACAACTCACCTCCACCGACCAGCAGTTGTCATTCGCCAGCGCATTCGGCGTGATGCCGTCTGTGCAGTCGGCAGCCGACAAATGGAAGGCGGCCAACCCCACCTTCGCACCGTTCCTCGAGTCGGCCGACTTCGCTCAGGGTGTACCCACGGCGAAGGGTGCCTCCGATGTGATCACCGATCTCAACTCGCAGCTCGAATCCATCGCAACGGGTGACCCGCAGGCCATTCTCGACCAGACCCAGAAGAACCTCGAAGCGGTCGTCGGCAAGTAATGTCCGTCACCTCCGGGTCGAAGGCCACCACTTCGCGTCGCGCCGCAATCGCGGGGCGCGAAGGGGTGGCCGGGTGGCTCTTCACTCTGCCGATCATCGTCATTCTCGGCCTCTTCCTCGTGGTGCCTGTCGGTATGGCGCTCTGGGTCAGCTTCTCTGACTGGTCTGGCAGGGGCAGCCCCTTCTCGGGCGATGTCAGCTTCATCGGGTTCAATAACTACCAGGACCTGCTCGGTGGTGGCGGGCTCGCAGAGCGGGACTTCGGCATCTCGCTGCGCAACAATGCCTGGTACGTGCTGCTGGTCGTGCCCCTGCAGACGGCGGTCTCGCTCTTCCTCGCGGTCATGGTCAACCGGGCCATCCTGCGCGGCCGGGGTTTCTTTCGCACCGCCTTCTACTTTCCTTCGGTGACGAGCTCGGTTGCCATCACCGTGCTCTGGCTGTTCCTGTTCGGAGCCACCGGTGCCGTCAACAAGCTGCTCTCCTACCTGGGGGTCAACGGGCCCAACTGGTTCGCAGACCCGTCGGGAATCGTGCACAACTTTCTCGCGCTGTTCGGCGTGACCTCGGGCCCCGCCGTGCTGACCGACAACACGGCGCTGGGCGTCTCCTACTGGGACTGGCTGTCTGGCCCGTCTGTTGCGATGACGGCCTTCATTCTGATGGCGATCTTCACCACCAGCGGAACGTTCATGCTGCTCTTCATTGCAGCACTGCAGAACCTCAGTGGTGAGACGCAGGAGGCGGCAATGATGGATGGCGCGAACGGCTGGCAGCGTTTCTGGCGGGTGACCCTGCCGCAATTGCGACCCGTGCTCTTCACCGTGCTCACTCTGGGGCTCATCGGCACCTGGCAGGTGTTCGACCAGATCTACACCGGCACACAGGGTGGCCCCGGCAAGACCACTGTCACCCCGGCGTACCTCTCCTATACCTCTGCTTTCAGCAACCAGGAGTGGGGCAAGGGTTCGGCGATCGCGTTCATGCTCTTCGTCATCATCGTCGTTCTGACGCTGGTTCAACGGTGGGTGCTGCGCGAGCGCGGCGTCTCCAGGCGACGCATGCGGGCCTACCTCCCTGCAGCATCAGAGACGAATTCCTCGGCTGCAGCCGTTGCCGCCGTCGCCGAGAAGAAAGACGAGGTTCGCTGATGAGTGCAGCTGTCGCCCCGAGCATTCCCGCAGTGGCGCAGAAGGCTCCGCGGCGCCGCCGCTCAGGCCCGGGTCGCAAGGAGCTGATCGCGCGGTCGGTGGTCTTCGCCATTCTGATCGCGATTGCGGTCGTCTACATCTTCCCGTTCCTGATCAACGTCGCGACCTCGTTCAAGACCGACGCCGAAGCCGCGGCCAACCCGCTCTCGCTTGTGCCGCAGACGTTCACGACGGCTGCCTACGAGCGACTATTTCTCAGCTCGGACTTCCCCGTCTGGTTCAAGAATTCGGTCGTCGTGACCCTCTTCGTCACGGCGGGCCGGGTGTTCTTCGATTCGCTCGCGGGTTACGCCCTCGCACGGCTCCGTTTCCGCGGTCGCAACCTCGTCTTTCTGGGGCTCATCGCCGTGATGAGCGTGCCGGGCGTCGTTCTGCTGATTCCGAAGTTCCTCGTCATCAACCAGCTCGGCATGTACGACTCGTATTCGGGCATGATCATTCCCTTGTTGGCCGACGCGGCCGGCGTCTTCATCATGAAGAGCTTCTTCGAATCGATCCCGCCGAGCGTCGAGGAGCAGGCGAAGATCGACGGCGCCGGTGTCTTCCGAACGTTCTGGTCGATCGTTCTTCCCATGGCGCGGCCGGCGCTCATCACCATCATCATCCTGTCGTTCCAGGGGTCGTGGAACGAACTGACGCACTTCATCGTGTCGACGCAGTCCCCGGCCCTCACCACTCTGACGAAGGGTGTGGCCTCCCTTGCAAGCGGGCAGCTCAGCCAGGGTTCGCAGTACCCGCTCAAGCTCGCCGCGGCCGCGGTCATGACCATCCCGGTGGCGATCGTCTTCTTCATCTTCCAGAAGCGCATCCTCAATGCCAGCGACGGCGCGGTGAAGGAGTGAGGTAGCGCCGACCCTGGCGGGCTGCGCACGAGCCCCCCCGCACGCCGCGCGCGCCGATTTCTGCCGCCACCCAGACGATTCCCGCCGCATCAGAACAGCCGTTCCCTGAAGGAGACGCTCTCATTCCCGCACAAGCCGCTTCACTCCAGCCCCTGCTCAACGACGACCTCGTTCTGCTGAGTGCACCCACCCAGTTGTGGTCGAGCTCCGATGGTGAGGTCGGCAGCAAGCCGATCCACGGCTTCTACCACTCGGAGTCACGGGTCTTCTCCTCGATCTCGCTCACCGTCGGTGGCGAGGTGCCGGAGCCCATCGCGCAACACCTGCGCCGCGCTGGCGCCGCGTCGTTCGTCTCACTCCTCCGACGACTCGACGGCCCAGGGGCCGACCCTCGAGTCAGGCTCGACCGCGCCCGCGTGATCGGCGACGGCACCCTCAGGGAGACGCTCACGCTCACCTCGGCGCGTGCGGCGGAGATACAGACCGTCATCCGGATTGACCTCATACCCGATTTCAGCGAGATCCAGCTGGTGAAGGCAGGCATTTCGGGCGAGGGCTCGAAGTACTCGATCAGTCGGACCGGAGACGGCGGAGGTGGGGCCGCACCAAACGGTCAGCAGCCACGAAACGCAGAGCCCAACGACGCAGAGCACGGCGGCACCGGTTCGGGCGTCGAGGGGTGGAGCACGCCGGTCGTCCTCACCTCCGGGAGTATCACGGCCCGGGTCCGAATACTCAGTGAGGGTGCCGATGACGCGTCGATCACGGTGCCGGGCGATGACTCGCTCACACTCCAATGGTCGATCCGACTGCCGGCACACGGCTCTGTCGCTCTCAGCTGGTCGGTCGACGTCGTCGACGAGGCAGCGGTGGTCGAAGGCACAGGCGAAGTGACTGCGGGTTCCGAGGGGGTGCTGCCGGTCATCCGGAGCGGTGACAGCAGGCTTGCCAACTGGGTCATGCGCGCGCTCGACGACGTGCACGGCCTGCGCATGGTGACGAAGGCGCTTCCCGATGAGCCGTTTCTGGCAGCCGGTGCACCGTGGTTCTTCACGCTCTTCGGCCGTGATTCGATCTGGGCGGCGCGCTTCATGCTGCCGTTCGGCACCGAGCTCGCGGCATCGACGCTCCGTGTGCTGGCGGCCCTGCAGGGAACGGCAGAGGTGGCCGACACGGCAGAACAGCCGGGCAAGATCATGCACGAACTGCGCCCGGGGGTGCTGAACATTCCGGGCGAAGACGTCTCTCTGCCACCCCTGTATTTCGGCACGGTCGATGCCACCCCTCTGTGGATCGTGCTGCTGCACGACGCCTGGAAGTGGGGGCTCGCCGACGCCGAGGTCGAGGCGTTGCTACCGAACCTCGTCGCCGCCCTCGAGTGGATGCGCGACTACGGCGACAGCGACGGCGACGGCTTTCTCGAGTACGTCGACACCACCGGTCACGGCCTGGCGAACCAGGGCTGGAAGGATTCGGGCGACTCGATCCAGTGGCGTGACGGTTCTCTGGCCGAGGGCCCGATCGCGCTCTGCGAGGTGCAGGCCTACGCCTATGAGGCTGCTGTCGGCGGTGCCGCACTGCTTCAGCACTTCGGCCACGACGCCAGCCCATGGCTCGACTGGGCCGACGCTCTGAAGGCCCGCTTCGACGCCGCGTTCTGGATCGACGACCCCGACGGCGCGTACCCGGCTGTGGCGCTCGACGTCAACAAGCAGCGTGTCGACACGGTGACGAGCAACATCGGTCATCTGCTCGGCACAGGCCTGATTCCGGATGCCCGGGCGGGCCTCATCGCACGCCGGCTGGTCTCACCCGACCTCAGCTCAGGTTTCGGCCTGCGCACGATGTCGGCAGACTCGGCCGGGTTCTGGCCGCTCAGCTACCACGGCGGGTCGGTGTGGACGCATGACACCACCATCGCAATTTCGGGCCTGGTGCGCCAGGGGTTCACTGCTGAGGCGGCGGTGCTGATCGAGGGCCTCCTCGCCGCGGCTGCGGGGTTCGACTACCGGATGCCCGAGCTGCACTCCGGCGACGCGCTGGTCGATGTCGGGAGCCCGGTCGCGTATCCGGCTGCGTGCCGGCCGCAGGCCTGGTCCGCGGCTGCGGCGGTCAGCGTGCTCGCTTCGGCTCTCGGGCTCGAGCCCGACGCGCAGGGTGGTTCGCTTGCTGTTCGGCCGATCATTCCTGTCGTTGCCGGCACTCTTCATGTGGAGGGCCTGCGATTCGCGGGATCACCGCTCGGCGACCTCGACGTGGATGCCGATGGCGTGGTTGTTGGACGCGCCTAGCGGCGTGGCGATAAGGTTCGAACATGTCAATCATCTTCATGACCCTGCACGTTGTCGCCGCCGTCTTCATCGCCGGGCCGCTGGCCATTCTGCCCATGGTGGGGCTTCGCGCAGTCCGTGAGGGCAACACCGTCCAGGCGGCCAGTCTTGCGAAGTCGACTTCGCTGCTCAGCTGGCTCTCGCTGATCATCGTCGTGCTCGGCTTCGGCGCGCTCGGCATGAGCGACCCCACAGACAACTTCTCGTTCTCTGACACCTGGGTGTGGCTCTCGATCGTGCTCTACGTCGTCGCGTTCGTGCTGACCATGTTCGTCGTCGTTCCGGCGCTGCGAATTGCGGGCGAGGCCCCCGCAGTCGCAGGCGACGGCACAGTAGTCGCCGCCGCCAAGCCGGCGGGGTACTCGCGCATCGCCATGGGCTCGGGCATCTCGACGCTGCTGCTCGTGGTCATCACCGTGCTGATGGTCGCCAAGCCCTGATCTCTGGCTGAGCTACTGCGCTTGTCAGCCGGTCTTGCCGGTGGGGATGAGTGTCAGGGCGAGCTTGGGGCAGAGCGCCACTGCGTCGTTGGCGGCGTCGAGACTGCTCTCGCCGATTCCGACGTCTGACCGCGAAGCCGATTTCGTCGCCAGCGGGTAGCCCCAGCGATCGCGCGTCAGCTCGCGGGGGAGAAGCTCTGTGCAGAGCCCGCGGCCGTCGCACCTGGTCCAGTCGATGTGCAGCCGGGCGGCAGGAGGGCGTGTTCCGGTCGAGCCGAGTGTTCGTGCGGCCATGATCGTCGTTCCCTTCTTCTAGCGTGACTGCCGGGTGCAGCGACCCGACAGGTGGTGGTTGGCGTCGTCGGCGAACACCGACAGCGCACTCAACGCGAGACGGGCCGTGCCGTCGGGGTGGTGGCATGAACCGCGGCCGGCGACCGTGTCGCTGAGCTCACGGAGCTCCCGTCGCAGGTTGGGGTCCCGATGCCCGGAGGCGATGCGGGTCAATACGCCTGCCATGGCGGGCAGCCCGAACATGCATGGCCCGCACTGGCGCGCGGACTCGTTCGCCAGGTACTGCACGATGTCGGCGGTCGCCTGGAGCCCGCAGCGCTGCTTGCTCAGAACATAAAGAACTCCGGCGCCGGGGTGCCCGCCGAGCGGGGCGAGCGCCGCAGCCGAGAGTTCCACTCCGAGGTTGTCTGCAGCGACCCAGGTGCCGTGGTAGCCCCCTACGAGCACGGCGAGAACGTTCGAGCGGTCGACCCCGCGCGTGGCGAGAATGTCACGCAGAGGAGTGTCGCCCGCAACCTCGGTGACGCCTTCGTGCTGCACGTCTCCTGACACGGTGACGAGACGGGTGCCGGGGTCACGATCGCTGCCGATACTGCGGAACCAGCGTGCCCCGTAGCGCGCGATGAGGGCGATGTGGGCGAGTGTCTCGACGTTCTGAACGATCGTGGGCCGCTTCTTGAGACCCGAGTCGCTGAGTCGCCTGATGCGGTCGGTCGGCAGCGCGATGCCGTTCTCGATGGCGTTGACCACAGCGCTCGCCTCGCCGGAGATGAACGATTCGGCGGCTTCGACGAGCACGATGTGCCGGGCATCCGGTCGCTCATTCAGTGCGTGCTGCACTGCTCGAAAGTTCTCGGCCACGGTATAGAGGTACACCTGCGATGCCTTGATGGCTGACGCGGTCGCCAGCAGCCCGTCGATCACGAGGTGGGGCGAATTCTGCAGCAGGGTAGCGTCTTTGGTGCTGCGGGGTTCGCCCTCAGCGCCGTTGGCGATCACGATCGGGCTGCTGCGCAGTACCCGGTCTGCCCGGGCTTCGTCGGCAGCGGCGAGCTTGCGCCAGGTGGCGAAGCCGGCGCCGCCGCGGCCGGTGAGCCCCGACGCCTCGAGAGCCACGAGCAGGGTGTTGGTGATCGTCTCGGTGGCGAGCGGCCCGTAGCTGCGCAGATGAGCAGCGTGGCTGGCTGCGGCGCCGGCGACGAAGAGACGGTTGGTCGTCGCGGGAGGCGTGACGGCCTGCACGACAGGCACTGAGCGGGTGGCAGACATCAGGCGCTTTCTTGGCGGAGTCGGGCGGATTCGACAAAACGGGACGACAGTCGCCAGATGAGGGCGGTGCCCACGGCCAGCGTGCAGACCGCGGCGAGCAGCAGGAACCAGCTGCTGGTGCCGTCGGTGCCGTTGCCGATGGAGTGAACCATGGCGATCGGCCACATGGCGTAGCTGAACCAGTGCACCGCCCTGAACACCTTCACGCCGAGGCGTTGCCGCAGCAGGCTGGTGACGATGATGGCGATCAGCAGGTCGACAGCCACGGTGCCGAGACCCTGCCAGAACGGCTTGTACGAGCCAATGAACGGCACGAGAATATCGGTCACGTTGAGCTTGGCGTACGAGTCGAGCAGCAGCGAGCCCACGTGCAGCAGAATGAACACGCTGCCCACGAGCGACACGTTGCGGTGAACCAGGGTCACCGAGAAGCGCGGCAGGCCCGGTAGCAGACGACCCGATCGCGTGATGATGCCGAGCACGATCGACGCCGTGAAGAGGATGAGGGCGACGACGCCACTGGCGCGGCCGAAAGCCCAGAGTGCCTCATCCATGGTTCACCAGTTCTTCTGTCTGTGCGGTCTGTGCGGTCTGTGCATCGTCGTCTGCGGCGGGCCACGAGCCGGTCGTGATGGTGCGGCCGGCCTGGTCGATGAGCCGTGCATCGGCATGGATGCCCGTGAGCCACTCGGTCGCACCCTGGCCCTTCACGACCGCAGCCGTGCTCAAGGCGTTTGCTGCGAGGCAGCTTTCGGCGACCACCGTCACGCTGCGCCAGACGGCGACGACGGGCAGCCCGAGCCGAGGGTCGAGAATGTGGTGTACCTGGCTTCCGTTGGTCGCCCATCGGCGCTTCTGCGTACTCGACGTCGCCATGCCGAAGCCGCCGGCGAGGGTGACCTGTTGGCGGGGGTCTTCCGGCAGGTCCTGTACTTCGATCTGCCAGCCGCCGTCGGGAGCTGTTCCTGCCGTGGCGATGTCGCCGCCGAGGCAGACCAGGGCGCCACAGCCGAGTTCGTCGGCAATGCGGGCGGCCGCGCCGTCGGCAGCGACGGCCTTCGCGGTGGCGCCGAGGTCGAGCAGGAGGTCTTGCGGCACGGTGAGGTGCGAGCCGGTGAGGGTGACGCGCTTGTAGCCCGGCGTGCGCACGGTTGTCACGGTCGTGATGACCGGCGTGAAGGGGGCCGGCGCAGGCAGGGCTGTGTGGGCATCGTCGCCGCGGGCATCCAGATCACGGGCCCGATCGCGGGCACGAACGAGATCGATGTCGGTGTCGTAGCCGAGCGCGATGAGGTCGTTGCCGAGTGTCGGGTCGACCGCACCATCGGTCTGCTCGGCTGCGTCGAGGGCTGCGGCGACGAGCGCTGCGAGGGTATCGCTGACGTCGGTGCCCGCCGGGAGCATCGGGGCGAGGAGCGAGATCTCGGAGTCGGTACGGAACCTGCTGCAGGCGTCGTCGACGAGGCCGGTGACCTCGTGCACGATGGCGGTGGCCTGCTCGAGCAGTTCAGGGTCTGTGACGACGACGGAGGCGCCGGTACTCCAGAGCTCCCATTCCGCGTGTGCCGTCGGCATCAGGAGCCCGAGGATTTCGCTTGCGGGGCCTGCTGAACGGGAGCCTGCTGCACAGGCGCTTGCTGAACGGGGGCCTGCTGCACGGGAGCGGGCTGGGCGGGTGCGGCTTGCGCAGGTGCGGGCTGCACCGTGCCGGGGGCGACAGTTGCGGCAGGGGCGGGTGCGGTGGTGGCCGCCGGGGCCGAGGTCTGGGCCGGCTGCGCGACGCTCGCCTGCGCCTTCTCTGCGGTGGTCGCGGTCCAGAGCACCGCAGAGCCGACCGCTGTGACGGCGAAGCTCCCGATGCCGACGGCGGCAGTGATTCCCAGTGCGCGGCGCTTGCCAGTGGATCGGATGCTCATTGTGCGCCTCATTTCGTAGGGAGAAGTTCGTGACTATCTCTACGATCCCCGACGTTTCTTCCAGCTTTCTTAGACATTGCTCTAACCGGCGGCGTCTTTCAGGGTTTCACCGGAAACGCTCAGGCAAGGGGAAAGCGAACGACGACGGTGGCACCGCTGCCGGGAACGGGAGGCTCGATGCTCACACTCCCGCCGTGGCGGGCGGCTACGTCGGCGACGAGTGCCAACCCGAGGCCGTAGTGCCGGGGCTGTTCGTCGTCAGGAGTCTTCTCTCGAGAGCTCGCGAACCGTTCGAAGGCGCGGTCATTGATATCGGAGCCGAAGCCGGGCCCGTCGTCTGTGACAGTCACCACAGCTTCCTTGGCTTGCACGGCGACTGTCACCGTGACAGCCGATTCGGCGTGGTCCAGCGCGTTCGAGACCAGCGCGGTGAACAGCCGGTGAATCGATACGGCAGTGCCGGCCACGGTGATGGTCGGCTGCGATGAGGTGATGGTGAGCGTCATGCCCCGGCCCGCAGCATCCGCCTGCAGCGCGGCGATTGCGATTGTGCCCGCTTCGACGAGATTCAGGGGCTGCTGCTCAGTCGTCTCACGCGGATCGGCGGCAATCAACAGGTCTTCGAGTATCTCCGAGAGCATCCGGGAATCCTGCACGATCTCGTCGACTGCGGCAGAGGTTGCCGGGCCGTCGCCCGAAGGAGCGTTGTGCAGGGTTCGCTTCAGCAGTTGGGCCCGGGTACTGAGCAGCGTGAGCGGAGTTCGCAGTTCGTGGCTGGCATCGGCCACGAACCTCCGCTGAAGTGCGAGCGCCTCGGCGAGGGGCCGCATCGAGCGACGGGCCATGAGTGCCGAGATGACTCCAGCTGCGGCGCTCGCCACCACGCCTGCAATCACCAGGGCGATGAGCAGGCGTTGCAGCTCCTCCTGATTCTCCCTCTGGTCGATCGCCACCTGGATCACGCGGTCTCCGTCGGAGTCTTTGGCCGTGCGCACAGCGTAGGTGTGGCCCTCGCTCGAGACCTGTTTCTGGAGGACCCCGCCTTCGGCAGCGACCTGGCTGATCGCATCCGTGTCGGGCAGGCCCGCTGGCATGTCTCGTGAAACCTGCAGACGGCCGCCGGCGTAGATAGCCAGCAGCACGCCTGAGCCGTCGTCGGTCGACAGGGAGTGGCCAGCGTCGGCGAGTGTGCGTTGGTCGGATTCGGACTGGCTCGTACTGACGATGAAGTAGAGCAGCCCGCCCATGGCAACGAACAGCACCACGATCAGAGCCGTGAACTGCAGGGCGAGCCGAAGCGCTGCCCGCCGCAGGTCGGCGCGGTCGCGCCTGGACATGCTCTGCCCAGTGGTGCTCCGCGTCTTTCGGAGTTTCGCCATCACGACACACTCCCGAGCCGGTAGCCGATGCCGCGAACCGTGACGATGCAGCTGCGGCCGAGCTTCTTGCGCAGGTAGTGAACGTACGTGTCGACGACGCCCTCGTCGTCTGCGTCAGGAAAGACGGAGTCGAGCAGATCGACGCGCTCGAAAACCCGCTCGGGTCTGCGTGCCAGTCTCTCGAGCAGGTCGGCTTCGCGCTCCGACAGCGCGACGACCTCGCCGGAGACAAGAGAGACGGTGCGGGCTTCGGTTTCGAGGGTGCCGCCGGGCACCCTCAACGTGGGCACCGTGGTCTCGTGGCGGCGCAGAAGGGAACGAAGCCGAGCGAGCAGTTCGTCGATGTCGAAGGGCTTGGCGAGGTAGTCCTCTGCACCCCTGTCGAGCCCCTCCACCCGGTCGGCGGGGTTGCCGAGGGCCGAGAGGATGAGCGTCGGGGTGAGTACTCCGCTGTGCCGGAGCTTGGTGAGAACATCCAGCCCCTCGATGAGAGGGAGGCCCCGGTCGAACAAGAAGAGGACGAAGGGCTGCGTGAGGCCTTCGTGCAGGGCGCGCTGGCCGTCGCGCGCCGAAACCACGTCGTACCCCTCACTGGCCAGCAGCTCGCTGAGCATCGCGTTCAGCCGAGCGTCGTCTTCCACAACAAGGATTCGCGGCTGATGTTTCATGCTCGAAGTATAGGGAGCCTGCTCGTGAGGTAAGGCTTGCCACCCTAGCGCCGGGGCGGAGTCCTGTCTATCGTTTGAGTCATGACGACCGCATCTGCCGAGCAATCCGCGTTCAGCCAGCAACCCAACGAGCCGCACACCAGCAGCATGGCGGGGCGCCTGAACTGGCTTCGCGCGGGCGTTCTCGGCGCGAACGACGGCATCGTCTCCGTCGCTGCGATCGTGGTCGGTGTCGCCGGTGCCGGCGCTTCGACCCCCGCGATTCTCGCGGCGGGAACCGCTGGCCTCGTCGGTGGTGCCATCTCGATGGCTCTCGGTGAGTACGTCTCGGTCAGCAGCCAGCGCGACAGCCAGCACGCCCTCATCGCCAAGGAGCGAAAAGAGCTCCTCGAAGACCCCGAAGGCGAGCTCGAGGAGCTTGCCGCCCTCTACCGAGCCGAGGGGCTGTCGGCCGACACGGCCATGAGGGTGGCGAACGAGCTGACGGCGAAAGATGCTCTCCGCGCGCATCTGTCGATGGAACTCAACATCGACGAAGCCGATGTCGCGAGCCCGTGGGCTGCTGCCGGCGCCTCGGCGCTGGCCTTCATCATCGGCGCGATCCTGCCGTTCCTGGCGATCCTGTTGCCCCCGGAGAACATTCGAGTGCCCGTCACGTTCGTTGCGGTGATCCTGGCGCTCGCGGCCACGGGCATCATGGGTGCCCGCCTCGGCGGGAGCCCGGTTCTGCGGGCCACCTTCCGCGTGGTGATCGGCGGCGCGGCGGCGCTCGTCGCAACGTTCGGCATCGGCCTGCTGCTCGGTACGACCGGCGCGGTCTGATCGACGACTGACGCGCACGCCATAGGGGTTCGTCGCGGGTCTGACGCTCGGGCGGATGGCGGTGGCCAGAGTCAGGTGGAGGGCATTCATGCTCAGTGACGTACAGCTGAAACGGCGTTACGCAACCACGGTGTGATCAGAAGCTCACCGTTCGCGTCGACCGTCAGCGCCTCTACGCCGAACTGCGCCGTCGCGTGGTCGAGGGTCTGCTGCCCACCCGAGAGAATGGCCGTCGCCAGAACGTCGGCTGTGACGATGTCTGAGGCGAGAACGGAGACCTGGCTGAAGCTCTGCCGGGCATCCGTTCGCCAGACGTGCTCACCGCGTTCGGCGGTTCCCGAGGTCGCCAGGGCTGCGCGGGTCTCGTCGAGTTCGAAACTGCAGAGCAGCGCCGAGCGATCGAGGGGGTCGACGATGCCCACTCGCCAGGCTCGGCCATCACCCTCGCTGCCGACGCGGGCCAGTACGTCGCCGCCCGCGTTGAGCAGCCAGCCAGCGCTGCCGGCCGCATCGAGAATCTCGCCCGCGGCCTCGATCGCCAGCGCCTTGACGATGCCCGAGAGGTCGATCACTCCGTCTGGCCGATGCGCGGTGAAGGCCCCACCCGTGGCGTTGCGCCAGTGCACTGCACGTTCGTAGGCGTCGCGCACCGCTTCGCTGCTGTGTGCCAGCGTCAGCTCACCGCACGCGATCCGCGAGAGTTCTGAGGCGGGGTTGTAGAGGCTGAAGGTCGTGTCGGCCGTTCTGAAGACGTGCTCGACGTCGTCGAGAACCGAGCGCGCGACGGTGCGCTCGTCGAAACGCAGGCTCACCACCGTGCCCATCGTCTCGAAGACGTGTTGCATCAGAGCCCGGCCTGGTCGAGGGCAGACTGTACCGACTGGAGGTACCCATCGCTCGTGTAGGTCGCCCCGCTCACCGATGCGACGTTCGCCGACTGGGCAGACAGTACTTCACTTCGCAACACCGGAGCGGCCCGTGCGCTGATCTGCACCGATCGCCCGCCGTCGTCGGTCAGTTTCAGTGCCGTGACATCGGTGATCTTTCCGCTGTTCACGGTGATCTGCACCTGGATCGTGCCGTACCGCGTGCTGATCAGCGAGCCGGTGAAGTTCTGATCGACCGCAGGGGGAGCGGGGGCGGGAGCCGGGGCGGGTGCGGCTGGAGCAGGTGCTGCTGCAGCTGGCGCAGGGTCGGCGGGTGCAGCGGGAGCCGCTGCCGCAGCGCTCGGTGTCGCGGCAGCAGTTGCCGGCGTCGCCGGCCCAGCGGTCTGCGCGGGCGTCGGCGTAGGGGTGGCTTTGGGCGCAACGGTCGGTGAGGTGCTCGGCGTGGCGCTTGCCCTCGGCGTGCTCCCCGCTGACACGGGCGCAGCATCCGAGAGCGTGGTGGTCGCTGTGTCGTGAACACCGATCTGCCAGCCGACGGCCAGCACGGCCGCCGATGACACGATCGACCCGAAAACCGCTCTCTTTCTCACGAATCGAACCTTTCCAGGTGAATCTGCCGGGCGGGTAGCCCGGCTGCACGGGCATCCCGAACCACCAGGTCGGCCCAGTTCTGGGGCCCGCAGATATAGAGGTCGGATTCGTGCAACTGCGGGAAGACCGATTCGAGCGACACACCATTGGCGTATGCCGACGCCGACATCCACGTCTGCGCCTGGTGCGGCCGCTTGCCGACCATCGAGAACGCCGCAGACCCCGAATTCGTCGCGAGCGTGGCGATCTCGTTCCAGAGGTACTGCTGCGATTCGTCTGAGGCGCGCAGCAGAATCGTCGCCTCGCCCGCGCGCAGCCGGGCGTGCTCGAGCATCGCGCGAACCGGGGTGATTCCGATCCCGGCGGTGATCACGGCCAGGTACGGTGCCGTTCTGGCGGTGTCGGTGAAGACGCCGTACGGCCCCTCGATCGACACGAAGGTCCCCGGGCGCAACCGGCTGATTCGAGCAGTGCCCTTACCCAGGTCGCGCACGGTGATGCGGGCCGAGTTCGCCGTCGGCATCGCCGAGAACGAGATGGGGTGCGCGTGCCACCACGTGCGGCCGCTCCAGAATCTCCAGACCGCGTACTGGCCACCCTTCACCTCGAGCCTCTCGAGCTGCTTGCCCGAGAGCTGGATCGACACCACGCCCGGCGCGATCGTCTCGACGCCGGTCACCCGCAGGTCATGACGCACCGACCGGATGATCGGCAGAGCGAATCGGTAGACGAGTACGGCCCCGAACGCGATCACATACAGCGCGATCCAGTAGACCCGTTGAAGATTGCCCTCGGCGAGCACGCCGCCGATGCTCAGCTGGTGGGGCAGCGCCACGAGCACGGCGATATAGCTGAGCAGGTGGATGAGGTGCCACGCCTCGTAGGCAAAGTGCCGCCGCACAGAGATCACCGAGGTCACGACCACGACTATCAGTAGGCCGAGACCAACATAGGAAAGGAGAAGGTCGTTGCTGGTCGTGAGAAAGGAGATCGTCTCGGCCACGACGTTGGTCTGGTCGGCGAGCGAGTACCCGATTGTCAGCAGCACAGCGTGCGCAAGTAAGAGGTACAGAACGGGCTTGCCGAGCGAGCGGTGCAGCGCGATGGCGCGGTCCTGGCCCACTGTGCGGTCGACCCACGGAACGCGGGCCGCGAGCACAAGCATCACCAGAATGAGGTCGGTGCCGGCCAGCCCCGTCACGATGCCGAGGGCCGTGATCGCTCCCGCCGGTGTGCCGAACTCGGTCGTGCCCGCGTACGCCAGATAGAGGGCAATCGAGACGGCGACAGAGACCCAGCAGAGCACGCCCATGACGTCGGCGGCCGCCGCCCGCTTGCGATAGTTGCGCGAGCGGGTTCGCCTGGCGACGATTGCAGTCACAGCGCACCTTTCATGAGCAGCAGGAGGGGAAGCGGCGGCGGTGGCGCAGGGTCACGGAGCCCTGTTCGTGCCCCTGACCTCACGCTAGGGCCGAATACTTAGAGCTTTCTTAGAGGTCGCGCCGTTAGGTCATGGTCGTCGGTCTGGTCGGGTGTCCCAGCGGTAGCGGGTCCAGGCTTCGCGGATCAGTCGTCTGGTGGTGATGATCGCGGCCGCGAGGGCGATGAACGCGTCGATCACGCGGGTGCGGACCTCGGTGCAGATCTGGAGTTTACGGAACCCGCGGGTGTGCCACGAGTTCGTGCGTTCCACGACCCATCGGGCTCCTGTCTGCAGGGGTGTGCCCTTCTTGCTGATGACGTAGTCGCAGCCGAGCGTGTCGAGCAGGTCGCGGGTCTTGCCAGAGTCATAGCCGGCGTCCAGGTGAACGGTGATCCGTTCTGGGAGGTCGAATCCGAACCTGCCCAGCGTGTCCAGCGTGGGCGCCAGCAGGGGTGAGTCGTGACAATTCGCGCCCGCGATCACGCAGCCGAGCGGGATGCCTTTCCCGTCGACGAGGAGGGAGCGTTTCGTGCCCTGCTTCCCGCGGTCTACCGGGGATCGGCCGGCCGCTTCGCCGCCGCAGGGTGCTTTCACGATGCACCCGTCCACCGACAGATCTGTCAGTTCGAGGCCGATCATCTTGTCGTAGGCGTTCAGGCAGATCTGCTCCAGCTCGGCGAAGACCCCGTGCATGATCCATTCGTCGCGTCGGCGGCGGATTGTCGTTGCTGAGCAGCTGCTGTCGGCGATCTTGACGTACGCGGCGCCGAGCACGAGGACCTGCACAAGCTTGTCGAACACGATCCGGTCCGGCACACGAGGCCGGTGGCAGCCGAGTGGGTGCTCATCAGCTACCGGTGGGATGAGCGCTTCGAACTGGTGCCAGATCGGCTCAATGATCGATGATGGAACGGCGGGCACGAGGACTCCGGTTGACGCACGAGATATTCACACATCCGTGATTAACAGGCCTCGTGCCCGTCCCGCCGACAACACGCCGAAATACCACCTATCGGCGCGACCTCTTAGCTCCTCCTCCCCAGCCCGATCCGTATTCATCGTGTCGGCGAGGCGATCTCGCTCTGCCTTTGGGTGGCTTTTAGCCTTGGAGTTTGCTGGAAATATCTACCCAATTATGTGAATTCCTTCAGAAAGTCGCTGCCCAGCACTTCCTTGATGTGGCGGGGATTTCTGGGCGAATTCTTATCGAACGCGAACCCCCGACACATGTTGGTGTGAATTTTGTGACTCGAGAGGGGGCCATGCGCCAAAGAAAACGGGCGGAACAGCGGCGTTGCCCGACTTGCCGACACCGCTGCCGCTGCTCTAGCTTCACTCTCGGGGGCTCCTTCGCGACCGCGTGGATGCCGAAGTAAGTTTGGGGTTGGTCAGTGTTGTCCATGCGTTTCGCTTCGTCTGTTGTCACTGCTATGACATTGACGGTCTTGCTCGTTGTCGGTCTCACGTCGCCGGTCGCTGCCGCCGATCCGACTTCGGCCCCTTCTGATTCGAGCGTTGTGCCCGACGTGCAGGCCGAGCAGTCAGACACTCCGGTGTTGCCGCCGATCTCGTCGTCACCGGGTAGCGCGACTGACACCTCTACGCCGGATCCCGCACCGGTCGTGCAACCGTCGCCTGCACCAACGGCGGATCCTGTCGACGCCTCGGCCGCGGTGTCGAACTTCGACCCGAACGGCAAGACGGTCGTCGCGGCCGACGAATTCAGCAACACGTATGCCGGCCCCGACGGCATGAAGATCTCGTCGGTTTCGACATCGCCCATCAACATTCAAGACAGCAGCAATTCGTGGGTGCCGATTCAGACCGATCTGACAACGACCGGGCCGTGGTCCTGGCTCGGCCAGGGCGGTGCGAAGGTGGAGCTGAATCCATTGCACCCGCAGTTCTCGCAATACGCTGACGATTCGACCGTCGTATCGATGACGAGAGACTCGAATACGATCGGCTTCGCCCTGAAGGGTGCCGCTCACTCGGTTCTCCAGCGAGATCTCGCGCCATGGTCAGATTCCAAGAACCATCTCGAGTACAAAGACGTCTTCCCGGGCACTGACCTGGTCTATGACGTGAACGAAGCCGACGTCAAAGAACTCCTCCGGCTAAACTCCCGCCCCGCTGCCGCAACGGCCTGGACGTGGAAGGTCGACGCCGCCGGTCTGTCGGCGGTGAAGACCGCCGAAGGCAGCATTGAATTCTCCGATTCAGCGGGTGAAGTGAAGTTCGTCATCCCCGCACCCCGCATGTGGGATTCGTCTGGCGTAGACGGTCAGAAGACCGACGCCGAGGCTGCGGTGGGTATGACGCTTCTGCGCGAGGGCGACCAGTACCTGGTCAGCATGCAACCCAGCATGGTGTGGCTCAATGACCCTGCAAGGGTCTACCCGGTCTCCGTCGACCCGACGACCGCTCCAGGCATCGACAATGACAACACCCATACGTACAAGAGCAACGGCCTGACGAACGTGAACGCGGGTGCCCAAGTCGGCAACTCGAACAACGGCGGCGTCTGGCGCACCGTGGTCCACTTCAACTACGAGCAATTCTTCGGCAAACAGATCATTGCAGCCGAAGTCGCGGCGGTCGACAAATACAACGATTCGAGCACCGGTTATCACCAGGGCGGCCTCTATCACGCGACGCAATTGGGTTTCGACAGCTTGGGCGAACAGCTCGGCAACGTCGGGTTCGATGCCACCAGTGGCGCTTCCGATCCGAATGACATGCGCCTCGCAAACCGACTCAACCAATTGGCTCGCGATCACGTCTCGGGGTACTACCTGGCCATAGCGGGAGACGAGACCCCGAACACGTTCACCTACGAGCACGCCGACCTGCAGATGCTCGTGTATTACAAGGACTACCCGAGCCCGGGAAACACGCCCACCCCCGCCAACGGAGCAACGAACACCTCGTTCACGCCCTCCCTTCACGTTGACGGTGGGTACGACCCGGAAGGCGCTGGCCTCGCCCACCTCTTCCGGCTCGGCACCACGGCAGACCCTGACGCGAGCAAGATCTACGACTCCGGGTGGTATTCGAATGACACGATGACGATTCCCGCTCATCTGTTGCAACCCGGCACCACGTACTACTGGCGTTCCTGGGTGCACGACGCTTATTTCAACACCGACCCTTCTTCTCCCGTGTGGCCGAGCACGCCGGTCTACAGCTTCACGACCGACAACCCCGCGCATCCCGACCAGAGCACCGCCACACCGATCGACAAGGCTGTCGTGGTGACCACGCAACCGATGCTCTCCGTCGCTCCCGCAACGCATCCGAACGGCTTGGCTTTCCAGTACCAGTTCCGCGTGACTACCGGGTCCGATGCAACGATGGGCCAGGTCGTGAGTTCGTCGTGGCTGACCTTCGCTGCCGGTGTCACTCCGTCGTGGACGCCACCCGACGCAACATCGCTGCAAGATGGCGGCACGTACTCCTGGACCGTGCTCACCAAAGACAGCGCTGGCACGTTCGGCCCGTTCTGGGTGAACAAGTTCAGCGTCAACAAGCGCATCGGCGCGGGCGGGCCCTCTCCGACCGATACGGCTGGCCCGGTCACGGTGAACCTGGCCAACGGCAACGTGAACATGCAGTTCACCTCGCCGACAGTCGCAACGGTCGGTGGGCCGATGGGAATGTCGTTCTCCTACAATTCGCAGGCGCCCTCGAACGCGGGCCTCAACGCCGATTATTTCAACGGTATGCCGGCCGCTCCGACCGGGGCGGCGTCGGATTTCGCGGCGGCCAAGAAGGTCATCAGCCGGGTAGATCCGGCGATCAACTTCGACTGGGTCGATGGCAGCAACGGCACTGCGGGTTCTCCGGCACCAGGGGTCGTCGACAACGACCATTTCATGGCCCGGTGGACGGGCTTCATCAGGTCTCCCGATGCGACACCGACCCAGTACGAATTCGGGTACAACCGCGATGACGGAACCCAGATCCTGGTCAACGGCACGATGATGGTCGACCAGTGGAACACGGCGGCCGAAACCGGGTGGGGCGCTGGGTCGACTGCTCTGTCTACAACGCCAGTCCCGATCACCGTGAACTACTTCGAAAACGGGGGCGGCGCCCAGATGAAGCTGTGGGTGCGCCTGAAGGGCCAGACCAGCACGCAGCAGATTGTTCCGGCGAGCTGGTTCACCCGCACCATCAACACGCTCCCCACCGGGTGGTCGAGCTCGACACCACTCGCAGGGCCGTCTGGCTTCTACTCTTCGGCCGCGGTGACCGACTCCTCAATCGTTCTCACTGATGCTTCGGGCAGCGTTCACACGTACACGAAGAAGGCCGCCGGTGGATACGCGCCCCCACCCGGGGAGGCGGGTATTCTGAGCCTGGATGCGAACAAGCAGGTCAGCCTCACAGACGAAGCCGGCACCACCTATCTGTTCAACACTGAGGGAAAAGTCGTGCAGGTCTCGAGCCCGCAAGAAGCGCTCAAACCCGCGGCCCCAGTTGTTTCCTTCCGATCGGATACGGGTGCCGTCGACAAGATCAGTGACAGGTTGTCTCAAACCAACGTCGGTTCGACTCCTGCGAGCTATGCCCGCGAAGTCTCCTTCATCTACGCGACCGTCTGTACGGGCGACCCGGCTCTGACTGCGGCTGCGGCGATAGGCGCGGGCCCGAAGCTCTGTCAGATCGTCTACCCCACGCAGAATTCGGTGCCTGCCCAGACAACGGATATTCATTACGATCAAAACGGTTACCTCGAGTCGATCGTCAACCCCGGCGGCGCGAAGTCGTCCTTCTCCTACGACGGAGCTGGGCGAGTAATAACGGTACGAAATCCTCTCGGATGGGACTGGATCAATGCGGTTGTGGGCCGCACCGCCAGCTCCGGCACCCGAACAGACATCACGTATGACTCAACCGGTCGAGCGATCAAGGTTTCACTTCCCGCACCCGACGGCCTAAACACAACGGCCCGACCGACCAAGAAGTACACCTACGCGGTTGCACCCGTCGCGGCCGGCCCGTCAGTGACCGCCGTCGACGGCACGACCTACGTCGACGTCGTCGACTCCGCTGGCACGCCATTGCCGAACACAACGGGCACGACGGGGCACGCGCAGAAGGTCACTTTCGACGCGGCATACCGCGCCACGAGCGCTACCAGCCCCTCGGGGCTGAGCTCGACAACCGTCTGGAACGACAAAGACCAGACTCTGTCTGCCACAAACGCGCAGGGCCTGATGTCGACCACGGTCTACGACAATCGTGACCGGGTCACCGACAGCTACGGCCCCGCGGCACCGTCGTGCTTCAATTCAGACCGCACCGCCACGACGGCCTGCACGACAACGGTCGCGCACACTCACACCGGGTACGACGAGAACCTGCAGGGCTTGAACGCCGCCTACTACGACAACCCCGGCTGGACGGGCGTGCCCAAGGGCTACAGCCTCGGCATTCCGGGCACCGTCATGCCCGGCGACATCAACCGTGACTGGGGCACCACTGCACCCATCCCAGCCATAACGACGAGCTCCTGGTCGGCGCGCCTCACGGGTACGATCACCTTCCCGGCAAACGGCGACTACCAGTTCAAGACCTATGCCGACGATGGCACGCGCCTCTGGATCGACAACGTGCTCGTCGTCGATGACAACGTCAACTCTGCCGCACACTGGTCGACGGTGGGCACAGTGCAGGGGATGACCGCGGGCAAGACAGTCTCCATCAGGCTGGACTACGCCAACCAGGCCGCGCAGGGCACACTCGCGCTGTTCTGGACTCGACCCGATGTCACCGGTTCCAACGTCGTCCCGGCTGCGCAGTTGAAGCCGGACTATGGTCTTTCGACGAGCAGTGTCACGTATGACACGGTGCCGACGGGAACGACAGGTGTCGCTGCCGGCGCGGTGTCTAACATGTCGTCGACGACGGCCTACGGGTCTAACCCCTGGTTGGGCATGGCAGTGTCGTCAACAATCGACCCATCTGGTGCGAACCTCACGACGGCGACAAGCTACGAGACTGCAGCGACCGGGTATCAGCGTCGGGTGGGTAAGACGTTGCCCGCAGCCACTGCTTCGGGTGCGGCCAACGCGGGTTACACGTATGCGTACTACTCCGATAACGGTGGGTATGAGGCGTCGTTCTCGCCGGCGCTCACGACGCCGGTGTGCGGGGTGCCGTTGGGTACGAAGCAGTACGGCATGCTGCAGAGCACGACGACTCCTTCGCCGACGACTGCGGGCGGTGGGAACATCGTCTCGAGTGTGGTGTACGACGCGTTCGGCCGGGTTGCCGGGTCGCGGGCATCCGCTGATTCGGGGTGGCAGTGTGTCACCTACAACGCTCGTGGCCAGGTGACCAAGACGACGTATCCTCCGTACGGTGCGCAGACGACGATCCGAACAGTGACGAACGGGTACACGGCCGAGGGTACGTATTCGGCCGCGGGTGTGCCGACCGGTAATCCTCTGGTTGGATGGTCGACAGATGACTCGCTCTCGGCCACGACGACAGGTGGCAAGATCAGCACCACAATCGATCTCCTGGGTCGTACAGTGTCGTACACCGATGTGTGGAATACGGTCACGACGCCGACGTACAACACGCTCGGCCAGGTGACGTCGACATCGGTGCTCCCCGCGGGCGGCACGGCGAGTGTGCAGTCGGCGACGTTCAACGTCGACGGGCAGGTCACCCAGGTGAAAGACGGCGCGAACGTGATCGCCGTGCCTGCGTATGACGCGACAGGGCAACTCACGTCTGTGTCGTACCCTTCGGGTGCCGGCAACGCAGGTAATGGTTCGGCGTTACAGGCCATCACCCGTAACAGTGTCGGTGCGACGGTGGGTCTGTCGTGGTCATTCGCTGCCGGCCAGCCGGGCCTCAGTGACACGGTCGCGCGGTCGCAGGCGGGCCGGGTGTTGAAAGACAGCACCCAAGACGGTACGGCGACCGCTGCCGTGTCGACCTACGGGTATGACGGTGCGGGCCGGCTGATCACAGCGTCAACGGCCGGGCACACGCTCACCTATGGGTTCGCCGCGACCGGCGGGTGTGGGGTGAACACGAAGGCGGGCATGGACGGTAACCGCACGAGCCTCACGGATGTGTTCGGTGGTGTGACAACGTCGACGGCGTATTGCTACAACAACGCCGATCAGTTGACCTCGAGCACGGTCACGAACCCGGTGTCGGGTGCTGACACGACGAACACCGCCCTGCCTGCGGCGAAGCTGGTCTATGACAGTCACGGCAACATGAAGACCCTGGCTGATCAGACTCTGGGGTATGACGCGGTGAACCGTCACGTGACGACGACGCTGACCGGTGGTGTCACGGATGGTACGACGGTGACGTACCTGCGCGATCAGACCGACCGGATCGTCTCCCGAACCACGGTTGTTCCCGGCACGGGTGCTGGTACGGGCACGAGTACGGTGTTCTACTTGTACGCCGGTGGCGGCAGCTCACCCATCATGGTGCGTGAGGGCACGGCGGCGGTGTCGCGGATGCTCGCCCTCCCTGGCGGCGTCACCGTTCTGATCCCGGCAACGGGTGATCAGGTGTGGTCGTACCCGAACATTCATGGTGACACGGTGGTGACCGCGACCCAGGCTGGGGTTCGGTCATCCGTGTACCGGTACGACCCGTACGGTCAACCGATCAGCGCGACCGGTGTCATCGGTACGACGGCCAGCGACGGCACGGTACCTGACACGCTGCCGGGGGCTGCGGATTATGGCTGGTTGGGCGGCAACGACAAACTCTACGAGCACCAGGGTTCGATCGCGACTGTCGAGATGGGTGCCCGGCAGTACGTCGCGGCTTTGGGAAGGTTCCTCGGCGTTGACGCGGTCGAGGGCGGCAACGCCAACGCCTACAACTACCCCAACGACCCCATCAACAAGTTTGACCTCAGCGGGAACATGAGCCCTGATGCATACGAATCTCGTGCCGCGTTGATCAAGTCACGAGGCATCTATCAAGGTGTGCGCGCGTTCAGTCCAGCACAATTCAAAGTCGGAATATCGCAGGCCCATTCCTGGACAGATCGTCCGTCGAGGGTTTCTCAGCGGTGGGGAATACCTGTGAGAGACATCAATTCGGCAATAGAACGTCTCAAGCAAGATGGGGGGGTGATTGGCGGCAAACGAAGTAACCCAGACGTCGAAATTGATCTCGACAACGGGGATGTAAGAATCAAGGGTGGGGACGGCGAATCAATCGGAAATTTGGATGACTACCTTCATAGTGCCAGCCTTCCCAATAACCCAGTAAAGGTCGATCAGAATCAGGTGGGCGTCGTTGTCGCTGTCGTTGTAATCGTGATTGTGGGAGTGATTACGCTTCCATTTTCCGCAGCAACGGGATAAGAGAGTTGATGAAGCATTCGAATTGCTTTTTGCGTGATCAAACAGAAGGGCAAGGGCGGATGGGTTCTCTCTCGAGTTGCATCTACGTCGTCACATCAGTCTTGTTTCCCAATCGCGAGCTAGTGACGCCGAACGAACTTCATGGCGCCGAGCACGTGACCACTAGGAAGGATGAGTCTGTAGTGGTGACTCTTCATGCTGAGACTCTGTATCTCCGGAGTGGATCAGTACCCATTGCGTTGAGTGACGTTTGGCCGGAAAGCGCGACGCTTTTGGATAAGACGAAATTCTCGCCCGAGTCGGTGCTCGAGCGAGGAGGGCTCGTGAACATGAGGTTCTCGCTTTGGCCAGATGCTGGACGAATGCGGATCGTGCTCCCGGCGCAGCTGTTAGGAATATGGGCTCGGTGGAGCAGTGATGTCTACATCGACGTTCTTCGTTCCGAGGATGAGAACACTGCAGAAGACCTCCCAGATCGTTGCGAAATTGTCCTCGATATGGCGGAAAGGCGCATCGGTGCAGACGTCGAAATCCCGGGAGGCAATCGAAGCGTGATTTCTGAACCGGACGCGATACTTCGACAAGAACAATTTGAGAGTGCCATAGATGGCTTAGTCTCGACTTCTGCCCATCACGCAAAGGCACCGCTGTCGAGCTCGCCAGATCGCCGCTACTTGGTCATTTCATTCGGCCCCGGGAGGTTGGGCTCTGGAATAGTGCTGACAGGCGCCATAGTTTCACGTCTCGCACAGCTATCCACGGACGTACTTCTCAAGGTGGCTTGACTATGAAGTGAGCGGTTGAAAGATGCGTGCGGCCAACGCGGGTTACACGTATGCGTACTACTCCGATAACGGTGGGTATGAGGCGTCGTTCTCGCCGGCGCTCACGACGCCGGTGTGCGGGGTGCCGTTGGGTACGAAGCAGTACGGCATGCTGCAGAGCACGACGACTCCTTCGCCGACGACTGCGGGCGGTGGGAACATCGTCTCGAGTGTGGTGTACGACGCGTTCGGCCGGGTTGCCGGGTCGCGGGCATCCGCTGATTCGGGGTGGCAGTGTGTCACCTACAACGCTCGTGGCCAGGTGACCAAGACGACGTATCCTCCGTACGGTGCGCAGACGACGATCCGAACAGTGACGAACGGGTACACGGCCGAGGGTACGTATTCGGCCGCGGGTGTGCCGACCGGTAATCCTCTGGTTGGATGGTCGACAGATGACTCGCTCTCGGCCACGACGACAGGTGGCAAGATCAGCACCACAATCGATCTCCTGGGTCGTACAGTGTCGTACACCGATGTGTGGAATACGGTCACGACGCCGACGTACAACACGCTCGGCCAGGTGACGTCGACATCGGTGCTCCCCGCGGGCGGCACGGCGAGTGTGCAGTCGGCGACGTTCAACGTCGACGGGCAGGTCACCCAGGTGAAAGACGGCGCGAACGTGATCGCCGTGCCTGCGTATGACGCGACAGGGCAACTCACGTCTGTGTCGTACCCTTCGGGTGCCGGCAACGCAGGTAATGGTTCGGCGTTACAGGCCATCACCCGTAACAGTGTCGGTGCGACGGTGGGTCTGTCGTGGTCATTCGCTGCCGGCCAGCCGGGCCTCAGTGACACGGTCGCGCGGTCGCAGGCGGGCCGGGTGTTGAAAGACAGCACCCAAGACGGTACGGCGACCGCTGCCGTGTCGACCTACGGGTATGACGGTGCGGGCCGGCTGATCACAGCGTCAACGGCCGGGCACACGCTCACCTATGGGTTCGCCGCGACCGGCGGGTGTGGGGTGAACACGAAGGCGGGCATGGACGGTAACCGCACGAGCCTCACGGATGTGTTCGGTGGTGTGACAACGTCGACGGCGTATTGTTACAACAACGCCGATCAGTTGACCTCGAGCACGGTCACGAACCCGGTGTCGGGTGCTGACACGACGAACACCGCCCTGCCTGCGGCGAAGCTGGTCTATGACAGTCACGGCAACATGAAGACCCTGGCTGATCAGACTCTGGGGTATGACGCGGTGAACCGTCACGTGACGACGACGCTGACCGGTGGTGTCACGGATGGTACGACGGTGACGTACCTGCGCGATCAGACCGACCGGATCGTCTCCCGAACCACGGTTGTTCCCGGCACGGGTGCTGGTACGGGCACGAGTACGGTGTTCTACTTGTACGCCGGTGGCGGCAGCTCACCCATCATGGTGCGTGAGGGCACGGCGGCGGTGTCGCGGATGCTCGCCCTCCCTGGCGGCGTCACCGTTCTGATCCCGGCAACGGGTGATCAGGTGTGGTCGTACCCGAACATTCATGGTGACACGGTGGTGACCGCGACCCAGGCTGGGGTTCGGTCATCCGTGTACCGTTACGACCCGTACGGTCAACCGATCAGCGCGACCGGTGTCATCGGTACGACGGCCAGCGACGGCACGGTACCTGACACGCTGCCGGGGGCTGCGGATTATGGCTGGTTGGGCGGCAACGACAAACTCTACGAGCACCAGGGTTCGATCGCGACGGTCGAGATGGGTGCCCGGCAGTACGTCGCCGCTTTGGGCCGGTTCCTCGGTGTCGATGCGGTGGAAGGCGGCAACGCCAACGCCTACAACTACCCGAACGACCCCGTCAACAAGTACGACCTGTCGGGATACCGAATTGAATGCGGGAGTGGGTGTGGCTACGGCGGATTGATGGGTGGATTGCGAGCTAGTCGCGGCAGCGCGTCGAGGTCTGTGTGGAATTCGCGCAGCACGGCTGGATTGCCTACTCAACTCGCTTTGACGAATACAAATTCATTTTCGATTCAGCAATATAGAACGCTTTCAGCCTCCCTCGCGACGATCAGTGCGGGATCGCTGCCGGTCGCTTGGGCTGCTGCCCAGGCGGGACAGCCCGAGATCGCCGCCGCTGCACTGAGCTGGGGTGCTGCAGCCGGTGTCGCTTCTACGGCCATGGATTGCATCCTCGACGCCAATACGGTTGGTTGTCGAGTCGGCATTGCAGGACTGGCTTTGGGGGTTCTTGGCACGGACGTCGTGAATGGCGCGAAGCACCTTGATGTGTGGGCTAAAGCTGCAAACTGGGCGCTCGGGTTAACTGGACTGGCCATCGACACGACTGGCGCAGGCAAGGGTGGACGGACGTCATGGACAGTCATATTTAGAGTATGGAAATGCGCTGATCAATCTAGTAAGGCGGCAATTTGTGAACGATTCTTTGCAGGAGAGGCGTCGAGACGCCCTGAGTACGCTGGGCGTTTCTCTTGCGTACACAATCTTCGGCCTCGTCTTTCTCCTGAGGATGATTCAGGCATTCTCGCACGGAAGGCCCGACGTTGTTGGCATCACCTTCTTCGCGATGTTTGGATCAGCACTCTTAACATTGCTGTTTTTTGGCCTACCTGTCGTCGTAAGAAACATCCGGCTTCGCAGGGCTGACGCCGCCGCACACGTGTTCACATCGCTCCAGGGCAATCTCAGCAGGGTAGGGATTTCGCCAAGTGCGAGAGTACTGGGCAAAGAAATCTACGCAGGTACTCATGAACTCTGGGCGTCAGTGCGCGCAGACGAATCTGGGTTGACTTTTTGGGGTGCGTTGTCGATGCGAACGAGCAATCCAAATTTCCGAATCGCAAAGAGTTCGATCATTGCGATACGAACGACCAAGTTCCGAATACAAGGTTTGCCCGAGACCGGCGTTATCGTTGAATTTCAGGCGGAAGACGGGGCACGTGCCGAGCTCGCGATTCGCCCAGCATCCCGATGGCTCTTCGGTATCACGGGCACGACCCAGCGAGGCGCCACCACGATCTTAAATCGAATCGATGGAGCTCTAGGGTATCGATCTTGAGCCGGAAAGGACATGCCGTTAGCCGACGGGCGCAATGGGTCTCTGCGATCACTACGGGAATGTCGGTCATCCTGCTAGGAATTCGAGGTGCGGGTAAATTGAATTTTGTATCTGCCGAAAATCACGCAGAAAATGACCTATTCAGCCCATTGGCTGGGTTCTCTGGGCTGAATCCACAGGGCGATCGCATCGAGAACTTCCGAGGAGGGTTCTAATGGAAATGTCGCGCCTCAACTGGGTCGGCGCCCTGACCCTTCTCATAGTCCGTTCGTTAGCGTTGTGGCTTCGCATACCCCTGGGATTTATTGCGTGGCTATTTGTTGGCTATTCCCTAGACGCGCGCGGAGCGACGTTAGGGCATTGGCTTGGTTGGCTGGATCAGAATTTCGTTGTTTTCATGGTTCGATGCGTTGTGCGCCCTTTTCTGCACGGGCCCCCGCCGCGGTACATGCCGTGGAGTCGGATCGAAGATGTCGACCATCGCATCAAGCTGTTCGATGCGTACTGAGAAAGTTGACTGTGGTGGCTGCAATATTGGTGGGGTTCCCTCATCAACAGAATTTGTCGTTGGTGAGCCGGACGCTGCATCTGTTTCAAGTTCTTACGGAGTCTCCATTGGATTGCAGCCGTTGCTCAGGCGGCTATCGCACGTGCCGCCGCTCGTGGCATGACCGAGGCAATGTCCAAGAACGCGAAGTCGATGGTGCAACACTCGGAATCGAGGGCGGTAAGCCCACGGTTTCGATTGGTAGCGAAGATATGAAAATCGGTCGAAACGTGCTTCTAAGGAAACGGCTCCGGGTTCTGGCGGTTGTGCTTTTCTCCATAGCTGCGGTGTGGGTCATTGCGGGAATAGTGCTGCTTATTTTTGGGATCCGTGTGGCGCTGCTCATGACGTTTCACGTCCCAATCCTCTTGGCGTTTGCTGCAGTTCCAATTTGGATGAGGAACAATCCGCGTGACGCTCCAGAAGACGAAGCGATCAAGGGAAAGCATGGTTGAGCAACGGGCTGGTGCGGGCGTAGACAGATTCAGCCTGCGCCCACACATCGTCAAGGTGATCCCTGTCTTGTCGATCCCTCTGGGTGGCGCGGCCGCATTCGTCATTGAACTAGTTCTTGAGGTTACGAGAAGCGGTGGGGTGTCGCCGTGGACGTGGACGACGGCAGTTCTCGCCGGAATCATCGGACTCTTCATCGGACCGCTGTCGGCCACTGGCGGAATCATCGCGTATCTCGCCAGCCTCAAGTTTCGACGGCACCCTTATTGGATTCGATTCGGGCTGGTCGTGTTGGGTTCGACTTTCTTTGCGGTGCTGCCCATTGCGCTGTTCGGATACTGGGAGGCTTTGCTGCTCGTAATGATGGCCTCCGTCGTCTTCAGCGCCGCGGCCTATGTGCTTGCTGTCGCCGTTTCGAATCGACCAATCGTCGGCCCTCGATGAAACCGCACGAAATAGTGCGTTGGTTTGGCTCACGGCCGAGGGTTGAGTGATTTCGCCGGGAGCAGCGCGGGCAAGCGCGGCCGCAGGGGCGCAGAATGGAATGGTGGCACACCGGAAAAGCGCATCAGAACTCGAAAGGGCCGAGCGTGCCGATCGTACGTGCGCGTCGTGCGGCCGCACGATCACGTGGCGTGCCGCGTGGGCTCGTGACTGGGCCAACGTGAATTACTGCTCGGATGCGTGCCGTCGACACGGCATCACCGACACCGATCGTGAGCTCGAGAGAACCATCGAGAACCTGCTCGAGAAGCGGGCGATGGATGCCTCGATCTGCCCGTCAGACGCGGCGCGCGCCATCGGCGGCGAAACCTGGCGTGAGTTGATGGAGCCAGCGCGCCGCGCCGCCCGTCGCCTCGTCGCGGCGGGGCGGTTGGAGATCACGCAGGGCGGAACGGTCGTAGATCCGTCGACGGCGAAGGGGCCGATTCGCCTGCGTCGGCCGCGATCAGGCTGAAGACGAATCGGCCGTCCTAGATCAATGCCAGCAGAAACTCACGCTCTCTAGACTGACACCCGTGGTCTGCGCATTTCGACCTCTCTACCCTCTGAAAGGCTTGCTCCATGATTACTGTTCCCGTTGGCCCCGCCGGAATGACGGCCCCGAACGTCGTGCTCGGTTTGATGCGCATCGCCGACAAGACTGACGACGAGATTCGTACACTCGTCGGGGCTGCTCGGGATGCCGGCATCGACTTCTTCGACCACGCCGATGTCTACGGTTCGCGAAGGCACGAGTGCGAGGAACGTTTCGGCGCAGCGATGGGTTTCACACCTGCAGAGCGAGAAGAGGTGACGATCCAGACGAAGACAGGAATTGTTCCTGAAGGCCCGTACTTCGACTTCTCGTACGAGCACATCGTGTCGAGCGTCGAAGACTCGTTGCGTGCACTGCGAACCGACTACATCGACATACTGCTGCTTCACCGGCCAGACGCCCTTGTCGAACCCGACGAAGTGGCCCGCGCCTTTGACGAGCTCGAAGCGTCAGGAAAGGTGCGTGCCTTCGGCGTCTCGAACCACACTCCGCGTCAGATCGACCTTCTGAAAGCCTCCGTTCGCCAGCCGATCGTCGCAAACCAGCTCCAGCTGTCGATCACCCACGCACCGATCGTCGCCCAGGGTGTGGCGACGAACATGTCTGGCGTCGACCAGTCGGCGACAATCGACGGTGGTGGCATTCTCGACTACTGCCGCCTCAACAAGATCACCGTTCAGGCATGGTCGCCCTTCCAGGCGGGATTCTTCAACGGCGTCTTCCTAGGCTCGCCCGAGTACCCCGAGCTCAACGCCGCGATCGACCGGCTTGCGGCACACTACGACGTTCCTCCGATCGCCATCGCAACGGCGTGGATCACCCGCCACCCGGCGCGCATGCAGGTGGTGCTGGGCACAACCACGACGCAGCGTGTCGCCGACGCGGCGCTGGGGTCGGGCATCCCACTCACTCGTGCCGAGTGGTACGAGCTGTTCCGCACGGCAGGCTACCGCGTGCCGTAGGTCGACGTTCAATACGACCATGAGGTGGCCGGGGCGAAGAGGTGTTGGCACGCGCGACTGGTGTGGATGGTGCAGCCCACGTGCTGCGCCGCACCAGACCGGAAATCCGACGAACGTCAGCCGGACCTTGCGAAATAGTGCGCCGGTCGGGCTGAGGTTCGTCGGTTTTGCGCAGCGACGAAGACGCGGAGATCGACCAATCGTCGGCCCTGAGTCAAGCCGCGCGAAATAGTGCGTCGGTTTGAACGAGGGCCGACGATTGGTCGATCTGGGGGGGGGCGGCCCGACCTTAGCGCGCGACCCTAGAGCCCGGCCTGGTCGAGGGCCGACTGCAGCGACTGCAGGTAGCCGTCGCTCGTATAGGTTGCCCCGCTCACCGTCGCGACGTTCGCCGACTGGGCCGCGAGCACCTCGCTCCGCAGAATCGGGGCGGCACGCGCGCTGATCTGCACCGACTTGTGGTCGTCGTCGGTGAGTTTCAGCGCGGTGACATCGGTGATGGCGCCGTCGGCTACGGTCACCGAGACCTGAATGGTGCCGAAGCGCGTGTTGACGACCGAGCCGGTGTAGGTCTGGGCGGTCGCAGGCGCAGTGGTCGCCGACGGCGAAGGCGTTGCGGATGCTGTCGCCGACGTCGACGCAGACCCACCACTGGTCCCGGCGCTCCCATCCGCGCTCGCCGAACCCGTGTCGGTCGAGGCCCCCGTCGCAGCCGACGCACTGCTCGACGTCGACGCACCGGCGGACGCCAGCCCCGCCGCATCCTGCTCGTGCATGCCGATCTGCCACCCTGCAGCCAGCACAGCCGCCGACGACAGAACCGAACCGAAGACAGCTCTCTTTCTCATGATTCGAACCTTTCGAGGTGTATCTGTTTCTCTGCGAGGCCGGCTCGCCGGGCATCCTGAACGACAAGGTCGGCCCAGGCCTGCGGCCCGCAGATGTAGAGGTCGGAGTTGTGCAGGTGCGGGAAGACCGTCTCGAGGGTGACGCCGCTGCGGATGGCCGACTCCGACATCCACGTGTCGGTTCCGGCGGGGCGGTGGCCCATCATCGAGAAGGCCGAACTGCCTGTCGACGACGCGATGCCGGCGACCTCCTGCCAGAGGTACTGCCCGTTCTCGTCGCTCGCGCGCAGCAGAACGGTGGCCTCCCCTGGGCGGAGCGAAGCGTGCTCGAGCATGGCGCGCACCGGGGTGATGCCGATGCCAGCGGTCACAACAGAGAGGTACGGTGACGTTCGCGCGCGGTCGGTGAAGACGCCGTATGGTCCCTCGATCGACACCGAGGTGCCGACGGGCACGCGGCTGATGCGCGCCGACCCCGCACCGAGGTCGCGCACGGTGATACGGATGGCATTCGCCGTGGGCACCGCCGAGAACGAGATGGGGTGGGCGTGCCACCAGGTGTTCGCGCTCCAGAACCGCCAGACCGCGTACTGCCCGCCCTGCGCCCTGAGCGAGTCGAGCTTCGTGCCCGACATGACGATCGACACGACGCCGGGGGCGATGGTCTCGACCGAGGTGACGCGCAGGCCGTGCCGCGCCGAGCGGATGATCGGCAGAGCGAAGCGATAGACGACAACCAGCCCGAACGCGGCCACGTACAGGGCGATCCAGTACACGCGCTGAAGAGTGCCCTCAGCGAGAACGCCGCCGGTGCTCAGCTGGTGGGGCAGTGCGACGAGCACGGCGGCGTAACTGAGCAGGTGGATGAGGTGCCAGGCCTCGTAGGCGAAGCGCCGGCGAACGGCCACGATCGAGGTGACGACGACGAGCACCAGCAGCCCGAGCCCGAGGTAGGCCAGCAGCATCTCGGTGGAGCTGGAGAGCAGCGAGACGGTCTCACCGACGACGTCGATCTGGTCGAGCATCGCGTAGCTGATGGTGAGCAGCACGCCATGGGCCAGAATCAGGTACAGGGCCGGCTTACCGAGTGCCCGGTGGAGGGCGATCGCGCGATCCTGCCCCACCGTGCGGTCGATCCACGGAACGCGCGCGGCCAGCACGAGCATCACCAGAATGAGGTCGGTGCCGGCGAGGCCCGCCATGATGCCGAAGGCGTTGATCGTGCCCTGCAGCGAGGTGAAGTCGGCGAGGCCGGCGTAGGCGAGATACAGGGCGATGGATGCTGCGACCGAGGTGACACAGAGCAGCTGCATCACGTCGGCAGCCGTCTGGCGACGACGGTGGTTCTTCGCCCGGGTGCGAGTGTCGGCGCTCAGACCGGCCGCAGGGCCGCCTGCCGATGACCCGCTGGCCGAAGACCCGCCTGGCGCTGACGCGCCGCGGGATGCGCTCGCCGGAGCCGAGGCCGCGACGGGCCTGCGAGGAGGGGTGAGTGTGGATGACATGCCACAAGCTTCGCGGGCGTTCTGATGAGGAGCCCTGCAGGAGCCTCTGCCCACCCTTTGAGCTTTCTCTGAGAAGCCGATGAGCGATGCTGTCGGCTCAAGTTGTTGGACTCAGTCCAGCAAATGTAGAGTGAGCGCATGATCGAATTTCACGATGCGGGGGTCGGCGCACGCCTGGTGCCCTACGAAGAGGGTCTCGAGCTCCAGCGGTCGGTGCAAAGGTCGGTGGTGTCGAGGGAGTTGCCCGACACGGTGATTCTGCTCGAGCATCCATCGGTCTACACGGCTGGCAAGCGCACGGATGTCTCTGAGCGACCCACCGACGGAACCCCGGTCATCGACGTCGACCGCGGCGGCAAGATCACGTGGCACGGCCCGGGTCAGCTGGTGGGGTATCCGATCATCCGGCTCGCTGACCCGATCGACGTGGTGCGGTACGTGCGCACGCTCGAAGAGGTGCTGATCGGCGTGCTGGCCGATGCGGGTGTCGAGGCGTTCCAGGTCGAGGGCCGCTCTGGCGTGTGGGTGAAGCGCGGCTTCGGCGAGGCGAAGATCGGTGCGATCGGTATTCGCGTGGCCGAGGGAGTGACGATGCACGGGTTCGCATTGAACTGCAGCAACAGCCTCGACGCGTACGCCGGCATCATCGCGTGCGGCATTCGCGACGCCGGGGTGACGACCATCTCCGAGGTGCTGGGCAGGCAGGTCGAGCCGCTCGACGTTCTGCCGTCGGTTCAGGCGAGGCTCGAACACGCCTTCGCTGCGGCAGGAGTCGCCGCGTGAGCGCCGTGCCAGAGGGCCGCAAGATGCTCCGTCTCGAGATCCGCAACGCCGAGACGCCCATCGAACGTAAGCCCGAGTGGATCAAGACCAAGGCCAAGTTCGGCCCCGAGTACCGGCAGCTGCAGAACCTCGTCAAGACCGAGGGCCTGCACACGGTCTGCCAGGAGGCCGGATGCCCGAACATCTTCGAGTGCTGGGAAGACCGTGAGGCCACCTTCCTGATCGGTGGCTCGCAGTGCACACGTCGGTGCGACTTCTGCCAGATCGACACCGGCAAGCCGGCCGACTACGACCGCGACGAACCGCGCCGAGTTGCCGAGTCGGTCGTACAGATGAACCTGCGCTACGCGACCGTGACCGGCGTCGCCCGCGACGACCTGCCCGACGAGGGCGCCTGGCTGCACGCCGAGACCGTGCGGCAGATCCACGCGATGAACCCCGGAACTGGCGTCGAGATCCTGGCGACCGACTTCTCGGGCAACCCCGACCTGCTGGGCGAGGTCTTCTCCTCGCGCCCCGAGGTGTTCGCGCACAACGTCGAGACCGTGCCGCGCATCTTCAAGCGCATTCGCCCGGCCTTCCGGTACGAGCGCTCGCTCGACGTCATCACCCAGGCGCGGGCCGCGTCGCTCATCACCAAGTCGAACCTGATTCTCGGCATGGGCGAGGAGCGCGCGGAGATCAGCCAGACGCTGCACGACCTGCACGACGCCGGAACCGACATCATCACGTTGAACCAGTACCTGCGGCCCTCGGCGCGGCACCTGCCCGTCGACCGCTGGGTGCACCCCGATGAGTTCATCGAGCTCAAAGAAGAGGCCGAGGAGATCGGCTTTCTCGGGGTGCTCGCCGGCCCGCTGGTGCGCTCCTCGTACCGGGCCGGCCGCCTCTGGGCACAGTCGATGCAGCGCAAGGGCTGGGTCGTGCCCGAGCACCTGTCGCAGCTCGCCGACGCGTCGGCCGGTTTCGCGCAGGCGGTCTGACCCGCGCTCCGCTAGTCTGACCCGCCCTAGTGTCGGGGGAGGGCGTCGATCGCGCCCTCGGCAGCGACCCACGCCAGCATCGCGCACTTCACGCGGGCGATGTAGCGCGAGGTGCCGCCCAATACAACCGCGTCACCGAGCAACTCTTCGTCGGGCTCGATGGTGCCCTTCGAGCGCATCGCAAGCCGGAAGGCATCGATCCTCTCGCTGAGCCCGTCGATGCTGAGCCCGGGCGCGAGGTCGGAGAGCAGCGACGCCGACGACTGCGAGATCGCGCAGCCGTGCCCCTCCCAGGCGAGCGACGTGATCGCACCCTTCTCATCGAGGTGCAGCTGAAGCGTGATCTCGTCGCCGCAGGTCGGGTTCACCTGGTGCGACTCGGCAGCCGCGCCCGCGCTGAGCCCGAACCCGTGACGCTCGCGCGCGTGGTCGAGAATCACCTGCTGGTAGAGCCCCTGCAGCTCGCCCGAGCTCATGCGTGCGCCCCGAAGAAGGCGATCGCGTCGACGGTGGCGGCGAGAAACTCGTCCACTTCGCCTGCCGTCGTGTAGAGATACGTGCTCGCACGGGTGCTCGAAATGACGCCCAACCGGCGGTGCAGCGGCTGCGCGCAATGGTGGCCGACGCGCACGGCAATGCCCCGGTCATCCAGAAACTGGCCGAGGTCGTGCGAGTGGATGCCCGGCACATCGAAGCTCGCCAACCCCACCCGCTCGTGGCCGACCCCGGGCCCGAGCACCTTCACGCCGGGAATCGCCGTGAGCCCTGAAACCAGTCTCTGCCCGAGTTCGGCCTCGTGCAGAGCGATGCGATCGACGCCCACTGCGGTGAGGTAGTCGACGGCGGCCGCAAGGGCGATGGACTGCGAGACCTTCTGGGTGCCGGCCTCGAAGCGCTGCGGGGCGGGAAGGAATTCTGCCTTCTCCATGGTGACGGTCGTGATCATCGACCCGCCCGTGAGAAATGGCGGCAGCGCGTTCAGCAGATCGCGCTTGCCGTAGAGCACCCCGATTCCGGTCGGGGCGAGCATCTTGTGACCTGAGAACACGGCGAAATCGACGTCGAGCGCGGCCACATCGAGCGCGAGGTGCGGGGCCGACTGGCAGGCGTCGAGCAGCACCAGGCAGCCGACGGCATGCGCGAGGGCCACGAGCTCGGCGACGGGGTTGATCACGCCCAGTACGTTCGAGACGTGAGTGAATGCCAGCACACGGGTGCGCGGCCCGATCATCTGTGCGGCGACATCCATGCGCAGAGTGCCGTCGTCGTTGAGGGGTATGTACTTCAGTGTGGCGCCGGTGCGCGCGGCGAGCTCCTGCCATGGAATCAGGTTGGCGTGGTGCTCCATCTCGGTGACGACGATCTCATCGCCGGGGCCGATCTTCAGCGCCTCAGCAGCCGGGCCCCCGCGCCCGAGGCTCGCGTTAGAGAGCGCGTAGGCCACGAGGTTGATGCCCTCGGTGGCGTTCGAAGTCCAGACGACCTCGTCGGGCTGTGCGCCGATGAATCGGGCGACCGTCTCGCGCGCATTCTCGAACCGCTCGGTGGCCTCAGCTGCGAGGGTGTGCGCACCGCGATGCACTGCCGCATTCTCGGTCAGATAGTAGGCGCGTTCTGCGTCGAGCACGCTCATCGGCTTCTGTGCCGTTGCGCCAGAGTCGAGATAGACGAGTGGATGGCCGTTCACCTGCGACCCGAGAATGCCGAAGTCGCGGCGCAGCACTTCGACCTCGGTGTCGGTGAGGGGGGACGCTGGCGCGAGTGCCGACCCAGCCGCTGACGGGGTCGAGGGTGCGACGCGCGCCGCGGGTGTGGGTGAAGTGGTTGTGGTCATGGACCTGAGCCTGCTTTCCTTGCCCTTAATCCTAAGCATGGCTGCATGCCTATCCCCTGTTCGCGCGAAAGTGCTCCGAACGGTAGATTTGCGTTGGAGGCCTCGCAGAGCTTCGCGATTGTCGGAGCAGGGCGAGAAGTGGGGGCTGGGCGATGAGTAGAACAGACAGCTTGCAGAATGGCTTCCGCTCGCGCGTTGTTCAGATTCTCGCCGTCGAAACCTCGATTCGTTATGCGTTCTTCGCGCTTTTCGTCGACATCCAGCCGTCGTGGTTGCGCTTGGTACTCGGATTCCTGTCTGTTGCGGCGATCATTGTCGCGATTCTCATTCGCAACCGCGAACTGACCTCGCACATCCCGGGCAGAATCCTGATCGTTGCCGCCATGATCGTGCTCGCGTTCGTCGGGTTTGTGATCACGTCGCCCGAACTGGCGGTGATCGCCGCGTTCTCCCTGCTCGGGCTCGCCATGTCGGCCATTGCACTCGACACGTTCCGGCCAGGAATGGCGATCGGGCTCGTCGGCCACGCCCTGGCACTTCTCGTGCTCGGTTTTCGCAGCAGCACGATCATCGCCGCCTACCTCATCTATATCGGGCTCGCGATAACGGCAACCTTTCTGATCGTGCGCCTCAGGGCCTTTCTCGAACTCGAGCGGGATGCCGCCCTGCAGCTTGCACACACCGACCCACTGACGGGCCTGCTCAACCGGCGGGGCATGGAGATCCAGGTGCCTCTGCTAGACGCTGTGGCCGAGCGCGATGAGCAGTTGCTCGGCTGCCTCGTGCTCGACCTCGACCACTTCAAGAAGGTCAATGACGAATTCGGGCACCGCACGGGCGACAGCGTTCTGTCGCGGACCGCAGAGACCATCCAGAGCACCATCAGGGCGGCCGACATCGCAGTTCGTACTGGCGGTGAAGAGTTCGCCGTGTTCTCGGTGGTGCGATCATCCGCCGACCTCGCTCTACTGGCCGAGCGCCTTCGGAGCAATCTTGCCTCGGCCGAGCTCAAGCCCCATGTCACAGCGAGCATCGGGGGTGCGATCGGGCGGGGTGGCTCTGCCGAAGAGATCTCGTCACTGTTCGAACTCGCCGACACCGTTCTGTTCACGGCCAAGAAGGCCGGCCGCAACACCGTTCGCATGTTCGACGGGTCGCTCGGCAGGCCCCTGCCAGCGAGCGCGCTCATGGCGGACTACTCGCGGTCGAAGGCGTCGGATGTCTCTGCCGCGATCAGGGATCGTACCGTGTTCGTGGTGTACCAGCCGATCGTCGACCTCGAAGCCGAACGCATCATCGGGTTCGAGGCCCTGGCCCGGCTGACCACACCAGACGGCTCCAACATCATTCCGCCGATCGTCATCAGCGAGGCGCGCAAGCAGGGCCTTCTCGACCGGCTCACCATCGACATCGTCACCGACGCGTATGTGGCGATGGAGGAGTTCCTCGACATCGAACCGGGCGCGCCGACGCTGCACATCAACATCGAGGCCACGCAGATCACGTCTCCCGAGCTGCTGGAGCATCTCGAGGCGATGCGGAAGTCGCACCCCAGGGTGCAGCTGCGTCTGGAGTTCACCGAGGCGTCGATCAGTGACCTGAACACCGATGCGATCGAGCAGATGAGGAGCCTCACGCAGTCGGGGATCTCGTTCGCGCTCGACGACTACGGACAGGATCACGCCAGCGCAGCGGCCCTGCTGCGCATGCCGCTGCACACGGTGAAGATCGACAAGGTCTTTCTTGCCGACGAGACCAACCCGCGCCACAAGATCATCCTGAGTTCGGTGGCCCACCTCGTCAGCGACCTGCAGATGCATACCGTCGTCGAGGGTGTCGAGACCCAGTCGGGTCACCAGACGCTGGTCGACCTCGGCATCACCCACGCCCAGGGCTTTCTCTACGGCCGGCCACTGACCGCCGACGACACGAAGGCGCGACTCACCGACTCCGGCCTGACGATGTGGACCTGACGCTCTCGTAGCACGCATCATTCTCCGGCCGGCTCTGCACCTTCGTCGGGTCGAACCGCACCGTTCCAGCGCCCGCCCTGCCTGGCTTTGACCTTTCGTCGCCTGCTCTGGTGATTTGTCGCGCATTCGCGTAGTATCGAGATACGAACAAAAGTTCGACAGACGAACAATGCGAGCTTGAGAAGGCTGAAGCTTCACCGGCCTGTAGCTTCACGGAACTGCAACTTCACCCAGCGGAGAGTGACGATGATTTCAAAGACCAGTGAGAGCGCTTCGGCCGCCCTGGCCGACATTCCAGACGGCGCCACAATCATGATCGGCGGTTTCGGCCTCGCCGGGCAGCCCGTCGAGTTGATCGAAGCCCTGCTGAAGCAGGGCTCGACCGGCCTCACCGTGGTGAGCAACAATGCGGGCAACGGCGATACCGGCCTCGCAGCTCTGCTCAAGGCGGGGAGAGTGAAGAAGATCGTCTGCTCTTTTCCGCGCCAGACCGACTCCTACGTGTTCGACGCTCTCTATCGTGCCGGCGAGATCGAGCTCGAACTTGTTCCGCAGGGCAACCTCGCCGAACGCATCCGTGCGGCCGGAGCCGGGATCGGCGCCTTCTTCAGCCCAACCGGGTACGGTACCCAGCTCGCGGAGGGCAAGGAGACCCGCGTGATCGACGGGCGAGGATACGTTCTCGAGCATCCGATTACCGCCGATTTCGCGCTCATCAGTGCGTACCGGGCCGACAGGCTGGGAAACCTGACGTTTCGCAAGACTTCGCGCAATTTCGGGCCGATCATGGCCAGCGCGGCGACCATCACGGTGGCCCAGGTCGACCGTATCGTTCCGCTCGGCGAGATCGACCCCGAGAACGTCGTCACTCCCGGCATCTATGTGGACCGCGTCGTCGAGACCGGTGACCGATTCGAGAAAGAGGAGTGGGCTGATGTCAGGTAACTCGTGGACACGTCGACAGATCGCAGAACGTTTGGCGGCCGACGTACCGGACGGCGCGTACATGAACCTCGGAATCGGGCTCCCGACGCTGGTCTCGAACTACCTGCCGAGCGATCGCGAGATCATTCTGCACACCGAGAACGGCATGCTGGGAATGGGCCCGGAGGCCGAGCAGGGTCACATCGACCCTGATCTCATCAATGCCGGAAAGCTCCCGGTGACTGAACTGCCTGGAGCCTCGTACTTCCACCACGGCGATTCGTTCGGGATGATGCGCGGAGGTCATCTCGACCTCTGCGTGCTCGGGGCATTCCAGGTCTCGGAGAAGGGCGATCTCTCCAACTGGAGCACGGGTGCCCCCGATGCCATCCCGGCCGTGGGAGGCGCGATGGATCTGGCGATCGGTGCCAAGAAGGTCTACGTCATGATGGAGCTCGCCAGCAAAGACGGCCGCTCCAAGCTCGTTGACACGTGCACGTACCCGCTCACGGGTCTCGGTTGCGTCGACCGCTTGTACACCGACCGGGCCATCTTCGAACTCGGCCGCGACGGTGCTGCGGTCATCGAATTGGTCGGCGAAACGACTGTCGACGAATTGCGGGAGCTCACCGGGCTCCCGCTGCGTGACGAGACCCTGACACCCGCGAACGACGCAGCGCGTGCCAACACTTCAGACCAGACGAACTCTTCAGCACAACAGAAAGGCGCCCTCGCATGACCGAGAGCTTCATCTACGACGGTATCCGCACCCCCATCGGCAGGTTCGGCAAGTCCCTCGCCGGTGTGCGGCCCGATGACCTGGCAGCCCACGTCGTGTCAGAGCTCGTGAAGCGGCACCCGACACTCGACACCGCGACCATCGACGACGTCTTTCTGGGTGATGCGAATGCCGCAGGCGAAGACAACCGCAATGTGGCGCGCATGGCGAGCATTCTCGCCGGTCTTCCGACCTCCGTGCCCGGTGTGACCGTCAACCGTCTCTGCGGGTCGGGCCTTGAAGCTGCCATCCAGGCCAGTCGTGCGGTCGAGGCGGGTGACGCCGATCTCATTCTCGCGGGCGGTGTCGAATCGATGAGCCGCGCACCCTGGGTGCTGCTGAAGCCCGAGCGTGCGTATCCGGCGGGCTCAGAGACGCTGCACTCGACCACTCTGGGCTGGCGCATGGTGAATCCGGCGATGCCCTCTGAGTGGACGATTCCCCTGGGTGAGACCGCTGAGATCCTCGCCGACCGCTATTCGATCTCACGCGAGGAGCAGGATGACTTCGCCGTGCGCAGTCACCAGCGTGCCGATGCAGCGTGGAACGCCGGCATCTACGACGACGAGGTCGTGCTCGTGCCCGGGACCACCCTCGCGCGTGACGAAGGTATTCGGGCCGACTCGACCCGGGCATCCCTTGCGACCCTGAAGCCGGCATTCCGACGCGACGGTTCGGTCACGGCCGGCAATTCGTCACCGCTGAACGACGGCGCGGCCGCGATGTTCATAGGCCGCGAAGGTGCGCTCGACGCGCAGCCGCTGGCCCGTATCGTCTCGCGCGCCGTCGCCGGCAACGACCCGAACATCTTCGGCATCGCGCCGGTCGAAGCGGCGAACAAGGCGCTCGCGAGAGCAGGCAAGACCTGGGCCGACGTCGACGTGGTCGAGCTGAACGAGGCGTTCGCAGCACAATCGCTGGCCTGCCTGAAGCTGTGGCCAGAACTCGACCCCGAGAAGGTCAACGTCGACGGTGGAGCTCTTGCCATCGGGCATCCGCTCGGTGCCTCTGGCGCACGCATTCTGTTGCACCTCGCCAGGGCCCTCGAGCGCCGGGGTGGGGGAGTCGGTGTCGCGGCGATCTGCATCGGAGTCGGGCAGGGTCTCGCCGTCGTGCTCGAGCGCTGAGGAGCACGGTGCCGGGTTGTGGCGCGCGCCACCAGCTGACCGACGGGCTGCGCGGCCACGGCCCTGCATGCCTCGGGCCGACTGCATGCGTCGGGCCGGTGGCATGCCTCGAATCGCCAGCAAGTCTCAGGCCGGTAGCATGACTGGCGTGCAGGCCGAGCAGCGAGACCCCAGACCAGCGAGCGAGCTGCCCGAGCCGAGCGACCAGTACGTGCAGTCGCTGGTCCGCGGTCTGACCGTCATCCGCGCCTTCGACGCAGACCACCCGGCCATGACCCTCAGCGAGATCGCTGCGCAGACCTCGTTGACCAGGGCGACCGCCCGGCGTTTTCTGCTGACGCTGGTCGAAGTCGGGTACATGCAGACCGACGGGCGGCTCTTTACGCTCACGCCGCGGGTGCTCGAGCTCGGGTTCAGCTACCTCTCTGCCCTCACCCTGCCGCAGGTCGCCCAGCCGTACCTCGAGCAGCTCTCCCGCGAGACAGGCGAATCGAGCTCGGCTTCGGTGCTCGACGGCGGCGACATCGTCTACGTCGCCAGGGTGGCGGTGCGGCGCATCATGAGCGTGACGATCAGCGTCGGCACCCGCTTCGAGGCCTACACGACGTCGATGGGGCGGGTGCTGCTGGCAGGTCTGGCACCGGACGATCTGCTCGCCCACCTCGACCTCGTGACGTTCTCGCAGATGACCCCGCGTTCCATCGATAGCCGGGCCGCCCTCCTCGCCGAACTCGAGCGGGTGCGCGAGCAGGGCTTCGCGCTGGTGGACCAGGAGCTCGAGATCGGGCTGCGGTCGATGGCTGTGCCGGTGTTCGATGCCTCCCAGCGCGTGGTGGCGGCCATCAACGTGTCAGTCTCGGCCGGTACGCGCACGCCGGAGGAGATGAGGGCGACATTGCTCGCGCCCCTGCGTCACGCGGCTACCGAGATCAGCGCGAGCCTGACGGCGGCCCGGCGAGCCTAACTCTCTGCCCCGTTCCCGCCTGCGGTGGGGTCGGGAGCCGAGTGGTCTTCGAGGCCCGCGCCGCCGATGGGCTCGTCGGCCCAGTAGGTCGTCACCCAGCCGTCTGCTGCCGAGCCCTCGAGCACGACGACTGCCGTGTTCTCGAGTACGTGCGTCTTGCTGAACTCAGCGTCGATGTTCTGGGAGGCATACGATGCCCAGGTGCGGATGGCAGCTCCATGGCTGACCACCGCGACGGTTCCCGTGGGGTGGGCTGCGGCGACCTGCTCGATCGCTGCCGTGTAACGGCCGTAGAACTCGTTACCGTCTTCTCCGCCCGGAATACGGGCGTCGAAGTCGCCCCACCACGAGAAGATCGTGCCCATATAGCTGCGGATCGCCTCCTCATCGGAGCGCTGTTCGAGGTCACCGGCATCGATCTCGTGGATTCCCTCGAGCACAACCGGCTGAATTCCCCGCGCCAGCGCGAGCGGCGCTGCGGTCTCGTGGGTACGTCGCAACGTCGAGACATAGATCGCGTCGACCGGGATCGACGCCAGCGAATCGGGAATTGCCGCGGCCTGGCGTTTGCCGAGAGGCGTCAGGCCCGGCCCCGGAATCGCGGTGCCGAGCGCGCCGTTCACATTGTCGATCGTCTGGCCGTGTCTGATCAGGAGTAGTCGCATCAGATCCAGCCTAGAACGTCTCAGTGCTGCGTGCGGCCGGTTCTCCGAGGGGTACACCCCGCCGACCCGCACCACTCCTGCTGCTACGCAGTGATCCCGTTGGCGTCGAGCGAGTCGGCGACAATCGTCAGGCCCTGCAGGCCAGGCATCTTCGCGATGTGGGCGTCGATGGCGTTAACAGCCTTGCGCCCTTCTGGGCCCCCGAAGATGTGCCCCATGACGTGCTTCACTTCGGACTTGTCCATGATGGTCGAGCCGACCGGGCCCCAGAACTTGCCCAGGGCGAACCGCGCGAACTTCTGGGCGACAACGCTCTTGCCGAGACGCTCGCGAGCTTGCGTTGCGTAGAACGCCACGTGCCGTGCCTCCTGCATCGCGATGCGCTTGAGCAGTTCGGCGAGCACGGGGTTGCCTTCGATCTCGGCAAGGCGCTTGTAGGCGGCGACGGCCGACCACTCGTTGGCTGCGCCCCAGATCATGTGCACGCCGATGAAGTCCTTGCCCACGAGGTTCGAGAGCACCGACTGCTTCACGGGGTCGATCCGATCTTTCCAGCCCAGTTTCAACCGCTTCGACTTGAGCTCATCGAACTCGAGCACGATGTCGTGCATGCGCAGCACATCGGCCAGCGCCTCGCCATGCCAGAACTCCTCGCGGTTCCACATCGTCATGAATCCGGTCACATCCGCATCGCGGTGCGAGGGGGTGACGAGCATATCGCGCATGTAGCAGACGGTGTGGTATTCCACATCGGCCATATATCGAATGACGCGCAGGGTGTCAGGAGGCAGAGGGTTCGTGCGGAAGTCTTCGAAGTCGAGGTCTTCCCAGGCGACGTTCTTCGAGGTCTTGGTGTAGTTGTCGATATCGAAGGCCATGAGCGTGTGAGAGCAGCTTGCTGTGAAGCGAAGCTCCTCGTCCTCCTCTTGAATAGAACCGGCTTGAGCGTGCATCCGGGTTGGTGTGGCTGGGTGGATCTATGACTATTGTGCGATAGCTTGCTGAATTCTCGGTGTCTGTTGGGTCAAGTCCACACCTGGCGCCGGGTCTGGCGCTCAGGTTTTGTCGCATTCCAGACCCGTCGCCAGTGGGCGGCTGTCTCGTCTGTCTTTGTGTCTGGCAGTGAACCCTCGGCCTGCGCACGAAGGGCGCCGTACCAGCCGAGCGTCGCCTCGGCCATGCCAAGAGTGATGGCCTCGACGATCGAGGCATTCACTGCAGAGGGTTCGTCGCCGGCCGCCGTACGGATTGGTGCGCCGAACACGACGGTCACCGAGTGGCCCCCCGATTCGGGCAGAACGCGCCACGGCGGGAGGGCACGAAACGTTCCGACCAGTGCAACGGGCACGATGGTGACGCCCGACCGGATGCCCAGCCGAGCAGCCCCGAGATCGAATTCCGTCATCGAGCCGTCGTCGGAGCGGTGCCGCTCGGGAAAGAGCAGAAGGCTCACGCCGTGGTGCAGCAGAGTGCTGAGGCGAGACACCGAGCGGAGTCCGCGAGCCTGGTCGGCGAGGCCGAGCAGGCCGTGACGTGGCTCGACGCCCACAGAGACGAGCTGCGGCGCGTATTCGCGCACGAGCTCACTGACCAGCGCGGCATCCAACTCACTCGGGTGGTTGGCCACGAAGAGGTACGGGCCCGGGTGGTCTGCCAGCTGGTCGAGCCCGCGAACGACAGGGTCGACGGCGAGGCGCACCGCAATGGCGGAAGCCCTGCCGATTCCCTTACCGGGCGTGTGCTTCATCAGCTGACCTCGGAGATGCTCACCGGTGCCCCGTGGACGTACGTGATCGACGGGGAGAGCCCGACGCTGTCGCTCGCCATCTCCAGTGCGTCGTTCAGGGTCGTCGCTGCTTTGAACCCCATGCGCCTGGTCGACTCGAGGTTGCCGCCGACGAATATCACGTCACCGAGGTGCTCGATGGCCGGGGCCGCCGAGTACCAGGCGTGGAACGGGTGCAGCGCGTGGTGCGCGAAACTCGTCTGGTACAGGTGCCGGTACCACGGGTCTGAGGCGAACTTGCCCTCGAATTCGGCTGAGAGCCGGCCGGAATCGGTCGTCGTGGCGAGCGCTTCGGCGAAGAAATCGACGTAGGCAGGGTGGTACAGCGGGTGGAACCAGTTCGCCAGCGGGTGGTAGAAGATCGCCGTGCCGCCCTTGCGCACCACAGGCGCCGAGGTCGAGCCGTTGAAGACCTGGCCGAGGCCGAGGGCAGCCGCCGTCACCGGGTTCAGCGTGGTGCCGATTCCTCCGGGGTTCGGGATTCCGAAGAGCGCGACGTCGGCGGGCGCGGCGACCTGGCCGACCTGCTGCTGAGTCAGGAAGGCTTCGGTGAGGGGATGCACGGAGCTCGGTCGCCCGGCAACCACCGAGGTCACGCCGAACCCGATGCCCGAGATCTGGCTCAGCCCCACACGTTTGCGAGAGGGAAGCAGACGGGTCGCAGCCTGGAGTCCTGTAGAGAGCGCCCTGTCGGTGAGGCTCCATTCGCGTTCGCGCTTGCTGAGAAACGCGGTACCGGGGCCGGTCGGCTCAGGTGAGAGCGTGACGTCGATCGTGAAGACCTTGGCCGTGTCACCGATCTGGTCGACGAGAGCGCCGTAGGCATCGGCAGAGCCCGGAGCCACCGCGAGAGGGGAGTTGAGGGCGCGCGCGGTCGCAGCGCTGGCCAGCTTCGTGACGACGGCAGGTGCGCCCTCGTTGCCCACGGCGCTGGCCAGGCGAACCGAGATGACCAGGTCACTCGAAACGACGCGGGAATTGATCTCGATCGGGGTGCCGTCGGCGGTGCGGCCCACCTCCACGAGATCGTTCGTGGCTTCGCTGTCGTGGCTGCGCAGCCTGTCGGGTGAGAACGAGGCGAACACGCGGTCACCGAGCACTGCGCGCAGGTCCTGCGCGGTCAGGCGGCGCCGAAGCCCGGTTGCCGCGATGAGTTCGACGTCGTCGACGCCGGCCACAGCGGCAAGCTCGAGCACTCGTTCGATGACGCGCTGCCGAACATCCGGTGCAGTGCGTGCGGTGAGCGGCTGCGAAAGGTCGTCGAAGACGATCGTCACGCGGGTCTCGGGGTGAAGCAATGCAGCCAGCGGTTCGCTGTCGACAGGCTTGGCGAGTGCGCGGTCGATCTGCGCTTCGACTGAGCGGATGCCCGGGAGCGCGTCAGGCGGGTACAGCACACTGGCACCGGCGGGCAGCCGCTCCAGCAGCACTTTCTCGCCCTGGAAGACGACGAGTGGAGGGGTCTGCGCGTCGACGCTCAGAACGAATCCTGGTCTACTCATGGAAGATCTCTTTCAGGCTGGGTGCGGTGGAAAGTTCGTGTTGCGGGCGGTTCGCCTCGGCGACCGTCACAGGAGGAGCTGGTCGCAGGAGTTCGGCGATCGTGTCGATGGGCGAGATCTTGTTGTCGGTCCACTGGTGGATGCGCCAGTGCTTGACCGTTGCGTGCTGGTAGAGCGCCGCATCGGGGTTGACCGCCTGCGGGTTTCCGACGAGTTCGAGCCAGGCGCGGTCGGCGTGGCTGTCGCCGTAGGCATAGGACTTCGACAGGTCGATTCCCTCGCGCTCGGCATAGATGCGGAGCCAGGCCGCCCTCGCTTCGTCGACGAGCGGAGGCTTCGAAAGGTAGCCCGTCCAGATGCCGTTCTGCGAGTGCATCGAGCTCGCGACGACTTCGTCGAACAGCGAGACGAACGGCGAGGTGAAGACGTCGATCGTACCGGTCACGAGAACCGTGCGGTGGCCGGCCTCGCGGTGCTTGCGAATCTGCCTGACCGCTTCGGGCCGGATGCGCTGCAGCAGAACGTCGCCCACCGAGTCGCGGATGAGTTCGCGGAGCGCGGCCTCGTCGACGCCTTCGTAGCGCCGGAGGAAGGTGCGGAGGAACTCGCCCCGGTCGCGCCGGTCGGTCGCGATGTAGCGGGGCAGGGAGCCGAAGAGGTTGGCAAGTTCAGCCGGCCACTTCGACTTGTCGAGGCTGGCGAGTCTCACCCAGAGGTACTGCTCGATGATGTTGGTCGCCAGCACGGTGCCTTCGAGGTCGAAGACCGCAACGGCGTCGGGGTTGTGCGGCAGCGGTTTCTCGACCTGCGCCTTGGGGCGGGGACGAGAGCTGAAGGTGCGCATCAGTGTGGTCACGGCCGGGAAGTGCACCTGTTGAAGGTAGTGATCCCAGTCGATCAACTGCGAATTGAAACCGAACTTCGCCCGCTCGGAGAGAGGCAGCTGCTCGTTCAGAGCTGCGGTTCGGCTGTCGTCGTAGATGATCTCGGCCTGGGTGTAGTTCTGGTACAGGTCGGAGTAGGCGCGCAGCAGTTCGAGATCGGTCTGCCTGGATGAGACGCTGCGCATCCAGTCGCGCGTGACGCTCGACGACGGCAGGCGCAGGAGGGTCTTGCGGGCGTAGCTGTTCGTGCGCTCGCCGAAACGCAGGGCCCTGGCGATCGCCTTGGCGCCGGGGAACGACCAGAGGGGGGCTCTGATGTGGCCCCGCTGGTCATCCGGAATCGGGTTGGCCCTGAAGTAGGTCAGTACGTTCTCGTAGATGTCACGCATGGTGAGCGGGTTTCGCCCGCCCGAACTGAGGTGGTAGTACTTCGGCTCTTCGACGGCGGGCGGGTTCGCGGCGACGGCGAGGGTGGCGTTGACCACGATGTCAACGGGGATGATGTCGAGAATGCTGTCTGGCAGGCCGGGGAACTCCGGCAGCAGCCCGCGCCCGTATGCGATGATCAACGGGTCGGCGACCTTGAAGCCGTCGATCCAGCCGGGGAAGGGGTGGTTCAACGCGCTCTCGATGATGGCGGGGCGAACGACCGACAGGCGGTGCCCGTTACCGGCCCACAACTGTTCGGCGACTCGCTCGCTCATCGACTTGGTCAGCGCGTATACGTCGGCCCAGCCCAGGCTCTGCGCGCGGGTGCGGCCGTAGTCGACCAAGCGCTTCGTGACCCATTCGACGCGACCTTGTTCTGCTGCCGCGGCGATGGCCTGTGGGCCGACCTTGCCCACCTCACTTCGTGCTGCGGCGATGAGCTTTCTCAGTACCTCTGGGCGGCGGGAGGAGGCCTCGACCTGCGCGCGGGCGGCGACCGCAGCATCCATCTCCGCACGCCAGTCGACGGTGTGCTTCAGAGACTCTTCGACGGCGGTGCCCTTGCGGATGCCGCCGACGTAGGCCGTCGAGACGTGAACGACGTGCGGGTCGGAGCCGGTGCGCAGCAGGGCCTCGTAGAGCCCGACCGCGCCGCCGACGTTGGTCTTGAAGGCTTCGTCGATGGGCGGGTCGAACGACACGGTCGAGGCGCTGTGGATCAGAACGTCGAGGTCGGCGGGCATGGCGGCGACGGAGCCCATGCTCGACTCCACCACCGTGATTCGCTCGCGCATCGCGCGGTCGACCTCGTCGGCGCCGACCCGTTCACGCCACTTCGAGAAGACGGGTTTGCGCAGCAGGCTTGTGAGTCGCGCCTCGCCGGTCAGCGAGCCCTTCGGCCGGATGAGTAGCGTCATGCGGGTGGTCGGATAGTCGCTCAGCAGCTTCTCGAGCAGGGCCTGGCCGACAAATCCGGTGGCGCCGGTGAGCATGATGTGCTGGCCTTCGAGGGGTGCGAACACCTCTGCGTCTGGGCCTGGGTTCACCACAGCATCCGGTGTGGACTTCTCGCTGTTGCTCACGTGGTCACTCCCGTCGCGCCGCCGGAGGTGGGCAGCCCAGCCGCCAGCCGAGAACCGACGTTCACCCCGAAACGGTGGGCAGCCTTGCGCGCGATAGTGAGGCCGCGAAGCCCGGGAAGCTGGTCGACGGCGTCGTCGATCGCTTCGATGTCAGCCTGCCCGCCCGGGCCGCTGAACAGGTAGCTCATCATGAATCGCGTCTCCTGGGTTGGTTGCTCGCTCGTACCCGTCGGCGCCCACGAGTGCTTCAGGGACGACCGTGTCAGCTTTCGGGCCTGGGCCGATTCTTCCAGTCTGCGAAGGGTTTCGCCTTCAAAGAAGTGCAAGTGGCGATTTCGCAGCACCTGAAAACCGTTCAGAACCTCGGCCAGCGCAGCGTTCGGTTCCCGTCTGACGATCTCTGCGTAAGACACCCGGCTCACGAGTTCGTCGATGTAGCCGTGGGTCACGTGGATCGAGATGAAGTCTTCGCCGATGAGGTTGGACCTCACAGCGTTGACGATCGGCGAGACCCGGTCGACGAACTCGCGGCCGAAGCGCACGACCGTGAGCCTCGCGCGATTCGTGGCGGGTACGAAGTTGTCGTGCACAGCCAGGATCCGGTCGAAGGCGTCGGCGATCCAGTACTTCTCGAACGCCCAGGTGGCCAGAAAGGCGGTCAGGCGAGCATCTTTGTGCGAGGGGGTCACGAGCACGTCACGCATGTGGTGCATCGTGAAATTCTCGAGGTCGCGCAGGTACGCGATGGCACGCAGCGACTGGGCGCCGAGTGGATGCTCGGCAAACGCCTCCAGCGGCAGAGTCGCCTCGTGGCTTCCCGCCGCGGTGCGCGTGTACTGGCGAATGTCGAAGTCGCCGGTGTTCTCGGTCATGGGGTACTCCCGTGCTGTGGGCGTCGCGGTTCGGTGGAACCGTCGGCGAAGGGGCGTATTCGCAACTGTCGTTCGTTGCCGTGTCGTAGGGTGTTTGCCATGGGAACCGCATTGATCACTGGCGGCAGCTCGGGCATCGGAGCTTCGTTCGCCCGGGCGCTGGCGACCAGGGGTGAGAATCTTGTTCTGGTCGCGCGCGACACAGAGAAGCTTGACCGGGCGGCGGCAGCGCTGCGGCTGGAGTTCGGGGTGAACGTCGAGACTGTCTCTGCCGACCTCGCGGTGCGCGACGACGTTGTTCGCATCGGTGAGATCCTGGCGCGCACAGACGACCCGATCGACACTCTCGTGAACAACGCAGGCTTCGGGGTGCACACCTCGCTGCTGGCTGAAGACACGACGCCGCACGAGCACGCCTTCGACGTGATGTGCCGCGCGGTACTCATGCTGGGTGCGGTGGCAGGCCGAACCATGAAGGCGCGCGGCTCAGGCACGATCATCAACATCTCGAGTGCGGCGGGCTTCATCACGATGGGCAGCTACTCCGCGATCAAAGCGTGGGTGCGCATCTACAGCGAGGGTCTCGCGGTGGAATTGAAGGGCAGTGGGGTGCAGGTGACTGCGCTCTGCCCCGGCTGGGTTCACACCGACTTTCACGATCGCGCGGGCATTCGCAAGTCGTCGATACCGGAGTTCCTCTGGATCGATCTCGACGGAATGGTCGAAGACGGTCTTGCTGATGCCGCCAGTGGCAAGGTCATCTCCATCCCTTCCAAGCGGTACTCGGCGCTCATGTTCGTCGCCAGGCACGCCCCGCGAAACGGAATCCGGTGGATCTCGGGCCGCATTTCGTCCAGTCGCGCGCACTGACAGGGGCCCGTTCGGCCCTCGTAAATAGTATCGCTACGGTGTGCGTTTCGGTTCGCGGTGCATTGTGAGTACTCTGGGTTGGTGGAGTTCGGCAATAGGTACACTTCACGGGCCCAAGCGGGAGCTCGTTTCGTAGCACAGCGCCTTCTGCTGAAACCGCTCATCTGGTCGATGGTGAGAATCCACGTCACCGGTCGCTCGCAGTTGAAGGATGTGCACGGCGCGTACATCGTCGTAGCCAATCACAGCAGCCATCTGGATGCCCCGCTCATCCTCGGCGCAATGCCGAGCAGGCTCTCCCGTTACCTTGCGGCCGCTGCAGCTGCGGACTACTTCTTCGACGTGTGGTGGCGCAAGGGCCTCACTGCGCTGTTCTTCAACGCCTTTCCGGTCGATCGCAGTGCGGCCTCCCGGTCGAACGGCCTCACCGGCAAGCTGTTGCACCACGGGGTGCCGCTCCTGGTCTTTCCCGAGGGAACGCGTTCCAAAGACGGAACGATCGCCCCCTTCAAAGCGGGGGCAGCGGCCCTCTGCATCAAGTACGGCATCCCGTGTCTGCCGCTGGCGATCATCGGTGCCTCAGAGGCGATGCCGCGAGGGCGCAACTGGCCCGTGCCCGGCCGGCCACCGGTCGAAGTCGCCTTCGGTGAACCACTGATCGCCGCCGACGGTGAGACTGTCGACCAGTTCAACAAGCGCATCGAGCGCACGGTGCGGGAGCTTCACGTCTCGCACCAGCCGAAACCACCAATCAGCCTGATCGATCCAGACCTGCAGAACGACCCCGGAACGCCGGGTACTACGCAAACCCCCACCGAAGGAGCCGCATGACCGACGTCAAACACATGAAGTGGTGGGGTTGGGGCGTTGAAGGCGTGGGGTTCCACCACGAAGACAAGCCCGGCTTCGCACCGTTCGTTGTTGATGCCGTCGGAATCGATGTCTGGCGGGAGCCTGTGCCGCCGATCGACTTCTCCGAGGTCCCCGTGCCGCCGAGCCAGGCGGGTGCCGAGCTGATCGACGCCCTGACGCTCATCGTCGGGCCTGAGTACGCGACCGTCGATGACCTCGAGCGTGTCGTGCACACCTACGGCAAGAGCATCCGGGATCTCATCAGGCTTCGCGCAGCGATCCTGCCGCGCATTCCCGACGTCGTCGTCTACCCGGCGGACGAGAGCGCAGTGCAGCGCGTCGTCGACCTCGCCGTGGCCACGAACTCCGTCATCATTCCCTTCGGTGGCGGCAGCAACATCGTGGGCAGCCTCGAACCGCTGCCCACCGAGACACGCCCCGTGATCTCGCTCGACATGGGCCGGCTCTCGCGCGTGCTCGAGATCGACGAGTACTCCGGGCTTGCCACCATCCAGGCCGGCGTGCTCGGTCCCGATATGGAAGAGCAGCTGAACGCCCGTGGCTGGACCATGGGGCACTTCCCCGACAGCTTCACCCACTCGACGCTCGGCGGCTGGATTGCCACCCGTTCGTCGGGAATGCAGTCCGACAAGTACGGCGACATCGCCGAGATCACCAAGGGCATCCGGGTCGTTCAGCCCGGCAAGCTGCTGGTCGTGCGCCCCATCCCCTCTTCGGCGACAGGTCCGAGCGTGCGTGAGGCCATCCTCGGCAGCGAGGGCCGCCTCGGCGTCATCACCGAGGCCGTCGTGCAGGTGCACCGTGTGCCTGAGAAGCGCGAGGTCATCGGCTATCTCTTCCACGACTGGGATTCGGCGCTCGCCGCCATGCACGACATCAACAAGAGCGATGCTGCGCCCTCGATCACCCGCGTGTCAGATGCGAGGGAGACCGCGTTCTCTTTCAGCACCTCAAAGGCAAGCCACGGCATCAGCGGCCAGGTTCAGAAGGCGTTGTTCGCGTTCCTGAAGCGCCGCGGCTGGAACCTCGACGAGGTCTGCCTCTCGTTCATCGGCTACGAGGGTTCGTCGGCCAACGTCGCCCACCAGAAGTCGGTGGTTTCAGACGTGCTCAAGAAGCACGGTGCGATCAACCTCGGCAAGGGCCCGGGAACGCTCTACGACCAGAAGAAGTTCGACACCCCGTACCTGCGTGACTTCCTGCTCGACAGGGGAGCCGCGGCCGACGTATCGGAGACCTCTGCGCCGTGGTCGAAGCTGAAGCCGCTGTACGACAACGTCTTCGCCGCGGCGAACAAGGCGTATGACGAGATCGGTATGAAGGGGTGGATCATGTGCCACCTCTCGCACTCGATGCACGCCGGAGCCTGCCTCTACTTCACGTTCGCGTTCACTCACGATGGGGTCGACCCGATCGCGCAGTACGACGTGGTGAAGTCGGCCATCCAGCAGGCCTTCATCGACTCCGGTGCGACGCTGTCGCACCACCACAGCGTCGGGCTCGAACACTCCCAGTGGACGGTCGCAGATATCTCTGAGGCAGGGGCGGACCTGGTGCAGGGAATGTTCACTGCGGTCGACCCGGGTGAGAACCTCAACCCGGGCAAGATCCTGCCGACGCGCTGAGTCGTGCACTCGCGCAGCCGGGGTCTCGAGCGGTGGGGCAGTCGTCATCATGTCTGATGACGCTGCGCTGCTTCCGAAACCAGGCGTGGCGAAACCAGGCGTGGCGAAACCAGGCGTAGAGACGCCCAGTGTGCAGACGCCAGGTGCGCAGAAGTCTGGCACGGTCGCGCTGATCCTGTCGACGACCCTCGACATCCTGCGTACCAAGGGGCCGGCGGCCGTCAACATCGAGGCTGTCTCGGCGGCATCTGGAATCGCAAAGACGACGATCTACCGGCGGTACGAGAATCGCGACGCCCTGCTCGAAGCGGCGATACTGTCGGTGGTCATCAACCCGGTTCCGCCCGCCGACACGGCGTACATCGAGCAGCTCCGGTGGGTCATCCGGCAATCCCGCGATGGAGTCGAGAACATTCTCGGCATGGGCGGAGTCTCTGCCATTCTGGCTGGTCAAGACAGGCAGTTCATGGACCTCATCCGCGGCATGCTGGTGCCCTGGATCGCCCTCGTGCGCAACCTGCTCGTCGCCGGCGTCGCTTCAGGGGAGCTGCGGGAAGACGTTGATGTCGATGTCGCCCTGAACTTCATTCTCGGGTCGTCGCTCGGCGAGTTCATTCGTGTCGGCACAGTTTCAGACGACTGGTCGGAGCGCGTGCTCACCATGGTCTGGCGCATGGTCGGGCCCTGAGCCGGTACCCGTGACCGGGTCGTGGTGACTGTTGGGGGTCAGACCTCGTCGAGCACGGGATCGTGCGGTGACTGGTCGTCGCCTGAGTGGCGTGCGGCCGGCGAATCGAGCCCAGCCCGCTTGAGGATCTCGGTCGTCACCAGGATGGGCCTGTGGTCGGAGAGACCCTGAGGGAGCGTCTCGACGAGTTGGATGTCGAGCCCCTTCGAGGTGAGGAAGTCGAAGTGGTAAGCGATCGACTTCGTGTAGAAGTAGGTCGGCCCGTCGCTCAGCGACAGTGAATACCCCGCGTCTTCGACCTGCTTGATCAGCTTGTTGCGAAGCAGGGGGTAGTTGAAGTCGCCCGCCATGAGCGTCGGCACGTCGCCGCTCAGTTCGCTCAGGTGCTTCAGCGCCCCGGCGATCTGCCGCCGGCGCATCAGGTTGGTCGCCGACAGTGGTGAGGCGTGAAACGATGCCAGCTGCAGGTCTTGCCCGGTGTTCACATCGACCAACCGGGTCGTCAGCAGACGTTCGATGCCCGGCAGCAGCACGCGGTCGTGTAGCGCGCGCTGCAGCGAGAACGCGTGCGAGTCGAGCGCAGTGAAGCGCTCGGGCCGGTAGTAGATAGCCAGGCCGAGTTCGCTCTTGTAGGTCGCGCTCGCCAGCTTGAGATCGCCGATCTCCTCCGGCATGCGAACGCCGTCGCCCTCCTGGAGGGTGAGTGCGTCGACAGGGTGACGTGCAACGAGCTCAAGCAGTTCAGCGGTAGCTGCGTGCCTGCGCAGGTTGTAGCTCATGATCTTCAGTTCGAACCGCCCAACGATCGTGCCCCTGCCTGTTTACGAGTCCAAGTCTAACGAGAATCGCTGGCAGCCAGATGCGAGGTACCGGATGCCCGGCACACGTCATTCGGAGCCCCCACCTCGTCCGCTTGGTCCCCCGCCCCGCCCCGCCCCCCCCGCCCCCCGCCCCCCGCCCTCCGCCACTCGGTGTACCAACTTCCGTTGCTCACCCGTCCGCAATCCGACACAAGTTGGTACACCCACCCGGCAGGATGGGCGAACCGAAACACACGGGCGCGTCGCGCGCAACCCCGACCCCGCCGCTTTGACTTCGTCAGACGCCGGGCAGAGTCTGGATTCAGTTACCGCACCGACGACCTGGAGTTGAGATGACGCGTTTCGGATACACCCTCATGACCGAGCAGAGCGGCCCCAAAGACCTGGTCGCCTACGCCGTCGCCGCCGAGAACGTGGGTTTCGACTTCGAAGTCTCGAGCGACCACTACTCGCCGTGGCTCACGAGCCAGGGCCACGCTCCCTACGCCTGGACGGTGCTCGGTGCCGTGGCCCAGGCCACCACGCGGGTGGAACTCGCGACGTATGTGACGTGCCCGAGCATCCGGTACCACCCCGCCGTCGTCGCGCAGAAGGCCGCCACGCTGCAGCTGCTGGCCGACGGCCGGTTCACCCTGGGGCTCGGTGCAGGCGAGAACCTGAATGAGCACGTGGTCGGCGAGGGCTGGCCCGCGGTGGATGCCCGGCAGGACATGCTCGAAGAAGCTGTGCAGATCATCCGGGAGTTGCACACCGGCGAACTCGTGACGTGGCAGGGCGACTACTTCCGCGTGGATTCGGCCCGCATCTGGGACGTGCCCGACGGGGGAGTGCCGATCGGAATCGCGGTCTCTGGCCCGAAGTCGATCGAGCGCTTCGCGCCTCTCGGAGACGCGCTGATCGCGACCGAGCCGAAGGCCGAGCTCATCTCGGGCTGGGAGGCGGCGCGTTCGGACCTCGCAGGGGCTGGCCCATCGCGGTCGATCGGCCAGATACCGATCTGCTGGGGGCCCGACAAAGACGAAGCCATCGCGCTGGCCCACGAACAGTTCCGGTGGTTCGCCGGTGGCTGGGCCGTCAATGCCGATCTGCCGACGCCGGCGGGGTTCGCCGGTGCGAGCCAGTTCGTGAGGCCTGACGATGTCGCCTCGAGCATCGCCTGCGGCCCCGACCTCGACGAACTCGCCGAGAGTGTGAAGCCGTTCCTCGAGGCAGGGTTCACCGACGTTGCCCTGGTTCAGGTCGGCGACCAGCGCCAGCAGGAGTTCCTCGACACCGTCGCCGGCCCCCTGCTCGAGAAGCTGCGCGCACTCTGAAGCTCCACGCGCGCCGACTTTCCCCAAAGTGCAAGAAATTCAGTGAAATGCTGCACATTCGGGAAAGTCGATAACATCAGCATCAACATCAGCATCAACGAAGAGGGGTGGATCCATGGCTGAGAACGACGCTGCGGCAGAGAACGGCACCGTGACACTGAGTGATGTCGATCTGACGGGGGCCGCGCTGCCCGGTATGAGCCCCGGGCTCTACGGGGCACTCGCTGTACCGGCCGGGGAGGGCCCGTGGCCCGCGGTCGTGATGGTCTTCGAGGCCTTCGGCATGACGGACGTCATGCGTCGCCAGGTCGACCGCATGGCGAACGCGGGGTTTCTCGTGCTCATGCCCGACATCTTCGTGGACGGCGGTGCGCGAAAGTGCGTGGTCGCGACGTTCAAGGCGATTACGAGCGGTGAAGGCCGCGCCTGGGTCGACGTCGAGGCCGCCCGCCAGTACCTTCTCGGCCGCGACGACTGCACCGGCAAGGTCGGCGTGCTCGGCTTCTGCATGGGCGGCGGGTTTGCCCTCGCGGCGGCGACGAGCGGGCGAGGCTTCGATGCGGCCAGCGCAAACTACGGCCGGCTGCCGGGTGACATCGATGCGTGGGCCGCAACAGCGTGCCCGGTCGTCGGCAGTTACGGCGGCCGAGACAAGTCGCTGAAGGGTGCCGCGGCGAAGCTCGAATCGGCGCTCACCCAGGCAGGCGTTCCCAACGATGTGAAGGAGTACCCGGAGGCCGGCCACTCCTTCCTCAACGACGCCGAGACCGGCCCGAAGGCGATGCGCCCGATCACCAAGCTGATGCTCGGGGCAGGCCCCAATCCCGAAGCGGCCGCCGACGCGTGGAAGCGCATCGACGCCTTCTTCGCCGAACACCTCGCCTGACGCTACGCAGCCGCCGGTTGAGTAACGCGGTGTAGCTGCGTGTATCGAAACCGGATGTGCCTGGGGGTTTCGACTCCTCAACCGGCGACTTCTCCACGCTCGACCGCCTTGTGCGCCTAAACCCCTCCGAAGCGCTCGGTGCGCACGCGAGCTGCGGGGTGCCCGAGCTCGACCAGCCAGCCGGCGATCTGTTCCACGAACCCGTTGGGCCCGCACACATACGTCGTCGGCCCCAGCTCTGGCCCGACGGTCAGCATCTCGACCTCGGTGCGGCTGAGCCGCCCGACTGAACGGTCCGCGCCCAGCGGCGCCTGCCGGGTGAACGCGTAGTCGATCAACACATGCGCTCCCGACTCGTCGGCAAGCCGTTGCAACTCCTCGGTGTAGAAGACGAACTCCGGCGCGCGCACCGAGTACAGCAGCCGCATCGGCGTCGGATGCCCGGCACCCGCGTGCGTGCGCAACATCGACATCAGCGGAACCACACCCGACCCGCCCGCGATGAGCTGAATCGGCTCGGGTTGTTCCGGCTTCCACACGAAGTACCCGCCGACCGGGCCACGGACCTCGATCATGTCGCCGACCTCGATGCCGCGAACAAGGTACGGCGAGACTTCGCCGTCATCCAGTTCTTCGATCGAAATCTCGACCAGTACATCGGGGTCTGTCGACGCACCAGACGCGATCGAGTACTCCCTCGACGCCTGGTAGCCGTCGGGCGCCGTCACCCGCAGATCGAGGTGCTGGCCCGAGAGCTGCCCCGGCCAGTCTTCGACCCGCAGCGCGAGTGTGCGGGCGGTGGCCGTCTCGTCGTGTATCGCTTCGACGGTTGCCCGATGCCACTCAACCATGCTGGCCAGCCAAACCAGTCACGGCGTCAGCGTCACGTGCAGCCACCACCTTCACCACCGTCACCGCAGAACCCGGGGTGTCCGACTCAGCCCTCACTACGAATACCGCTCCTCTTTCCACGGGTCGCCCACGTCGTGATACCCGTACGTCTCCCAGAAGCCGAACTCGTGGTGATCCATGAGCGTGATGTTGTTGACCCACTTCGCGCTCTTCCACAGGTAGAGGTGCGGGATGAGCAGCCGTGCCGGCCCGCCGTGGTCGGGGGCGAGCGGTTTGCCGTCGAACTCGAAGGCGATCCAGGCCTTGCCGCCGACCAGGTCGCTGGTGCGCACGTTGGTCGTGTAACCGCCGTAGCATGAGGCCATCGCGAACTCGGCTGAGGTGTCGACGCCCTCGAGCAGGTGGTCGAGCGACACGCCCCGCCATCCCATACCGAACTGCGACCAGCGGGTCACGCAGTGCAGGTCCACCGTGAACTGGTCGATCGGCAGCTGCATCAGAGTCTGCCAGTTCCATGCCTTCAGGTCACCGTTCGCTGCACGCAACGAGAGCGCCCAGTTGTCGGTGTTGATGTTGGGTGTCGGGCCAGCAGAGAGCACCGGAAAGTTGCTCACCTCGTACTGGCCCGGCGGCAGCAGGGGGTTGGCGTCACGACGCCGTCCGGTGAATCCGGGGGAGAAGATTCCCATGGAATGCCCTTTCGTGAGAATCGGTCGCGAGCCCCGAGCCAGCCCGCCCAAACCTCTTAGAATCAATGTACAGCGAACGTTAGAGGAGTGGCAGTGACCCTGTTCGACTTCGACGCGCTCGCCGACGAGAACGGCCGCACCTCGCAAGGCTGGCCGCCGCCTCCGGGCCCGCCGCGCCGGCGATCCCGAGCGGGTCGAGTGTTCCTGGCGCTTGCGATCATCGTGGCGATCGCTGTGCCCGCGGGGGCGATCGGCTGGGGTATCTTCCACCAGCGCATCGAAGACCAGATCGCCGTCTGGAACTACCGGCCCACCGCCGAACTGGCCCAGATGTCGACCGACTCGGGTCTCAATGACGAGGGCCGCTTCTACTTCTATGCCAGCGCACCCACCGTCGAGAGCGCCAGCGACTTCACCGCCGTGTGCGGGTCGTCTCGCGACGATTTTGTGTTACTCGGGTGCTACAACGGGTCGAGCATCCATATCTTCGATGTGTCGGATGCCCGGCTCACCGGCATTCGCGGCGTGACGGCGGCACACGAGATGCTCCACGCGGTCTATGCGCGGCTCAGTGACTCAGACCGCACCGACCTCGACGCCCTGCTCGAGGCGCAGTACGCCACCGTGAAGGACGACCCCGAGCTCTCGGCACGCATGGCGAGCTACGCCACGTTCGAGCCGGGCGAGCGCGACAACGAGCTGCACTCGATCTTCGGCACCGAGCTCGCCACCCTGAGCCCTGAACTCGAGGCGCACTACGCGCACTACTTCGCAGACCGCTCGAAGGTCGTGGCGCTGAACGCCTCGTTCCAGGCCGTGTTCAAGCAGGTGCAAGACCAGGAGACGACGCTGGCCGCGCAGCTCACGGCCGCCGGAGATGCCATCGATGCCGAATCGTCGAAGTACACAGCAGACATCGACACGCTGAACGCAGACATCAGCTCCTTCAACTCACGAGCCGACAGCGGCGGCTTTTCGAGCGAATCGTCGTTCACTGCGGCGCGCAGCGTCATCCAGCAGCGCAGCGACGAGCTCAAGGCGCGTTACGACACGATCCAGGCCGACATCTCCCACTACAACGACCTGCGCAGCCAGCTGAAGGCCCTCGACTCGCAGGCAGCCGAGCTCAACCGCAGCATCAACAGCACGCTGCAGTCGCCCGCCACGGGCTGAGGCCCGGGCTGGTTTCGCACGTACCTTCGACGCGGGCCGAGCATAAGGCCGACGCTCAGTTGCCGCGGATGGTCTCGTAGGCGTCGAGGGCGCGCTTGCGGGATTCGCCCAGGTCGACCATCGGGTCGGGGTAGGCGGGCGTACCGTACTCAGGAACGTAGGTGGTGATGTACTCGGAATCGGGATCGAACTTGGCGGCCTGCAGCGCCGGGTTGAAGACCCTGAAGTAGGGTGCAGCATCCACTCCCGAGCCGGCGACCCACTGCCAGTTCATGGCGTTGCTGGCCTGGTCGGCGTCGACGAGCGTGTCCCAGAACCAGGCTTCGCCGACGCGCCAGTCGACGAGCAGATTCTTTATGAGAAACGATGCAGCGACCATCCGCACACGATTGTGCATGATGCCGGTCTGCCAGAGTTCGCGCATGCCGGCGTCGACCAGTCCAACCCCGGTGCGGCCCTGCTGCCAGAGCGCGAGGGTCTCGGGGTCTGGCTCGTTCCACGGGAACGCGTTGAAGGCCGGCCGCATGTTCTCGGTCGTGATCTCGGGGAAGTGGTAGAGCAGGTGATACGCGAACTCGCGCCACCCGACTTCGCGCAGGAACGCCGCACTCCCGCCGGGTTGCACGGTTCGGGCGGCAGACGGGCCTTTCAGCCCGTGCCAGAGCTGGAACGGGCTGATCTCACCGAAGCGCAGCCGGGGCGACATGCGGGAGGTGACGTCCTGGGCGGGCAGGTCGCGGTCACTGGAGTAGTCGCCGAGCCCGTGGGCGACGAAGGCGGCGAGTTGCGCGTGTGCTGCGGCCTCACCGGGCACCCACGCATCGCGGAGGCCGCCGGCCCAGTCGGGAGCCGTCGGGAGCAGCCCCCACGAATCGAGAGGTTCGGTCGGCAGCGAATCGGTGGCTTCTGAGGAGTTCGCTGAGGTAGACGAGGTCTCTGTGCGGGCGGTCTTGGTGCTGCCGCCCGCTGCCCCTGGTTCGAGGGCAGCGATGGCTGCTCGGGTCGGCGCGGGGAGCGGCTGCCGCGGCGTCGGGGCACCGAGGCACGCCTTCCAGAACGGCGTGAAGACACGGTAGGGCTGACCTTGCCCGGTCTGCAGGGTCCACGGCTCGAAGAGCACGCTCGCTTGAAAGCTGCGGGCCTCGATGCCCTGCGCCTTGAGCGACGACTTGATCCCGGAATCGATCTCGCGCTCAGCGAGACCGTAGCGGCGATTCCAGAACACGGCTCCGGCCCGCGTCTCGGCACACAGCTCGGCCACGACGTCGGTCGCGGCACCGCTTCGAAGCGTCAGGGTGAGGCCCAGGGCATCCAGTTCGCCAGCCAGGGCCGCGAGGCTGTGGTGCAGCCACCACTTGCTCGCGCCGCCCAGGGGCCTGATGCCCGGGCTTGATTCGTCGAGGATGTAGACGCAGACGATCTGCTCACCGCGGTCGACCGCAGCATGAAGCGCCGGATGATCGGCAACCCTCAGATCGTCACGAAACCAGACGAGGCTGGGCCGGTCGCTCATTCGGCCGTCGCCGCGCTGGGTGCCTCGGCCGCAGCTTCTGGCGCAGTGTCGACCACACAGTCGTCGGTGCCGCCGCTGACGCTGATGCGGAGCTTGTCGCAGAGCGCGAGTAGCTGGGCGAGCTCGTCGGGGTGCAGCGCCTTCGACATCTCGTGGCTGATTGTGCGGCCGTGCACGCGGGCAGCCTCGCGGTAGACCTCGAACCCATCGGTTGTGAGGGAGACGATGGTGCCGCGGCCGTCGCTCGGGTCGACCGATTTCGAGAGGATGCCGCGGGCCGCCAGCCGGTCGACGAGCCGGGAGACGCTCGGCTGGGTGAGCAGGGTACGTGTGTTGAGGTCGCGGATGCGCATGCGTCGCTCGGGCTGGATCGACAGCGTGTACAGCACGTCGTACTCGGTGAGCGAGATGACCTGTGAGGGGAAGTCTTCGGCGAGCATGCGCATCATCGTCACCTGGGCGCGGAAGAGCGCCTCCCATGCGGCGACCGGTGAAACCTTGTGCGCGTAGTCGTGGTCAGCCATCTGTGCCCTTTCTCAGGACTCCAGCGTAAACGCAACTTCGCGCCGTGCGGAGCTAATCGTGGGTCAGACCGCGCCTGCGTCGCCTCGCTGGCAGGATCGTCGCGCCGCATGGAGGTGGGTGCATGCGGCGCTTTTCGTCGCATCGGCCTCACGCGCGATCAGTGCTCGACGTCAACTGCTGCACCACGGCCGATCCGAACCAGACGAGGTCGGGCAAGGCGGCGGCGCGTGCGTCGCTTTTCTGTTTCCGGGGAGAATCTCGGGTTGCGGACACTGCTCCCGGCAGTCTGCTGAAGAGGCGGCGGCAAGGCCGACGAGGTCGGGAAAAGCGGCGACCCGTGCGTCGCTTTTCCGTTTCCGGGGAGAAGCTTAGGTTGCGCGCACTTCTCCCGGCAGTCTGCCGCAGAGGCGGCGGCAAGCCAATTTAAATGGACAAGACCCGGTCGTAGAGGCTAACGACCGGGTCTTTCCCTTGCACCAAGAGTGTCCTGCAATCACATTCCGCGCTTCGCTGCCACAGCAAACAACTAACGCTCTTGAACTATATAACGGTTATGTAACGGCGAGCAAGTTATCAAAACGTTATTTTCCTAAGAATTCGCCCAGAGGGTCTGCGTCTGTTCGTTTCGCGCTTGGAACCTCTGATCCGTGCGGGAATATTTCCGCGGCGCACCAAACAAACAGCATTCAGAACAGGTCAGGGCTGGGGGTGCTCGTCTGGCGCACCGAGACGTCGGCGTGGCGGTCGAAGCGGTAGCCGACACCGCGAACCGTGCGCACGATGTCTTCATAGTCGCCGAGCTTCGAGCGCAGGCGGCGAACGTGCACGTCGATTGTGCGCTCGTTGGGGATGTCGTCGTCGCTGGCGCTCCAGAGCGCATTGATCAGTTCGGCGCGGTCGATGGTGCGACCTTCGCGCAGCACCAGGTACTGGAGAAGCTCGAACTCCTTGTAGGTGAGGTTTGCCGATTCGTTGTCGAGCAGCAGGCGCTTGCGCGAGAGGTCGATCACGACGCCGTCGCGGGCGCGATCTTCGGGTTCGGGCTCCTCGTGGCGGTGCTTGGCGAGTGCGGCCGGATCCTGGAGGGCGAGACGAACGACGTCGACGTCTCGGCCGCCTGAGCCGCGCGGCGCCAGCGCAACAGCGGCGTAGGTCTCTGAGCTGGGGGCGATCTGGGCGACGAGCGCCTTGATCTGGGCAACGATCTTGCCGAGCTCGGTGCCGTCTGCTTCGGCCTTCTCTTCGTCGATGCCGACGTACAAGACGAAGCCGCGGGCTTCGGTGCCCGACGGTACGGCACGGATGCGGGATGCCGCTGGGCTGCCCGGCTCAGCGGAGGTCGTCGGTGCCGAGGTGGGCAGCGGAGTGACGGTCTGGCGCTGCGTGAGGGGGGCCGGTGCGAGCGAGGTGGTGAGATGAGCGATTGACACGGGAGGTCCTTTGGGGGTGATGATGCTCGCAGTGCTCTGTTTCGCAACCGGGTGTGAGCCTGACTGGCTTCACGAGATCCGGTGCGGTGGAGAACTGCGCTTCTGTCGATGTGGCGTTGTTAGGGCGCCGGGGCGGCAGACCGGGGTGTGGGTCGGCCGGAGAGGAGTTCGATCATCTGCACCCGTGAAGGAGTGCGATTCGAGTCAAACTCGGCGGGCGGGAAGAGAGGGTGCGCTTGTTAGCGGCACGTCTCGTTAGCGACACATTCGACAGAGCATGGCGGCGCGGCCGGGCATCATCATGCCGGCATTCCCTGAGGCCTCGAAGGAGGTAGGGGTGCGAGAGTCGTCATACATAGAGGTAAGTAAAGCCGAATATCGGTGCGCATGTCAACTTATTTGCGCCAGCACGGCCCGTATCGGCCCCGATGGATGATTCTTGCGTGGTGAGCGGGGGTCACCGGACGAGTCAGTCGACGAAGTATCACTCGATCCAGCGTCGGATGACCCCGCCTCAGACGCCGCCAGTCTCAGTCGACTCCTGCCTCAGACGACCCCGTAGAGCCGGTCACCGGCATCGCCGAGCCCGGGCACGATGTAGCCGAGTTCGTTGAGCCGCTCATCCAGGGCACCGAGCACCAGTGTCACGTCGTGGCCCGCGGTGCGCTTCTCGAGCGCCGCGACGCCTTCGGGGGCAGCGAGCAGGCAGATGGCGGTCACGTCGACGGCACCTCTGGCGAAGAGAAAGTCGATGGCCGCCCCGAGGGAGCCGCCGGTGGCGAGCATCGGATCGAGCACGAAGCACTGTCGGTTCGAGAGATCGTCGGGCAGGCGTTCGGCATAGGTGCTCGGCTCGAGGGTCTCTTCGTTGCGCACCATGCCGAGAAACCCGACCTCGGCGGTCGGCACAAGCTTCACCATTCCCTCGAGCATGCCGAGCCCGGCCCGGAGAATGGGCACCACCAGCGGGCGTGGTTCGCTCAGCGCTACACCGGTCGTCACCGCGACGGGGGTAGTGATGGTCACCTCGTTCACGCGAACATTGCGCGTCGCCTCGTAGGCGAGCAGCGTGACCAGCTCCTCGGTAAGCGCACGAAAGGTCGCCGACGATGTCGACTGATCGCGCAGCACCGTCAGTTTGTGGGTGATGAGCGGGTGGTCGGCAACGTGAACTCGCATAGGGTAAATCTACCGCCAGACCACGCAGCCAGCGAGCATGCAGCCGCACGTCGGTCTGGGTAACGACGAGTGCCGATCATCCAAACGCAGAGGGAGGGGCCCGTGTCAGAAGCAGTCTTCCCCGCGTCCGGGCAGCACGACGAATGGATGCTCGAAGCCCTCGTTGAGGCACGGCTCGCGCTGCGCACCGGAGACGTGCCTGTCGGCGCGATCGTCGTGACGGAATCGGGCGAACGCCTGGCAGGTGGACGCAACGAACGGGAGCTTCACACCGACCCGACCGCGCACGCCGAGATCGTCGCCCTCCGGACGGCGGCCCGAGCAAGAGGCACCTGGCAGCTGCAGGGCACGACACTGATCGTCACGCTCGAACCGTGTGTGATGTGTGCAGGCGCGATTCTCGCGGCTCGGGTCGACACAGTCGTCTTCGGCGCGTGGGACGAGAAGGCGGGCGCCGCTGGGTCTGTCTACGACGTGCTGCGGGACCGCAGGCTGAACCACCGGGTCGAGGTCTTCGCCGGGGTGCGCGCTGACGAGTGCGGCCAGCTCCTCACCGATTTCTTCCGCGAATCGTGAGGGACCGTCGGCGTCGCTGAGATCCGGCCTGAGTGAACCAAGCGCATGTCACTGCGGCAGCGTGGCCCGAAGGGGTTGGGCGCTGCTTTCAGTCAGAGGCCTTGATGACGATGGCCTCGGTCGGCGTCGCCGGGTCGACGGGAGCGACATAGACATCGGGTTCGATGTAGATCACCCTGGCGATGGGCAGTGTCGCACGAATCCGCGCCTCAACCGAGTTGATCGTGGCAGCCACATCGTCGAGGCGCGCAGACGCAGGCAAGGCGATCTTGGCCGCCACCATGAGCTCGTCTGGCCCGAGGTAGAGAGTCTTCATGTGGATGACCCGCTCGACCTCGTCGCCAGCCTCGATGGCGGCCAGGATCTTCGCGATGTCGGCCGGCCCAGCGCCCTCGCCGACGAGCAGGCTCTTCGTCTCGATGCCGAGAACGATGGCAACCAGGATGAGCAGCACGCCGATACCGATGGTGCCGATGCCGTCGAACACACCGTTTCCCGTGATCACCGCGAGCACAATGCCGATGAACGCGAGCGCAAGCCCGATGAGCGCGGCGACATCTTCGAGCAGCACGACCGGGAGCTCCGGTGCCTTGGCGCGGCGGATGAACTGCACCCACGACTGGCCACCGCGCGTGTGGTTGCTCTCCTTCATCGCGGTTCGCAGCGAGAATCCCTCGAGGATCATCGCGGCCACCAGCACGGCGATCGGCAGCCATGGCGTCTCGATGGGGTGCGGGTGCCCGACCTTCTCGATGCCCTCGTAGAGCGAGAACACCCCACCGACCGAGAACAGGATGATCGAGACGACGAACGCGTAGACATACCGCTCGCGGCCGTACCCGAACGGATGCTCGACGTCGGCCTCCTTGCGGGCCTTGCGGCCACCCAGAAGAAGGAGCAGCTGGTTGCCGGAGTCGGCAAGCGAATGCACGCTCTCAGCGAGCATCGACGACGACCCCGAGAAGACGAAGGCCACGAACTTGATGACCGCGATTCCGAGGTTGGCGCCCAGTGCGGCGAAGATCGCTGTGTTGCCGCCAGATGTGCTCACGTATGAAGTCCCTTGTGATTTCGAGTATCGATGGTGCTCCCAATCCTAGGATGGTCGGGTGAACGAAATCAGGCTCCCCTCTATCGCACTTCTCGGCGCCGGTTCGATGGGCCGGGCCATTCTGAGCGGCGTGCTGGCACCCAACGTTCGCGTGGATGGTCCGATCCGCGTGACCAACCGTGCTACAGCGAGCGCGGACCTTCTCCCGCGATCGGAGAAGGTCACCTCTTTTGTGACGAGTGAAGACCCAGAAGCGAACTGCACGGCTGTGGCCGGTGCCGCCATCGTGCTCGTCGCGGTGAAGCCGCACATGGTCGCCGAGCTGCTCGACGAGATCAGCCCGGTACTCGAGCCCGGCACGATCGTGGTGAGCGTCGCGGCCGGTGTGACGACCGCAACAGCGGAGTCGCACACGCCGGAGGGGGTGGCGATCATCCGGTCGATGCCGAACACCCCGGCGATGGTGGGCCGCGCGGTCACCGGAATCAGTGCTGGCTCGCGATCGACCCCCGAACAGCTCGAGATCGTGCGCGCGCTGTTCTCCACGGTGGGGGAGGTGGTCGAGGTTCCGGAGTCACAACTCGATGCTCTCAGCACCATCTCGGGCTCGGGGCCCGCCTACGTTTTTCTGTTGATAGAGAAGCTGACGGCCGCTGCTGTGGAGAAGGGGTTCTCGCCCGAGCAGGCAGCCCAGCTCGTGAACGGCACCTTCATCGGGGCGGCCGAGCTCCTGCGCCAGTCCGACAAGACACCAGAGCAGCTTCGCATTCAGGTCACCAGCCCGAAGGGCACCACAGAGCGGGCGATCGGCGTGCTGCAGGATGCCCGGCTCGACACGATCTTCATCGAGGCGACTGACGCGGCGCTGGCGCGGGCGCGTGAACTCGCTGCCGGGTGACTGGCGGGCGCGCGCCATGCACGGCCGCACTTTTCCCGACGAAGCATAGCTTCGTCGGCGCTGGGCCCACGCCGCCGGTTCCCGACGATTCGCAGAATCGGCGGGCCGTGTCGGTGGGGAGCGTCGCGGCGAGCATCCACTGGATGCTCGCTTTTAGCTCCAGCGCGCGCTCATAGCTTCAGCGCGCGAGGCAGCCGCGCAAAGCCGTCGATGTCGGCGGCCGTACCCGACACCACGATCAGGTCGTCTTCGCCAACGATCGTGTCGGCTCCCGCGTACACGAACTTCTGGCCGGGGCTCCTGACGCCCACGACCGTGATCCCGTGCTTGCGGCGGAGGGCAAGAGTGGAGAGCGCTGCCCCGCGGGCCGCGAGGGGAGGGCGCAGCTTCGCCAGCGACAGTTCGTCGTCGAATTCGATGAAGTCGAGCACCTGCCCCGACACGAGATGGGCGATGCGGTCGCCCGACTCCGCTTCGGGGTAGATCACGTGGTGGGCGCCGATGCGCTGCAGAATGACGCCGTGCGAGTGCGACATCGCCTTCGCCCAGATCTGAGGCACGCCTAGTTCGTCGAGGTTGGAGGTGGCGAGAACGCTGGCCTCGAGCGACGCACCGATGGCGACGATCGCGATGGAGAAGCCCTGCGCGCCCACCTGCCTCAGGGCATCGATGTCGCCGGCGTCTGCCTGTACGGCGTGTGTCGCGACACCCGACCACTTCTGCACGAGGGCCGCGTCGGTGTCGATCACGAGCACTTCGCGCCCGAGGCGCTCGAGCTTGCTGGCCGCCGCCGCACCGAAACGGCCAAGGCCGACGATGAGAACGGGTGCGTCTGATGAGTTGCTAGCCAACGATCGGCCTCTCTTCTGGATAGGTGTAGAGCTGGCGGCGGTGCCGGGAGGCCAGCGCAGCCGCGAAGGTCACGGTGCCGATCCGCCCCATGAACATGGTCGCGGCCATCACGTAGATTCCCGCGTCGGGCAGGCTCGCGGTGAGGCCGGTCGACAGGCCGGAGGTGCCGAACGCCGAGATCACGTCGAAGAGAACCGCATCGAGCGTTGCGCCCGAGATCTGCAGGATGACGATTGTCGCCACCGCAACGGTCGTCGCCCCCCAGAGAACAACGCTGACAGCCAGGCGCAGGATGTCGACCGGAATCCTCCGGCCGAAGGCCTCGACCGAATCGTTGCCGCGTGCTTCAGCAAACGCGGCCAGAAAGAGTACCGCGATGGTGGTCACCTTGATTCCACCCGCCGTCGACGCCGAGCCGCCGCCGATGAACATGAGCATGTCGGTGATCAGCATGCTGGAGCCGTTCAGCTGGTCGATGGGGATCGTCGCGAAGCCGCCCGATCTCGTCATTGTCGACAGAAAGAGCGACTGGAAGGCCTTGTCACCCACGTTCAGAGGCCCGAACGTGCCGGGATTCGAGAATTCGAGCGCAAAGTACAGCGCCGCCCCGCCGCCCAGCAGAATCAGCGAGGTCACCACCGTGAGCCTGACGTGCAGCGACCAGCGCGCCTTGCCGGGGGTGCGGATCGCGCGGGTGACGGCGTAGATCACCGGGAACCCGATGCTGCCGAGAAAGACTCCGAGCATGAGTACGCCGAGAAACCAGTAGTCCTTCGCGAAGGGTGCCAGCCCCGCAGGGTTGGGCGAGAACCCCGTGTTGGTGAACGCCATGGCCGAGTAGTAGATGCTCTGCAGGGCCGCCTGGTCTGGCGCAATGCCACTGAGCAGCATCCGGGGGAACAGCAGCAGGGTGAGTCCGGCCTCGATGACGAGAGCACTGACAGCCACGGTGGCCAGCAGCCCACCCACCTCCCCGAGGCGTACGGCCTGGCTGCTGCCGCTGATGCCGGAGTGGGCATGCGACGGGTCGGCCTCACCGATCGCGAGCAGTCGCGAACGCAACCCGAGCCTTCGCGAGATGACGAGCCCGAGAATCGAAGCGAGCGTCAGCACGCCCACCGCACCGATCTGCACGCCGAGGTAGATGACCGTCAGGCCGAAACCCGACCAGTGGGTCGCCATGTCTACCGTCGACAGGCCGGTGACGCAGATCACCGAGACGGCGGTGAAGAGCGAGTCGGCGAGGCCGGTCGCTGTGCCTCTTGCGCTCGCGACCGGCAGCGAGAGCAGAAAGGTGAACACGGCGACCAGGGCGAGAAAGATGAGTACGGCAAACCGGGCGGGTGAACGACCGGAGAAGTCGTTGACCGCTTCGCGAAACCGCACGAGGGTGGATGATGCGCCATAGCGGGGGCGTCGTGTGGCCGTGCTGCCGGTCATCCATCACTCCTCTGGCCTCGCCGGTGTGGAGAAGGCTCGGTCGGCTGCTCTGTTGCCCAGCTTGTCAGTGGAGTCGCTCACCGCGCAACGCGGCCAGAGCAACTACCCTGTAGCCATGGCTGACATCTTCTCTGTAATCGCCGACCCTACGCGGCGCCAGATCCTGTCGCACCTGCTCGACCGTTACGTGGGCTCCGATGCTCCCGCCGCGACAGACAACCCCACGACGGCGCCGATGGGGGAGATCAGCGTGTCAGACCTGGTGTCGAAGCTCGTGCTGAGCCAGCCGACGGTCTCCAAGCACCTCAAGGTCTTACGTGATGCGGGCCTGGTGACCGTGCGAGAAGAGGGACAGCACCGCTTCTATGCGCTCGAATCGAGCCCGCTCGAAGAGGTCGAAGACTGGCTCATCCCGTTCCTGAGTGCAGACTTCGACGATGCTATGGATCAGGATTCCCTCGACATCGAAGCCGAGCTCGACGAGCTTGAGTCGCAGGCCGAACGCGAGCAGGCAGCAGAGCAAGTGTCAGACGGAACACCGCAGATGCTCAAGTCACAGTCATCCGCAGCACGCGCCGGCGAACGGCTGGGCTACACCGTGGCCGGGGCCGCCGAACGCGCGCGGGCACTCTTCGAAGAGGCGGCGCGCCGCATTCCGTCTATCTCCCGCAGCAGCGATTAGCAACCGCCTCCGGGTACGTTCGTTGCTTCGCGCGGATTTTCTTCGCGTGCAGGGCCGAGTCTGTGAAAAACTTCAGCGTCGCGCAATATTCATGCCTCTTTCACAGGTTTTACACATCTGAAATGTTTTATCCCTCAAACAGGGGGAGGTCGTCATTTAGGGTTGTCGAACGCGTGCGGGCCCTCTGCCGCGAGTGTTGGCTCTGACTGATTGAGGTTCTCTAGGTGAGTATTCCCCGGCGACGATTTACCCTGCCCCATGACGATGTTTTCGGTAGAACGGCGAGGCGGAGGCGGGGTCTCACCGTCGCAGCTGCGCTGGCGGCTGTGGTGCTCGGAGCCACCGGAGCGGCGACAAGCGCTGCGGCCTTTCCCGCCATCAGCGGTGTGAGCGCTGCCGCATCCCAGGGCACGACCCCGTCGATCGGCTTCACCCCGCTGCCGAGCGCGCCCACGCAGCCGGTGAGTGATTTCACAGATGGCCGCTACGTGGTCGCGATGACCAACCCCGCTGCGTCCACCTACACGGGCGGCCTGAACGGGTTCGGGCCGACGAAGCCCGACAAGGGTTCGCAGATGAACGCCAGGTCGGCGCCGGTAACCAGCTACACCGATTTTCTGGCGAGCCAGCAGAAAGACGTGGCCTCCTCAGTCGGGGCATCCGTCGACTACTCCTACACACTCGCGTTCAACGGCTTCTCGGCCAACCTGACCGCTGCGCAGGCATCTGCCCTGACTGCCAACAAGAACGTCGCCAGGGTGACCCGCGATGAGCTGAAGCACATCACCGCCGCTGAGCCCTCGACCACATTCCTCGGCCTCGACGGCCCGAGCGGGGTCTGGGCGAAGAACGGCGGAGTCGATGCGGCCGGAGACGGCATCGTCGTCGGCGACATCGACACCGGAATCGCACCGGAGAACCCCTCCTTCGCCGGGGACGCTCTCGGTACGACCCCGGGTGCGGCCCCGTATCTCGACTCCTCTGCGCCCGCCGGTGTCGGGCCGATCACTTTCGCGAAGGCCGACGGCAACACCTTCCACGGTGAGTGCGTCACGGGCGAGCAGTTCACCACCGCAGACTGCACCACCAAGATCGTAGGCGCACGCTACTACCTCGACGGCTTCGGTGCAGGCAACATCGGCACCGCGGCAACCGGCGAATACGTCTCCCCTCGTGATGGAGACGGTCACGGTTCACACACCGGCAGCACCGCGGTGGGCAACAACGCCGTCACGGCGACCGTTGGTGGCGACAGCTTCGGCCAGATCAGTGGTGTCGCACCCGCGGCGAAGATCTCGGTCTACAAGGTCTGCTGGTCAGGCCCCGACCCCGCCTCCAGTGACGACGATGGATGCACGAACGCCGACATGCTCGCTGCGATCGACCAGGCCGTGGCTGACGGTGTCGACGTGCTGAACTTCTCCATCGGAGGTTCTTCTGCGCTCACAACCGTCTCCGACACCGACGTCGCCTTCCTCGGCGCAGCGTCTGCGGGCATCTTCGTTGCGGCCTCGGCCGGCAACTCGGGCCCCTCGGCCTCGACGCTCGACAACGCCTCGCCCTGGTACACCACCGTGGCGGCGTCGACGATCCCCAGCTACGAAGCCACAGCAACGCTCGGCACCACCGAGAAGTTCGCCGGCGGCTCGATCACGGTTCAGCCGAACGGCTCCGGCCCGCTCACCGGGCCACTGGTTCGCGCCGACCTGGTGAAGCTGGCTTCGGCAACGGCGGCAGACGCGTTGCTCTGCGCACCCGGTTCACTGGACCCCGCGAAGGTCGCCGGGAAGATCGTCTTCTGCCAGCGTGGTGTCTACGACCGCACGGCGAAATCCGCCGAGGTGCTTCGCGCCGGCGGAACCGGCATGCTGCTGGTGAATAAGACCCCGAGCTCGATCGACCTCGACGAGCACTCTGTACCAACCGTTCACCTCGACTCGACGGCCTGGGACACCACCTACGCCTACTCGGCCCTTCCGGCCGCGACAGTCACTCTCAGCAAGGGCAACACTGCGGGCCCGTCCCCGGCTGTGCCTCAGCTCGCCGGATTCTCGTCACACGGCCCGGTACTGGGTGGAGGCAGTGACATCCTGAAGCCCGACATCACAGCCCCCGGCGTCGCCATCCTTGCGGCCGCAGCGAATGCCCAGGGCGGGGATCCGACCTGGGAGTTCCTCTCCGGCACCTCGATGGCTGCCCCGCACATCGCGGGTCTAGCGGCATTGTATCTGGGCGTGCATCCATTGGCCACGCCCGCTGAGATCAAGTCGGCCATGATGACGACGGCGGGCAACACCGTCGACAGCACGGGCGCAGACGTCACTGACGTCTTCGGCCAGGGTGCCGGCAACGTCGACCCGACGAAGTACTTCAACCCCGGGCTGCTGTACCTCAACACCAGCGACCAGTGGTGGCAGTACATCGCGGGAATGGGTTACGACGTCACGAGTGACCCGCCCATCGTGCCCATCGACCCGAGCGACCTCAACCTCGCATCGATCGCGATCGGCTCACTCACCGGGTCACAGACGGTCACCCGAACGGTGACGTCGACGCAGGCCGGTACGTTCACGGCATCGCCCGTCTCCATCCCGGGCATCACGACAGTGGTCTCGCCGACAAGCCTGTCGTTCGACGCCGCTGGTGAGTCCAAGAGCTACACCGTGTCGTTCACGCGAACGGATGCCCCGCTCAACGAGTTCGCCACCGGCTACCTCTCGTGGACGAGTGGCGACACGGTCGTCAGGAGCCCGCTTGCGGTGCAGCCCGTCGCCCTTCTTGCGCCGGCGGTCGTGACGGGAACGGGAACCACCGGTTCCGTCGACGTGCCGGTGACGCCCGGCGCCGACGGAGCGATTCCGCTGGTCGCCGAAGGCCTCGCGAAGGGTGACCTGCTGCTCTCGACCAACCAGGACCCGAGCCTTCCGCTCGGTGGCCACTCGGCCGTCCAGGGCCAGGGCACTCCTGCCCTGTTCGATGTGACGGTGCCGGCAGGTGTGAGTTATGCGCGCTTCGACCTGCATTCAGTCACGACAGCTGAACAGGGTGCCGACCTCGACCTGACGGTCGATCTCATCGACGATGCCAATGGCGGGGCCGTTCTCGACGAATGGGTCTCGGCAACCGGTGCGGCCAACGAACGGGTCAACATCGCTTCGCCTGCAGCTGGGCACTACCGACTGAGCGTCGATGTGTTCTCCCTGCCCACCGGGCAGTCGACAGCTGCGATGGACATGCGGTCGTTCCTCGTCTCGCCCGCGGGAGGCAGCGGTTCGTTCACGGTGCCGCCGGCTATCGACGGCACCCAGGGCACGCCGACCTCGTACACGGCATCGTGGAGAGGGCTCGACTACTCCTCTCCCTACCTCGGTTCTGTCGCCTACGGTGACACGGGGTTGACGACGATGTTCGAGGTCACGACCGAGGCTGCGCCGCCGACAACACCGACGCCGACCCCGACCGACACGGCTTCGCCGGTGCCCACTGTTCCGGGCACTCCGACGCCGACGTCATCGAACTCGGCATCGGCCGTGCCCGACCCGGGTTCGGGCGGGGGCTCGGGGCTTGCCTCGACCGGTCTGACGGTGTTGCTGCCGATCGGTCTCGCGGGCATCCTGTTGCTCGCAGGAATCAGTGCCCTGGTTGTTCGCCGCCGCCGCGCAGCTTCGGCTGATGGAGGCCTCGACGAGTAGCCCTCATGTGAATCGGAACATGGTCTGACCGTTGCACGAGCGGCGCTCTCCACGAACTGTGGGAGCGCCGCTCCTGCATGCCGTGGCCCCGGGCATCGACCGGCTTTACACTGAGTCACATCTGCCCCTAGAGTTACCAGTTACCACTCAGGTAACACCAACCTGATGCGCGCGAGAGGCAACGACCCATGGCACACGATCTGTCAGACGTGCGATTCCTGACCGTTGCAGAGGTTGCAGACATGATGCGGGTGTCGAAGATGACGGTCTATCGCCTGGTGCATTCGGGAGACCTTCCGGCAATCCGATTCGGCCGGTCGTTCCGGGTTCCCGAGACGGCCGTCGTCGCTGCCATCGGCACACCTGCGGTCGACTCGGCTGTCACCGACGGCCGGGCGGCGCCTTCGGCAGAGTCTGCCTAGCCGCTCGATGCGCTAGACTGCTCCGAGGTAATTTTTCCTTCTCGGCTGCACAGGAGTGTGGCCAAACCCAAATCTTGTGAGGTATCTGTGGGTTCAGTAATTAAGAAGCGTCGTAAGCGCATGGCGAAGAAGAAGCACCGCAAGCTGCTTCGTAAGACTCGTCACCAGCGTCGCAACAAGAAGTAGAACACGTCAGAGCGACGGTGCCTCCGGGTTCTCCGTCGAAGCTCTGCGTGCTCCCGCACTGGGAGTGCACCAGGCGTCAGGCTCTCGAAGCCTGGCGCTTTTTGTGTTGATCCGGCGCGAGAACTCGCCTGCGCGGTGCTGACGGGCGCAGAATGGGCCACCGCGCGAGGCGTGCGTGCTGGGTCAGGGCGCGGTCGGGGTGCACCAGCACCGGATGCCCGACAGCACTGAGCAGCGGCAGGTCGTTGTACGAATCGGAGTAGGCCCAGCACTCCCGGAGGTCGACGCTCGTTCCGCTGGCGATGATCGCCGCCGCTGCCGCCTTCTCTCCGGCGTGGAGCATCGGCCCGTCGAGGCGCCCTGTGAACGCTCCGTCGACGGTATCGAACCGCGTGCCCCGCGCTCCCGTGAATCCGAGTTCCTCTGCGAGCACCTGCGCCACGACGTCTGCGGTAGCGGAGAGCAGCCAGACCTGGTCGCCCCTGGCGAGGTGCAGGCGCGCCCTGGTGAGTACCTCCGGCCTGAGCCTCGCCCGGATGCGTCGATGGTAGACCTCCTGCCCCAGACGACGCAGCTCGTCTTCGGTGTGCCCGGTGAGCATCTGAAGCGTTCTGTTCTTCGCTGTCTCGGTGTGGCGCATGTTCTCGCCGACGGCCATGAACCTGGCTTGCTGCCAGACGAACGACGCCACGTCGCGGGCGGTGAGCAGTTTCAGGCGCCACGCCCCCAGGCCGACCAGATACACGGTGGCGCCCCGCACCAGCGTGTTGTCGATGTCGATGAACGCTATCGAAGGTGTGGCCGTCGACTCGGTCATGCCGCCCATGCTACCGGCAGGCCCCCGCAGTACAGTAGAGCCGTGGCGCATGCTGAAATCACCCTCATCGGAAAGCCGGGCTGTCACCTCTGCGACGACGCGCGCACGGTGATCGCAGAGGTCACGGAGTCGCTTCGAGCCAAGCCTGGATCACCGTCGACCACACTTTCCGAGGTTTCGATTCTCGACGACCAGGCGTTGTTCGATGAGCACGTCGAAGACATACCGGTCGTGCTCATCAACGGCCGGATCCACACCTTCTGGCGGGTCGACCCGGCCCGTCTCACCGCCGCACTTCTGGGAGTCCGATGATCAGGCACATAGTCACCTTCAGATTGTCTGCTGAGTCGGCTGAGAAGCGGGCGGAACAGGCGGCCTGGGCCGGTGAGCAGCTCACCTCGCTGGTGCCTCTCATTCCGCAGATCATCGCGCTCAGCATCGTGCACGACGTTCGCCTCGAGGCAGGCAATGCCGATTTCGCGTTGATCGCGGACTATGCAGACCAGGCTGCGCTCGACGCGTACCAGGTTCATCCCGATCACGTTCGGGTCTCCTCTTCGATCAAGCCACTCGTGGCGACGCGACTGGCCGTCGACTTCGAAGTCTGATTGCTCTCACGCCCTCGTTGTTCTCTGGGGCTGCATCATGCAGAGGGTCGTTCTCGGCCGCCGGGGATTCCACAGGGCGGCCGACCGGAAGGTTCTCCACAGATCGTGTCTGATGGCGGTCTGGCCATCAGGTGCCGCTCTATCGTGAGGCCATGAAGATCTCTCGTGACTCCTCTGGGCGGTTGAGCCCGAAGACAGGCCACGTGAAAAGCTGGCTCGCCTCGGTCCGGCAGGGCTCAGCGATGCAGAACTGGTAGCGCTGGTACTCGGCTCAGGCCTTCGAGGCGTGAACGTTCTCGACAGTGCCCGGCTGCTGCTCGAGCAGTCCGGGGGCGTGCAGGAGCTCATGGGATTGACCGTGCGTGAGCTCAGGCAGCTGATCGGCGTCGGGGCCGCGACAGCGGGCCGACTTGTCGCCGTCGCCGAACTCTGGCGCCGGGCGCACGATCCACCGCCTGGCCCGGTGGTGGCGACGGCATCAGACATCGCGCGCGCGATCCGAGCGCAGCGCGAAGCCGATGCCGAGTTCACGCTCCAATCAGCAGGCGATGTCACGGGACCAGTCGCTCCTACGCCAGGAGCGCCTGATCCGGTGCTCGACTCCCCAGCGATCGGCCCTTCTGTGTTCAGCTCACGGGCTGTCTACCTCGTGATCACCGACGCTGAACTCCGTCTGCGATGGGTCATCGCCATTGCGACGTGCGAAAGCGAGAGCATCGCGGTTCTCGCGTCGCGGGTTCTGCACGAAGTGCTCTTTCGCGGCGGCGCTGCATTCGCGCTTGCGTGGGTGGGTGACGACGATCAGCCAGATCAGAGCGAAGCGCACTCTCTGCGGGACGTGTTGAAGCTCGCGTCCGCGACCGTGGGCCTGACGTTCTTGTCGGCGCTCGTGCTCACCAGCACAGACTGGCACGCGCTCTGACAGAACTCGCGCGCCGGGCTACGGGGTCAGGCGAGTCGGTCCACGGAAGAGGTACGTGACCTCGCGCAGGTTCCCCTGGTGCAGCAGCAGCATCAGCACGCGTGCGAGACCCATGCCGAACCCTCCGTGCGGCGGCATTCCGTAGCGGAAGAAGTCGAAGTAGTACGCGAGCTCTTCGGGGTCGAGGCCCTTCTCGATCGCCTGCGCTTCGAGCACGTCGACACGGTGTTCTCGCTGGGCGCCGGTGGTGATCTCTGTTCCCCTGAAGATCAGGTCGTAGCTCTTCGTGATCGTCGGGTCTTCGTCTGAACGCATGTGGTAGAACGGGCGGATGCTCGTGGGGTAGTCGGTGAGGAACACGAACTCGTGCCCATAGGTCTCCTCGACGTATGCGGCGATCTGACGTTCACCTTCCGGGTCCATGTCATCGTCGTTGCGGTCGACGACATGCCCGCGTTCGGCGACGATCCGCTTCGCCTCAAGCAGCGGGATGCGAGGGAACGGAACAGTCGGAACGACGACATCGATGTCGAACAGGGCCTTGATCTGCTCGCCGTGCTTCTCCTTGACCGCGGCGATGCCGGCGGCGAGGAGTTCCTCCTGCATGTGCATGACGTCTTCGTGACTGTCGATCCAGCTGATCTCCGTGTCGACGCCGGTGAACTCGGTAGCGTGGCGTGAGGTGAACGACGGGTCGGCGCGAAAGACCGGGCCGATGTCGAAGACCTTGCCGAAGCCAGCGGCCTGCGCCATCTGCTTGAAGAACTGCGGGCTCTGGGCCAGGTAGGCGGTCGTGTCGAAGTAGTCGAGCTTGAAGAGCTCGGCATTCGACTCCGAGGGGCTGCCCATGAGCTTCGGAGTGTGGATCTCGATGTAGTCGTTGTCGATCCAGTAGGTACGGAACGCGTGCTCGAGCGTCGTCTGGATGCGGAAGATGAGCGCGTTGCGCGGCACCCTCAGATCGAGGAATCGCCAGTCCATGCGCTTGTCGATCCCGCTGTCTGCGGCAATCGGTGTCTCGGCGATGGCCGTCGAGGCCACGGTCAGGGTCTCGAGCTTCACCTCGATGCCGCCGAGCTTGACCCGCTCGTCGTGCTTGAGCTGACCGGTGACGGAGACGAACGAGCCCTGGGTGAGGGCTGAGATCGTGGTGGCCGGTTCATCGGCGATGACGACGCCCTGATCATCCGAATTTCTCGGGTTGACCAGCTGGACGGCGCCGCTCTCATCGCGGAGAACGACGAACTGCACCTTCTTCTGGTCGCGAACCGTCTCCACCCACCCCGAGACGCTGACGGGGCCATCGGCCAGGGCGGGGAGGTCTTTGATGAGTACGCGATCAGTCACGAGAGCCAATCTTATCGCGGGAGGTGCTGTGGCCGTCGCGAAGCGAGCTGCGCTGACGGCAGCTGTGCCTACGGGAGGCGGTTGAAGCGCACCTCGGAGGAGCGGTGGCCGTAGCCGTCAGTGACGGTTTCGATGATCGCGGCGACGATAGCGATGGCGGCGAGAATGCCGAGGAGTGTGAGGGTGATGATGATAGCCATGATGTGGATAGATCCTTTCGTGACTCCATTCCACTCCTGTTGACTGTTCAGCACAATCTAGTTCTTCTTCGCTTTTTGTGAAGCTGAGCTTCATCACTTATGACTCATTCAGGTGCTGAGCAGCTTGGCTTGTTCTACGCTCCGTAGACTGTGGGGCGTGGTAGCCAGCCAAATCCATCTCGTCCGTCACGGCGAGGTCTTCAATCCCGAGCACGTGCTCTATGGGCGACTGCCCGGCTTCGGGCTCTCAGACCTCGGCCGGCAGATCGCACAGTCGGCAGCCGACGAACTCGCGCAGCGGAGCCGACCGGTCTCGGCACTCTTCGCCTCGCCGTTGCAGCGCGCGCAGGAGTCCGCCGCACCCCTCTCTGTTGCCTTCGGTCTTGAGATCCAGACCGAACCGCGCATCATCGAACCCACAAACAAGTTCGAGGGCATGAGCCCGCAGATGCGGAACGCCACGCTGCGCCGGCCTCAGAACTGGTCGTGGGTCGCAAACCCGTTCAAGCCGAGCTGGGGCGAGCCCTACAAGAGCATCACGACCCGGATGATCGCCGCCCTTCACGACGCGTACGACTCCGTCGATTCGGGCGATGTCGTCATGGTGAGCCACCAGCTGCCGATCTGGGCGACCCACCTCGAGATCACCGGTCAACGGCTGTGGCACGACCCTCGCAAAAGACGGTGCAACCTGTCGAGCATCACGTCGTTCGAGCGCGTCGGCGGCATCTTTCTCGAAGTCGGCTACGAAGACCCAGCGGCCGACCTCCTGGCGCTGGCCACCGACGACGGGGCGGTGTGACACCGGGCATGCCTGATTACCTCTTCCCACGAACCTTTCGGGCTCGTACCTCGCGTCGGCTGCTTGCCTTAGGCGCTGCTCTGGCGCTGGCAGGTCTGCTCGCCGGCTGCTCGAGCGACCCACTTGCTGCTCAATACCGCAGCGGTGACTCCAAGCAGTACATCGCCGGCGACGGCACCGTGACCGAGATTGCCGCAGAGAACCGCGGCACCCCCGTCAGCTTCACGGCCACCACAGAATCCGGAACCACGGTCAGCTCCTCGCAGTATCTTGGCCAGGTTCTTGTTCTGAACTTCTGGTATGCAGGCTGTGCGCCCTGTCGGGCCGAAGCGCCCGCTCTGCAGACCCTCAGTGCGAAGTACGCCGACAAGGGAGCGAGCTTTCTCGGCGTGAACGTGCGCGACCAGGCCGACACTGCCCTCTCGTTCGAGAAGTCCTTCGGCATCACCTATCCGTCTGTCATCGACACCGATGGGGGTGTGCAGCTGGCCCTCGCAGGGCTCGTCGCGCCCAACGCCGTGCCGACGACGCTCGTGATCGACAAGCAAGGCCGGGTTGCCGCACGGATCCTGGGCCAGACCACTGAGCCGAGCATCCTCGACACCCTCATCAGCGGCGCTGTCGCTGAAGCGAGCTGAACGCCGTGGTGAATCCCTTCGCCGACGCTGTGCTGAACGGCCAGCTGCTCGTGGCGATACCCATCGCGATGCTGGCCGGCCTGGTCTCGTTCGCTTCGCCGTGTGTGCTGCCGCTCGTACCGGGTTACCTCGCGTACGTCGGCGGGTTGAGCGAGCCGGGCGAACGAGCGAACCGTCGCAGGGTGCTTCTGGGTATCAGCCTCTTCGTTCTCGGGTTCTCCCTCGTCTTCGTGGCAGCCTCGACGCTGTTCGGTGCGTTGGGTGTGTGGCTTCTGGTCTGGGGCGACGTCATCACGCGGGTGCTGGGTGTCGTCGTCATTCTGCTCGGACTTGTGTTCATCGGGCAGTTCAGTTTCATGCAGCGCACCTTCAAGCCTTCGTGGCGACCGGCAACCGGGCTGGCAGGTGCCCCCATTCTCGGCATTGTTTTCGGTCTGGGCTGGACTCCGTGCATCGGCCCGACCCTCGGCGCCATCCAGGCGCTCAGCCTCAGCGGCGGATCGGCATTCAGTGGCGCGCTGCTCGGGCTCTTCTACTGCCTCGGTCTCGGGATCCCGTTCCTGCTGGTGGCGCTCGGCCTGAACTGGGTCACGCACTCCATCGCATTCCTGAAGCGGCATATTCGCTTCATCAACATTCTCGGGGGAGCAGGGCTCGTCGTGATCGGTATTCTCATGGTCAGCGGTCTCTGGACCGCCTGGACCTACCAGCTTCAGGCGGTGATCACAGGTTTTGTCCCGGCCATCTGATCACATCGACTCACCCGACCCCTCGGTTGCCATCTCTGGCCCCGGCGGCGACGACATCGTGCAGCCCAAACTCGGCCTGGTGGGCTGGTTGCGCTGGTTCTGGCGACAGCTCACCAGCATGCGCACAGCGCTCTTCCTCCTGTTGCTGCTGGCGTTCGCGGCTGTTCCCGGTTCGCTCGTTCCCCAGCGCGCCGCCGACCCGAACGGCGTCACCCAGTACTTCGCCGACAACCCGTCGCTGGCGCCGTTCCTCGACAAGCTGCAGGCCTTCGATGTCTACACCTCGGTGTGGTTCTCGAGCATCTACCTGCTGCTCTTCATCTCACTCGTCGGCTGTGTCATACCGCGCGCGAAGCACCACTTCGACGCCCTCCGCGCGAAGCCTCCACGTACCCCACGCAATCTCGCGCGGCTGGGTGGATTCCAGAAGCGTGAGCTCGCAGCCGAATCGGGCACCAGTGCGGTGCAGGCCATCGAGGTCGCCCGGCGCCAGCTGCGCAAATCGGGGTACCGGGTCGTGGTCTTCGCCGACGCCGGTGCCGATGGCTCCACTGACACGGCCTCGGTCTCGGCCGAGCGTGGGTACGCCCGTGAGACGGGCAACCTCGTCTTTCACGCAGCTCTGGTGGGCATCCTGATGACCGTCGGTGTCGGCGGGGGCTTCGGCTTCGCGGGCCAGCGCACCCTCGTCGAGGGCGGAGGCACGTTCGTGAACACGCTGAGCGCCTTCGACACCTTCAACCCCGGCCGGTTCTTCAGCGAGAACTCGCTCGACCCGTACTCGTTGAAGCTCGACCAGTTCACGGCAACCTACGAGACGAAGGCAGACGGAGCCTTCGGGCAGCCGATCGACTACAACGCCACGGTCACCACACAGGAGAAGGGCCAGCCAGCGCAGCAGTCGACCATCAAGGTCAACTCGCCGCTCCGCATCGGTGGCACCGACGTCTACCTGCTGGGCAACGGCTACGCTCCCACGATCACCGTGAAAGACCCAGCAGGCAACGTGGTGTTCACTGACTCGGTGCCGTTCCTGCCGCAGGACGCGAACCTGACCAGCGTCGGTGTGGTGAAGATTCCGGATGGCCTGGCCAGACAGCTCGGCATGATCGGGTTCTTCTACCCCACGCAGGCGACGTCAACGACCGGTGCGTTCTACTCCTCGTACCCTGACGCGCAGTATCCCGTCCTCACGCTCAACGTGTATGACGGAGACCTGGGGCTGAACGGCGGAGTGCCGACCTCGGTCTACTCGCTGAATACCGACAAGATGACGCAGCTCACCGGAGGCAAGACCGGGGTCAAGTCGATCGAACTCAAGCCGGGCGACAGCCAGAGCCTGCCCGACGGGCTCGGCACGATCAGCTTCGACGCCGTTCACCGTTATGCCTCGCTGGACATCCACCACGACCCGACCCAGGGCTGGGTGCTGCTGTTCGCAGCGTCTGCGCTGGGTGGCCTGCTCATCTCGCTGTTCATCCCGCGCCGGCGCGTCTGGGTCAAGGCGACAGAGCGCAGCGACGGTACCCTGACCCTCGAATATGCGGGGCTCGCACGCGGCGAAGACCCGCGTCTCGTGAGCGCTGTGACCGAGATCGCAGACAGGCACACGAAGACCCTCAGCGACGCCCCAGATGCACCCATTCCCGCCGACCGAACAAACACTTAGGCTTACACCGTGACGCTAACTCTCGACGAGTATTCGATCTTCTTCCTGTACGGGGCCATGGTCCTCTACGCCGCGGCCTTCATCGCGTTCGCTCTCGACCTGGCTCGGCGTTCCGCGCAGGTCTCCAAGGGCAACCTGGTCAGTGTCGACGGTACTGTGACGACCCCTGCGCCCGCCCGCGAGACCGTCGGGGCGGCAGTCGGTGCCGGGGGCGTCGGCTCGCCCGTGGTTGGTTCGGCCCCAGAAAGTGCACCAGCGACCCAGAACCCGGGCGGCCGCTTGTTCGGCGGGCGCGGGTCTGGTTCTGCGGGCGTCACTGCGGCCGACGGCAGCACGTCGAGCCGCTCGCTGAGCCTGCGCCTCGGCGTCGCGTTCACCCTCATCGGGTTCCTGCTCGAAGTGACGGCTGACATCCTGCGTGGCATTGCCGCCAACCGGGTGCCGTGGGCGAACATGTACGAGTTCTCGATGACCGGCACGGTGCTGATTGTGGGCGTCTTCCTCCTCGTCATCACCCGCGTCGACCTGCGCTTCCTCGGTACCTTCGTCACCGGCCTCGTACTCATTCTGCTCGGCATCTCGACGGTGAACTACTACGTGGTGATCGCCCCGCTGCCGCCGGCGCTCCAGTCGGCGTGGCTCGTGATCCACGTGTTCGTGGCGAGTCTCGGTACCGCATTCTTTGCGCTCGGGTTCGCTCTGTCGGGCATCCAGTTGCTGCAGTACCGGCGTGAGACCATCACAACCGGGGCGAAGTTCCTGAAGCTCAAGTTCCTGGCGTCACTGCCCGACTCGGTCAGGCTCGAGAACCTCGCCTACCGGGTGAACATCGTCGGGTTCGTGTTCTGGACCTTCACGCTCATTGCCGGCGCAGTGTGGGCTGAGCGAGCCTGGGGCCGCTACTGGGGCTGGGACACCAAAGAGGTCTGGACCTTCATCATCTGGGTCATCTACGCCGGGTACATCCACGCCCGGGCGACCCGGGGCTGGCGCGGTTCGCGCTCGGCGGTGCTCGCGATCATCGGCTTCGGCGCGGTGCTGTTCAACTTCGGCGTGGTGAACGTGTTCTTCCACGGCCTGCACTCCTACTCCGGCCTGTAGACCGCCGAAGCTCCTGGGGCCAGATCAGCCGGCGTGGCGGCCTGACGACTCGCTGAGGGCCTCGAGCAGGCCGTAGGTGCGCATGAGCCGTTCGCGCCACCAGACGTCGCGGTCGCGAGCCGCGAGGTTGTTCTCGACCAGCGTCTCGTCGAGCACCGGACGTACCACCGGGATTGCGCCGTCGACAGGCAGCAGCGGTTCGGCGGTGACATCGGCCGCCAGCAGGGCAGCGGTCGCGAGACCGCAGTCGTATTCCAGATTCGGAATGCACGCTGCGAGGTGAGCGCCCATGGCGATTCCGATCGAGGTGTCGAGGGCAGACGAGACCACGACGGGCAGGCCCGCTCGCTCGACGATGTCGAGAGCTGAATGGATGCCCCCCAGGGGCTGGGCCTTGATGACGAGCAGATCGGCGGCACCCCGGCGAGCCACGTCGAGCGGATCATCCACCTTGCGCACGCTCTCGTCGGCTGCGATGGGGATTCCCATGTACTTGACGCGCTGCCGGATCTCCCAGAGTTCGTCGACGGTCGCGCAGGGCTGTTCGACGTACTCGAGGTCGAACTCGGCGAGAGCGTGGATGGCGTGCTCGGCCTCGTCGACGTTCCAGCCCCCGTTGGCGTCGAGGCGGATGCGGCCCTCGGTGCCGATGAAGGCGCGCGTCGCCCTGACCCTGGCGATGTCGTCGCTGAGCGACTGGCCACGTTCGGCTACCTTCACCTTGACCGTTCGGCAGCCAGGGTAACGGGCGAGAATCTGCTCGACGTCGGGTTCTGCGACGGCAGGCAGCGTGGCGTTCACGGGGATACGGTCACGCAACAGATGTGGGGTCTCGCTCCAGCCGAAATCGATGGCTGCGGCCAGCCAGGCCAGGCTCTCGGTGTCGTCGTATTCGACGAACGGAGAGAACTCGGTGGCCCCGAGCGGGCCCCTCAGAATGACTGCCTCCCGGGCATCCACACCGCGGAAGCGCGTATTCAACGGCAGCGAAACGACGCTGGCCAGTTCGAGCAGCTCGGTCAGCGTCGGCAGAGGGCGGTTCATTTGGGGCATGCCCCATTGTCCCGCTGAACAGCCGAGGCGCGCACCACCGGGCCGAAGGCTAGGCTGAACAGATGGTCACCGAACAGCCCTTTGTCTCTGAAATCTTCGATGCTGGTTCATGGAAGATCGCTCCCGGAGCGGAGTCGATGACGGACATCTCCTATCACCACGACCTCCAGGGCCAGGTTGCACGGATCGCATTCAACCGGCCGGAGGTGCGAAACGCGTTCCGCCCGCACACGGTCGACGAGCTCTACCGTGCGCTCGACGATGCCCGCCAAAACCCGCGCATCGGTGCGGTTCTGCTCACCGGGAACGGCCCGAGCCCGAAAGACGGCGGCTGGGCGTTCTGCAGCGGCGGCGACCAACGGATCCGCGGCCGCGACGGGTACCAGTACGCCGAGGGCGACGGGGCCGGGCTGAACGCGGCATCGACGGGCCGGCTGCACATTCTCGAGGTGCAGAGGCTCATCAGGTTCATGCCGAAGGTCGTCATCGCGGTGGTGCCCGGCTGGGCAGCTGGCGGCGGGCACTCGCTGCACGTTGTCTGCGACCTCTCCATCGCCAGTGAGGAGCACGCGAAGTTCAAGCAGACCGACGCTGACGTGGGGTCGTTCGACGCGGGCTACGGCAGCGCCTACTTCGCCCGGCAGATCGGCCAGAAGAATGCTCGCGAGGTGTTCTTTCTGGCGCGGGAGTACAGTGCGAAGCGGGCCCACGAGATGGGGGCCGTAAACGCAGTTGTGCCCCACGCTGAACTCGAGGCGACTGCCCTCGACTGGGCGCGCACTATTCTCACCAAGTCGCCCACGGCCATCCGGATGCTCAAATTCGCGTTCAACGCGGTGGACGACGGTCTCGTGGGGCAGCAGGTCTTCGCCGGTGAGGCGACCCGGCTCGCCTACGGCACCGACGAGGCCGTCGAGGGGCGCGACTCGTTCCTGCAGAAGCGCGAGCCCGACTGGTCACCGTTCCCCTACCACTACTGAACCGTCCCCCCGTTCGTCCACGCGCCCTCGCACGTGCAGTGTGCACGTAGCGCCCCGTGTAGACGAACGAGTGGATGCCTTCCGTTGAGACCGTAGGGTGGATGACGTGACGCGACGACTTGAGGTGATCGGCGGTGGGGACCCTGCCGCGGTGACGGTTGCGCTGAAGGCGGCGCTCGACGGCAGTGGTCCGGCGATCCTGCCGCGCGAACGGCGCACTGACGCCGCAGTGCCCGGTCGGCGTGTCGGCTCGGTAGGTGACATCGAATTCGCGGGCGGTCACGGCGGTCTCGGCGAGGGTGTTCAGGTCGGCGAGTCGACGGCAGCGGTCGACCCGCCGGATGTTAGGCCCGCAAGAGCCACCCAACCCACTCCCGCCGGTGTGCCGGATGCCAGGCCCGCAGTAGGCACACGAACCACTCCCGCCAGTGTGCCACGAGTGGTCGTTGAGGAGACAGGGCGACCCCTGTCACGCGAGGTGCCGAAGCGGGTGTCTCTCGTCGTCGAGACCTCGGGCACGTCGGGCGTGCCGAAGCGAGTTGCCCTGAGCGCCGACGCGTTGCTGGCGAGCGCGGCCGCCACCGAATCGGTGCTCGGCGGGGGAGGCCAATGGTTGCTGGCATTGCCCACGCACTACATCGCGGGCATGCAGGTGCTCGTGCGCTCCATCGTCGCGGGCACGCAGCCCGTTGTCATGCCTGCCGGGCACTTCGACCCTGCGGAGTTCGCGGCACTCGTGGACGAGCTGACCGCGCCGTTGAAGTTCACGTCGATCGTGCCGGCCCAACTGGCCAGACTGGTTGATGCCGCTGGCGGTTCGCCGGGCATCCGGGACTCGCTCCGGCGACTGGATGCCCTGCTCATCGGCGGCCAGGCGGTACCCCAGGCGCTTTTCACTGCGGCCCTCGACCTCGGGCTGAGGGCAGTGCGAACCTACGGCTCGAGCGAGACCAGCGGTGGATGCGTCTACGACGGCCGACCCATCGGCCAGGCCGTCGCGCGGGTCACCGCTGGCGAACTCGAGCTCGGTGGTCCGACGCTGGCCGAGGGGTATCTCGGCGACGAGGAGCTGACGGCGCAGAAGTTCTACTCCGACGCTGGCCATCGCTGGTATCGAACCGCAGACGGCGGGGACGTCACCGAAGGCATCGTCAGCATCACCGGGCGGCTCGACAACGTGATGATCTCCGGCGGGATCAAGGTCGCTCTCGATTGGGTCGAGCGCGTCGTGCAGTCAGTACCGGGGTACGGAACCGCGATCGTGACAGCGGTGCCGAGCGAGGCGTGGGGGCAGGCGGCCGCCGTCGTCGTCGCGCGCCCCAGCGCGGGCACGGGTACCGCCTCCCGTGATGATTCACTCGTCACGCTACAGGCTGCGGTGACGGCGAGTGTCGGTCGTGCTGCCGCCCCGACGCGAGTGGTCTTCGTCGACACGCTGCCGACGTTGAGCTCGGGCAAGCCCGACCGGTTGGCAATCACGCGGATGCTCGCCGAAAGTCCGTCAGAGTGACAGGGTTCTGCGTGCTGTCGGCCCCCCGCAGCATCCATTCGGCTGTGCACTCGTAGAATCTTCTGGTGGCACAAACCAAACGCAAGAGGTCGGGTCACCCGGCTGGCAAGAAGCAGCACTCGGCTCCGAACAAGCTCACCACGCCGACGGCGGCGATGTGGATCGCCGGGGCGCGAATTCGAACGCTGCCGCTCGCAATCGCGCCCGTTGCGCTCGGTGTGGGCGCCTCGACGATCATCACCGGTGGATTCGGCACGATCAACTGGGCGCTGGCTGCGCTGAGCCTCGGTGTTGCGCTGTTCCTGCAGATCGGGGTGAACTACTCGAACGACTACTCCGACGGCGTGCGTGGCACTGACGAGTTCAGGGTCGGGCCGCCGCGCCTGACCGGCTCCGGGGTGGCGAACCCGAAGCGGGTGCTCGCCGTCGCCGTCATTTTCTTCACCCTGGGCGCTCTCGCGGGCCTTGCGATCGTCGTGCTGACCGGACACTACTGGCTGTTGATCCCTGGCGTCATCGCCATTGCGGCCGCGTACTTCTACACCGGGGGCAAGCGGCCGTATGGCTACTACGGCTTCGGCGAAGTCTTCGTGTTCATCTTCTTCGGCGTTGTGGCCACGGTCGGCACGACCTACATCCTCTCCGGCACGTACAACGTCGAGTCTCTGGTCGCCAGCGTGGGTGCCGGGGCCATCGCGTGTGCGGTGTTGATGGCGAACAACATCCGCGACATCGACCAGGACAAGGTGGCGAAGAAGCGCACGCTCGCCGTGCTGGTCGGCAACCGTGTCGCCCGCGTTGTGTACGTGCTCTTCATGCTTGTGGCCTACGTGGTCGCGGCACTCGTCTCGTGGATCTATCCGCTGGCTCTGCTGGTGTTCTTCACGCTGTTGATCGCGATTCCGGCGGCACTCATTGTGCTCACCGGCAAGACCGCAAAGGAGTTCATCCTGGCGCTGAAGCTCACCAGCCTCGTGGGGCTGGTCTACGGGCTGGCACTTGCGAGCGTGTTCGCGTTCAGTTACTGAGCGTTCAGTTATTACCGAACGTTCAGCTGCGGGACGTTCAGCTGCGGGACGCCGGGTCGCCGTCTACGACGGCGTCTTCGTTCTCTTCGTCTGAGCCGGCTTTCTCGGGTGCGCGCGGAGCCACTTTGCCCTCGCCATGCCGTGCCTCATAGAGGCCCTGCGCAAGCTGCTCGCGGGGCTTGCGCAAGAAGATGTACGACGCACAGAGCGAGATGACGGCGGCCACGGCCGCGGCAATCCACGGTGTCATCTGCGTCAGAAGCAGCAGTGCGAGAACCACCGCAAACAGGCCGATCCTGATCAGCGAGTAAACCAACCACATTCGACTTGTTTTCACTCCTACAGTTTATCGAAGCCGTTCTGAGCGCTTGCCGTACGTCTCCCACAGACACAGCAAACAGAAGGTTTAGCACCTGCGCCAGGGCGTATGGTTTGACTATGGCTCGTCTCTTGGTTGGTCTCGTCGCAGTGGCGGTGGCTTTCTCTGTGTACGCGCTCGTGGACTGCATTCTGTTCGCCCGAGCGCGCGTGCGAGGGTTGCCCAAGCTGGTGTGGGTTTTCATCGTGCTCCTCTTCCCCGTCATCGGAGCCGTGCTCTGGTTCCTTGTCGGCAGGGGCCGGGAGAATCCCCGCCTGCAGCCCGTCTACCGCACAGTGGGTCCAGATGACGACCCCGACTTCCTCGGCAACCTCCGCGCAGAGCCGGTCACCGATGCACAGCTTCGCGAACTCGAGCAGCAACTCGCCGAGATCGACGACGACCCTGACGCAGGGAGAGCCGACACCGGCAGATCCGAGCGGTGACCAGGGCGCACATCTCCACGGGCAGCCCGGCTGCTGATTTCTCGCTCGCACTCCTGCAGGAGTTCCACCGGCTCGGGGTGAAAGACGCGGTGCTTTCGCCGGGTTCCCGCTCACAGGGGCTGGCCCTCGCGCTTGCAGAATTCGATCGGGCGAACCTCATCGACCTCCAGGTGCGCATCGACGAACGCACCTCGGGGTTCACTGCCCTGGGCCTCGCCATCGAAACCGGCCAACCTGCCCTCGTCGTCACCACCTCCGGCACGGCTGTCGCAAACCTGCTGCCAGCTGTGCTGGAGGCCAGCCACTCGAGTGTGCCGATGCTTGTTCTGAGCTCTGACCGCCCCGCTGAACTGCGCGGCACCGGCGGCAACCAGACGACCTGGCAGCCGGGCATCTTCGGGCGCTTCGTCCGGCACTCCATCGACGTCGGCGCGCCGGGCGGGCAGGCAGGCGAACCTTCTCTTGCAATCGCCATCGCCCGAGAGGCCTACGAAGCGGCGGTGGGAATCCACAGTGGCCGCCCGGGCCCGGTCCACGTCAACCTTCAGTTCCGTGAACCACTCTCGGCGTCGGTTCCCGACCTGGTCCCGAACCCGCTCGCTTTTGCTGGTGAGCAGCCGGAGACGAGTGAGGTCGTCATCGGAGAGCCTTCGCCGGGCACAGTCACACTCGACGACCATCTTCGCGCCTCGCACGCCGCGGCTGGGGGCCTTCAGCCCGCCCCCCTCGAGCTCGCCCGCGGCCCACGCACCATCGTCATCGCAGGCCACGGCGCTGGCAGGGCGGCCGAGCAGCTCGCCCACGAAGGCGGGTGGCCGCTGGTCGCTGAACCCTCCAGTGGATCCAGATTCGGGCGCAACCTCGTGGTCGCATACCGAGAGCTGCTGAACGACCCCGATTTCGGCGGCAGGGTCGAACGAGCCATTGTCTTCGGCCACCCGACTCTCTCGCGCGAGGTCCCTATTCTCTCGCTGCGGGAGGGCGTCGAGACCATCGTCGTCACACCTGACGCCGACGCCCACTTTCAAGCCGCAGAGCAGTTCGCCCGCGCCAGTGCCGATGCGGGCGACAACGTCGATCCCCGTGCTGTATTCCGCCGAAGAGCGGTGACCGACGACGCAATCGGTCTGTACAATCCTGGCCACCGGGTCTCTCGGTTTGCCTCCTCGGTGACGGTCGCAACCGATCCGACGGCAGGCGGTGCTAGCCCGGAAGGCCGTGACGCTCCGGATGATCGTGACTGGCTCCGATTGTGGGTGCTCGCGAGCCGGGCCATCGTCGCGTCCCAGCTCGACGAGGTCGCCCCGCCGAACCCCGACGACGCTCGCTCCCCCGACATCGCCGTGCGCCGCGACTACCGCCTGGCCGAACTCGCTGCGCTGCGCGCCCCGATCACGAGGCGCGTTCTCGCTCTGGCCCTTTGGCAGGCGACCTGGCCGCACGACCGGCTCGTGCTCGGTGCCTCACGCCTCATCCGGGATCTCGACCGAGTTGTGCCGGGCAAGAACATCCGCGTGCACTCGAACCGTGGGCTGGCCGGCATCGACGGCACCATTGCCACGGCGATCGGCATCGCGCTCGCGAGCCAGCGCGGCGCCGATTCTGTCGGCGTCACCAGGCTGCTTCTCGGCGACCTCACGCTCCTCCACGATGTGGGGAGCATGCTGCTCGGTGTGGGGGAGCGACGGCCGCGCATCCAGCTCGTCGTCGCGAATGACGGGGGCGGCACGATCTTCGACACGCTCGAAGTCGCCGATACCGCGAACCGTGCGGCATTCGACCGGGTGATGTTCACCCCGCAGTCCGTCGATATCGCCTCCCTTGCGAAGGCGTACGGCTGGGCCTACTCGATCGTGTCGACCCGTACTGACCTCGACAGCGCGCTCACGGCCCAAGTGACCGTCCCCGCGATCGTCGAGGTCCGTCTGCCTCGCTGACCACCGCCGATACCGCTCTCGGCCTGACGCGATAGGCCCTCTGACGCGGCTCGGGAGTGCGTATCGCGTCATCTCGACATCGATACCGGCTCACACGACAGATCGCGGAGCCGCAGGCAAGCCCGCGGAGTGATGCAGCAGTGCTACGCGAACGCCTCGACGATCGGCCGGAACTTCATGCGCGTCTCGAGGAACTCGTGGTCGGGTTGCGACTCGGCCACGATGCCCGCGCCGGCGTACGCCGTGATGTCTCCGTCGCCGGCGACCTGGGCGCAGCGCAGGGCGACAGCCCATTCGCCGTCGCCGTCGGCCCCGACCCAGCCGACCGGGCCCGCGTAGCGACCACGGTCGAAGGGTTCGAGTTCGCCGATGAGTCGCAGGGCATCCGGGGTCGGGGTGCCTGCGACGGCCGCCGTGGGGTGCAGTGAGGCGATCAGGTCGAGCGAAGTCGAGCCGTCGCTGAGCGCGCCTTCGACGTCGCTGGCGAGGTGCCAGAGGTTCGGCAGTTTGAGGGTGAAGGGGATCTCGCTCGTGATGAGCGTTCGACTGTGCGGCGACAGCGCGGTGAGCACGCTCGCCACGGCGAAGCGGTGTTCGTCGAGGTCTTTGGCGCTCGTGGCGAGTGCGACGGCCTGGTCGTGGTCTGCCTCAGCATCACGGCCGCGCGAAATCGTGCCGGCCAGAACCCGGGCAGACACGGTGCCACGGTCAACGCGTACCAGCGTCTCGGGGCTCGAGCCGATGAGGCCGTCGACCGCGAACGTCCAGCAGTCGGGGTAGCCCAGGGCGAGGTCGGTGATGACGCGCCGCAGGTCGGCCCCCTCCGGCAGATGCCCCACGAGGTCGCGCGCGAGAACGACTTTTTCGAGGTCGCCGGCGAGAATGTGCGCCACAGCCTTCTCGACGGCGCCGCGGTAGGTGTCGGGTTTCGAAGCCCCCGGCAGCAGAGAAATACGGTACTCCTCGCCGAGCTGCCTCCCGCCAGGCAGCGATGGATGATCGCCCGGCACGGTCTCGCCCGGCTGGAGTACGGTCACCTTCGTCACCCAGAACTGCCCGTCGCGCTTGCCGATGATCAGCTGCGGAACGATGAGCACGCTGGGCAGTGACGAGTCTCCTGCGAAGGTGAACGCGCCGAAGGCGATGAGCCCGGTGCCGGGAGAGCCGAGAGGGTTGACGACGGTCGCCGCATCAGCGACTTCGCGCCAGCGCGCGCACGCGTCGACGATCCGTGATTCGCCCGAGAACTCCAGGCGCAGCGCTGTGCCGATGCCGGCCATGCCCTGGCCCATGCGGATCCAGAGCAATGGGTCTCGCGAGTCGATCAGCGGGACGAGGAGTCGGATGTCGCCCACCGGGAGTGTTTCAACGTACAGCCGGGGTTTGTGCGGCGCGGAATCAGTCACGAAGCAACCCTACGCCGCACCCCGCGGATTGGGCCGCCAGCGATCGGCCCGGGCATCCTGAGCGTTTCCCGTGAGCCCTGATACAGCGAACTAAACTTGGAAGGTGTCCAAGGCCGACCTCAGTAAGCAACCCGCGCAGGTTTCTGCGATGTTCGACGATGTGTCGACCCACTACGACCGCACAAACAACGTGCTCTCGGCGGGTAACGATGTGCTCTGGCGCATCGCGACGACCAAAGCTGTCTCCCCGAGGCCGGGTGAGCGCATTCTCGACCTCGCGGCCGGCACGGGAACATCAAGCGCCTCTCTCGCCAGGCACGTGAAGAATGGGGTGGGCGGTGCCCATGTCGTTGCGGCCGATTTCTCGCCCGGAATGATCGAGGTCGGTAAGCGCCAGCAGGCGGGCAACCCGAACATCGAATTCATCGTGGCTGATGGCATGAACCTTCCGTTTGGCGACAATCAGTTCGATGCTGTGACGATATCGTTCGGGCTCCGGAACATCGTCGACCCGAAGGTCGCACTCGGTGAGCTCTACCGGGTCACCAAGCCCGGCGGCCGGATCGTGATCTGCGAATTCAGCACACCACCGTTCACGCCGATCAGGGTCGGTTATTCGACGTATCTTCAGCGGGTGATGCCGGCGGTGGCCCGGGTGGCAAGCTCGAATCCCGCCGCCTACATCTACCTCGCAGAGTCGATCAAAGATTGGCCGAACCAGACCACGCTCAGCCGGTGGCTCTCAGAAGCGGGTTTCCAACAGGTGGGCTATCGTAATCTGACCTTCGGCATCGTCGCCCTGCACCGTGGCGTGAAGCCCTCGAGCCCGCAGCCGACTCAGTAGGCTTGACACGTGAAGCCGACGAACCGCTCCGCGGACATTTTCTGGGGCGCCAACCCCTCCAAGGGGGCTAGGCGCAGCCAGCCCTCGACGGCCTCGCTCTCGCTGGCTGAACGACTCTTCTCCACCGCCGACGACCGCAAGGCCTACCGCGCGGTCGAGGAGGGCATCGAACGCCTCGAGAAGAACCTCGTCACCGAAACGGCCTTCCACGACGGCATGGCCGAGGTGTCGGCCCGGTACCTGCTCGACGCCGGCGGCAAGCGTGTTCGCCCCCTCCTGGCGTTTCTGACCGCGCAGCTCGGCGACGGTGTCACCGACGACGTGATCACCGCGGCAACGTCGATCGAACTCATTCACCTCGCCTCGCTCTACCACGACGACGTGATGGACGAAGCGGAGCAGCGTCGAGGCGTGCCCACCGCACACACGGTGTGGAGTAACTCCATCGCTATCCTCACCGGAGACCTGTTGTTCGCCCGCGCGAGCAAGCTGCTCTCGATTCTCGGTGAAAGGGCGATCCGCCTGCAGGCCGACACCTTCGAACGGCTCTGCCTCGGACAACTGCACGAGACGGTCGGGCCGCGCCCCGGCGAAGACCCGATTGTGCACTACCTCCAGGTGCTCGCCGACAAGACCGGGTCGCTGATTGCGGCATCCGCGCAGCTCGGAGTGCTCGTGTCGAACGCGCCAGAGGCATACCAGCAGGCCGTCTTCGACTTCGGTGAGAAGATCGGCATCGCGTTCCAACTCGTCGATGATGTCATCGACCTGGCTCCCCAGAGCGACGAGACGGGTAAGACGGCCGGCACTGACATCCGTGCCGGCGTCGTCACACTGCCCCTGCTGTACCTGCAGCGAGACGCGCCGACCGACCCGACGGCGGCCGGGCTCCTCCGTCGGCTCGACCCTGAACTCATCGCCGTCACACCCGACGCCGACGTCGACGCCCTGATCGCTGAACTCCGCGCCCACCCGGTCACGGCTGAGACCATCGTCGAATCCCGCCGGTGGGCCGATGACGCCGTCGCGGCCCTCGCACCCCTCCCCGACGGCACGATCAAGAAGACGCTCGTCAAGTTCGCCGCCACCATGGTCGAACGTTCGAGCTGACCACAAACGTAAGGAACCACACCCTCATGACCAAGCTCCGCCTGGCCATCGTCGGCGCAGGGCCGGCCGGCATCTACGCCGCCGACCTGCTCATCAAGGCTGAGAGGTCGTTCGACGTCTCGATCGACCTGTTCGACCACCTGCCCGCACCATACGGGTTGGTGCGCTACGGCGTCGCCCCCGATCATCCGCGCATCAAAGGCATCATCACGGCACTGCGTGAGGTGCTCGACCGCGGCGACATCCGGTTCTTCGGAAACGTGCGTTACGGGGTCGACCTGACGCTGGCAGACCTGAACAAGCACTACAACGCGGTGATCTTCGCAACTGGCGCCATTCGCGATGCGAGTCTCGACATCCCCGGCATCGACCTCGACGGGTCGTACGGCGCAGCCGACTTCGTGAGCTGGTTCGACGGGCACCCCGACGTGCCGCGTACCTGGCCGCTGACCGCCCGCGAGGTGGCCGTACTCGGCAATGGCAATGTCGCGCTCGACGTGGCGCGCATTCTCGCCAAGCACCCCGACGACCTGCTGCCCACCGAGATCCCCTCGAACGTGTACGACGGGTTGCTCGCCTCGCCGGTGACCGACGTTCACGTCTTCGGGCGCCGCGGGCCGGCGCAGGTGAAATTCACCCCGCTCGAACTGCGTGAGCTCGGCGAGATCCCCGATGTCGACCTGGTCGTGTACGACGAGGACTTCGACCTCGACCCGGCGTCGGAGGCGGCCATCGCCACGAACAAGCAGGTCATGGTGATCAACCGAGTGATGAACCAGTGGCGCACCCGGCCGGCGGGCACCGCGTCACGTCGGCTGCACCTGCACTTCTACGCCCGGCCGGTCGAAGTCCTCGGTGACGACGGTGCCGTCACGGGCATCCGGTACGAACGCACGCGGCCCGACGGTGCCGGGGGAGTCGAAGGTACCGGAGAGATTCGCGAACTGCCGATCCAGGCGGTCTACCGGGCCGTCGGGTACTTCGGCTCACCGCTTCCAGAGGTTCCGTTCGACGAGCGTCGCGGAGTGATCCCGAACCGCGAAGGCCGGGTTCTGGATGATCATGATGAGGTTGTTCCCGGCGTCTACGCCACCGGCTGGATCAAGCGTGGCCCCGTCGGCCTCATCGGGCACACGAAGTCCGACGCCATGGAGACCCTGTCGCACCTCGTGCGCGACGGCGCCAACTGGTGGACGCCCGCATCGCCCGACGAGGAATCGATCGTAGAGCTGCTCGACGAGCGTGGAGTGGTCTTCACCACCATCGATGGCTGGCACCACCTCGACCAGTACGAACTCGCGCTCGGCGCGGCTGCCGGCCGCACCCGCATCAAGGTCGTTCCCCGCGACGAGATGGTCGCGGTCTCGAACCAGACCCCGGAGGTCTGACCACTCCGCCGCGTCTCCTCGCAGTGCGGCGCGAGGAATTCGAGGCGCAGTACCTGCGCCCCCTCGTGAGCGAGGCCGCAAAACTCGGCATCACCAGAGAGCAGCTCGTTTCTCTCTTGCAGAAGGAGGCGTGACCCATGAGCATCATCGCCACCACCAACCTCACGAAGCGCTACGGCAGCGTCGTGGCCGTCGACGACGTGAGCCTGTCGCTCGAGCCGGGAAAGATCCACGGGCTGCTCGGCCGCAATGGCGCGGGCAAGACCACGTTGATGCAGCTGCTGACCGGCCAGGACTTCGCGAGCTCCGGCACGATCTCTGTGTTCGGCGAGTCGCCGGTCGAGAACAACCGGGTGCTGCAGCAGCTCTGCTTCATCAAAGAGAGCCAGAAGTACCCCGAAGACTTCCGTGTGAAGCACGTCTTCCAGAACGCTCCGCTGTTCTTCGCTGGCTGGGACGCGGCATTCGCCGATTCCCTCGTCGCCGACTTCCGATTGCCGCTCGGGCGCCGCATCAAGAAGCTCTCGCGGGGGCAGCTCTCGGCGCTCGGCGTGATCGTCGGGCTCGCCTCACGCGCTCCGCTCACCTTCTTCGATGAGCCGTACCTCGGCCTCGATGCAGTGGCACGGCAGCTGTTCTACGATCGGTTGCTCGAGGATTTCGCCGAGCATCCGCGAACCGTCATCTTGTCGACACACCTCATCGACGAAGTGCAGAACCTGCTCGAACACGTCATCGTCATCGACCAGGGCCGCATTCTCGTCGATTCGGATGCCGACGAGCTCCGCGGGTCGGCAACGACCGTTGCGGGCACCGCCCGGGCGGTCGACGAGTTCACGACGGGGCGCACGGTGCTCAGCCGTCAGGCTCTCGTCGCAGTTCTTCGCGTTCTCGTTCTTCTTCTTCGTGGGAGCGGCGATCGCCACGGTGTACCTGCGCTGGCGTGCCATGGGCCAGATCGTGCTCTGGATCGCGGTGACGCTCCTATCGCTCGGCGCTGTCACGCTGATCACGGTCACCAACGGCTGGCCCGCGGTCGGTACTTGGTTCGTCGACGCTGGTGCCTACGGGGTGGCCGCCTGGTCGCTGGTGATCACCGCTGTCGCTGCGGTCTTCGCGTATCTCGTACTCCGTCGCGCCACGCCCGCCAACTGACGCTGGCCGCACGCGCCACTCTCCCCGCACAGCCCGGCTGAAACGTTCGGACATTCCTGCGGGGCACGACACAGAGGCGCGTACTGTCGCCGAATCTCCGACGGTTTCCCCAGACTGAAGGCGCGCCACCGACCGTGCGGCGCATTCGGGCGTCAGCGGAAGTTGACGAACTGCACCGCGACGTCGAGGTCAGCCGACTTCAGCATCGCCATCGTGGCCTGCAGGTCGTCGCGGCTCTTGGAGGAGACCCGGAGCTCGTCGCCCTGGATCTGCGCCTTCACGGTCTTGGGAGATTCGTCGCGGATCAATTTCGAGATCTTCTTGGCGGCCTCCTGTTCGATGCCGTCTTTGAAGCTGGCTTCGATGCGGTACTCCTTGCCCGAGGCGAAGGGCTCTCCCGCGTCGAGGCTGCGCAGGCTGATGCTGCGCTTGATGAGCTTCTGCTCGAACACCTCGAGGATCGCCTTCACGCGCTCCTCGGAGTTCGCCTTCATCAGCACCTTCTCGCCGCTGTAGTCGATCGAGGCGCCGATGTTCTTGAAGTCGTAGCGCTGCTCGACCTCCTTCTGGGCCTGGTGGAGCGCGTTGTCGGCCTCCATCTTGTCGACCTTGCTCACGATGTCAAAGCTTGAATCTGCCATGGCGCAATTGTACCGGGGGAGGGTGGGGCGACGTGAAGTGAAGCGGCCGCCCGATGTGTGCCCGGGCGGGTGTCGGGCTCCTCCAAGCGGGCATCTGTAGGGTGGCCGAGTGAACTCCGCCAGCCGCTCCGGGAAGCCAAGGGGTCCCGGGAAGCCGAGCGTCCCAGGGAAGCCCAACGGCGGCGCGAAACGAAGCGGTCCAACTGGTTCGCAGAAGCCGGGAGGCAGGCGGGCAGTCGCACGCAGGCGGTCGAGCCGGCGGAAGTGGGGCATCCATCGCAGAAGGTGGATGATCGCCGCCTCAGTCGCGGGTTCCGTTGCCGTCTTACTGGTGTTCGGAGTGGCCGCGGCGGGCCCACTGGGAGACGCTGTACGCCAGGCTGTCGCTGATGCACAGGCGGGGCAGGATGATCCGCAGACCGTCGTCGTACCCCCGGCGTCGGTCGCGGTGGCCCAGCTGGGCAGCACCCCCGGCGCTCTGCCCGGTGTGGCGGGGCGGGTCGACCTTGCGTGGGCGACACGCGTCGCCACGTCCACCAACATCTCGTTGCGGGCCATCCAGGCGTACACGGGCGTCGCGGTGGCCAAACAGCAAGAGGACCCGGGGTGCCACATCGGCTGGAACACGCTCGCCGCGATCGGCTCGGTCGAGTCGGGCAACGGTACCTACGCTGACAGCTCGGTCGGCGCCGACGGCGTGGTCAGCCCGCCGATCTACGGCATCGCCCTCGATGGCAATGGGGTGACCGCGATACCCGACACCGATGGTGGAGCAATCGACGGCGACGCGACGTTCGACCGGGCCGTCGGGCCGATGCAGCTGATCCCCGAGGCATGGCGAAACTGGGGAACCGACGCGAACGGTGACGGCGTGGCCGACCCGCAGAACATCGACGATGCCGTGCTCGCCACGGCCAACTACCTGTGCCACGCCGGCGGAGACCTCAGCACGGAGGCCGGGTGGAAGAAAGGGGTCGCCGCCTATAACGATGCCACCTCCTACGCCCTCAAGGTCTCGCAGGCAGCGAACCGATTCGCTGCCGCCGCGGGTTGAGTAGGGACCGTGTCGCGTATCAAGACCTGCTCGTCGTTGGGGTTTCGATACGCGTGGCTGCGCCCCGCTACTCAACCGGCGAGGAGGCTCAACCAGCTGGCGGCGGCGCCGTCGACGTACGCACGATGAGCTCGACGGGCAACGGGATGTTCGTGGGCAGCGGGTCGCGGCGGCCGGGGTGAAGGCGGTCCATCAGCATTTCGACGGCCTGTTCTCCCTGGCGGCGCGGAAACTGGGCCATGGTGGTCAGGCCGAAGAACTCGGAGTGCTCGTGCCCGTCGATGCCGATCACCGAGACATCACGCGGTACCGAAAGCCCCAGATCGCGCGCCGCGAGGATCGAGCCGATCGCCATCTCGTCTGAGGCGGCGAAGATCGCGGTCGGCCGGTTGGGAGCGTTCGTCAGAAGTTCGTGCGCGGCTTCGTATCCACCACGAATCGTGAAGTCGGCTGGCCGAAACAGCGAGGCGTCAGGCTGAACGCCCGCGAGCCGAAGGGCATCCTCATAGCCGGCCCTGCGGTTGGTGGGCAGGTGGAAGTCGAGTTCGAAGCGCGAGGCCCCGCCGATCATCCCGATGCGGGTGTGACCGAGGCTGAGCAGGTGGTCGGTCGCGAGCATGGCTACAGCCACGTCGTCGACGCTGAGCGTCTGCACGCCCTTGAGCGGGCCGCCGATGCCGACGATCGGTTTGTGCAGGTCGAGCAGGCTCTGCAGCTCGCTCTCGTTGAGTTCGATGGTGAGCGCGAGAACGGCGTCGACACGTTTTCGCAGCAGAAAGTGTTCGAAGACGCTCGTGCGCTCTTCGTCTCCGCCACTCAGGCCGTACAGGGTGAGATCGTAGCCGTTCCGCAGGAGCGCTGCACCGGCCCCCTCGAGCACTGAGGAGTAGAACCAGCGGCTGAGGAACGGTACGACGACGCCGACATTCTTCGTTCGGCCGCTGGCGAGGCTCGACGCTGACGACGACACGACATAACCCAGCTCTCGCGCCGCTTCGTGAACCCGGACCCGGGTCGACGGGGAGACATGCCCGTTGCCGCTCAGCGCACGGGAAACAGTCGCCGTTGAAACGCCAGCGAGCTTGGCGACGGCTTCGATTCCGGGCATGGCGTCCTTGCTGAGACTTGCACGACAGAGTGCAACGAATTGGTGACTCCGAGTTTAGAGGGTGCCGTGCAAGCGTGTACACACCGCACTTCTCCCGCCTGTGGCCGGTGTCGATTTCGCCAGAGCGGCCCCAGTGAGTATTCTTGTGCGAGCGCCTTCGGTTGTGTTTGTGAACGTGGTCGGGTGCGCCTCGGCAAGTTACCCTAGCGGCCAAAGGGATCTGACTGTAAATCAGACGGCTGAGCCTTCGGGGGTTCGAATCCCTCACTTGCCACCAATGAAAGCCTTGAAATCACTGCGATTTCAAGGCTTTTTGGTTTGAATCAGGGGTCCGACCCCACACGAACCCCATACCGGGTCCTGACCGCCGTTGACGAACCCAGCCACCGATTCGCTGAGCCCGTCGTTCACCCATAGTCTTTTCAGGCGGGCGGATGCTCGTTCAGATGGTTCTCGCACCTGGAGCGTGATGGCTGACCCAACTCCTGTGACTCCTGTGAAGCTCGGCTGGGTGGGGCGCCTCGGTGCGGCGTCGGCCCGACGGCCGTGGATCGCACTGGCCGGGTGGATCCTGCTGGTCGGCATCGCGTTGACTGCGGCGCTCGGTGCTACGGGAGGCCAGACGCTCTTCCAGCGGCTGGTGACCGGTGCGCCGTCCGCGGTGGGGGAGAGCAGCAGGGCCACGGCGATTCTCGACAGTGGGGTCCAGCGTGACCAACTCAGCCTGGCGGTGCACGGAGTTTCACCCTCCGATGCCCGGGCCATCCGCATGTCGACGGAGATCTCCAGCACTCTTGCAGCGCTGCCCGACACGACAGTTGCCAACCCGCTTGTCGTTCGGCCGCTCGCTGATGGGAGTGCGAACCCAGCGTCGGTGCCTCTGCTCGCCGACGATGGCAACGGATTCCTCATCACGGCAACGATCTCCGGCGTTGACGGGAAAGCTCCCGACAAAGCCGTCGTCAACGATGTCGAGGCCGCGCTGAATACCAGTTCGCTCCAGTACCGCGCGGCGTTTCCCGGCGCGACAGCCGAGGTCGGTGGCTCGCCGCTGCTCGTCGAGTCGCTCACGTCGATCTCCGAGAGCGACCTCGCGAGAGGCGAGACGGTCGCCCTCCCCATCGCACTCATCGTCATGCTTGTCGTCTTCGGCGGGTTCATTGCAGCAGGAATTCCTCTGGCCGGCGCGGTGGCAGCCATCGGCGGCGCTCTCGGAGTGCTCTTCTGCTTCACTTTCTTCACCGACATCAATACGAGTGTCGTGAATGTCGTCACCGCAGTGGGGCTCGGCCTCTCGATCGACTACGGATTGTTGATCGTGAGCCGCTTTCGGGAGGAGTCCCGGAAACACCTGCTGGTGTCGAGGGACGAGCGATTGGCCGCGGTCGGCCTCGCGGTGAATTCGGCCGGTCGTACGGTCACCTTCTCAGGCACCGTCTTTGCAATCGCGGCTCTCGGGCTCCTGCTCTTCGATCCACCGATCGTGCGAGCAATCGGCATCGGGGCACTCGCCGTGACGGTGATTGCGGTCGCATCTGCGCTCACGCTCATCCCGGCGCTCATCGGTCTGAGTGGCGAACGACTCATTCGCCCCGGCGTGCTCACGCGCATCCCCGGTGTCGGCCCACTGCTCAGCCGGTTCGGTGACGTGGCGCCCCCTGAAGGCTTCTTCTCCCACCTGACCAGGCGCGTGCAACGCCGGCCCGCCCTCCTCACCCTGGCCACTGTGGTTGTGCTGCTGGTGATGGGCAGCCCACTGCTGACACTGCAGCTCGCGAACACGAGTGTCGATGCCATTCCGAAGTCATCCACCCAGTACGACTTCGTTCAGACGGTGAACGCACATTTCGCACTGGCGACGAGCCCACGTGTGCTCCTCGTGACCGAGACCGAGGCCGACGCGGCAAGCTGGGCCGCGCAGGTGAAGTCCCTCGACCACGTGGCCTCGGTCGGCGTGCCGACCGGGGCTGGTGACGGCTGGAGCGTCCGGGTGTCGGTCGACCAGCCCACCGATGGCGTCAGGGTCGTGCACGAGATCCGGGATGCCCGGCCGGCCTTCCCCGCCTGGGTCTCCGGTATCGACGCCGACACCGCCGACCTGGCCGGGTCGCTGCTCAGTGGGGCGCCCCGCGCTGCACTGCTCATCGCGGTCGGAACGATGATCGTGCTGTTCTTGATGACCGGTTCGCTGATCATCCCTCTCAAAGCACTTGTCGCCAGTGCGCTCTCGCTCGGGGCTTCGATCGGGGTGCTCGTCTGGGGCTTCCAACAGGGCAACTTCGCCGGCCTCATGGGTTTCAATGCCGCCGACGTGCACGGGGTGGATGCGTTGGTGCTTCTGCTGACCTTCGTTTTCGGTTTCGGGCTGGCAATGGACTACGAGATGTTCATCCTCTCGCGGGTGACAGAGCTGGTCGAGGCGGGTGTTCCGGCCAAAGAGGCGATTGCGCTCGGTCTGCAGCGCTCGGGTCGCATCATCACCTCAGCCGCACTCATCATCATCGTGGTGTTCGCAGGCTTCGCGACCGGCGACCTGATGCTCATCAAGCAGCTCGGGGTGGCGCTCGCAGTGGCGGTTCTGCTCGACGCCACCCTGGTGCGCTGCCTGCTGGTGCCCGCGTTCATGACGTGGTCGTATCGCTTCATGTGGTGGGCGCCCCGCTGGCTGAAACCCGTTCACGCGAGGTTCGCGCTGCGGGACTGAGCCAGCCAGACCCGGCCCCAGGCGGGGCCTCACCGTGCACGGCCGCCGCCGCGCGCCCCGGCCCGCTCAGTGAAAGCGGGTCGCCGCGCGCGACCAGTACTCGTCGCTGCCGGTGAGGCCCGAGCGCAGGCCGGAATCGCCGATCTTGAGGGCAAGGCCGACCCAGTTCTGCAACCCCGCTGGGTCTGGCACCCGCCCGAGATACGCCGAGTACATCGAACTCACGCGGCTGCTGATTGTCTCTGTCGAATCCCAGAACTGCGCGATGACCCAGTCGCGACCGTGGCTCTGCGCAAGATCTGCCCAGAATTGGTACTCGGACGCACCTCCCGAGCGTTTCAGGAGCGTCTGGTACAGCGACTGCGCGAACGACAGATTTGTACCACCGTGATTGGTGAAGTACTCCAGTGATCCGTAGAAGCTGGTCTCGATGTCGTCTGTGGTCAGCAGACCCTGTTGCATGCGTGTCAGCCAGAAGGTCTGCCCGCCGGGATCGGAGCCGCGCCCCAGAATGCCCCGATACGCGGCATTGATGCGGATGAGGCGGTATTCGTCGCTCGAGACGAAAGCGTCAGATACGGCAGTTCGGGCACCGCCGCCGTCGAGGATCTTCGTCCAGAACATGAGCTCGCTGAACGCCGGGGTGCGGGCGAGGTAGTCGTTGTACAAGGCTGTCACGTACGAGCCGCTGGCCGAGAGCACGTTGACGCCCGCGCCGATCGCGGCGAGGTTCAGCGGCACATTCGTGTTCCTGAAATCGATGTGCTCGTGATTGCAGGAGTCGGAGAACTGGTTGATGTTCACCAGGTAGAGCGACGTCCCCGCTGACACCCTGCATTGGTACTGGCCGGCGTTCGTCCCGTCTGGAACGACACTGTCGAGGAGCTTGAGCAGCTGGATGGTCTGCGAATTCGATCCGTTGAGCACCACGCCGCCGACGACGGCGAAGTCCACGGCCCTCGCCGGATCTGTGCAGTGCACGGAGTAGGTCGGTGGCCCGCAGTTGGTCTGGTCGCCGATGCACGGCCTCTGGATGTCGGAGATCGTGACCGAACCGAACTTGTACAGCGTCAGAACGATGATCTGCAGTATTCGCGTGTCGACGGTACAGCCCGTGAGCGCCTGGCCCTGGGCCAGAGGTGCGATCTCACGGTCGAAGATCGCGGGCGGGTTGGTGCGGAGCGCACCAGCCGTCTTGGCGTCGACGAGGGCCTGGGCGAGTTCGTGGGGGTCATTCGACACCAGCGGAGTACCGACTGCCTGCGTCGAGGTGGTGGGGGTCGGGGTCGGCGCCGCCGGCTGCGCAGACTTGACCGGTGTGGGTACGATCGTCGGCTGGGCTGTCGGTGTCGGTGTGGTCGTCGCTATCGGTTGCGGTGAACCAGTCGCTGGTGTGCCCGGTGACGGTGGTACAGCATCCGGTGTCGGTGTCGGAGTGGGGGCCGGCGCTTCTGTAGCCGTTGGCAGAGGGGCGGTGGATGCTGCGGCTGAAGGCGCCACTGACGGTGTCGGTGTTGGCTGTGCGAAGGCAGGCTGCACACCCACACCGCCGAGGCCTGCCACCAGGGCGATGGTGACGGCAATGGACACTCTGTTCAGCCGGGTCACAGTACTCCTCGTGCGTTCATGGGGTAGCTTCAGAACGACGAGCAAGTTCGGTACTGGCTGGGCGACGTTTGTTGAAGGGGTGGTCGGTGGTGCTCTTCATTGGCTTCAGAGATCGTTACGAAGGGGGAGTCGGAATGAGACTCGGTCTGGTTCGGGCATTTTCCGGGGCCGCACTGTTGGTAACGCTGGCTGTTGTGACGGGCTGCACGAGTGCAGGCCCTCAGCCGTCCCCGCCATCGTCGACGTCGTCTGCTTCGGCAACACCGAGCCCGCAGCCGTCGTCGGCACCCCCCGCAGCAACTCCATCGATGACCCCAGTCCCCAGTACAACGCCCTCGAATCCTAACCCGAGCTCTGCTGCTTTGGCCAGTGTGGTGCTCGCCTGCCAGAGTTGGCAGACGAGCCTCTCTCAAGACAAGTCGACCTTCCCGAAGACGCAAGCCGGTGCCGCGGCGCAGGTTTCGGCGGCGGCGGCCGTCGATTCGCGGTGGCAGACGCTGGCCTCAGACATGAGCTATCTCGTATCGGTCATCGACGACACCAGCTCCGAAGCGCAGTCGAAAGGGCAGCAGACGTTCACCGACCTCTCGAACCAGTGCCTCGCCGTGGGAGTGACGGTCAACGGCGGGTAGCCGCCACCCGCCTCCGTGCGAATCCGCTCCTTACCGACCAGCAGGTAGAGTTCGGGCATGACCGATCTGCCTCCGCAGCTTGCTGCGATCGACGACCTGCCGCGCACCCGCTACGAACAGATTTCGTTCCACCGGGGTACGTTCTCGTTCTTCATCCAGAACGATCACGACGAGAAGTTCAGTGTGTGGGTCTCTCGCCTCGTCGACTGGCACGAAGTGGGTCGCTTCGAACTCAGTGGCGCAGCGGGGGCCGATGCGCTCTATGTGGCCCGCACCCACAAGTCCCACGGGCATCCTGAGGTCACGGGTGAGCCGCTGCCGTGGCGGGACGCCGTCGCCTGGCTGGTCGATACGGTCGAGGGTTCGGCAGCATGACGCTCGCTGACCCGAACGCAGAGCTGCTCGCCATCGCACGCCGAATCGCCGTCGAAGCGGGCACCTTGGCGGCCCGCCGGCGCCAGGAGGGCGTGCAGGTGGCGGCGAGCAAGTCGTCACTCGAAGACGTGGTGACGTTCGCCGACCGCGAAGTCGAGGCGTTCATCCGCAGCTCTCTTGCCGATGCGCGGCCGAACGACGGGTTCCTCGGGGAAGAGTCGACCGACTCGGCCTCGGCAGGTACTTCGGGCCTCACCTGGGTCGTCGACCCCATCGACGGCACGGTCAACTATCTTTACGGCATCCCGGCCTACAACATCAGCATCGCCGTGGTCGAGGGCGAACCCGACCCTCTCACCTGGAACGCGCTGGCGGGGTGCGTCGTGAACCCGGCGGCCGGTGAGGTGTACACGGCGACGGATGCCCGGGGAGCCTTTCTCGGATCGACCCCGCTCGCTGTCAACCCTCCCGTCGACCTGTCGCAGGCGCTCGTCGGCACGGGCTTCTCCTACAGCGCTGAGACGCGCGTGAAGCAGGGGATCGTGCTCGGGGAGCTGATCGGTCAGGTGCGTGACATCAGGCGCATCGGCGCTGCCGCCCTCGACCTGTGCGCGGTCGCCGCCGGTCGCCTCGACGCGTACTACGAGCGTGGGCTCAACCCATGGGACCATGCGGCGGGTGCGCTGATCGCGCGCGAGGCCGGGGCCGTGGTGACGGGATTCAATGGCGCACCGGCCGCACGGGAGTTCACGCTGGCTGCAGAGCCGGTGTTGGCGGCCCGGCTCGAGCCGATCATCCGCGAGTTGTTCGCGAAGGCCGGTCTCTGAGCTGAGTTCGGGCTTGCGAGATGGGTCATCGACTTCAGAATCTCAGCAAGAACCCGACGTAAGAACCCGAAGAAGCACAGCTTCTTCGGCGCTGGCGTCGCGGCGGGCATCCACTGGATGCCCGCTCTAAGCTCCAGCGCGCGACATCACAGTGAGCGAAGCCACACCGTCGTGTCGGCGGGGAGAACAGCTTCGTCGACAGGGTCGCTGGCAAGCAGCAGTTCGCCGAGCACCTCGACCGGGAGTTCGACGGGCATCGCACCGGTGTTGGAGATCACTGTGACGTCACCATTGCGGAATGCCAGAACGTCGTCGCCGAAGCCGAGGTCGGTGATCCACTCGACGGCACCCATGCCGAGGTTGCCCTCGGCGCGGAGCGAGAGCGCGAGCTTGTACAGCTCGAGCGTCGAACCGGCGACTCCGGTCTGCTGGTCACGCGCGTAGACGTCCCAACCGGCGGGCTGGGGCAGCCAGCTCGCGTCCGCGGGCCCGAACCCGTAGCTCGGGGTGTTCGCCTCCCACGGGATGGGCACGCGGCAGCCGTCTCGGCCGTAACGCTCGCCGTTCGTGCGGAACCACGTCGGATCCTGGCGGGCCTCGTCGGGCAGGTCGATCGCTTCGGGCAGGCCGAGTTCTTCTCCCTGGTAGATGTAGGCGCTGCCGGGCAGCGAGAGCATGACGGCCGTGGCGGCCCTGGCTTTGCGCAGTCCGTCGGCCGGATCGGGAATGCCGACCGACTTCGGCCCGATGCCGTCGCCCTGCAGGTGGCCAGGGGCCAGGGCGAGGCGCGTGGCATGCCGCACGACGTCGTGGTTCGAGAGCACCCAGGTGCTCGGTGCCCCGACCGTCGCGAAGGCAGCGATCGACGTGTCGATCACGATGCGCAGCTCCTCGGCCGACCAGTTCGCCGAGAGGTAGGTGAAGTTGAAGGCCTGGTGCATCTCGTCGTCACGCACCCAGTGCGCGAGCTTGTGCAGGGGCTCGACCCACGCCTCGGCGCACAGTACACGTTCGCCGTCGTATTCAGCCAGTACTGCGTTCCAGTCGCGGTAGATCTCGTGGACCCCCTCCTGTGCCCAGTAGGGAGGAGTTGGTGCGTCGATCGGGTCGGCGATCTCCGGAGTCAGGGGAACGGCACCGCCACCCATGCTCCCGGCCTCGGCGGGAGGTGTGTAGTCGGGCAGGCCTTCTTCTTTGATGAGCCCGTGCGCAACATCCACTCGAAAGCCGTCTGCACCCCGGTCGAGCCAGAACCGCAGGATGCCGCGGAACTGTGCCCGCACCCACTCGTTCTCCCAGTTGAGGTCGGGCTGGCTGATGTCGAAGATGTGCAGGTACCACTGGCCGGGCGTGCCGTCGGGGTTGGTGATGCGCGACCACATCGGGCCGCCGAACACGGACTCCCAGTTGTTCGGCGCGATGTCGCCGTTCGGGCCGAGGCCATCGCGGAACACGTAGCGGTCCCGTTCGGGGCTGCCCTCAGGCGCGGCGATCGCGGCTTTGAACCACTCGTGGTCCCATGAGGTGTGGTTCGGAACCAGGTCGACGATCACCTTGATGCCGAGTGAGTGGCTCTCCGCCAGGAGTGTGTCGAAGTCGGCGAGTGTGCCGAACAGGGGGTCGACGTCGCAGTAGTTCGCCACGTCGTAGCCCGCGTCGTGCTGGGGCGACGTGAAGAAGGGCGACAGCCAGATTGCATCGATGCCGAGTTCGAGAAGGGAGGGGAGCCGGCTTGTGATGCCCGCCAGATCGCCGATGCCGTCGCCGTCGGAGTCGGCGAACGACCTCGGGTAGATCTGGTAGATCACTGCAGAGCGCCACCACTCGCTGCCGGTGGTCACCACTGTTTCGCGGTCGAGGCCGGCGAAAGTCAGCGTTTCGTTGGGGTCGCCGACGTCGGGAGTCAGATCGGTTGTCATGCTAAAACCCTAATGCGAGTCACGCGGCGCTTTTGCGCCTCCCGCAGATGCTATTCTCTTACGGTGCCAAAAGCCGCCGGATGTTCGGCTGCTCAGACGCGCCCCCTTAGCTCATTGGTAGAGCACTTCCTTGGTAAGGAAGAGGTAGTGGGTCCGATTCCCACAGGGGGCTCCCGGCTCCGTATGTCTCGTGAGAGACTGGGGGCCTTGGCGGGGTAGCTCAGTTGGTTAGAGCACACGGCTCATAATCGTGGGGTCGCGGGTTCAAGTCCCGCTCCCGCTACGAAGCCCTCGAGATCTCGCCGTCTCGGGGGCTTCTTTCTTTTCGCCTACTCCTGCAGCGGGAAATAGGAGAGGAAGAACTAAGTGGGTTCGTCCCTGTTTCACCCCCGCTCAGGGCGCGCATCGCCCCCCCGCACTCACTACTTGCGTTTTGAACCAGCGAGTGCTCGGCTCCGCCGTCCATCGTCGATAGTCTTCTCCAATGGAATCCGAGCCGGGTCGTCGATCACAGCGGATCTGGCCTTTGATCGCCTGTATCGTGCTCATCATGTTTGCCGATGTGACTGTGCTCGCGTCCGGCACGAGGGTGTGCTTCACCTCCCCCAGCGATTCGGGGTACGGGCCTGACTCATGTGGTCCACTGCGCCCTTTCGTCCCAGCGCCGTTCGCGGTAGGCATTGTCGTCTTAAGCGTTCTCGCTGTTGCACTGCTCGTTTGGCGAGTAGTCGTAATCGTCAGGGCTCGCAGGAGAGTGAATCCGTGATGCTCAGGTCGCGCAAGGGCTGGGTGCCGAGCGTTCAAACTCTCAGCGGCTAGTTCGCGTGCGGCAGGCCGAGCTCGACGACGAGGTGGCGGTGGTCGCTCCCGACGCTCAGTTCGTCGTTGACGGAGACGACGGTGATGCCCGGGCTCACGATTACATGGTCGAGGCGCATCAGAGGAGGGATGGGCAGGTCCCAGCGGGGCCAGGTCAGGCCGACGCCAGATCCGGCAACCCGGAAGGCATCGCGCAGATCGCCCGATACCAGCGACTCGAGCGGTGCGTGATCGAGCGTTGCATTGAAGTCGCCAGCGAACACGATGGGAAAGGGGCTCTCTGCCGCCACCGTAGCAAGTGAGGAGAATTGCCGTGCCCAGGCCGGTGCATCTTCGGTGGAGAGGGGAGCCACGGTGTGCACGTTGACGAGGCGCAGCGAGCCCGCCGGGGTCTCGAGGTCGGTCTGCAGCATCGGGTGGCCGGCCACGTCGATTTCGTGACTGTTGGCTATGGGGAACTTCGAGAATGTCGCCGACCCCAGAAACCCGTCCAGCGGCGCGGTGGCGCGGTACGGGTAGATCGTCCAGAGCTGGGATGAGCCGAGGGCTGCCAGCACATCTGGCGTGACTTCCTGCACGACGACGATGTCGGCACCCTCGGCCGCGAGACTGTCACCGAGCTCGGGGATGTGGGCGTTCTCGTTGAGCAGGTTGGCCGTGACGAGCCGGACCCGCAGATCTCCGTCGGGGAGCGCCTGCGTGCCGTTCCACCCGATCAGGCCTGCTGTCCACCACAGCTGTACGGCACAGAGTGCCAGCGCCACGACGGCGAGGGCGCGTTTGCGACGCCAGATCGCGATGACGGCCAGGGGATACGCAGGAAGCAGGGCCCACTCGACGACGCCCTGGAGACCGATGAGCAGGGGCACAGATTCCGGCCGCCATACGCGCACGACAGCCACGAAGACCAGCCCACCGGCCACGGCCCAGCCCAGTGCGTACCCGACTCGCGACAGTCGAGTGGGGCGACCCATCAGGCAGAGCCTTGCGGAAACAAGCGGTCGAGGGCGTCGTTCAGCGCTTCCGAGCTGACGGGTTTGGTCATCAGCCCGCTCAGACGACCAGCCAGTTCCGCAGAGACGGCCGAATGTTCGATGCTGCCCGTGATCAGCAGAAACGGTGGTTGCGTGCCCGGCCGTGCTTCGACCGTCTCCAGTACGTCGACAGCGGTTCCCGATGGGAGGTGGTAGTCCGACATCACGAGGTCGTATTCGGTCCGCACCACCTTTCTGCAGGCGTCGACGACATCGATCGCTTCGTCGACAGCGAAGCCGCGTTGACGGAGCATGTGCGACAACACGAGCCGGGAGATCGCATCGTCTTCAACAACCAGAGCAATCGAACCCATTACGAACCGTCCGTCTGCGGTCGGTCGATCATTGTGAAGATCTGGTCGAACTGGGTGAGCCGGAAAACGCGCATAGCGTCGTTGGCAATCGGCCGCACCAGCGTCACCGATCCTCCCTCGCGCATGAGGTCGCGTCGAGCTCGCGCGAGCACGGCGAGACCAGCGCTGTCGACGAACGAGACCTCAGTGAGGTCGATGGTGAGGTGTCGCACAGGAGCCAGTTTCTCACTGGCCAACTGCTCGCGAACGCCCAGCGACTCGACCACGTCGAATCTGCCCTTCAGGGCAAGTTCAGCGGTGTCGCCGACGAGCGATGTGATCGTCAGTGTCAGGCCGTCGCTCGGTACGCCTCTGGTGTCGGATTCCGTCACGATAGCCCCTCTGTGTCGATGCGCATCTCCAGTTCGTTCATGTCGCCGTTTCGACGGTAGACGAGAACAGAGACAAGCGAGCGGATGATCTTGACCCCGTAGCCGCGCTCGCCGAGGCCCATCGGGTCAGGCGCAGGCACCGCAGCCAGATCGAACTCTTCGCCCGGGTCTCGTACCTGTACGGTCAGACTGTCGGGCCCGAGAGTGAGTTCCAGCTCGATCATGCTGTTGGGCGGCAGCTCTGCATGGTCGATCACGTTCATGCACGCCTCGTGCACGGCCAACTCCGCGCGGGAGAACAGATCCGGTGCGGGTGCAGGATCCAGGCTGTCGATCGCTGTCTTCAACCAGGGACTCAGCGCCCGGAGGGCCAGAGGGCTCGGCTCAAGGCGGAGATGGGACTGCACAATGGGAGTCATGAGTGCTCTCCGAGCGATTTGAGGATGACGAGGGTCGAGTCGTCTGAGGCGCTCTGCCCGGCGGCGAATGAGTGAATGGTGTCGAACAACTCTTCTCCCATCATCCGTGAGGGTTTGAGCGAAGCGCTGAGACAGAGCTGTCGAAAGCGTTCGTAACCGAACATCTCTCCGGAAGCATTCGACTGCTCAGCGAGACCGTCTGACCCGACGACGAGGCAGTCGGTATCGTTCAGGATCATGCTGCTCACCACTGGTATGAGGTTTCGAACCACGCCGAGCGGGGGCACGGAGGCCGGTACGAAGGTTGCGACTCCGTCACGCACGAGTACGACGGGGGAGTGACCGGCGTTCGCCAGCGACACCTCGTGAGAGTTCTCATCGTAGAGACCGACAGCGAGCGTGACGAAGACCCCGACGTCGTCGAGGTAGTCGAAGAGTTCGTCTTCTATTCGCCGCATGACCTCGGCAACGGAGGCGTGGCGGTGGGCGAGGAAGGCGACTCGACAAGCCGCAACGGCACGCGTCATGATCATTGCTGCAGGCAGCCCCTTGCCCGCGACGTCGCCGACCGCGAACCAGATCGAGCCGTCTGTCTGGCCGAAGACGTAGAAGTCACCGCCTGTGAGTGACGCTGGCACTGACTTGGCGAAGAAGTCGATCACCGGTGACTTCGGCGGTCGCTCGATGATCACCGATTGCGCCAGGGCAGAGGCCAATTGGTGTTCGCGCTCGACGGCGGCGCGTTCGAGTTCGCGGTGGTGCAGGTCGTTGAACGCCAGCATCACACCGAGGGCAGAGACGATGGCTTCGATGACCGGGATGTCGGTGGTCGAGAACGATCGGCCCTCTCCGCGGAAGAAGGCGAGGTAGCGGTCGGCCTGCCCATCGGGGTCGAGCGCAGCGATCATCGCCCGTCCGGAGGCCGCGCTTCGCAACGAAGACCCTGGCGCCAAGCGGATGCTCTCGAGTGTCACTGCGGTGTATTCGTCGAGCTGGGCGAGCTGCCCGTTCGAAGCAATGACCTCCTCTCCCTCGAGGAGAAGGATCACGACGGATTCTGTCAGGCCGAGAGCCTTGCCGAGAAGCAGGCCGATCGTCTGCTCCGATGCCAGGCCCTGCACGTTGATCTGTGCGAGTGCCTTCATGGCGTGAATGCGGTCCTGGCTGGCGATCAGGGCGCTGGTCAGTTCGAGTTGCATCGACTCCAGGGAGTGGATCGCGTCTCGGGCGAGTCCGGCGGCTGCCGTCGCGCTCGCAGCCCCGCCTGTACCATCTGCCCGGCCGTCGTAGGCGGCCGATGCCTGAGCCTCGAGCTGGTCGATCGCGTGGTACGCCGTCTTCGGAACGGCCGCAAGCGCGGCCCGTTCGCGAGACTGCTGCGGGCGTGGATTGATCACGAGGAGCTCGCGCCAGACTGCTCAACGGAGAACACCTGGCGCAGGTCGGTGATTTCGAGGATGACGCGCACCGGGTCTGACAGATCGACGAGGATGAGTTCGCCTGAGAGTGCCTTGGCAGACTTCTGGAGTCGAACGAGCTCGGTGAGCGCCGTCGAGTCGACGAACGCCACCTGCGAGAGATCCAGCCTGAGCGTGCTGGTCTCCGCCGTGAGAAGGGGTGCCACAGTGCGCCGGAAGCTTTCGGCCTCGTGGGCGTCAAAACGACCGACGAGTGACACGCGGTTCTGGTTGGGGCCGGATTCGGTGCGGATGATCATGTCTGTGTTGGTCCTTCTTCAAGCCCGGCGGCGTGTGAGTGCTGGTCTCGTGCAACGGTCGTGTGGGGGGAGGCCGAATACCTGCCCTGCATGTCGTGCACACGGATTCGCACGAGATCTTTGAGGAACTGCATGCTGACCTTGGCGGCGTCCACCGTGGATCCTGGCGCGTCGATCCACTCGACGGGCACTTCCGCGGCACGGAAACCCAGTTTAGAGGCCAGATACAGCACCTCGAGGTCAAATGAGAAGCTGTCGACGACCTGCAGGGAGAACAGGCGATGGGCTGCGTCTGCTGTGAACAGCTTGAAGCCGCACTGGGTGTCAGTCACGGTTACTCCGAATCCTCGGGAGACGATGACGCGCAGGCCGCGGCTGAGAATCCTGCGCGACAGGCTCTTTCCGCTCACCGCAGCACCCTCGGCCGCGCGTGACCCGACGACGACATCGAAGCCCTCGGCGACCTTCCCGTAGAGCCGGTCGAACTGCTCGATCGGCGTCGACTGGTCCGCATCCGCGAACAACACGACCTCGCCGCGCGCGGCGAGCATGCCCCGGCGAACGGCGTCACCCTTGCCGGCATTCTTCTCGGCGACCAGGATCCGAAGGTTCGGGAACCGCAGGTCCTTCAGCAGTTCGACGGTGGAGTCGGTCGAACCGTCATCGGCGATGATGAGTTCCCACGGCTCATTCCGCGCGCTCATGTGCGTCGCGATGGCACCGAGGGTCGGCAGGATCCGGATCTCCTCGTTGTAGGTCGGAATCACGACCGAGACGATCGGCGGCACGGCCAGTGGCTCGGTGACCCAGGCACGGTACGCCCGGTATGCCGACGAATCCCCGCTCATGCGACCTCCTCCTGTCGGTTGCCCAGCCTCAGGGCGATTGCCCTAACGCCCAATACGACCACCAGCAGGCTCATCGCGATGAACTGCATGGCGATCAGGGTCGCCATGTCCGAGTGCCAGATGAGAATCAGAATGAGCTGCAGAACGGATGCGCCAAGCAGCAGGGCCGATTCGGTCACCCGCGACTGCGACAGGCGGTAGCTCGCCACAAGATTTGCGACGGCGAAGAGCGTGGTCATTGCGGCATACGCCGCGAGCGGCACCGAGAGCTGGGAGTATGCCGGGCCGAGGATGATGCCCAGCGCCGGGCCGCCGATCCAGAACGCTCCGAGAGTGCACGCGACCCCGATGGCGAGAACAGCGAGAATTCCGCCGCGGAGAACGGCCGACGATTCGACACCCGCAGCATGGCGTCGGGCGACGACAGGGAAGACGACCGTCGCAACAGACCACGCGAGAAAGAACACCGCTCGCCCGACGAGGGCCACGGCCGCGTAGATTCCGGCGTCGGTCGGCGTGAAGAAGGCCTTCGCCACGAAGATGTCACTGTTGTTGGCGATGATCTGCCCGAGTAGCAGAACGGAGACCAACCACGCATACGCCCGGACTTCGGCGTAGTCGATACCAGGGCCCATTGTGTCGCTGTGCGAGCGACTGCTGATCAGCACGACGATGCACGTGACGACGAACGAGACCGAGAGGGCAACAGTGGCGCCGTCAACGCCGAAGCCGGCGGTGACCAGGGCGATTCCGAGGCCGAGTCGCACCACCATCTCGACGACGAACGAGAGGGCGAGAGGTGCGAACATCAGTCTCGCCTGCATCACGCCTCGCCCCACGGCCTGAACGAGCCAGAAGGGTACGCCGACCCCGAGAATGACGAACGGCAACGCGGAGGCGGTGTGAAAGATCGTGGACCAGAACGGCGCCGCGATCGCGAGCACGGCGCCGGTGACGACTCCGGCGAGCAGAGCCACCAGGCGCAGACGACGTGCAAGCAGATCGGAATCCCCGCTGAATCCCAGCTGGTCGGCGCGTGCGATGAACCGGGCGGCAACGAGCTGCAGGCAGAGGGCAATCGAGGTCAGGCTGAAGAGAAAGGTGACGATCAGGTTGGCGTCGGAGAACTCTGCGGGGGTCAGAACCCGCCCGAGAAAGAGGTTCAGAATGTAGTTGCCCGCGTTCGCGACGACCATCGCGATGGCAAGAAGTGCGCCACCGCCGATCAGCCTGCCACTCACCTTCGAGTCGGTGACCGCCTGCTCCGTCATCGCCGCGCCCGCTTCTCGAGCAGACGTTCGATGTGCGCGATGTGCCACTGCACGACCTCTGACATCGGGATCCCGGTCGCGGCCGCATAGTTGCGCCGGCCCAGCTCCCCCTGTTTGACGGGGTCGTCGAGCACTTCTGCGAGCGCGTCGGCCAGGCTGGTTGCATCACCTGGTTCGAAGTAGACGCCTCGGAACCCTTCTTCCTCGATGATGTCGACCAGGTCACCGATCCGGGGGATCACCGCAGCGCGACCGTACTCTCCGGCCTGGTGCAGTACTCCCGAACTGCCGGTCGTCGAGGTGTACGGAAACGCCACAACGGTCGCTGAGAGAAAGAGGGTGGAGACTTCGTCTTCAGAGATGTAGCCCGGCATCTCGATATTCGGCACGTCGGAGAAGCGTTCCTCGGCCGAGGCCATGTATCCGGCCGAGTTCGGGCTGTCGGTGCCGGCAAGTACGAGGCTGATGTCGGTGTAGCCGCGGTCCAGGAGTTCTTTGTAGGCGTGAACCAGAAGGTCGACGGTCTTGTAGGTTCCCCATTTGCCGAAGGCGAGGATGGACCGTCGCCCGGGGGGCGCCGTGAACACGGGCTGGGGTATCTCATCGAAGCTGCCGTGGGGAGCGAGAATCGCGTTCGTGGCTCCGTAGCTCGACTGTAGGAACTCGACATATCGCGGAATCGTCAGCGCGACCAGGTCTGCACGAAGCAAGGCACGCGTCAGGATACGGCCGGCCTTCGTCATCAGCCAGGCGGTGAGCGGCGAACCGGCGAAGCCGGCATCCTTCATGTCGACGTTGTCAGCCAGATTGTGCAGGATCAGGAGCGTGGGAATCTTTCGTGCTCGCAGTACAGCGGGCACCAGGAGCCCGAGGGCCCCGGCGATGCGGCGATCGCCGAAGGTCGCAAACTGGAGATTGAGCACGACTGCATCGGGCTTCGCCTGCACGATGGAGCGGGTGAGACGGAACACGGTCGACAGGCTGTTGAATCGCCAGGCGGAGACGAATTGGACCCCCGGCATGGGGTCAGGGTCACCCGCGTCTGTCTCGTCGGCGAAGACGACCACTGACTCGACCTCGTCGAGCCGTGACAGGTGCTTCACCAAGTGGAAGCCGAATTCGTTCAGGCTGTTCCTGCCTGGTGGAAATGCTGTGACGACACCGATTCGAAGTTTCGAGGCGGAGCGTGAGTCGAGACGGGCCGTGTGCTGCGGATCGGTCATGAGCCGCTACCCCCCAGCAGTCGGTCAGGTGGCGAAGCAGGCAACTGCCCGATCGCCGTCGCACCCCGGATTTCTACTGCTGTGACGATGTCAGGTACATCGCCTGCGGGTGGTCGTGGCTTCACGATAGCGCAGAATCAACCGGGGCGATCCGACGACGGCTGTCGGGATTACGCACGAGAACACAAGAAGCCTGCAAGACTGGGCACCCCCAGTTTGAGTGGCACCAATGAATGCGCGGGTGTTGGGAGTACTGGGGGTGGGGAATCCGAGTCGACCGGGGCAGACGCGGCCTGCAAATCGTGCAGGAATCGTATCCAGAGACACTGCGCAGGAATAATCTTCAGGGACCGAGTGGGAGGAACTTCGAAGTGGCGAATGACACGAGCTCCGGTCAGCTGATCGGCGGCAGGGCGCGCGCCCGGGTTCTCAGCACCATTTTCGTGGCCGTCTTCGTCGTACTGACGGTGTACGGCATTGCCACCGTTGCTCTTCCGTCGTCTGTTCCCCTCTTCTGGTGGGAGACGGGTGTCTACCTGGGAATCGAGGGTGTGTCTGCGCTGCTCATCGGGCTCCGAGTCGCCCTGATTCCCCGTGAGAGAGTGGCGTGGGGGCTCATGTGCGCAGCCCTCGTCCTGGTCACCGTGGCGGACTGCATCGAAGGTCTCTCGGCTTCGCCAGGTGTGGCACAGCCCAACGCCCCGGTCTCGCAGGTTCTGTACGTTCTCTTCTTTCTCTGCACAACGGCCTCGCTCATGCTGCTCATCCGCAAGCGGGTGGCCCACGCGTCGTTCGCCGTCTGGCTCGATGGCCTGATCGCAGGCTTGGGTCTTCTGGCGATCGTTTCGAACATCACGGTCATTCCTGGCGAGTCGATGTCGGTCGGCAACCTCATCCAGCTCTTCTACACGGCGGCTCCCCTTCTGTTCGTGGCCATTCTCATCGCGGCCCTTGCCGCACTCAACCGCAAGCCGAGTACTGCGATGTGGCTGCAGTTTGCGGCGTACCTGCTCATGGCGATTTCGAGCATCGCGCTCGCCACGCAGATGGCGCAGGGGGCATACTCGATGGGCTCACCCTTCGATGTGCTGTGGCCACTCGCCACCATCCTGATCGCCCTTGCGGCGTGGTCGTCGCAGGTGCCACCACCGCCCAGCGAGTCGCGCTTTCGGGGCATCGTGTTCGCGCCGGCCCTGTTCTCCCTGTTCGCCCTGAGTGTGCTGCTGCAGAACCAACTCGGTGCCCGGGGTGATATACCCGTGTTCTTCGCGATCGCCACTCTGGGTGCCGGCGTGCTGCGGTTGCTCATCTCGGTGGCAGACGCCGATCGGTTGCGACGCGGAGAGGAAGCTCTGAGTGCCAGCCTGAAGCAGGCGAGGGATGAGGCGCTCGCGGCGAACGAGGCGAAGACCACGTTCCTCGCCACCATGAGCCACGAGATCCGCACGCCGCTGAATGGCGTGCTCGGTTTGAACGAGGCGCTGCTCTTGACCGATCTCGACCCTGAGCAGCGCGACCTTGCAACAAAGGCGTCGCGGAGCGGTTCGTTGCTTCTCGAACTGATCACCGACATCCTCGACTTCTCGAAGATCGAAGCCGGCGCAGTCGAGCTGGAGCACCGCCCGTTCGACCTTCGTGAGGCCGTGGCCGACAGTGCCGACCTTTTCGCGCTGCAGGCCGACGCAAAGCGTCTCAAGCTGAAGGTGCGCGTGGCGGATGACTGCCCCCTTCTGGTGCTCGGTGACGTCACCCGGCTCCGCCAGATACTGGTCAACCTCATCGGCAACGCCGTCAAGTTCACGCCGACTGGTGAGGTGCGTGTGACGGTGCGCAACGGCGCGTCGCCCGGTGCGGTGCGATTCGAGGTCGCCGACACCGGCATCGGCATCCCTGTCGACAAGCTCGACCGGCTGTTCACATCCTTCAGACAGGTCGATGAATCGACGACTCGGATGTACGGCGGGAGTGGTCTCGGCCTCAGTATCTGCCATTCTCTCGTCGAGTTGATGGGCGGCCACATCACGCTCATGAGCGTCGTAGGAATGGGGTCTGCATTCTCGTTCGAGCTCCACTTCGAGGATGCGAACCTCAGCCGGGTACGTGTCGAGGTCGACAGCCTTCCGCTGGAGGTGCCCGATGCGGGGGAGTTGACCACGTTCGACCCCGCCTCGGGCCCTGGCCTCAGTGCCGAGCCCGGCCTGCCTCGTTCACCAGACCCGAACCTTCCGAGACACGTCGCCGCTGTGGCTGGCGGAGCACTCAGAGTCCTGGTGGCTGAAGACGACCCGACCCTGCAGACCCTGTCGAGAGTGCTTGTGACCAAGCTCGGCCACGTCGTGGACTTTGTCTCCAACGGCGCCGAAGCCGTGGATGCCGTGCACCGCACGGTGTACGACTTTGTGCTCATGGACATGCACATGCCCGTCATGGACGGCCTCGAAGCCGCAATCACAATTCGTGCGGCCGGCGATGCGGTGCACCAACCCAGGATCGTCGCCCTCACGGCAAGCGCGACCGTCACTGATCGCGAGGCGTGTCTTGCGGCAGGAATGGACGAGTACATCGCAAAGCCGTTCACCGTGCGCGACCTTGCGTGGGCATTCGGTTCTGCCGTTCCGGCGAGTCAGGCGCACGCCGGCCTCGGGTCGTCAGAAAACCGGCCGTTCGCCCGGCTCGATCACCTGGGAGAAGAGGTCAAGGCCGCTGCGCTCCGCTCGTTCGCACTCCAGGGAGCTCACGACCTTCTCGACCTGGAGCACGCGTTCGCCGCCGGAAACGTCGGAGATCTGCGGTTCTTCGCCCACCGGCTGCGAGGGAGCAGCCTCACGATCGGCGCCGATGCTCTGGCTGCCGCCTGCCTGCCCATCGAGACGCTGAATGACGAGTCACCACTCGACCCAGCTTCGTTCGAGCACCTGCGCACGAGTTTCGATGCCGTGGCGAAAGACATCGACGATCTGGGGCACGGTCAGGGGATCGCCCCGTGATCAGAGTGCTCCGCCGGGCACCACGACCCACGCAGGCAGATGGGCTCGACCGCCCTCAGGCCTCGAAGCAGACGACTCGCACCAGGCCCGCCGGTGCAGCCGGGCTCTCGGTGAAGACCATCGCGCTCGCCGTCGGTGTGGTCTATTTCGCCGGCGCTCTCTTCGTCTTCCGTGACGTTCTGTTCGCCATCCCGTCTGTTCTGAATGGCACTGCCGTCATCGGCGGCGACGAACTGGTGCCCTTCTTCAACCCACGAAGCCAGCTTCTCGAACAGGCCGCCGGGCAGTTCAACGAGTTGGTGAACGGGTACGAGTTCCGCGTGCGCTACGCGTTCCTCACGACCTGGGTGCGCTATTACAAGGTGCTGCCCTTCGCCATTCTCATCGTGATCCCCGCCATGTTCTGGGGCACGTACCTCACCGTTGCCCGCTTCATGGACAAGGTGTTCACCTCTTTGTCGTCGCAGTCCATCTATCTCGCGACGGCGTTCCCGGTGGCCCTGATCTACCTGATCATGGTCTACTCCAAGGTCACGCATTTCTACACGCTGATTCTCGGGTTGGTCATGATGACCATCTCCTCGATGTGGATGCTCTACGCCCTCCTGTTCGCAGGGCGCAAGTGGAAGCGCTACATGGTGCTGTCGAGCTTCGTGACGCTTCTCAACCCGGCGGTGCACTACCTGATCCTGTTCAGCCTCTTCTTCGGCATCACCATCCTCGTGCTCATCGTCGGCCAGGTCGGGCTCTGGATGAGACTGGGCGGCCCGCGCAGGCTGAGGTGGCCCTGGCAGTGGCGCTGGCGCAGGCGATGGCGGTCTCCGGTGACGGTCTGGCGGGAGAGCGCGGGTGGTGAACCGTTGTCCCTGCGATCGGTCGGCGCCGGCTTGGCCCGGCTTCGCAAGAAGATCACGGCATTCACCACCAAAGCCAGCGACACGGTTCTCGGGCGCTCGCTGTTCGCCGGCGTCATCTTCGTGCTGATCGCGATCATCCCGTACGCCCTGTTCGTGAAATACGTCGCCCTCGCCGGGGTCACGAACCTGAGCGACACGGTACCCGGAGACTTCTACTTCATTCAGGACGCCTCGGTGTCGTGGCTGCACATGCTGTCGTGGGATCTGGCGGGCATCACCGACAAGATTCTCTTCGGCGACTACCTCGCCAAGGTGCCGCGGTACCCGGACGCGGTGTACACCGTTCTGTTGTTCATTCCGCTGTTCGTCGGGCCGATTCGCCGTCGGCTGTTTCCGACGAGACCGCACCGGCAACTCCTCGGCGTGATCTACGTGGCCATCGCGTTCGCCCTCTGGGCGACGATCGGCTACGGGGAGCCGCTGTGGTTGCCGACCTTCCACCGCACCCTCGCGGCTCTCGCCATCACCGCGAACAACTCACACAGCGTCATCGGCAACTTCGTGGTGACGATCGCTGGCACCATCGTGCAGGTGCTCCGCTTCCCGCACAGGTTCCAGCTGATCCTGTTCATGCTCGCGCCGCTTGTGATGTCGCTCACTCTCGCCTGGGGCATCGATGCGCTGGGCCGCCTTCTGACGGGTGCCCCGGCCCGTGCAGCGATGCCGCCCGCGGCCGACGCCTTGAAGCCGGATGCGCTGCAGTCCGGGGACTCGCGACAGGGAGAGCCTGCTGACGCACAGGCAGAACCCGTCACCGCAGCCGCATTCGCGCCGACCGATGCGCCGGTCTCCGCGACGGGTGTCGCAGCCAAGGCGATGAAGCCTGCGCGGAGGCGACGCCGGGCATCCACTGCGGCAGAGCGCAGCACGCTGCTGTTCCGGCTTCTCGCAACGGCGTGCATCGCCTCGGTCTTCTTCACCCCGTTCTTCTCCAACCCGACGTACCGGCTCGTGTTCAGCTCGGGCAACATGGCGAACTTTCTCTCGCCGTTCCCACTCGGTGACCTGAAGGAGCTCAAGACGGCCCTCGATGCCCTGCCGGAGGGCAAGACGGCGGTTCTGCCGCCAACAGAGACGTCGAAACTCGTAGGTGACGAGAACGGTATCGACCACAAGTTCATCGACAAGTTCTTCATCTACTATCTCGACGCGCCGAGCTTCTACTACGGGCTGACAGGCGACGTGAAGAACAAGTTCGACTTCTTCCTGATTCTGCGCGGGCTCTACTACCAGCAGGACTGGTGGATCAACGAGGCCCGCGACATCGGCCTCAGGTACATCGTGGTGGCAAAGAACATCCACACCAACAACGGTGTCGGTGCCGAGTACCTGCCGAACGTTGAGAGCTACGTCGAACCCGCTCTGAAGCGGTTGCCCGACCAGGTCGCGCTCCGGTTCGAGAACAAGAGCTATGCACTCTACGAGATCACCGACCAGGCACCGGAACATCGTGAGACGCTGCTGGTCGATTCGAGCTGGCAGACCTACCTGAACCTGGTGTTCACCCGCCACGATCTGAGCCGGTGTTACAAGTTCGAGTACACGCCGTACTTCGACCCGGCATCGGTGGAGCCGAACAGCACGATCCACCTGCTCACCGACGACGTGCAGACCTCTGCGCTCGACCTCTACATGCTGGATCATCCGAAGTCGATCTCGCCGCCGGACACCCGGATGTTCGCCTTCAACCCCGACATCGTTGCGTCGAGCTACTATCTGTCGCCAATGTTCCGTTCGTTCCTGTTGTTCTCGAACACGAAATGGAATCGCACGAACGTGATCACTCCCGGGGTTTTCGGTACTTTGCGCGGTTCGTTCATCGGTGTGCCCCGAGCCACCCAGTTCAGCATTCCGGTGACGGTTCCGACAGCGGGCAAATACCACGTGTTGATGCGAACGGCCGCGACGGCGAACACGTTGAAGATCAGCTCTCCCGGGCTCTCGTACGACAAGACGGTCGAACTTCGTTCCCCGCCGAGTGACCTCCAGTACTACCCGACGGCGAGCGTGTTCAGCCCCGATCGGAAGCCGGTGGACACCTCAGGGATGTCGGTCGCCCAACTCGAGGCAGCCATGCCAGATGAACTGACGCCGGTGAACGTCGCGTACAGCTACCAGGATCTCGGCGTGGTGGATGCCACGGCCGGCTCGCACGCCTTCAACATCGACAAGACCGACAACAACCCCATGCTGGTCGAGGGCATGATGCTCGTGCCCGAAGCAGACTATGAGTCGCTTGCTCTCCCGGCCAACGTTTCGCAGATCACCAACCCCAATGACCTCGGATGCTCGAAGGTCACCCCCATCACGGGCAAAGTCCAGGGCTACGTCGACCCTGCTGCCAACCAGGCCCACCTCAACCTCACCGAGGACCAGCTGCTCAATCTGGCGGCCGCAGACGTGCAGGATCTCGTGCCCGGTACGAGCGATGAGATGGGCCCGAGCTGGCTGGGCATCGCAGCAACCGGACTGCTCCTGGTGGTCAGCGCCCTGCTGGTGCGCTGGCGCTCGCGTCGACGGCCCGATCTGGAGTACGAAGACTCACCTCCACCCGAACCAAAGGAGTAACCATCGTGACCACCACCCCCACCCCTCGCAGGATCGTCTTTCTCGGCACGCATGGCCAGTACAACATCGGTGACGAGCTTCTGCTCGAATCGTTTCTCGCGCAGCTGGGCCGCGAGAATCGCTATCTGGTGAATTCGTATGACCCCGCCTTCACGCGCGCCCAGCTTGCCGGTCGGTACACCGTCGAGGTGATCGACACGTCGAAGGACCGGCGGCAGTTGTTGCGCGGGCTGCTCAGCTGCGATCTGCTCTGCTTCGGCGGCGGGAGCATCATCAAGGAGCTCTACGCCTCAACCGGGCGCAACCGGTATTCGACTCTTCTGATGATCCTCGCCATCGTGACCTTCACGCATCGGATAGCACGCAAGCCCATCGCCATGCTGAACATCGGTGTGGGCCCGCTGCGCAGCCCTCGGGGGCTACGCATTGCGCGCATGATCCTCTCCCAGGTCGACGAGCTGACGGTGCGTGATGCGAAGTCCCTCGCAACCTGCCAGTCGATCGGTGTCGATGCGCTTCAGGCGACCGACGCAGTGTTCTCGGCGAGCCCGGAGTGGCTGCTTGGCCGAGCTCCCCTGGCCGAACCGGCGCCACGGGCATCCACCGACCCCCTGAAGGTCGCCTTGAACCTCAACTTCGACATCGAGAACCCAGAGAACTGGGAACTCTTTCTCGAGCGCCTCGCCCTCGCCCTCGAGCGGGTGAACGACCATCACCCCATCGAGCTGCACGCGCTGGCGATGCAGGTCGGTTTCAAACAGAACGACGACGGCGAGATTCTGGATGCGTTCGCTGCCCGATTGCCCTCCGTCACGTTCCATCGGCACGAGCTGCACGATCACAACGACGTCGCCCGGCTCATCGAGTCGTGCGACCTGGTCGTGAGTGAGAGATTCCACGCGATCGTCATCGCCTCGATTCTCGGTGTGCCGTCTGTGGTGCTCGCGTATGACGTGAAGGTGAGCGGCTTGGCGAACATGCTCGGTCTCTCCGACTGGACTGTCGACATCAACCAGCCGTTCGAGGCTGCCGCGCTCGCAGGGCAGATGGTCGACTTGATCGAGCAACGCGAGACGGTCTCGGTGCAGGTGCGCGAACGCAGCGCTGAGCTCGAAGTTGAGGCACGTCGTAACTTCGATTCAATTCGCCAGTGGATCGCCGGCATCCCGCTTCGAGGCAAGCAGAAAGCCGCCTGACGGCTCTCAACAGTGTCCAGCTTCGTCGCGAGTCTGATGCGACGGTGCGAGGCGATGTCCGGCCGACGTGCCGATGTGAGGCGCGTGGGCTGGCCTCGATTCGGCACCATCGCCTCACGAGAGTGAAGTTGTCCGGCAATTCGTGCCATTCGGCGAGAAACTGCGCAAAAGCTGGGCGAATTGCGTCGGGACCGCAGAGGGTGGCAACGCTACTGTTCTACTCGGTACTGCACCACGCGGTACACCGACTGACTTTTCACACCGACTTGTCAACCCACCCAGCAAGGGGAACCTCGTGCAGTCCATCACCACGGCCACCAGCCGCCGTCGTCTCACCAGGAGCCACCTGATCGTGGCCGTCGTGGCTCCGGCTCTCGTTGCTTTCGGCGCGGTTGTCGCTGTTGCCGCACCGGCCTCTGCTGCACCCGTTGCCTCTGCACCCGTTGTCTCCGTGCCGGCCGGCACCAACTTGGTCTCCGAATCGTTCTCCGGCACCACGATCTCCGACAGCGCGTGGCGTGCTCTGGGCGACGGCTGCCTGACCCGCGCAACTGTCGCGCCGGCGTCGACCGCCTCGAGCCTGGGCGTCTGTGCCCTCCGGGTGGCATCGCCCGCTGCAGCGTCGGCAACGGGGTACCTGCAGCTCACCGACGCAACGGGCTACCGCAAGGGTGGCGCGGTGTACACGAAGGCCTCGCCTTCCGCTCTCGGGCTGGACGTGACGTTCGATCAGTGGCAGTACAGCTCGGGTGGCTCGGGTGGTGACGGTCTCAGCTTCTTCGTCGCTGATGGTTCGGCGAACATCACGACCACGGGCGGGCAGGGCAGCTCGATCGGTTATGCGCAGAACACGAATCAGCCGCCGGCTCCGAACGGTCTGGCGGGTGCGTACCTCGGTGTGGGTCTGGATGTCCACGGCGCGTTCGCGAGCTCGTCCGATGGGCACGGCACCGGATGCTCGACCGGCCAGTCGGCGACCTTCCAACCCAACTCGGTGGTGCTTCGCGGCCCCGGCTCCGGCAAGACCGGGTACTGCTACCTGGCGGCTACGAACCTGCCGACCGCGACTCAGAAGCTGCGCACCAGCCTGAGCGATTCGACCCTTCTCACCTCGGCGATGGCCCGCAAATTCCGCGTGACCGTTTCGGCCGAGAAGTTCCCGACGGTCACTGTCTATGCGGCATTCGCTCCGACGGCCGCGCTCACGCAGGTGCTGCGGTACACGATGACCGACGCGGCTCCGTCGAGCTACCAGTTCGGCTTCACGGCCTCAGATGGTTCAACGGTCGATACTCACCTGATCGGCAATGTCTCGGCCTCGACCATCGTTCCCATCGACACGACCGCGCCGGCCGTCACGATCACCGGTGCAGCGAAGTCACTCGTCGCAACGTCGACCCCGACGATCGACGGCACAACGGACGAGGCCGCAGGGGCTGTCGTCTCGGTACTGGTCGGCTCTCAGAAGCTGACGACGACGGCCGCTGCCGACGGCACGTGGAGTGTCACTCCCTCTGCGCTGCCTGAGGGCACGGCGTCCGTCGTCGCGTCGGTCACGGATGCTGCGGGCAACGTCGGTTCAGCGGCGCAGGCGCTGACCGTCGACACCATCGCTCCCGTCGTCACGATCACCGGCGGCGCGAGCGTGCTGGTGACGTCGACCACTCCGGAGCTCTCGGGTACGACCGACGCTGCAGCGGGTTCTGCGTTGACGGTTCTGGTCGGTACGCAGACGCTCACCACGCCGGTGAACGCAGATGGCACGTGGAGCGTCACGTCGGCCGCGCTTGCCCAGGGCCCGATCGCGGTGTCGGCTTCGGTGTCGGATGCTGCGGGCAACGTCGGTTCGGCGTCGCAGGCGCTGACCGTCGACACAATCGCACCGGTCGTCACCATCGCCGGTGGAGCCAGCGCGACGTCGGTGTCGGCAACTCCGGTGGTCGCAGGAACGACGGATGCTCCCCAGGGCAGCACTCTCACGGTCGTTGTGTCAAACCAGACCTTCACCGCCACGGTCCAGACCGGTGGCCGGTGGTCCGTTGCTCCCACAGCGCTCGGAAACGCAACCGTTGCCGTCACGGCCTCGGCAACAGACGCTGCAGGTAACACCGGCACGGCCACACAGTCGCTGACGATCAACGTGACCGTCGTCGTTCCGACCCCGACGCCGACTCCGACGGTCACACCGGCGCCGACCGCGACGCCGACGGTCACCCCGACCCCGACCCCGACGCCGACGCCGACTCCGACGGTCACGCCGACCCCGACGCCGACCCCGACAGTCACGCCGACCCCGACGCCGACGGTCACCCCGACCCCGACGCCGACTCCGACGGTCACACCGACGCCGACTCCTACCCCGACGGTCACCCCGAACCCGACTCCGACGGTCACGCCGACTCCGACCCCCGCGCCCCCAGCTTCACCGGTGGTCGCGATCACCGGTGGCCCGACGGCCTCCTCAACAGTGGCTCGGCCGACGATCAGTGGCACAACGAATCAGCTCAGCGGTCGCGTCACCGTCACAGTCGACAAGCAGACTCTCTCGGGCGCCGTTTCGGCCACGGGCGCTTGGAGTGTCGTCCCTTTCGTGCTCACCGAGGGCGCGCACGCGGTTGTCGCTGGCGTCGTAGCATCTGACGGGTCGAAAGCGAGCGCATCCCAGACGCTCATCGTCGACACCATCGCCCCGTCGATCGTGATCAACGGCGGCTCTGCCATCTCCACACGATCGGCCACGCCGACAATCAGTGGGCGGACCAGTCTGCCTGCTGGCGGCACAGTCACCGTCGTGGTCGACGGTGTCGCCCTGACGAGCGTTGTGTCGTCAACGAGAACCTTCTCAGTGGTCTCTCCCCGTCTCACCGTGGGCACCCACGGAGTGGTCATCTCTGCGACTGACGCTGCAGGGAATGTCGGCTCGCAGCGACAGCGGCTCACCCTGGCACCGGTGATCCTCATCGACGGTGGGGCTGCCCGGCTCACGAACTCTGCCGCGCCTACCATCAGCGGGACGACCGATGCTCTCCTCGGCAGCCCCATCACCGTCGTAGTCGGTGGACAGACGATCGTCGGCGCAGTGACGACGCCGGGCATCTGGTCTGTGACTGCTCCGAAACTGGGGTCATCCGGGTACTCGGTGATGGCGCGTGTTCGTGATGCTGTCGGAAATGTGTCGACTGCCTGGCAGACACTCACCGTCGACACGATCGCTCCAACGATTGTCATCGATGGTGGCCTTGCGATGTCGACCAAGTCCGTCACCCCGACGATCAGCGGTCGGGTCAATCTGCCAGCAGGCAGCAGCATCACTGTTGTCGTCGACGGAGTCGCCCACACGGCGAGCGTGTTGTCGGCACGCACCTGGTCGGTCACCTCGCAGCCTCTGACTCTCGGCGCGCACACAGTGGTCGTCTCTGCGACAGATGCTGCCGGCAACGTCGGTACCATGCAGCAACGTCTGACCATCATCGGCTGAGCAGCTGTCGAGACCCTGGCCGGCCACTTCACGGCCAGGGTCGCGACAATGCACTACATCCCGCCGGAAACTGCAGGCACTGGACCAACTCCAGCCCGCCGGTGATCCGCGCGACGTCTGGTGTCTGCTGGGTAGTATGAGGACCTCATCGCGCAGACTCTTCAGTGCTCCGACGATGACTTCGAGTCGCCCTACTTCGTCAGGTGCTCGTGCAGAGCCTCGACGCCGAATCGGTAGCCCGTCACGCCGGCCCCGACGATGATGGCGATCGCCACCTCGGAGAGGTACGAGAAGTGACGGAAGTCCTCCCGCCGGTGCACGTTCGAAAGGTGGATCTCGACCATCGGCAGCTCTGAGGCCTGCACGGCGTCGCGCAGCGAGACCGAGGTGTGGGTCAGTCCGCCAGCGTTCAGCAGCACGCCGACGTGGGTGGTCCGCGCCCTGTGGAGGGCATCGATGAGTTCGCCCTCGTGGTTGCTCTGCAGGGCATCCACCGCGTAGCCGAATCCGAGCGCGCTCGACGTCACAAGGTGCTCCACATCGGCGAGCGTCTGCGTGCCGTAGATGAGGGGCTCCCGGGTACCGAGCATGTTGAGGTTCGGCCCGTTGAGCAGCAGGATGCGCGGGGTTGGCCCTGTGGGCGGCGTCGGCGTCATGGGGGGCGGACTGCTTTCTACTGGCAGACCGCGCCGATGGCGGTGAAGGAGGTCTGGACGGCGAGACCGTCGGCCTGGATCGCGCTGCTGCCGACACTCGGGTCGGCGACGTAGGCCTGAATGTCGGCGATGAGGGTTTCGAGGTCCCCGTACGCGGTGGTTGCCGTCTGCAGAACCACCGGGTTCGTGATCGTGCCGAGCGCGGTGCCGAAGTCGGTCGACAGGTTCTGCAGAGCGGTCACAGCGCCAGCCGGGTCGGATTGCAGCGACGAGAAGCTGTTGCTGAGTGCGCTCGCTGAGGCGGAGACCTGTTTGTTCAGGATGGTGCAGGCCTCGGCCACAGTCTGGGTCGAGCCGTCGGAGCCACCAGCGCTCGGGTCGTCGGTCGGCAACGTCAGGTCGGTGGGGATCAGTGACGACAGCGCCTGGCTCTGGTCGATGCCGGCCTTCACCACGGCAGCGCCTGTGGCCAGTGCGACGACGAGAACGATCGCCACGATGATGCCGGCGAGAATTCCCGCGTACCCGAGGATCACCCCGGCAAGCGCAAGGCCGCGGCCCTTCTCGCCGGTCTTCTTGATCTGGCTGAGCGCCAGGTGACCGGTGATGACGGCGACGAGTGACAGAACGAAGGCGCTGACCAGTGAGACGATCGCCAGCACGTTGTACCTCTGGTTCGCCGGCACCTGGCTCGGTGGCTGGGTACCGAAGGGCGGCCCCGGCGGAACACTCGGCACCGGCGAGGTCGGCGGCACAGGCGGAGTGGGCGGCACAGGGGGAGGCGTTTCCATGCTCATGTCGTGTTCCTCGGTTCATCGCGGGTCGAACGATACGTCAGCAGCGCGCGGGTTGACCGGCGCAACCGGGAGCGTGAGCCCGTCGCTCGGAGGTACGGCACCGAATCCATGGTGTCGATCCGACACCGGCTCCGTGTGCATCACCCCAGACCGAAGGGTGCGGCGCTTCCCTATCAATCTAGTGGTGTCAAGCCGATTCGGCCCTAGGTGCGAGCGCCCGCCGGGCAGGAGCAGAATGGAACAAGAGGTACACCGAGGTGCCAATGGATATTGTGCACAGAGAACGAGCCCGCTGTGACGAGTGATGCTGAACGCCTGCAGGTCTCTCGCGTGCGAGAAATCGTCGCTGAGGACCCTCGAGCCCTGGCTGCGCTGGAGGATGCCTATTCCGGCCGATTCGCGGTGATGGATGCCCTGTGGTGGTCCGCGCATCCGCTCACCCGCGCGCCAAGCGGCGCGCTCGACCCGGCATTGGCGCTGGCTGCTGCTCGCGCGGCCGCGTATTCGCGCGAGGCATCGACTTCTCCGCTGGTCGCTATCGACGACCCGCTGACAGGGGAGTCGCTCACCGTCACCCGCGCAGAAGCCGCACTCATCCGGCTCGAAGCCCATCTCGTGACCGACTCCCGGACTCTCATCGAGGCGATCGAGCGTTCTCGCCCGCAACTCGAGGAGGCCGAATCACGGCTCGAAGCGGTGGCTCCGAAGACAACGACCCTCGAACATGCACCTCGGCAGGGCACGCCAGTGGCGGGAGCGACGACGGCAGCGGCCGGCTCGTCGACCGCTGGGAGCCGGGGCATTCACGCTCGGGTGGCCAGCGCCAGCGGTGGCGGTGAGGAAGACTCTGAGGGGTCAGACGAGCATCCGGGTGCACGGATCTCGGCCCTGGCGTGGCGTAGGAGGTCGATGATCTGGATGTCGGCAGCAGTGACGATGACTGTTCTCCTGCTCGCCGGGGTCGTGCTGGTCGTGGCACAGCAATCGGGCTCGCTGGGCACCACCACCACCGCGGCTGGGGCGGCCGGTGCGTCTGGGGCGACGCCATCCGCGACGGCCCAAGCCGGTGCGAGCCTCGGGCTGACGATCTTCGAAGACCCCACCCTCGCCCCGGCGATCCCTCCGGCGAACATCGACCCGTACTACAAGCCTGACTCGTTGCGCCTCCTGGGTGTCGCAGACTCCGACCTCACGGTCTACGCCGTCGAGAACCGAATCAACCAACCGTGCCTGCTTGCCGTCTACACCGATGGAACCCAGAGCGCCACGTGCGTGACGAAGGACGAGTTCGCGTCGATGGGGATCGAACTGCGCATCACGAGCCTGAATGCGCGCACGAGCTCAGACACGTACCCGTATCGCTCTGGTGCTCACGACGTGGTGTTCTGGAATCCCGATGGATCGTACGGCGTGAGCTCGAGCCCGGTCGCACCGACCGACAGCTCCAGCTACGGCGTCAACCCGCAGCAGACCTCGGCTCCGTAGCCCATCACCACTCCGGCAGGCGGATGAAGAGCGCTGCCGGTGGGCTGATCGTTAGACTTGCGTGGTGCCAATCAACCCAGATCTCGCGGGCCGGGTGTTCGAGAAGACCTCGCCGTATCTCGTCGGGCGTGAGAAGGTCCGTGAATTCGCTCGCGCGGTCTTCTCGACCAGCCCGCTCAACTTCGACGTCGTCGCGGCCAGGGCGGCCGGGTACAGCGATGTGGTGGCTCCGCCCACCTTCGCTGTCATCCTGCAGCAGCTCACGCTCGACCAGCTGCTCGCAGACCCCGACGCCGGTATCGACTTCTCGCGCGTGGTGCACGGCGACCAGCGGTTCACCCAGACGCGGCCCATCGTCGCCGGAGATGAACTCACGGCCACTCTCACCATCGCCAGCGTCAAGTCCCTCGGGGGCAACTCCATGGTCACCTCTGAATCGCGCATCGAAGACGCGGCCGGGGCCCACGTCGTGACCGCGATCTCGACCCTCGTCGTGAGGGGTGACGAATGAGCGTCATCACATCGGCCGACTTCGCCGCGCTCGCGCTGGGCGATTACGTCGCCGAACGCCAGTTCACCCTCACCCGCGATTCCCTCGTGCGGTACGCCGGTGCGTCCGGTGACTTCAACACCATCCACTATCGCGACGACGTCGCCCGGTCGGTGGGCCTCGAGGGTGTGCTCGCGCACGGCATGCTGACGATGGGTTTCGCTGTCCAGCCCGTGATCGAGTGGCTCGGCGACCCGGCCCTCATCGACGACTACCAGGTGCGCTTCACCCGCCCGGTCTACGTCGACGCCGAGAGCGGTGCCGAGGTCACGGTATCGGCGAAGATCGGCCAGCTCGACGTCGATGCCGGTACGGCCCGCGTCGACCTCGTGGTCACCGCGGCCGGCCAGACCGTGCTCGGCAAGTCCCAGATCCGCATCCACGCCCCGATGGCAGTGTTTCAGGCCCCATGATCGAAGAATCCACCGATGCCTCGCTCGAGCCGCTCACCACGCTTCGAGTCGGGGGCGCAGCGGCGCGACTCGTGACGGCGTCTGATGTCGAGGGCATCATCGAGGCGAGCCTCGATGCGTGGCACGACGGTGACCACTGGATGATCCTCGGTGGCGGCTCGAACGTGGTCGTCTCCGACGACGGCTTCGCGGGCACGGTCATCCGCGTCGCGTCGCGCGGCATCGTCGAGGCCGACACGGTGCCGGGCGACCCGCCTGCGACCGTGCGCCTGCTGGTGCAGGCGGGTGAACCGTGGGACGACGTGGTGAGCTACGCGGTCGAGCGCGGATTCAGCGGAATCGAGGCCCTCTCGGGCATTCCCGGCTCGACCGGTGCGGCGCCGATTCAGAACATCGGCGCGTACGGCCAGGAGATAGCTTCATCTCTCACCGGGGTCGAGTTTCTCGACTACGACACCGAAGAAGTGCAGTGGCTCGGGGTGCACGAACTGGGTTTCGGGTACCGCACCAGCATCTTCAAGGCGGGGCGCCGTGGTGTCGTGCTCGCCGTCGGGCTGCGATTGCACGCAGACGCAGACGCCGGCGCCGGCCGCGGGCCGCAATCCCTCGGCCAGCCGATCGAGTACGGCCAGCTCGCAACCGCACTCGGCGTGCAACCCGGCGATCGGGTGGCAGTGGGGCTGGTTCGTGACGCAGTACTTCGGCTTCGTGCATCCAAGGGCATGATCCTCGACGCAGACGACCCCGATTCGGTCAGCGCCGGTTCGTTCTTCACCAACCCCATCGTGAGCGAGGCGTTCTCACGCACGCTTCCCCCTGACGCACCGCGCTGGCTGGTCGAGCCCGAGGCGGCTCCCGTGGTGAGAGCGCTGGACGAGGCGCCAGAACCCGAGGTCTTCGCCCCTCATGTCGCGCCTCAGGGCGGGTACCCCGTGAAGCTCAGCGCTGCCTGGCTGATCGAACACGCGGGAATCGCCCGTGGGTTCGCGATTCCCGGCTCCCGCGCTGCAATCTCGGGCAAACACACCCTCGCATTGACCAATCGCGGGGGTGCGACCGCGGCCGAAGTCGCCGAACTGGCCCGCTTCGTGCAATGGCGGGTGCAGGCTGAATTCGGTGTAAACCTCTCGCCGGAGCCGGTCTTCATCGGGTTCGACGCCGAGCAGGCGGACTACCTGTAGCCACCAGCCAGCCTGCGGCCTACTCAACCGGCGTTGCCCGCGCCTTCCCTCAGATCAGCCCGAGCTCCATGGCCCGCGTCACGGCCCGCGTGCGGTCGGTCACGGTCAGCTTCTCGAAGGTGTGCTGCAAGTGCGTTTTCACCGTCGCCTCGCCGATGACCAGCGTCCGGGCGATCTCGGGGTTGCTGTTACCGGCCGCGACGAGCCTGAGTACATCGAGTTCTCTCGCGCTCAGCTTCGGAACCGGTGCACGGTCCTCGCGCATCCTCTGCACAAGCAACGAGGCGATCGAGGGCGCCAGCACGGTCTGCCCGGCTGCAACGGCACGCACACCGGCGAGAATCTCCTCCGGGGGTGCCGCCTTCACGAGGTATCCGCTGGCCCCTGCTTCGATCGCCAGCAGAATGTCGTCGTCCGTCTCGTAGGTCGTCAGTACGAGCACCCGGATGCCCGTCGACTTCGCCACGATCCGAGCCGTTGCTTCGGCTCCGCTGAGCCCGGGCATCCGGAGGTCCATGACCACGAGGTCTGGCCTGAGGTTCAGAGCCAGCACAGCGGCTTCGAGCCCATTCACGGCCTGGCCGACCACCTCCACATCGGGTGCTGATTCGAGCAGCGCGACCACGCCGGCGCGAACGATCGGATGATCGTCGGCGACCACCACGCGGATCACGACCCCACCCTCTCTGCGAGCGACGGCAGGGAGACCGTCAGTTCGACCCCGCCCTGGCCGGAGGGGCCGATCGCGAGTTCGCCACCGAGCAGGGCCAGCCGCTGCTGCATGCCGGACAGGCCGAAACCGTCGTCGAGCGGTCGCGACGCGTCGATGCCCGTTCCGTCATCGCCGACCGAAAGAACGATTCGAAGCCGGGCGCCGTCGGAGGGAGCGACCACGGCAGAGGTGGCGGCAGCTGCGCTTCCGGTTGTCGCCAGCCGCATCGTCACCCGAGTTGCGTGGGAGTGCTTCCGCACGTTCGCCAGCGCCTCCTGCGCCGATCTCAGCAGAACGACTTCGACCTCGTTCGGTTCGGGGTGATACCCCTCCGTGGTCAACGTGATGGCGACGCCGGTCTCGCGGGTGAAACGGGTGTTGAGGCGGGTGAGCGCGGCCGGCAGGCCGCCATCCACAGCCACGGGCGTGCCAGCGGCGACGAGCGCCCGGGTTTCGACGAGCGCCTCGCGGGCGATGTCTTCGATGAGGGTGAGGTCGAGCTTCACGGAGGGTTGATCATCCGTCGCCGCTCGTGACGCGCGCTGGGCCACCATCACCAGCCCGGTGAGGCTCTGGGCGATCGTGTCGTGGATCTCGCCGGCCAGCCGTTCGCGTTCGCTCAGAATTCCGCTGTCACGGTTGAGTACCGCAAGCTCATGTTGCGTGGCCTGGAGCTCGGCCAGGAGCCTGGTGTTCTCCTGCCCCTGCTTGAGGGCGAACGAGAACCAGAGGCCGAGGGCGAGGCTGAAGAGCAGGGAGATCGCCTCGATGGTGATCGCCTGCGCGATGGCCCGGGCTGAGGTTCCCGTCGAGAACAGGAACCCGATGGTGACCCCTGCAGCGAGAACGACGTTGAGAATGATTGCGCGGCGAAGCGGGTCGACGGTGAACCAGATGATCGGAAAGGCGATGGCCTGCAGCGTGGCAAGGGACGGGTTGAACCCCACTCCCACGCTGGTGCACACGATGGCCAGAACGGGGAAGGCGAGCGCCCGCAGGCTGGTGCGGTGGCACTCGTCGTAGTCCACGATGAACCCTCGCCACCCGAAGAGAACATAACCGACCGCGAGCACGCCGAGGCAGACCCAGGCGCCGATGGCTGACGTAGGTGATTCGGCGAAGTCGGTGGCAGCGACGGCGGCCATCGCGACGAGGGTGACCCCCACCGCGATGTGCCACCAGCTGAATCTGTTCATTCAGCTATCTTTGCGGATCCAGCGGAAGGTCACGCGGCACACGATGAGCCCGGCGACCAGCCAGACCAGCAGTGCAATGGCGACGCCGCCCAGGTTCCAGGCCCCCCCACTTTCGACGGTTGCGAAGGACTCGGGCAGAAAGACCGAGCGCATTCCCTGCGCCATCCACTTGAGCGGGAACAGGCTGGCGACGGTCTGCAGCCAATCCGGCAGCAGCGAGAACTGCAGGTAGACCCCGGAGATGAACTGCAGAATCAGCACCGGGGGGATGATCACGGCGGTGGCGCTGCGGCCGGTGCGGGGCAACCGAGAGATGGCGATACCCAGCACCGCCGAGGTGGCGATCCCGAGCAGATAGACCCAGGCGAAGGTCATCCACTTGGCCGGGTCTGTCGGCAGGGCCACGTCGAAGGCGAACCGGGCGACCAGAAGCAGCAGGCCGATCTGCAGCAACGACGTCACGAAGACCTGCCCCATCTTGCCGAAGAAGTACGAGAGTACCGGCAGGGGTGTGCCGCCGAGCCGCTTGAGGGTGCCGTCGCTTCGTTCCATGGCGATGTCGACGCCGAGGTTCTGAACGCCACTGAGCAGGATGCCCGCAGCGATCATTCCCGGCAGGTAGAACGCTGCCTGGCTGATGCCGCCTGTACCGTCGGGGTTCGCGCCGACGTTGCCCATGCCCTGGAAGGCGACGGAGAAGATCGAGAGCATGATCACGGGGAAGAGAAAGGTGAAGAAGAGGGTGTCGGTCTGTCGGAAGTAGACCTTCGTCTCATAGCCGATGCGGTTGGCTCCGAGCCGGATCGTGCGTGCGAGGCCGAACGACGGATTGCCTGGATTGGTGCGCGGGGTGCGCAGAGTGGTGGTGGTCATGCGAGTTCGTTCTCCTTCGAGGAGGTGCCGGTGATCGCGGCGCCTGTGGTGGCGGCTTCGGTGGTGAGGGTGTTTGCTGCGACCCTCGCCGACGATTCGCTGTGCGAAGCGGGGTCGGCATCAGCGACCAGTCCGAGGTAGATGTCTTCGAGGCTCGGGCGCACGACCTCGAGGTTCTGTGGTTCGCCGATGCGCCGCACGAGATCGGCGACCGTCGCCCCCGGATCGTGGGCCCGGACTTCGCGGGAGATGCCGTTCTCGAGCCAGCGCACAATGGGTACGCGCGCTTCAGCCGAGCCCAGAGAACCGACGGGCCCGATGTCGATGAGCTTGCCGCCGGCCACGACGGCGGCCCGATCGCTCAACTGTGCCGCTTCGTCGAGGTAGTGCGTCGTCAGCAGAATGGTCGTTCCCTCCCGTTTGAGGCCATGAATCAGTTCCCAGAACTGACGTCTCGCCTCCGGGTCGAATCCCGTGGTGGGTTCGTCGAGAAACAGCAGTTCGGGCCTGCCGATGACGCCGAGCGCCACGTCGACCCTTCGCCGTTGGCCGCCTGAAAGGTTCTTGATGCGGGTGCCGGCCTTCTCCTCGAGCCCGACGGCCGAGATGACGTCGTCGACGTTCCGTGAATTCGGGTAGAAGCCGGCGAACTGCGTGAGCTGCTCGCGTACGGTCACGTTTCCGCTCTCACCCGAGCTCTGCAGCACAATTCCCAGGCGTGCCTTCCATTCGAGTCCGCCGTGCTGCGGGTCGACCCCCAGCACGTGCGCCTCACCGCCGCTGCGGTCTCGGTACCCCTCGAGAATCTCGATCGTGGTGCTCTTGCCTGCGCCGTTCGGGCCCAGCAGCGCGAAGGTCTCACCGCGCGCGATGTCGAAGGTCACTCCGTCGAGCGCAGTGAAGGCTCCATAGGACTTGGTGAGGTTCTGCACGCTCACGGCGGTGTCGTTTGAGGTCATGAGACCATCGTGCACTCGCGCGGCTCGCAGCAACAGCCGTCGGCTCACCTATTTGTCCATCCCCCTATTGGGGGATGGACGCGGCTCCTTCGTGTTGCGATCATTCACGCAGTGAGAAATTCCTGTGAGGTTCCACATCTTCAGAATCGGCGAAGACCGGGGGTGGCAGTTGAAATGGGTGCGGACCCCGGTCTGTTGGGCAGCTCTGATCTGGTCTCCGATCAGGAGATCCAGCGCCGGATCGATTTTGCCGACGCGGCCCTTGCGCTGGTGAGGTGCGGGCCCGGCGATATTCGGCACCGTGTTCTTGTGCGACGGGTCGCTTCTGGCGCACTCCCAGCAGAGGAGGCCGTCGCCATAACCGCAGCCCGAGTCGGGGCGACGATCGGCGACCCTGATCTCACAGTCGGAGCTGGCGGAGATCTCTACGAGATCCCCGGGTCGACGACGTTGCGCAACCGCCTCATCTCTGCAAACCATCATTACGGCATTGAAGACAGCGCAGAGCTCCGACGAATCGAACAGGAGATCTCCCGGATCCGGTTGGTCGAACTTGCCGCCGTGCCGGTTCAGGGGCACCTCGACTACGACCACATGAAACACATCCATCGGCGGCTCTTCGGAGACGTCTATCACTGGGCTGGTCACGAGCGGGTCGATCCGTCATCGATGATGCGCTTCGCCCCCGACGCAGTGCACTTCGAACCTGGTGATCTTTCTGCCCCTCCGATGAAGTACAAGTACTTCGCAGGCTCGGAGATTGCCGAGGCCTCGTCTATTGTCTACAGCCAGTTGCACGCGTTGCGTTCGCGAACGGATCTAAGCCGTGAGGGAGTTCTCGATCTCATGGCGGAACTGGCGGGTGAGATCCAGACCATCCACGCTTTCCAGGATGGCAACTGCCGCACGGTCTACGTCTTCGCACTCCAGTTCTTCGAAGACATCGGCTACCCGGCCGACCCGAGCCAATTTCTGGGGGACTCCCACCTTCGCGAGCGCATGATCCACGCCCGTCACCAGAATCACGCAACGGGTCGCCATGAGGCCTACTTCCGCACGTTCGACGCTCTTCTGGCCCGAACAAAGAACTGAATCCAGCGATTCAGGCGTGCACCAGTTGCGCTGGATCTGGCCGGGCTGTCGGCCTCAGCTGAAGAGGCGCTGAAGCCGCGAGACACCCTCGGCGAGTGCCTCATCGCTCAGCGCATACGACAACCGCAGGAACCCGCTCGGCCCGAACGCCTCACCGGGAATCACCGCGACCTCGACCTGGTCGAGAATCAGGTCGGCGAGCTCGAGTGAGGTCGTGGGTGTGACGCCACCCCATTCGCGGTTCAGCAGGCCCGTCACATCGGGGTACACGTAGAACGCGCCCTCGGGTGTGGGGGTATGGATGCCCGGAATCGCGTTGAGCCCCGCAACGATCGTCGTGCGGCGGCGGTCGAACGCCAGCCGCATCTCCTCGACGGCGGTCTGCGGGCCGGTCAGTGCCGCGAGGGCGGCGCGCTGCGAGATGTTCGAGACGTTCGACGAAAGATGCGATTGCAGGTTTCCGGCGGCCTTGATGGCATCGGCAGGGCCGACCATCCACCCCACACGCCATCCGGTCATGGCGTAGGTCTTGGCCACGCCGTTGACCAGGATCGTGCGGTCGGCCAGCGCTGGCACGGCCTCGACGATCGACACCGCCTTCACGCCGTCGTAGGTCAGGTTCTGGTAGATCTCGTCGGAGATCACCCAGAGGCCGTGTTCGTCGGCCCATTCACCGATCGCCTTCGTCTGCTCCGGTGAGTAGACGGCCCCTGTCGGGTTCGACGGTGAGACGAACAGTAGAACCTTGGTTCGCTCGGTTCGGGCCGCCTCGAGCTGCTCGACGGTGACGAGATACCCCTGATCGCTGCCGGCGAAGACGTCGACGGTCACTCCGCCGGCGAGGGCGATGGCCTCGGGGTAGGTGGTCCAGTACGGCGAGGGAACAAGTACCTCGTCGCCCGGGTCGAGGAGCGTCGCGAACGACTGGTAGACAGCCTGCTTGCCGCCGTTCGTCACGATCACCTGCGCGGGGCTCACTTCGAGGCCGCTGTCCCGCAGGGTCTTCGCCGCGATGGCCTCCCGCAGCTCAGGGAGACCGACGGCCGGCGTGTACTTGTGGTTCTTCGGGTCGCGCGCTGCGGCGACGGCAGCCTCGACGACAAAATCCGGCGTGGGAAAGTTGGGTTCGCCGGCGGCGAAGCTGATGACTGGCCGTCCCGCAGCCTGAAGTGCCTTCGCCTTCGCGTCGACCTTGAGGGTCGCTGATTCGGCAATGGAAGAGATGCGGTGCGAGATTCTGGCGCGTTCAGTCACCAGACAAGTTTAGAGCACGACAGTCCAGAGTCCTCGGGCAACCGGATGCTCGGCGAGCCAGAGATCAGACGATCTTCGAGTTCTCGTCGAGGCGGTGCCAGGTGCGGTTGTGGTACACCAAGGGGTGCGCCTGAGACGCGTCGGCAGCCTCGTCGCCCGGCCCCGGTGCGTGCGTCTCGAGGGCCTGCACCGCGACCACGGTCGACCCGCCGGCTTGCATCTGGTTGACGATCCGACCCCGGATCCACGCGTGTGCAGCCGGAAAATAGGGCTCACCCGTCGGCAGTCTCTTCCAGATGTTCGTGTCCGCGAAGCGGTCGATGCCGCTCGTTGCGCCTAGTTTCGCGATGTCGAGCTGGTCAGCGCCCAGGAGATGAACGACCACCGTGTCGGCGCTCCGAATCGTTGGGGCACTCGACGAAAGCTCCGAGACGGAGAAGACCAACAGGGGCGGCGCGGCGCTGACGGAGAACACGCTGCTCGCTGTCATGGCGACCGGGCCGTCGCCAGCGTCGGCGGTGATCACGGCGACGCCAGCCGGGTGATTCCGGAACGCTGCTTTGAATTCGTCAGGAGTAACAGTCTCTGCACTCGGGTGCTGAACGAGGTTGTGTTCGTTCGCGATACTGTGCTCGGCCGTTTCGTTCTGCTCCACGTTGTGCTCGAACGGGTTTGGCGCCTGTGCGTTACTCACTGTCACTCCTGGGCCTTTTGTCGTATGGGCTGCTGCCAGCCTAAGTCGCCCCGTGTTTCATGGGAATTTCGCCGTAACACAATTGCGGCGCGCCTGTTCGTGCACGTGCATAGTGGTCCTGCCGTGGGCTACGTCGTCAGCACGACCTTTCCGATGTGCGTTGACGATTCGAGGAGGCGATGGGCTTCTGCGGCCTCGGCCAGCGGAATGCGGGCGAAGATCACGGGCTTGACCTCACGGTTTTCGATGAGGGGCCAGACGTTCTCGCGAAGACTCGACACGATCGCGCCCTTGGCCGCAGCCGAGCGGGCCCGGAGGCTGGTGGCGTGGATCGTTCCGCGCTTCATCATGAGGGGGCCGAAGTTCAGGAGACCGGGGGTCCCCCCGAGGTTGCCGATGTTCAGGAGGTGGCCGTCCAATGCCAAGGCGCGCACGTTGCGTTCAAGGTAGGAGCCGCCCACTGAATCGAGGATGACCTGGGCGCCGGGCCCCTCTGCTTTGAGTCGTTCGACGAAGTCTTGCGTCTTGTAGTTGATGAGAATCTCCGCGCCCAGTTCCCGGCAGGCGTCGAGTTTCGTATCCGATCCTGCGGTGACCGCAACCCTCGCGCCACGCGCCCGTGCCAGTTGGATCGCCATGGTTCCGATACCGCTCGAGCCGCCGTGCACAAGAAGGGTCTCGCCTGCCCGAAGGTCGGCAAGCAGAAAAACGTTCGACCAGACTGTGGCTGCGACCTCGACCAGGCCGGCCGCGTCGACCAGTGAGACGGTTGAAGGAATGGGAAGCACCTGTTCCACCGGTACGCTCACTCGTTCGGCATAGCCGCCACCGGAGAGCAGGGCACACACTTCATCACCGACCGCGAATTCGCTCACCTCGTGGCCGAGGGCGGCGACAGTGCCGGAGACCTCCAGCCCCGGCCATTCCGGCGCGCCCTTCGGCGCTGGGTAGTTGCCCTCCCGTTGGCTGACATCTGCGCGGTTCACACCGGCAGCAGCGACGTTGATGAGCACGTCACGGGGCCCGACAGTGGGCTCAGGCACGTCGCCCAGTTGGAGCACTTCCGGCCCACCGAATGAAGAGATCACGACAGCTTTCATGATTCCAAGGTAACTCGTGCTAGGCAGGTTGACCCTCGACCGACTGGGCATCTTTGCGGTCGACTTCGATGTGACTTACACTAGGTGAAGGTAGTTGAAATCTGCCATGCTTTTTCATGCCCATTTTCAGTTTCCAGCGTCTTCTGGCGCGTGGTGCTGAGGGTGGGTGTAACGAAGCGTGCTGATGCTTCTCCGTGCGGCAACACTGTTGAGTGTGACAGGGTTGTCTCATCCTTAGGGTGGTGGCTCAATTGGTAGAGCAGCGGTCTCCAAAACCGCAGGTTGCAGGTTCGAGTCCTGTCCGCCCTGCAAATCAGCGCAGGCGTTTGCCCGTGTTGATCGTGGCCGAAAGGCTGGTCGTGGCTCACGAAGTGAAATCACGCACGTTGGGAACTCACCGTTCCGGGCGTGGCGCGAAATAACTTCACTGCCGCGATTCCTGGGGCCAGTTTGTGAAAGGTACTAACGGTGGCACGAAAGATAGTCGACGAACCCAGTGAGGCAGTCGTCGAACGCGCCAAGACGGATCGGGCAGCCAAGCGCAACCCGTTCTCGCGTCTCGTTCTTTTCATCAGACAGGTCCTTGCAGAACTTAAGAAGGTCGTCACTCCGACCCGCAAAGAGCTCATCAGCTACACGCTTGTCGTCCTCGTCTTCGTCGTCATCATGATGGCTTTGGTATCAGGGCTCGACTTCGTCTTCAGCTGGTTGGCCGTCTTCGTGTTCGGTGATCCGGGAACCAGCCCAATCGGCTCGTAGGGTTCCCTTTCGGCTCACCCTTCAGCAACAGAAATGGAACGTATTTAGTGTCTAAGTCAAACCGCGACGATCTCGATCTCGGCGCTGCTCGTGAGCAGTCAAGCGAGGTCGAAGAGGCTCAAGAGGGCGACAACATCGAAATCGAGTCGCCGACCGACCTCGATGCACTTCTGGCAGCCATCGATGGCGGAACCGGCGAAGAGCACTTCGACTCCGAAGACGTCGTCGACATCGAAGCCGACGCTGAGGTGAACGAAGCGCTCGACCCCGACAGCGCTGACGACACCGAGGCAGCACTCGAGGCCATCGAAGACGAAGAAGAGATCGACGGCGCCGACACTGACGCAGAAGACGACGACTTCATCTCCGATTCCGTTGTGACTGCCGACAGTGAGGGTGACCTCGAACTCGAGGCCGAGCTTGCTGAGGCGGCAGAGGTCGACCCCTACGAGGCGTTCCGCACCGAACTCCGATTCATGCCGGGCAAGTGGTACGTCATCCACTCTTACGCGGGCTTCGAGAAGCGCGTCAAGCAGAACATCGAGAGCCGCAAGAGTTCCATGGGCATGGAGGACTACGTCTACCAGGTCGAGGTGCCGATGGAAGACGTCGTCGAAATCAAGAACGGCCAGCGCAAGCTGGTCACGCGCGTTCGCATCCCCGGGTACGTGCTCGTTCGTATGGACCTCAACGAAGACAGCTGGTCTGTCGTGCGCCACACTCCCGGTGTGACCGGGTTCGTGGGCAACTCCCACAACCCGACTCCGCTTCGCTTCGAAGAGGCCTTCTCCATGCTCAAGAGCCTCGTGGAGATCATCGAAGTCCCCGTAGCGAAGGCAGGCGGGGCCAAGGGCGGCAAGGCCGTTTCCCGTTCGATCCCCGCGGAGATCGACTTCGAGATCGGCGAGACCATCACCATCAAGGAGGGCTCGTTCGCGGGCCTCCCCGGTACGATCAGCGAGATCAAGCCCGAGAGTGGCAAGCTCACGGTCCTGGTATCCCTGTTCGAGCGCGAGACTCCGGTGGAGCTCAGCTTCGACCAGGTCACCAAGCTGTAGTTACACATTCGCGTCGCCGCTGCTGCGGCGCGACGTCGTCCGATTCCCAGCGCAATGCGGTTGTGCCGGGAATCGGCTAAAGTAAGAAGGTTGCCTTCGGGCAATTCATCACCACCACCGCGGGGACAAGCCCTGTAGTGGGAGCGCCGCCTTCTGGCGGCACGAAAGAGAAGAGAAGAAATGGCACCGAAAAAGAAGGTCACAGGTCTGATCAAGCTTCAGATCAAGGCCGGCGCCGCCAACCCCGCACCGCCCATCGGGCCTGCGCTGGGACAGCACGGCGTGAACATCATGGAGTTCTGCAAGGCGTACAACGCAGCGACTGAAGACCAGCGCGGCAACGTCATTCCGGTTGAGATCACCGTGTACGAAGACCGTTCGTTCACGTTCATCCTGAAGACCCCGCCCGCCGCTGAGCTCATCAAGAAGGCAGCCGGCGTCGCCAAGGGTTCAGGCACCCCGCACACCGTCAAGGTAGCGAAGCTCACCAAAGACCAGGTTCGCGAGATCGCCCAGATCAAGCTGGCCGACCTCAACGCCAACGATCTCGACGCCGCGTCGCTGATCATTGCAGGAACCGCCCGCTCCATGGGCATCACGGTCGAGGCGTAGGAGGCTCTCATGGCACAGAAATCAAAGGCTTACCGGGCAGCCGCTTCGAAGATCGAAGAGGGCAAGCTCTACACCGCCGCCGAAGCCGTCGTTCTTGCAAAAGAGACCGGCTCGGCCAAGTTCGACAGCACCGTTGAGGTCGCCCTCAAGCTCGGTGTCGATCCCCGCAAGGCAGACCAGATGGTCCGCGGCACCGTGATTCTTCCCCACGGCACCGGTAAGACCGCCCGCGTCATCGTCTTCGCAACGGGCCCCGCGGCCGAAGCAGCAATCGCTGCCGGTGCTGACGAGGTCGGTGGCGACGAGCTGATCGAGAAGGTGGCCGCTGGCTACACCTCGTTCGACTCCGCCGTCTCGACCCCGGAGCTCATGGGCAAGGTCGGTCGTCTCGGAAAGGTTCTCGGCCCGCGTGGCCTCATGCCGAACCCGAAGACCGGCACCGTCACTCCCGACGTGGCGAAGGCTGTCACCGAGATCAAGGGTGGAAAGATCGAGTTCCGCGTCGACAAGCACTCCAACGTGCACTTCGTCGCCGGCAAGGTCAGCTTCACGCCCGACCAGCTTCGCGAGAACGTCGGCGCCGCGCTCGACGAGATCGTTCGCCAGAAGCCGTCCTCCTCGAAGGGCCGCTACATCACCAAGGGCACCGTTTCGACGACCTTCGGTCCTGGCATCCCCGTCGATGTGAACGCTCTGGTCTAACCACATTTGTTTGTGAGCGGCACGCGCTCACAAACCGTGAAGGGGCTCGCCGTAGGCGGGCCCCTTCCTTCGTGGCGGAGCATGCCACTTCACCTGCGCTGCCTTGTCTAGGCTGGGGGAGTGCCACTCGTTATTCGCAAGGCCGACGCGGCCGACGCTGCTCGCCTCGCCCTCATTGCCTCCGCCACTTTCGCCTTTGCGTGCCCACCGCATACCTCGGCCGCGGGCATCCAGCAGTTCATCTCGTCGACCCTGTCTGAAGCCCGGTTCGACGAATATCTCGCAGACGGCGAGCGGATGCTCTTCCTGGCTGAATTCGACGGGTTGCCGGTCGGCTACACCATGGTTGTCATGGGGCAGCCGACAGACCCCGAAGTGGCCCGCGCTCTCACAACAGGGCCCACCGCGGAACTCAGCAAGTGTTACGTTCTGCCGGGGCATCACGGCCGCGGGGTTGCCCACCGGCTCATGGAGCTGTCGGTGCAGTCGGCTCGTGAGCAGGGTGCGGCGGCCGTGTGGCTCGGGGTCAACAACGAGAATGCGAGGGCGAACCGCTTCTATGAGAAAAGTGGTTTCGTCGCTGTCGGCACCAAGACGTTCCTGGTGGGCGAAGAGCTCGAGCACGACTTTGTGCGCGAACGCCTGCTCTGACCGACGTCAGACCTGCTCTGCGACGGCGATGACCAGCTTGCCGCGGGTGTGCCCTTCTTCGATTCGTCGGTGGGCGTCAGCTGCGTGATCGAGATCGAAGATCTCGTCGACGTGCACGTGAACGTCTCCGGAGTTGATGAGCCGGGTGATCACAGTGAGCGTCGAGGCATCAGGTGAGACCTTATAGGTGGTGGCACGGAGTCCGAGCGCGTGGGCATCGTCGATGAGACCTGGCCAGCTCCCGCTGGGAGCGTTGACGAGCAGGCCACCCGGGCGAAGGGTCTGCAATGCCCGTGTGCCGGTGTCGTCGATCGTGTTGCCGATCAGGTCGATCACCACATCGACATTCGACACCTCGTCTTCGAAGCGGGTCGAGGCATAGTCGATGACCTCTGCGGCGCCGAGCTCATGCAGCCAACTCCCGTTGCGCGTCGATGAGGTCGCGATGACGTAGGCGCCGAAATACGCGGCGAACTGCACTGCGAAATGACCGACACCGCCAGAGCCGGCAAGGATGAGCATCCGCTGGCCCTCGTGGGCCTTGGCGACGTCCACAACCATTCCCCAGGCCGTCAGTGCGGCAACAGGAACAGCTGCGGCTTCGACAAGCGACAGGCGTGCTGGCTTCTTGCACAGTTGCATACTCGGTGCTGAGACGTATTCCGCGTAGGCGCCGAGACCGCGTGGGGCGCTCAGCATTCCATAGACCTCGTCACCGGGTTTCAGTGGGTGACTTTCATAGGGCGTCTCAATGACGACACCGCTGAAATCCTGCCCGAGAACGCAGGGGTAGCTCGCGATCGCCGCAGAGGCTCCTTTGCCGGCACGGGTCTTTGCATCGATCGGGTTGACTCCGGCCGCCGCGACCTTGACGAGCACCTCTGCGCTGATACGCACGGGAAGACCGATCTCTGCGGTGTGAAGGACCTCGGGGGAACCCGTCGAATCGATCACTGCGGCCTTCATTGTGGTCGGGAGAGTGCCGAGGTGATCGAATTCTGCCTGGGGATTGGACAAGGGACTCACTCCGGTCGTTTGCTGCGTCATCGGTAACCTTCCGTATGGTGCGATCAACACCGCTGGCGATCGCTAGGCATCGAATGTGCGTGTGTCCCACCAGTGGGGGACACGACCTAAGTAAACCTTTCTATTGATACAACGATGTTACGAGGGTGTCACCTTGTTGCTAACAAACCTGCTGTGAGGCGCACGGGGGGTGCTGAACGTCACTCTGACCGGCGGCTGGAGCGTGACGTGCGGCGGGGCAGGCTGAATGCGCCCACGATGACGAGCATCGCCCCGACGGCGATCAGGGGCCAGAGCGCGGCAATGTCGAGCCCAGTGTGGGCCAGTTGCGGTTTGGTGGCGGTGGTTCCCGACGAACTCGAGTTCGACCCGCCCGCTGACCCGGAAGCGCCGGTCGAGCCACTCGTTGCCGTCGGAGTTGGCGTGGGGGTCGGGTTTGGTGTCACCGCAGGCGCGACGTCGACTGTGTAGAACTTGGCTGAAGCGGGAAGTGTGTCGTTGATCGCGACCATGTCGAAGGTGATCGACCCCGGCGTCGTGGGGGTTCCCGAGATTTCGCCCGTTGTCGCATTCAGTGACAATCCAGCAGGAAGGGTATCGCCTGTGCCGAGCTCAAATGTGGGCGCAGGCAGCCCGCTTGCGGTGAAAGTGAAGCTGTAGGGCACGCCAACGGTGGCCGGGGGGAGCGCCCCCGAAGTCAGCGTCGGAGCGACGTGCGGGATCGTGTTCGGCAGCCGCGACACGGTGTCGTCGTTCTCGTTGGCAACGTAGACGCTGGGAAACTGTGACGCGTCTGCAACAATCCCTCGAGGGCCTGAACCTGTTGACAATGTGAGCTTCTGCGACTTCTTGGGATCTCTGCCATCGAACTGGGTTACAGCGGAATCCGAGTTACCCGAAACAAAGACACTGTGCGTGGAAGGATCGACCGAGAGGCCCGTCGGCGCTCCGGGGATATCCATGGAGTCCAGAGTCGCTGCAGGATCAGCTTCGTCGAACCAGCTGATCTGTGAGATGAGAAGGTTTGTGACGAAGACTCTGTGGGTGCTGTTGTCGACCGCGAGCGCGCCTGGCACAGTGAACCCACCGATCGTTGTCGCCACGGGCGCAGCGGCTGATCCGTCGAAGAAGGACACAGAAGAACCGAAGGCATTGCCCACATACACCTCGTGTGAGGTCTGATCGACCGCGATTCCGCGAGGTGTGGCCCCGACTCCCACGGTGGCAATCACCGTGGGAGTGACAGCTCGTCCATCCAGAATGGAAACCGTTGCTGCGCCGGAATTCGCCACGAAGACCCTGCCCGACGAGGCGTCCACCGCGACTCCGTCGGGTGCCGCCCCGACTGCCGTGCTCGTGATCGTCGGCACAGGCAGTTCGCCATCGAAGATCTTCGGCGACGCCGAACCATGGCTTGCCACGAAAACCCGGCCGGTGACCGGGTCGACCGCCACGCCGCGGAGGTCGGTTCCTACTGCTGGGAAGGTGTCGGCAACAGGCGTCACTGCCGCGCGTCCGTCGAATCGCGAGACCGAGCCGTCTGCGGAATTTACGACGAAGACATTTCCCGTCGCGGAGTCGTACGCCATGCCCTGCGGATGGCTGCCGACGATAACAGGAGCTACCACTGCATGAGCAGCCGAAGCAGAACCGAAGAGCACGAGGCCCAAAGCGCCAGCCCCGAGAACGGAGGCCGCAAGGGTGCGAAAGGTGAAGGAAGATCGAGAAAGGCGCATAGGGGTGAGGCTATCTCACCTCAGGATTGCTGTGCAACCCTCGACTTTGGCGTGGGTCTGCTGTGCTCGCAGCCTCGACTACCGCGCCGAAACCTGCAGCGGCGGCAGGTGTGTGGAACCCGAGCGGAGCTGGCTGAGGTGGCGTGCGTGGGCGTCGAGCCGATCATCCTCTGCGGTGACGGGCACCCAGGGCCTCACAGCGGTGGTGTGCCCCGAGTCGTCGAGTGCAGCCATGATCGTCAGGCAGTGCGTAGTGAGCTGGAACTCGCGTTCCCGCGGGTCACGCGAGCGCACGTGGGTGGAGATATGCATCGCTGAGTGCCCAGTGTGCACCAGACGTGCCTCGACCTCGACCAGGTGGCCGATGGGGATGGGCCGGTAGAACCGGATGCCACCCGAGTACACGGTGATCGCGTCGAGCCCGCTCCAGGTCGAGGCGCAGGCAAGGGCAGCCTCATCGATCCAGCGCATTACGGTGCCACCGTGGGTCTTGCCGCCCCAGTTCACGTCGGTCGGGGCCGCGAAGAAGCGCATCGTCACGATCTCTGCGGTGCCCTCCGAGGAGTAGACCTGGCCCTTCATGGCCTCTTCGATGCGGGCGCGGATGTCGATGCGGTTCACGGCATCGTTGTAGAGGCTGGCGTCTTCGTCGGTCTGGGGAACCCACGGTTCGACGGGCTGTGGCCTGGCATCCGCACCCATGGCGACGAAGATCACCATGCAGTCGCTGGAGGTGACATAGCGGCCGACCTTGGGGTCTGCCGAGGTGACGTTCACCCTGATGTGCATGCTCGAGCGCCCGGTGTAGACGAGTTTCGCGCGTACCTCGACAAGGTTGCCCGAGTCGATGGGGGCGACGAAGCTCACGCTGCCGACGTAGGCCGTTACGCAATAGGTCGCGCTCCAGCCCACAGCGCAGGCGTAGGCGGCCTTGTCGATCCACTCGAGCACCCGGCCAGCGTGCACCTTGCCGCCGATGCTGGCGACATCGTTGGGCGATGCGAGAAAGCGGAGCGTGACTTCGGGGGCGCCGTGCATCATGATTGGCTCGCCCTGGTGAGCTCGTGCTCAGGGTCGTGACGGTCGAGAAACTCGAAGACCTCCGTGCTGTCGACGCCGGGGAACGAGCCGGTCGGCATCGCAGCGAGCAGGCTCGAATTCAACCGGGCGCTCGGCCACGACTTGGTCTGCCATTTTCTCGACAGTGCCGTGGAGGGCTGCCGGCAACACGTCGGGTCTGGGCACGTCGAGGCGAACCGGGTGTCGGTGTCGCGGCCCCGGAACCAGCGCGCGTCGGCAAACGGGGTGCCCACGCTGATCGAGAAGTGACCGCGGGAGGTGGTCTGGATGCGCGAGGTGCACCAGTACGTACCCGTCGGTTTGTCGGTGTACTGGTGGTAGGGGCTGAACCGGTCTTCGGCGTCGAACACCTGCCGGGCACTCCAGTACCGGCAGACGATCTGGCCCTCGACCGACCCGAGCGCATCGGTCGGGAAGACGACGTCGTCATTCTCGTAGGCCTTCACGACAGAACCCGTCTCGTGCACCTTGAGGAAGTGCACGGGGATACCGAGGTGCTCCGTCGCCAGGTTGGTGAAACGGTGTGCCGCGGTCTCGTAGTTCACGCTGAAGGCGTCGCGCAGGTCTTCGACCGAGAGCTCGCGCTGGGCCTTGGCGCGCTGCAGGAACTCGACGGCCGTGTGTTCGGGGATGAGCAGAGCGCCTGCGAGGTAGTTCGTCTCGACACGCTGGCGGAGGAAGTCCCCGTAGCCCGTCGGCTCCTCGTGCCCGAGTACGTGGCTGGCCAGGGCCTGCAGCAGAACGGTGCGCGGGTCGGCGTCGGGGCTCTGTGCGCGGGGCACGTAGATGCGCCCGTTCGCCAGGTCGGTGATCGACCGGGTCGACCCCGGCAGGTCGGCCACGTAGTGCAGTGTGAAGCCGAGGTGCGAAGCGAGATCGGATGCGACGCGTTGCGAGAGCGGGCCGCCCAGGTGACCGACGGCCTCGAGCAACTTCTGCGCTGTCGTCTCGAGTTCGGCGAAGTAGTTGTTGCGCCCCCGCATGTGTGCGCGCAGCTCGGTGTTGGCGCGGCGGGCCTCCTCGGGGGTCGCGATGCGCTCGCCGTGCATCCGCTTGATTTCGTGATGCAGGCCGAGAATCGTCTCGATCGCCTCGTCGCTGAGGGTCTTGCGCGCGGGCACCGCGGGGAGGCCGAGCGAGGAGTAGAGCTGGCCGCGCTGGATGCGCTCGAGGGCGATCTCCAGGGCCGCGCGACGGCTGGGCGGTTCGGAATCGAGGAGCTGTTCGACCGTGACGTCGAGGGCCGTGGCAAAGCGTTGCATGTCGCCGAGCTTCAGTTCGCGCTTGCCGTTCTCGACGACAGAGACCTGCGACGCTGCCCGCCCGACGGCAGAGCCGAGGGCGTCGAGGGTCATTCCTTTGTCGGAGCGCAGCTGGCGGATCCGTCGGCCGACGGTGAGTGAATCGAGCATGACTTCATCTTGGCTGCGCGCGGGCGACGGCAGAGCGAACTCGTCCCGCCGACATCGCTCCTTCTTTCATAAATCGAAAGAAGTGCCATTCTTCTGCTCGCGAGCCCGCTTTCTGTGGGATCGACTTTCCCGAAGGTGCGCGAAAGTCGCCCTTTTCTTGCACATTCGGGCAAGTCGACGGAGGTCAGCGGCGCTGCATGAGGCCGAGCAACTGGTCGGCCAGGCGAACGAGCTGGGCGATCTCGTTGTCGTCGCGGTCGATCCAGCGGCACTCGGGTTCGGCCGAGAGAGGCACGAACTCCGCGTGCTGCTCCCAGACCAGGAGGGTGCGCTCTGCGCCCAGCACGTACTGCTGCCACCAGATCTGCCGAAGGTAGTGGCGGGGTACCGACTTCCACGCCTTGTTCGTCGTCTTGATCTCGGCGAGTTCGGTGTCGCCGGTTGCGGTCACGGCGATTCCGTCGGGCGTGGCCAGGTGAAGTGGCCGGCCGTGCGCGTGGAAGAGCACCGTGCTCGGCGCGATGCCGTGTTCACGGTGCACCCAGGCGGCGATGTGCGGCTCGCGGTCTCTACCGTGGTCTGTGTAGGCGTTACCGCCGAAGTTGTGGCCGTTCAGCTTGTCGTAGGCCGCGTTCTCGACCGAGCGTTGGGTGGTGAGCCGCGCGGCATCGGTGGCGGTGACCCCGCGCGAACGTGCCCTGATCCACGCCACGCGGTCAGTCGAATCGGCGACGACGCGCGACAGGTGGGCCGGCACGAAGGCCACGGCAGGCGCCAGCTCGTCTTCTTCCCACGGGAAGGTCAAAGTCAAGGCCGTCGTCACGATTCCATTCTCTCGCTGTGACGGTGGAACACTTGACCAGACACGGCTGGTCTCGCTCGAGGTGGCGCAAACTGCTCTTACCACTGGGCCTCAGCAGCATTTTGCGTCACGTGCTTGGCGGTCATCCACAAGAGTAAAGGCGAACAATGCGCATTGCAGTTACCGGCGGTTCAGGCAAACTCGGCAGAACAGTGGTCGACCATCTGCGGGAGGTAGGGCACGAGGTGTTCAACCTCGACGTGGCCGGCCCACGCGACAGCACGATCCGCGTCGATTTCACGAACTACGGCGAGGCCCTCGACGCCCTGCTGGGCGTGAACGACAGGTACGACGGTGTGGATGCCCTGGTTCACCTTGCCGCAATACCGGCGCCGGGCATCCGCTCTGATGTCGCCACGTTCGACAACAACATGCTCTCGACGTTCCATGTGCTGCACGCGGCGCGGCGCGCAGGAATCACGAACATCGTGACCGCGTCGAGCGAGACCGTGCTCGGCCTGCCTTTCGACACCCCGCCGCCCTACATTCCGGTGGACGAGGAGTACCCAGCCCGCCCTGAATCGGTGTATTCGCTCACGAAGCACCTCGAGGAACAGCTGGCGATCGAGCTGACGCGCTGGAGCCCGGAGCTGAAGATCGTCGCGCTGCGGTTCTCGAACGTCATGTACGAGGAGGACTATGCCGAGTTCCCGTCGTTCGATGCCGATGCGCGCCTGCGTAAGTGGAACCTCTGGGGATACATCGACTCGCGCGATGGGGCGCAAGCCGTGCTCAAGGCGCTGGAGTTCGAGGGCACGGGCTTCGAGCGATTCATCATTGCTGCGGCCGACACCGTCATGAGCCGGAGCAACGACGAGCTGGTGGCGGAGGTGTTCCCCGACACGCCTGTGCGCGGCGAGCTCGGCGAGAACACGACCCTGCTCTCGATCGACAAGGCTCGCAGAGTGCTGGGGTACGCACCGCAACACTCGTGGAGAGACGCTCGCTCGTAGGACTGCCGCGGAACATCGATCAACCATCGGCCCTCAGTGAAACCTCCGCGCTGGGCGGCTTGGTTTGGCTGTGGGCCGACGATTGATCGATTCAGGCGGCGGGTCGGGGGCAGGTGGTGTCAGGCCTCGCGCACCGTGCCGCCCTTGATGTGCAGTCGGCGTTCGGCGCGCCGGGCGACCGCGGTGTCGTGCGTCACGATGATGAGCGTGAGCCCCTTCTCGCGCCAGAAGCCCTCGAGCAACTGCATGATCTCGTCGCGAGTCTCTTCATCGAGGGCGCCCGTCGGTTCGTCGGCGAGCAGTACATCGGGGGACTTCACCAGCGCCCTCGCGATGGCCACCCGCTGCTGCTGCCCACCGGAGAGCTCAGCCGGTCGGTGAGTCAACCTGTCGCCGAGGCCCACGGAGGCCAGGGCATCCTGAGCCTTCGCGCGCCGCTCAGAGCCCGGCATCCCCAGCGGTGCGAGCGCCGTCTCGACGTTCTCCTGCGCCGTCAGGGTCGGGATCAGGTTGAAGCTCTGGAAGACGAAGCCGATCTCCCGCGCGCGAATCTCGGCCAGGGCGTTGTCGCCGAGTCTCGAGAGCGTCGAACCCCCCAGCAGCACTTCGCCGGAGCTCGGCCGGTCGAGCGCGCCCAGCATCTGCAGCAGAGTGGACTTGCCACCGCCGGTCGGCCCCTGCACGGCGACCATCTGGCCGTCGGGAATGCTGAGAGTCACATCGTCCAGCGCGACAACGGTTCGCTTCGCCTGGCTGTAGCTCTTTGAGACGTTCTTCAACTCGTACATGGATGATCTCCAGAAGTCGGTGTGAGGGATGAGTGGATCGGCCCTGATGCGGGGCTGGAAGCGCAGGCTAGGCGACTGAGCGCAGTGCCTCAGCCGGGCGCAGGCGAGCCGCCCGCCAACCACCGATGGCCCCGGCGAGCAGGCCGCCCAGAACAGCCAGCCCCACAGCGATCAGGACGATCTCGATGGTGAAGGGTGCGTGGAGGACGACGGTCGAAGTTGCCTGGTTCGCCGCAGCGCCGAAACCGCCGCCAGCACCACGCTGGCCGAAGCCGCCGCCCCCGCCGGTCGCCCCGCCGCCCGTTGCAGCAGACCCTGCCGTACCGGCTGCGCGCCGTGCTGCCCCGCCGAACCCACCACCCGTGGTGGCTGAGCCGGTCAATGTGGGGGAGATGGCATTCACGATCGCGATGCCGGCGATTCCCACGACGACACCGATGACCCCGCCGATGAGGCCCTGCACCACCGATTCTCCGGCGACCTGGCGCACGATGCGCCCGTTGCTCCAGCCGATGGCCTTGAGCGTGCCGAACTCACGCGTTCTGCGGGTCACTCCCGAGATCGTGAACAGGATGGCAATCAGGAACGCCGCGGCTAGCACGAGGATCGACAGCCAGGTACCCAGGCTGCTCACCAGCGATGATGCAGTCGACAGGGAGCCGGAGACGGTCGAGGCGAGGTCGGCCTGTGTGTTCACGGTAGCCGTCGGCAAGGCCGTCTTGAGGTCTGCTGCAAGCTGGTCGACACCGCTGGAGGAGGCGGCCTGTACGTAGACCGTGCTCAGCTTGCCGGTGTTGCCCGAAAGGGACTGGGCGACATCCAGGGGCACATAGACGTTCGCAGCGGTTGTCGAATCCGTGCCGGTCGAATCGACTGTGCCGACGATCTGGAACGCTGTTCCGCCGATCGTGATGGTGCCACCGACGGCGAGCGACGCACTGGTGGCATAGCTGCTGTCGAGAACGGCGACATCGGTGCCGGCGTCACTTGTCGCAAGAACGCGCCCGGTCGCAACGGCAACCGACGAGAGGGGCCCGACCGAATCGCCCGCGGAGTCGACGCCGAGCACGCTGAATCTGTTGAGGTTGAAGGCGCTCCCTCCCGCGCCGTCTGCACCGCCGGTGGGCGGCGTCGCGTTGGTCGCTCCGCCCGGGGTGCGGTTGCCACCGGTGGCACCCGCCTGACGGTTCGGCACCTGCCCGCTGAACGTGATGTTCTCGAGCGACAGGGTGCCGGTGGCGGCGGCGACTCCACTCACTCCCTGCACCGTTGCCAGCTGGCCGGCATCGAAGACCGTCTGCGTCGGAGTGCTGACGAGCCGGGACTGGCTGAGATTGGTCGTGCCTCCCGAGGTGTCACCTGAGCCCGACCCGAAGGCGAATCCCTGCTGGCCACCGCCAGCGGCTCCGGCAGTCGGCGGAGTGGCCGCCTGGCTGATCGTCACGTCGGTGCCGACGCCATAGACGGAGGCGAGTACAGAGGCCTGTGCGTTCTGCACTCCGGCAGAGATCGAGTTGACCAGGATGACCAACCCGATCGCCAGGGCCATGCCGATGGCGATGATGATGGTCTGTCTGCGGCGGCCGAGTAGTTCTCGCCGCAAGTAGGTACCGAACACGGGTGCTCCTCGTAGATCCAGCTGTCTCGGCCCGGGGCAGGCAGAGAGGGTGAGTCGAACAGCGAGAATCTAGGAGCGTGTCTTATCGAATTGCCAAGGAGAAGCTATGAATCAGCTGTGCCTGAGAGCTTGCTCAGAGAAATGGACATTTTCAATTCACAGACCACGCGTAGGCGATTCATAGACTTGTCATAGAAAAGAACGATTACCTAAGGGCTGTGACCATAGACAACTCAAGGCTTCCTTCCAGTTCCTCGGCGAGCAGGCCGCGACTCTCGAGAGCCGACGGCTCCCCGGTGCGTGCCCTCGTCGTCGACGACGAGCCCACCCTGACCGACCTGCTGTCGATGGCACTGCGCTACGAGGGATGGGACGTCAAGACGGCCAGCGAAGGCCGCCAGGCCGTGACGCTGGCCCGCGAGTTCCGCCCCGACGTCATCGTTCTCGATGTGATGCTCCCCGACATCGATGGGCTCCAGGTGTTGTCCCGCGTTCGCGGCGATGGGCAGGAGACCCCTGTTCTCTTCCTTACGGCGAAAGACTCGCTGGATGATCGGATCGCCGGCCTCACCGCGGGTGGCGACGACTACGTCACCAAGCCGTTCAGTCTCGAAGAGCTGGTGGCCCGCCTGCGTGGCCTGCTCCGCCGTTCGACCGTTCTCGTCACCGACGCCGTCGACCCCGAGGTCGTGGTGGGCGATCTCGTGTTGAACGAAGACAGCCACGAGGTGCACCGCTCCGGCGAGCCGATCGAACTCACCGCCACAGAATTCGAGCTCCTGCGCTTCCTCATGCGCAACCCTCGCCGGGTGCTCAGCAAGGCCCAGATCCTCGACCGGGTCTGGAGCTACGACTTCGGTGGGCGCTCGAGCGTCGTCGAGATCTACATCTCCTACCTGCGAAAGAAGGTCGACGCGGGTCGCCCGCCGATGATCCACACTGTGCGCGGCGCCGGCTACATGCTGAAGACCGCGCCGTGACCCTCCGTCGCCGGCTCGTTCTGAGCGTCGGCGCCCTGATCGTCCTGCTCGGCCTGGCCATCGGGCTCGTGAGCACGCTCACGCTCAACGGCGTGCTCGTGAACAAGCTCGACGAACAGCTCCCCGGCGGCTCATCGAGCAGTGCGGGAGGGCCTCCGCCGGGCGGAACGTTCACTCTGCAGCTCCGCGGGGGCGACCTCTCCACGTTTCTCGACCGACAGCCGCTCGGAACAGTCGGGGTGATCGTGTCCGGTGGCCAGGTGCTGTACTCAGGCACCGTCATCAGCTCGTCGAGCGCCACTTCCTTCGGTGGAACCGAAGTGGTTCCGCTCGCGTCCGCACGAGCCCTGCAACTCGCAGCCGTCACTCCCGGCCAGAAGCCGGTCACCGTCGACCTCGGAACCGGGCTCGGCCAGTACCGCGTCGTCTCGCTTGAAACGACCAATGGCTACACCGTCGTGCTCGGCCTCTCCCTGGCGCCCGTCCAGGCGACCGTTACGCAACTCGCCATCACCACCGTCGTCGTGACCCTGGCCGGCCTCCTCGTCGCCGTTCTGCTCGGCGGACTCATCATCACTCTCGCCCTCCGGCCCCTGCAGCGCGTGGCCGACACCGCTGCCCACGTTGCAGAGCTCCCGCTCGACCGGGGCGAAGTCGCCCTCGCCGTGCGCGTCCCCGAGCGAGACACGAACCCGAAGACCGAGGTCGGCCGGGTCGGTAACGCCCTGAACCGGATGCTCGAACACGTGTCGTCTGCGCTCACCGCGCGCCAGCAGTCCGAAGACAAGGTGAGGCAGTTCGTGGCCGACGCCAGCCACGAGCTGCGCACCCCACTCGCGTCGATCAGGGGGTACGCCGAGCTCACCCGCCGCCAGGACGAAACCCTGCCCACCGACGTGACGCATTCCCTGGCCCGCATAGAGTCGGAAGCGACGCGAATGACGTCACTCGTCGAAGACCTGCTGCTGCTCGCGCGACTCGACTCGAGCCCGGACGTGGCTCATGACGCCGTCGACCTGACGCTCACTCTCGTGGATGCCGTCAGCGACGCCCACGCGGCCGGGCGCGACCACGACTGGATCCTCGACCTGCCTGAAGAACCCGTCGAGGTCGAAGGAGATGCTGCCCGTCTCTACCAGATCACGGCAAACCTGCTGGCCAACGCCCGCGTCCACACACCCGCCGGTACGCACGTGACGGCTGGGCTCGAGGAGATCGCGGTCTCCGGGAAGAAGTTTGCGGTCATCAGCGTCGCTGACGACGGCCCCGGCATCGACCCTGCCGTCATGCCGACCCTCTTCGAGCGGTTCGTTCGCGGTGACGTATCGCGTTCGCGGCACGCCGGCAGCACCGGACTCGGCCTGGCGATCGTGTATGCGGTTGCTGAGGCGCACGGTGGCACTGTCACGGTTGAAAGCGTGCCGGGTCACACGGTGTTCAGGGTGACGTTGCCCGTGACCTATGCCGCGCCCGCCCCCATCGCTGCCTGACGTGGCCGGTGCGCGGGCCGCCGCACGGGCAGGATGATCGTCCCGGCGCATCTCGATGACGATACCGATCACGCGCCACAGGTACAGAATGGTTCCGTGAGTTCCTCTCCGCACGCCATCACCCGCCCGATCCTGCGCCAGCAGTGGCGCAACCTCACCTTTCTCCACTGGCGCATCGACAGCGCAGTCGCTGCCTCCCTCATGCCCGCGGGAATCGTTCCCGATGAGTTCGACGGAAGCTCGTGGGTAGGCCTGGTGCCGTTCACGCTTCGCAACACGCAGTTCGGCCCCTCCCCGGCACTCCCGTTCTACGGAACGTTCCACGAGACCAACGTGCGCCTCTATGCGCGCGACGCAGAGGGGCGTCGGGGAGTCGTCTTCCTCTCGCTCGAGGCCGAGCGACTCGCGGCAGTCCTCGGCGCACGAGTGGCGTTCGGGCTCCCGTACATCTGGTCGCACATGCGCGTTCGCAAGACCGGGGGAACGATCGTGTACACCTCGCGCAGGCATTCGACTCCCCGGGGTGAGGTCGACTCTGCAGTGTCGGTGCGGCCGGGCGCCCGCATCGAGCATCCGGATGCCCTGGCCGACTTTCTCACCGCCCGCTGGGCGCTGTTCTCAAGGCACCTCGGCCGAACGCTCTACCTGCCGAACAACCACCAGCCGTGGCCGTTGCAGCAGGCGGAGCTGCTCGACTTCTCAGACACGCTCATCACCCGCGCGGGGCTCCCGGGTGTGGCCAACAGGCCGCCCGACTCTGTGCTGTTCTCCACCGGAGTGGACGCCATCTTCGGTCGCCCCCAGCCTTTCAACGCCGGCGAGTTGCGTGCCGGGGTCACGACAGGCTAGTCTGTACGAAGCCAAAGACCGCTGGTCATCGGTGTGCGCAGATTCGTGAGAACGAAGACGTGTGCTCCGGTCGAAGTTTCGCAGAAGCGAAGCCCGCGCAGGTGTTCGAAGTCAGTTTCTTCGGGTTGTGAATGACCACGGTCATCCATGCCAGCTGAAATCCAAGCTCCGCACTCCTGTGCCGGAGCTTTTTTTGTTGTGTTACCGGGGCTGCCCAGCACAGTTTTTCAACGAAAACTATTTATCCAAGGAGCGCCATGGCGAACAAAGAAGCCACGGTTGCCGAACTCTCCGAACTTTTCGAGAGCTCGACCGCCGTTCTGCTTACTGAGTACCGCGGTCTCACTGTTGCGCAGCTGACAAAGCTGCGCCGTTCGATCAGTGAGCACGCCACCTACGCCGTGGTAAAGAACACGCTGACCAAGATCGCGGCCAACAAGGCCGGCATCACTTCGTTTGACGACGAACTGGTGGGTCCTTCCGCTATCGCTTTCGTTCACGGTGACCCCGTGACCGTGGCAAAGGCTCTGCGCGACTTTGCCAAGGCAAACCCTCTTCTGAGCGTGAAGGGCGGTTACTTCGACGGTAACCCGCTGACCGCTGAAGAGGTCACCAAGCTCGCCGACCTCGAAAGCCGGGAGGTGTTGCTGGCGAAGTTCGCCGGTGCCGCCAAGGCTTCGCTGTTCGGTGTCGCCTATCTGTTCAACGCACCGCTCTCGAAGGCCGTTCGCACGGTCGAGGCGCTGCGCGAGAAGCAGGAGTCCGGCAACTAGGTTGTGACCCCGTGCATTCCGCACGCGAGTCGCACCTGACCGTCGGTAGTAAACACAAACCAACACAAGGAGAAAAAAATGGCAAAGCTGTCACAAGACGAGCTCATCGATGCCTTCAAGGAGCTCACGCTCATTGAGCTCAGCGAGTTCGTGAAGAAGTTCGAAGAGGTCTTCGAGGTCACCGCTGCTGCTCCCGTGGCAGTCGCTGCTGCCGGTGGCGCTGCTGCGGCCGTCGAAGAGGTCGAAGAGAAGACGGCGTTCGACGTCATCCTCGAGGCCGCTGGCGAGAAGAAGATCCAGGTCATCAAGGAGGTGCGCGCTATCACCAGCCTCGGCCTCGGTGAGGCGAAGGCACTCGTTGACGGAGCACCCAAGCCTGTTCTCGAAGGCGTCAACAAGGAAGCTGCCGACAAGGCAGTCGCCCAGCTGCAGGCAGCCGGCGCGACGGTTACCCTCAAGTAACTCCGCTTCACAGCTCTCACGAAGGGGCGTCAGGGTGAAAACCCTGGCGCCCCTTTTGTCTTGCGGATGAGAGCGCGATCATTTACTGTGTAGTCTCCCAGATAACGATTCGGCAACGGGTCGGATAAATGCCGAAACGGGCTTGCCCCAAGCCGCCAAGGCGCTTAGTGTTTGTCACTGGAAGCGCTTGCTATTTCGATAACAACCGCGGTTCGCGTGCTTCCCAACCGTACTCAATGAGGAGGAAATCCATGAGACTCACCCGTGACAAGCGAGTGATCATCCCTCTGGCAGGCTTGGCCGTTCTGGGTCTTGCGCTGACAGGCTGTACCGGTGACGCGCCGGCTTCGTCTGGCGGCACTGCCGCAGCAGGTTGCGAACACTACGCAAGCTACGGCACCTTCACCGGTTCACCCACGGTGAGCATCTACTCGACGATCGTCGACGTCGAGGCAGACCAGCTGAACCAGTCCTGGGCCGATTTCGAGAAGTGCACCGGAATCACCATCAAGTACGAGGGCAGCCAGGAGTTCGAGACCCAGATCAACGTTCGCGCACAGGGTGGCAACCCGCCCGACCTCGCGATCTTCCCGCAGCCGGGCCTGCTCGCCTCGATGGTGGCCGGTGGCTACCTCAAGCCAGCACCCCAGTCGGTCTCCGACAACGTCGACAAGAACTGGTCTGCTGACTGGAAGAAGTACGGCACCGTCGATGGCACCTTCTACGGTGCACCGCTGATGGCCAGCGTCAAGGGCTACATCTGGTACTCGCCGACGTTCTTCAAGAGCAACGGCTACACCATCCCGAAGACCCTCGACGAGCTGAACACCCTGACCGCCAAGATCGCGGCCGACGGCAAAGCCAAGCCGTGGTGTGCAGGTTTCGCATCGGGTGAGGCCAGTGGATGGCCGGGCACCGACTGGATCGAAGACGTCGTGCTTCGCCAGTCAGGCCCTGACGTCTACGACAAGTGGGTCACCAACGATGTCAAGTTCACCGACCCGCAGATCACGAAGGCATTCGACTACGTCGGCAACTTCCTGAAGAACCCGGCCTACGTGAACGCCGGCTTCGGCGACGTGACCAGCGTCAACTCGACGACCTTCCAGGACGCCGGTCTGCCGATCCTCCAGAGCCAGTGCGCCATGATGCACCAGGCTTCGTTCTACGAGGCACAGTGGCCCAAGGGCACGAAGGTCGCTGAAGACGGAGACGTCTACGGCTTCCTCATGCCTCCTGCAGCTGCAGGTGGAGCCCAGGCTGTCACCGGTGGTGGCGAGCTCGTCGGCGCGTTCAAGACGAGCGACCAGATCACCGCAGTGCAGACGTACCTCTCCAGCGCACTGTGGGCCAACAACCGCGTCAAGCTCGGTGGTGTGATCAGCGCGAACAAGGGTCTCGACCCCGCGAACGCCCAGTCGCCCCTGGCCGTGCAGAGCATCAAGATCCTGCAGGACCCGAACACCACGTTCCGGTTCGACGCGTCTGACCTGATGCCCGCCGCCGTCGGCTCGAACTCCTTCTGGAAGGGCATTGTCAACTGGATCAACGGTGACAGCACCCAGACGGTGACCGAGTTCATCCAGTCAACCTGGCCGACAAAGTAGCAACTCACTAACCAGTGCACACGAGATTGCTGCGCGGTACCCTCAGAGGTGCCGCGCAGCAATCTCGCTTTGGTCCAAAGACGTATCTAAAGGGGTGAGCCATGACAACCACCGACCTAATCAACAAAATCGTTCAAGTAGTAGTGGCACTTGCGGCTTTCGCCGCAGTGATCGGACTACTGCTGTTCCTCATCGACCGGGCACCGAAAAAGCGAAAAGATGTCGTTCAACTCATCGGTTTCGTGACTCCGGCGTTCCTCTTCCTCATCATCGGTCTTGTCTATCCGGCCATCAGAACGGCGATCGCCTCGCTTTTCGACGGCAAGGGCAACTTCATCGGTGGCGAGAACTTCGTGTGGGTGTTCACCCAGCCTGACTCCCTCGTGAGTCTTCGCAACACGATCATCTGGGTCATCCTGACTCCGCTGGCCGCGACCGCGATCGGCCTCGCCTACGCGGTCTTCATCGACAAGTCCCGCGGTGAGCGCTACTTCAAGGCGCTTGTCTTCATGCCGATGGCGATCTCATTCGTCGGCGCGAGCATCATCTGGAAGTTCGTGTACGAGTATCGGCCCACGGGTGTCAACCAGATCGGGCTCCTGAACCAGATCGTCGTGTGGCTGGGCGGTGAGCCTGTGCAGTGGTTGCAGTCCGTTCCTGCGAACACTCTGCTGCTGATCGTCGTCATGGTCTGGATCCAGACCGGGTTCGCAATGGTGGTGCTCTCCGCCGCGATCAAGGGCGTTCCCACGGAGATCATCGAAGCGGCCCAGCTCGACGGCACCAACGCCTGGCAGCGGTTCACGAACGTGACCATCCCGGGCATCCAGAGCTCGCTCGTCGTGGTCGTGACGACCATCTCGATCGCCACACTGAAGGTCTTCGACATCGTGCGAACGATGACAGCCGGAAACTTCGACACCAGCGTGCTCGCCAACGAGATGTACACCCAGGCCTTCCGTGCTGGTGAACCGGGGCGGGGCTCAGCACTGGCGTTGATCCTGTTCGTGCTGGTTCTGCCGATCGTCATTTACAACGTGAGAGTCTTGCGCAAGCAGAGGGAGATCCGATGAGCGTCGCACCAGTCGAGCTTCCAATCCCGGGTGGAGCCACCCGGTCGCTCGAAGAAGAGTATGTCGCCGCCACCACGAAGACGGCGCGAGTCAAGAAGAACCTCACGTCGCGGTGGGCGACTGTTGCGGCCCTGGTGATCGCTGTCGTCTGGACGATCCCGACCTTCGGCCTGTTGTTGTCGTCGTTCCGCCCCGAGGTGCTCATCAAGACCACCGGCTGGTGGACGATCTTCACCAATCCCGGCCTCACCCTCGACAACTACAAAGAGGTGCTCTTCGCCTCATCGTCGAGCGCGCCGCAACTGGGCCAGTATTTCGTGAACTCGATCGCCATCAGCATTCCGGCGACCATCTTCCCGTTGATCCTGGCGTCGATGGCTGCCTACGCTTTTTCGTGGATGAAGTGGAAGGGCCGCGACGTCGTCTTCATCCTGGTTTTCGCGCTCCAGATCGTGCCGCTGCAGATGGCGCTGATCCCCCTTCTTCAGCTCTTCTCGAAGGGTGTCCAGATCGGCAGCACGACCATCATCCCGCCGATCCCGACCGGAACGTACGCGCAGTTGTGGATCGCCCACACGGCGTTCGCTCTGCCGCTGGCAATCTTCCTGCTCTACAACTTCATCTCGCAGGTTCCCGGCGAAGTGATCGAGGCAGCGCGGGTCGACGGGGCATCTCACGGGCAGATCTTCCTGCGGATCATCATTCCGCTCGCGATGCCGGCACTCGCGTCGTTCGCCATCTTCCAGTTCCTCTGGGTGTGGAATGACCTGCTCGTCGCGCTGGTGTTCTCGGGTGGTTCGCCTGAGGTGGCGCCTCTGACCCAGCGACTTGCCGAGCTCACCGGTAGCCGAGGCAGTGAATGGCAGCGCCTCACGGCTGCTGCCTTCGTCTCGCTGGTCGTGCCGTTGATCGTGTTCTTCAGCCTTCAGCGTTACTTCGTGCGTGGACTGCTGGCAGGCTCGACGAAGGGGTAACAGGGCCACAGAGCGGCGTAGCCTGAACCCATGAGTTCAGTGGGTCGCGGTGGTCGTGGTGGTGGCGGTGGTTTGATGGGCGGTGGCGACGTCCAGGCGCAGAAGGCCCGGAACGCCCAGGCGCCGAAGGTCGACAACCTCTTCGGGCGCATCACCCAACTGTTCGCTCCGTATCGGCCACAGATCGCACTGACGGTCATCCTCGTTCTGGTGGCGGCGGCACTCTCGGTAGTGCCGCCGCTGCTCACGCAGCGAGCCTTCGACGACGGGTTGTTCCCTGTCGCGGGCGGCGGGCCGAATGTGCCGGTGTTGACCGGCATCATCGCCCTGATGATCGTGATCTATGTCGTCTCGACGCTGCTCGGTGTCTGGCAGACCTACCTGACCGCCACCGTGGGCAACAAGGTCATGGGGGCGATGCGTGTCAGCCTGTTCACTCACCTGCAGGCGATGGAACTCAGTTTCTTCACCAAGACGAAGACCGGCGTCATCCAGTCGCGGCTTCAGAACGATGTCGGTGGTGTGGCCGCAGTTCTCACCAACACCATCTCGAGCGTGCTCGGCAACACCGTCACAGTGATCGCCGCCTTCGTCGCCATGCTGCTGCTGAATTGGCAGCTGACGATCGTGGCGATCATCCTGATGCCGATCCTCGTGATCGCCCAGCGCAAGGTAGGCCAGGTTCGAGCGCGGATCGCCACGAAGACGCAGGAATCGCTGTCTGACATGACGGCCATCACCCAGGAGACGCTGAGCGTTTCGGGCATCCTGCTGTCGAAGAGTTTCAACCGTCAGAACAGCGAGATTGCCCGCTATTCGAAGGAGAACGACAACCAGGTTCGCCTGCAGGTGAGCCAGCAGATGAGCGGCCAGTGGTTCTTCGCCATGGTCAGCATCTTCCTGTCGAGTATTCCGGCGATCGTCTACCTCGTCGCCGGACTTCTGCTGAACAACGGCGCTGCCGACATCACAGCAGGCACGATCGTTGCCTTCACCACCGTTCAGGCCCGGTTGCTGTTCCCGCTTCTGGGGCTGCTGCGCGTGGCGCTTGACCTGCAGACCTCTGGCGCACTCTTTGCACGGATCTTCGAATACATGGATCTGGTGCCCTCGATCGTCGACGGCCCGGATGCTCGTGACGTGCCTGGCCCGGCGCCGGATTCTCTTGGCGTTGCTTCGCCTGTTCCGGACCAGCTGGGCAGCGTGGCGTTCGAGAACGTCTCCTTCCGTTACGCCGACGCCTCGCCGACCTCGCGGCCCACGCTGGGTGGAATCAGTTTCGAGATCGAGCCCGGCCAGTTCGCGGCGTTCGTGGGGCCGTCGGGCGCAGGAAAGACGACGATCTCCTCGCTGATCCCACGGTTCTACGAAGCCACGGGTGGTCGAGTGCTCTTCGCAGGTGTGGACGTTCGCGAGCTCCGCCAGGAATCGCTGGTTTCGCATCTGGGTATCGTGAGCCAGGAGACCTACCTCTTTCACGCCACCGTGGCCGACAACCTCCGCTACGCAAAGCCCGATGCGACACAGTCCGAACTCGAAGAAGCGGCGACGCAGGCGAACATCCACGATCGCATCATGAGCTTCGACGACGGGTACGACACAATGGTGGGGGAGCGTGGGTACCGTCTCTCGGGCGGCGAGAAACAGCGCATCGCGATCGCGAGGGTTCTGCTCAAAGACCCAGCTGTACTCATTCTCGACGAGGCGACGAGCGCCCTCGACTCGATCTCAGAGCGCATCGTCCAGGCAGCGCTTGACACGGCAGCGCGGGGGCGCACCACCATCGCCATCGCACATCGCCTCTCGACGGTCGTGTCAGCCGACGTCATCTTCGTCATCGAAGACGGGCTGATCGTCGAGAAGGGCACGCACGCAGACCTGCTCGAGCGCGGGGGCGCCTATTCGGCCCTGTACGTGGAGCAGGTCTCGGTGCGGTGACCCTCGTGCGCGGATGACTCGTTCTACGCTGGATCCCGGGTGCCGGGTAACACGAAATTCTTCGCTGGTACGTTTAAGAAGTGAAATACGCGGAAACTGTGCTCGACCTCATCGGCAACACTCCTCTGGTGAAACTCAACCGGGTGACCGACGGCATCGCCGCCACGGTGCTCGCGAAGATCGAGTATCTGAACCCCGGCGGCTCGGCCAAAGACCGCATCGCGATCCGTATCATCGATGCCGCCGAGCGCGACGGCCTGTTGAAGCCCGGCGGCACCATCGTCGAGCCGACTTCGGGCAACACCGGTGTGGGCCTGGCGCTCGTGGCCCAGCAGCGCGGCTACCGCTGTGTCTTCGTACTGCCCGACAAGGTCGGCGAAGACAAGCGCAACGTGCTGACGGCCTACGGTGCCGAGATCGTCGTCACTCCCACGGCGGTTGCCCTCGATCATCCGGATTCGTACTACTCGGTCTCTGACCGCCTCGCAGCCGAGATCGAAGGTGCGTTCAAGCCGAACCAGTACGCGAACCCCAATGGCCCGCTCAGCCACTACGAATCGACCGGTCCAGAGATCTGGCGCGACACCGACGGGCGCGTGACGCACTTCGTGGCCGGAGTTGGCACCGGCGGCACGATCAGTGGCACCGGCAAATACCTCAAGGAGATCTCGGATGCCCGGGTGAAGGTGATCGGAGCAGACCCCGAAGGCTCGGTCTACTCCGGGGGCACGGGGCGCCCGTACCTCGTCGAAGGCGTCGGCGAGGACTTCTGGCCCGCAGCCTACGACCCCAGTGTCGTGGACGCCGTGATCGCGTCCAACGATGCGGAGTCGTTCGACATGACCCGCCGGCTTGCGCTCGAAGAGGGCCTGCTCGTAGGGGGTTCGAGCGGACTCGCCGTCTCGGTGGCACTCAAAGTCGCGAAAGACCTCCCGGCCGACGCTGTCGTGGTTGTTCTCCTCCCCGACGGCGGTCGCGGGTACCTCGGCAAGATCTTCAATGAGAAGTGGATGCGGTCGTACGGCTTCAGCGACGAGTCGACCGAGAGCACCGTGCGCGAACTCATCAGCCTGAAGAGTGGGGCAATGCCCGACCTCGTGCACGCGCACCCGACCGACACCGTGCACGACGCCATCGGCATCATGACGAAGTATGGTGTCTCGCAGCTGCCCGTGCTGAGCGCGGAACCCCCCGTCGTGATCGGCGAGGTCGTCGGCTCGCTCAACGAGCAGTCCCTGCTCGAGCAGGTTTTCAGCGGCGCCGCGAGCATGACAGACAAGGTCGGCGGGTTCGCCAGCGATGCTCTCCCGCTCATTGGAATCAACGAGTCGGTGGGCGCGGCCAGGCAGGCATTCCGCGCCTCGCAGGCGCTCCTGGTCGTCGACGACGGCAAACCCGTCTCCGTGATCACCCGGCAGGACCTGCTGAGCTTCCTGAGCGAATAACCGCTCGTCACACCTACGAACCGCGCCCTACCCGGCGCTTGAGGACACACCATGCCCAACAAGCAGCACTTCGAGACACTCGCCATCCACGCCGGCCAGGAGTTCGACCCCACTACGGGCGCCATCATTCCGCCGATCTACCAGACGTCGACCTTCGTGCAGAACGGAATCGGCAACTTTCGCGGCGGTTATGAATACGCACGCGGTGGCAACCCCACCCGCACATCACTCGAAACCCTGCTGGCCGCCCTCGAAGGCGGAACCCATGCGTTCTCGTTCGCGTCGGGACTCGCAGCCGAAGACGCACTGCTTCGCGCTGTTCTGGAGCCCGGTGACCACGTGGTACTCGGAAACGACGTCTACGGTGGCACTCATCGCCTCATCAACAAGATCCACAGCCGGTCTGGCATCGAGAACGACACCGTCGAGATGATGGATCTCAATGCCGTGCAGAAGGCTGTGGTCAAGGGCAAGACGAAGGTGCTCTGGCTCGAGACCCCGAGCAACCCACTGATGAAGATCAGCGACGTCGGCGAGCTTGCCGAGATCGGTCACGCTGCGGGAGCCATCGTGGTGGTCGACAACACCTTTGCATCGCCCTACCTCCAGAAGCCGCTGGCGCTCGGGGCCGACGTTGTGGTGCACTCGACCACGAAGTACCTCGGCGGCCACTCCGACATTCTCGGGGGAGCCCTCGTCATGAGCGACGCGGAGCTTGCCGACAAGGTGGGTTTCCAGCAGTTCGCCGCGGGCGCTGTCTCCGGGCCGATGGATGCGTGGCTCACCGTCCGCGGAATCAAGACGTTGGCCGTTCGCATGGACAGGCACAGCGCCAATGCCCAGGCGATCGCCGAACACCTGGTCGGTCATCCGGCAATCGAGCGCATCTACTACCCGGGCCTGGAGTCGCACCCCGGGCACGAGCTCGCGAAGAAGCAGATGTCGGGTTTCGGTGGCATGATCTCGCTCGGAATCCGGGCGGGTGCCAAGGCCGCGCGCAAGTTCGCCGAGTCGACGAAGGTGTTCCAGCTCGCCGAGTCGCTCGGTGGTGTCGAATCGCTCGTGGGGTACCCCAGCGAGATGACGCACGCCTCGGTGCGAGGGACCGCCCTCGAAGTGCCTGACAACATCATTCGCCTGTCGGTCGGTATCGAGAACGTCGATGATCTGATCGACGACCTCGACCGTGCGCTGCCGAAGCGGTAGCCCGGGATACGCATGCTGCACGAAGAAGCCCCGACGGTCAACTGGATGACCGGCGGGGCTTCTTCGCTCTGCGACTGACTCGTCGTGCCCGAACCGGCCGCGACGTGAATCGGTGTGTGAGCTGTGTGTTCTACTTGCCTGAAAGGGCGTGTGCCTTGATCGCGTCGTATTCGACCGAGGTGATCGTGCCAGCGTCGAGGAGGGCCTTCGCCTTGGCAATCTCGTCAGACGGGCTCGAGCCTGCAACCGTGCGGATGTACTGGTCGGTGGCCGACTGGGCTTCTTTGACCTGTTTGACCTGGCGCTCTGCCATGCCGCCGCCACGGGCGATCAGGTAGACCAGCGCGGTGAGGAACGGCACGAAGATCAGGAAGAGGATCCAGATCGCCTTGAAGACGCCGTTCAGTTTGTGGTCGCGGAACAGGTCACCGATGATCGCAAACAGAGCGAAGAGGTACGCGATGAACGCGAAGCTCCAGAAGAAGATGCCGATGACGTTCCAGATGTTGTTCCAAAAATCCATGATGAGTGTTCCCCTCGAGGCGCGCGCTGTGCGCTAGTCAAACTGTTGCAATCTGCCGAGAATTCGGCGATTTCTTTCTTACCGTAGTGGGTACGGGCCCCACTCGTGTAGTGGCCTACCCGAGGGCGAGCATTCCGGCAGCTGACAACGCCAGAACCAGGCCGACGATCTGCACGGGCGCGATGCGCTCGCGCAACACGATCGCGGCGAGAATGATGGTTCCGGCCGGATACATCGCCGTGAGTACCGACATGGTGACCAGGTCGCCGAGGTGCAACCCGGTAAGCAGCAGAATATTGCCCAGGGCGTCGACGATGCCGCACCCGGCAGCAAGCGACACTCCGAGCCTGGCGGGAGATCCAGTCCGCGTTCCGGCGTCGACGCCGGCTCTCTTCGTGCGACTCGTGAGAAAGATCACCAGAGCGACGCCCAACAGCAGGGTCGCATTCACCGCTCGATTGAAGAGCAGCGGCACGATTCCGGAGTCTTCTGGAGTCTGGTTGATCAGAATCAGAAAGACGCCGATCATCGCTCCCGAGCCGACGGCCATACCGATGCCGCGAAGACTCGGTCGCACTGCACCCTTCTCGGGCACGAAGCCGACGAGCACGACCGCGACCAGTGCGACAACCAGGCCGAGGTAGCCGATGATGCCGAACCGTGTGCCTGTCAGCAAGCCGACAACCATGGGTACGATCGCCGAGACGAGGGCAGTGAGCGGCGAGAGGATGCTCATCGGCCCGATGGCGAGGCAGGCATAGAGGAGCGAAAGTGCGATCGCACCGGCGACACCGGAGAGGGCTCCCCAGATCGCTGCCGACCAGCTGAAGGCGCCGCCGATGATCGGGTAGACGGCGAGGAGAATCGCGAGGCCGGATGCTGCCGCCAGCGCTGTCACGAGCACCGGGTTCAGGCGCTTCGAGGCGAGGCCGCCGAGAAAGTCGGCAGAACCGTAGACCAAGGCGCCTGTGATTCCGAGAAGCGTGGGGATCATGTGACCCGAGCCTAACGCGGCACGTGGTCTGTTGATCATGCTGTGGAGAGAAGTTCTCCACAGGGTCGAACAGGCAGGGGTGGTGTGTCAGGAGTCAAAACTAAGCTGGGCACATGACATTCGACTCTGCTGCACCCACTCTCGATGATGCGGTGAGTACGCGGGTCGGCGGCGGGTCTGCAGAGGCCAGACCTGAGCAGGCCAGCCCTGAGCAGGCCAGACCTGAGCAGGCCAGCCCCGAGCAGGTCAGCCCCGAGCAGGCAGGGCTCGAGCAGGCTGACCCAGCGCGCCAGTTGCTCAAGAGAGTGTTCGGTTACGACGACTTCCGCGGCGACCAGGCCGCCGTCATCAGCCACGTGGCCGCGGGTGGTGACGCTGTTGTGCTGATGCCGACCGGCGGTGGCAAGTCGTTGTGTTACCAGATCCCTGCGCTCCTTCGTGACGGCACCGGGGTTGTCATCTCTCCTCTCATTGCTCTCATGCAGGATCAGGTCGACGCTTTGTTGGCGGTCGGGGTGAGGGCGGCATTCCTGAACTCGACCCAAGACGCCTCAGAACGCGATCGGGTCGAGAGTGCGTATCTCGCCGGCGAACTCGATCTGCTGTACGTGGCACCAGAGCGACTCTCGTCCGAGAGCACGAAGCGGTTTCTCGACAACGGGAGAATTGCTCTCTTCGCGATCGACGAAGCCCACTGCGTGTCGCAGTGGGGCCATGACTTCAGGCCCGACTACCTGAGTCTTTCCGATCTGGCCGACCGCTGGCCCGAGGTTCCGAGGATCGCCCTGACGGCGACGGCGACGGCTGCAACCCACACCGAGATCACGCAGAGACTGAAACTCGGCGACGCGCGGCACTACGTCGCGAGCTTCGATCGGCCGAACATCCGGTATCGCATCGAGGGTAAAGGCGAGGTGCGGCAGCAACTGCTCTCGTTGATCCGTCGCGAGCACGATGGCGACGCGGGCATCGTGTACTGCCTCTCACGCAAGACCGTCGAGCAGACAGCGCAATTCCTTTCGGCGAACGGGGTCAACGCGCTGCCGTACCACGCGGGGCTGGAGAGCGGGCTGCGCTCCCGCACCCAGGCACGGTTCCTGCGCGAAGACGGCGTGGTCATCGTGGCCACGATCGCGTTCGGCATGGGTATCGACAAGCCCGACGTGAGGTTCGTCGCGCACATCGACCTGCCGAAATCGGTGGAGGGCTACTACCAGGAGACAGGTCGGGCCGGTCGAGACGGCCAACCGTCGACGGCCTGGCTGGCCTACGGCCTGCAAGACGTGGTGCAGCAGCGCAGAATGATCGAGCAGTCCCCGGGTGACCTCGCACACCGCCGCAAACTCTCCTCCCACCTCGATGCCATGCTCGCGCTCTGCGAGACGATCGACTGCCGGCGGGTGAACCTGCTCGGCTACTTCGGCCAGACGAGTGTGCCATGCGGCAACTGTGACACCTGCCTGGTGCCGCCTGTCTCGTGGGATGGCACCATTCCCGCTCAGAAGCTGCTTTCGACCGTGGTGCGGTTGCAGCGCGAACGCAACCAGAAGTTCGGTGCAGGGCATCTCATCGACATCCTGCGCGCGAAGAAGACGCCCAGGGTCGACCAGTATGGTCACGATGAGCTCGCGGTCTGGGGCATCGGTTCAGAACTCTCCGAGCAGCAGTGGAGAAGTGTGGTGCGCCAACTGCTGGCAAAGGGCCTTCTTGCAGTGAACGACGACGGGTTCGGCACCCTTGTGCTTGCGCCTGCCAGCATCGACGTGTTGAGCGGGGCTGTGACGGTGCCGATGCGATTGGAGCCAGACCGCGCCGCGGGTTCGTCCGGCTCAGGCACGGGCGGTTCGCGCGCGAAACAGGCGCGCGCAGTTGCCGACCTGCCAGACGACGCCATCTCGCTTTTCGAGGCCCTTCGTGCCTGGCGGTCGACGACGGCCAAGACGATGGGTGTGCCCGCGTACGTGATCTTCCACGATGCGACACTCCGCGAGATCGCCGTGAGGCGACCGCTGGTTGCCGCTGACCTCGACGGAGTCGCCGGTATCGGCCAGAAGAAGCTCGACACCTTCGGCGAGGGGCTGCTCGAAGTCGTTGCGGCCAACGTCTGACCGCATCGGGCTCAATGCGCGCTGCCGTCTGGTTCGGCCAGCGTTCAGTGGGACCGGTGCAGCCTTGTGCGTTCTCTGCTGTGAAGACGCTGGTCTATTGGAGGTTCTCACAAACTGGTGAGCATACGGCCATGGGGAGTTTGTAGCCCCGGCACTGTCGGCTTGGGCGTGCAGTGCCTCGCCTTTACTGTGAGGGAGAACTCACTCAGTGGGGAGAGTCATTCCCCCACGATTGAGCAGCACTGAACGCACTCGACAGACGAGGACACCAATGATGGTCACCACTTCTCCGGCTTCTGCCCCACACGAGGCGCCGATACGACGTCCGGCATCGTCCGGTGGCGCGACGAAGAATTCGCGTGTGAATGGGTCGACCTCGGGTGCCTTCGTGGCCAGCACCCCTGCGCCGACTGTCGATGTCGCGTTGCTGGGTGAATATCTGCTGGGCACCTGGGCCGAGGCCCGCCTCGAAGCGCGTCGGGTCACAGCGCGCCCAGAGATGCAGCGCATCGAGGGCCAGACCCTCTCCGAACATCGCCAGAGAGTCCTCGACCAGCTCCACCTGCTCGTGGCAGAGGGCGCTGTGAACAAGGCGTTCCCGACGAGGCTCGGCGGGCAGGACGACCACGGCGGCAACATCGCGGGTTTCGAAGAACTCGTGACGGCCGACCCCTCGCTCCAGATCAAATCCGGCGTGCAGTGGGGCCTGTTCGGTGCAGCTGTGCTGCACCTCGGAACCGAATACCACCACAACACCTTCCTGCCCGGCATCATGAGCCTTGCTGTGCCCGGTGCATTCGCCATGACCGAGACGGGTCACGGTTCTGACGTCGCCAGCATCGGCACGACTGCGACCTACGACCCGGAGACCCAGGAGTTCGTGCTGAACACGCCGTTCCGCGGTGCCTGGAAGGACTACCTCGGCAATGCTGCACTGCACGGCATCGCGGCGGTCGTCTTCGCCCAGTTGATCACTCAGGGAGTGAACCACGGAGTGCACGCACTCTACGTACCGCTGCGGGACTCTGACGGAGCATTCCTGGCCGGCGTCGGCGGTGAAGACGATGGGTTGAAAGGTGGGCTGAACGGGATCGACAATGGGCGGCTGCACTTCGACGATGTGCGGATACCCCGAGCGAACCTCCTCAACCGGTACGGAGACGTTTCTGCCGAGGGTGTCTACTCCTCGTCGATAGCCAGCCCGGGCCGCCGCTTCTTCACGATGCTGGGCACTCTCGTTCAGGGCCGCGTCTCGTTGGACGGGGCATCCACTGCTGCCGCGAAGATCGCACTCAACATTGCCATCACGTACGGAAGCCAGCGTCGGCAGTTCACCGCGGGCAGCGACACGAACGAAGAAGTCCTGCTCGACTACCAGAAGCACCAGAGCAGGCTCCTGCCGCTTCTTGCCACGACCTATGCGGCGAGTTTCGCCCATGAGGTGCTGCTGACCAAGTTCGATGAGGTGTTCTCCGGCAAGCACGACACAGACGTCGACCGGCAGGATCTCGAGACGCTTGCTGCGGCCCTCAAGCCTCTTTCGACGTGGCACGCCCTCGACACCCTGCAGGAGGCGCGCGAAGCGTGCGGAGGCGCTGGCTTTCTGGCCGAGAACAGGTTGACCGGCCTGCGCGCCGACCTCGACGTGTATGCCACGTTCGAGGGAGACAACCACGTACTTCTCCAGCTGGTCGCCAAACGCCTGCTCACGGATTTCAACCGCAAGTTCGCAAAGGCCGATGCCGGCGTCATGGCACGATACGTCGTCGAACAGGCCGCGGATCGAGCGGTCAATGGCACGGGACTGCGACGATTGGCGCAGAATGTCTCTGACCGTGGTTCGGTTGCCCGTTCCGTCGGCCAGCTGCAATCGTCGAAGGTGCAGCGATCACTGCTGACCGATCGCGTGGAGACGATGGTGGCGGAGATCGCGACGCGGCTCCGCCCAGCTGCCAAGTCCTCGAAGAAGAAGGCAGCCGATCTCTTCAATTCGAACCAGAACGCCATGATCGAGGCCGCGCGGGCACACGCCGAACTCCTGCAGTGGGAGGCGTTCACCGATGCGCTCGCAGGGATCGACGACGCACCGACGAAGGCGGTTCTCACCTGGTTGCGAGACCTGTTCGGGCTGGGGCTCATTCAGAAGCACGCCGCGTGGTACCTGATCCACGGTCGCCTCTCGCCGAAGCGTGCGCTCGCCATCGAGGCCTACATCGACCGCCTCACGCTGCGGCTTCGACCGCACGCCCTCGACCTCGTGGATGCCTTCGGGTACGGGCCGGAGCATGTTCGGGCTCCGATCGCCTCTGGCGCCGAAGCGGTGCGCCAGACCGAGGCGCGCGAGTACTACAGGGCGCTCCGCGAAAGCGGAACTGCTCCTGTCGACGAGAAGTCCCTCGCGAAGACGAAGGCTTCGACGAACTGACGGCAGAGGCTTCCGTGCGGAATCACCGACGCGGAAGCCTCTGCGAAATTCGTCTTCGCGCCGCGACTATTTCGCCGCAGAAGTCTTCGTGTACTTGACTCCGTCGAACAGCAGGCGATAGCTGAGGCCGGCAATGAGCGCGCCGACAATGGGGAAGACAATGAACACCCAGAGCTGTGCCAGCCAGTCACCGCCACCGAAGATCGCCGTCGCAATCGACCGGGCCGGGTTGATCGACGCGTTGTCGATGGGAATCGAGATGAGCAGCAACAGCGTCAGCGTGAACCCGATGGCGATCGGAGCGAATCCCGCCACTGCATGCTTGGCATTCGTGACGCCGAGGATCACGAAAAGGAACAAGGCCGTGATGATGATCTCGATGGCGATCGCAGCGCCGAGCCCGAAGCCGCCGGGCGAGTGCTCGCCGTAACCGTTAGAGACGAATCCACCCTTCACCGCCGAATCGAGAAAGCCGGCGGGCCCTGCCGAGGCGAGGGCGAAGATGGCCGTTGCACCCAGAATCGCACCGACCAGCTGAGCGACGATGTACGTGATGACGTCGCTCCAGGCGAAGCGACCCGCGGCCGCCAGGCCGAGGGTGACCGCGGGGTTGAAGTGGCCGCCAGAGATCGGCCCGAATGCATAGGCCCCGATCATGACGGTGAGCCCGAGCGCGACAGCGACCCCGAGAAATCCGACACCAAGGGGGTTCGATGCGTCGCTCGACGGGAAGGCGGCTGAGAACGTCGCGGTGCCGACCAGCCCGAAGACGAGGAGGAAGGTGCCGAAGGTTTCTGCGAGCAGGCGCGCGAGAGTCGACGGCTCAGCTGGTTCTGGTGCTTCTGGAAATGACACAGGGGTCCCCTCAATCGGTGTGTTTGTGTGAGAATATGCGCAGATTGCGCAATCGTTTGTGCACGTATGTGCTGAAAAAAACATACTGGAAGTTCACAGGTCGTACCGCGGTATGACGATCGGTGTTCGAATCGTCGACACAAAGATCCACCCGTGGTCGGATGCCCGGGGTGCACTAGACCTCGTACTCTCGAAGTACTGCGGGCCATTGCCCGGAGCATCCACGCAGAAGTTCGGAGATCAGCCAGTGATCGAAGCTCACTCACTCACAAAAAGGTATGGATCGAAGACCGCCGTCGATTCGGTCAGTTTTGTCGTTCGCCCGGGACTCGTCACCGGGTTCCTCGGCCCGAACGGTGCCGGCAAGTCGACGACGATGCGCATGATCGTCGGCCTCGATCGCCCGACGGGCGGCAGCGTCACCGTCAATGGCAAGGCGTACAAAGACCATCATGCCCCGCTTCACGAGGTGGGCGTGCTTCTCGATGCGAAGGCAGTGCACCAGGGCCGCTCGGCCTACAACCACCTCCTGGCGCTGGGGGCCACCCACGGAATCGGTGCAACGCGTGTTCGCGAGGTGATCGAGATGACCGGCCTGGACACCGTGGCGAAGAAGCGGGTGGGTGGGTTCTCGCTGGGCATGGGGCAGCGGCTCGGAATTGCGGCTGCGATGCTCGGCGACCCGTCGACGCTCATTCTCGACGAGCCGGTGAACGGTCTCGACCCCGAAGGCGTGATGTGGGTGCGGGAGCTGGTGAGGTTCCTGGCGTCGGAGGGCAGGACTGTTCTGTTGTCATCGCACCTCATGAGCGAGATGGCACTCACGGCCGACCACATCATCGTGCTGGGCAAGGGGCGCGTGCTCGCCGATGCGCCGGTTGCGGAGATGATCAGCTCGTCGACCGTCTCCTCGGTGCGGGCGGTCAGCCCCCAGGCCGGAGAGATAGCCAGGTTGCTCACCTCGAACGACGTGACCATCACGAGTGTCGATGGCCAGACCCTGCAGATCGTCGGGCTGACGGCTGCTGCCGTCGGTGAAGCCGCGGCTGCGGCGGGCATTGTTCTGCACGAACTCACGCCTCTCAAGGGCTCACTCGAAGACGCTTATGTGAACCTCACTGCCGATTCTGTCGAATACCGCACCCACCCGTCGGCACTTGCCGCTGCCGCTCTCACCGACTCGGAGGTCTCACGATGACTGCCACCGCTCCTTCTGTACCCCGTTCCTCCCAGAAACTCGCGAAGGTCCATCTGACTGCAGGCGGCATTCTGAAGTCGGAATGGATCAAACTGACATCGCTCCGGTCGACGGTGTGGTCGTATGCTGTTCTGCTGGTCATCCAGGTCGCCATCGGGCTGCTCATTGCCTCTGTTGCGGCAAGCGGCCAGAGTGGTCCACGTGGCCAGGGCGCAGGTCTGCTTCATTCCCCCGGTGTCGCAGCACTTGTCGCGACTGCCGGAGTGAACTTCGGGCAACTCGTGGTTTCTGTGCTCGGCGTTCTGATCATCAGCGGCGAGTATTCGACGGGTCAGATCAAGTCGAGTTTTGCCGCGGTGCCGAAACGGCTGCCCGTGCTCTGGGCGAAGGCTGCCGTCTTCACCGTTGTGACGTTCGTGGTGTCGCTGGTGGCGATCGTGCTCACCTACTTCGTCACCTGGCCCATCCTCTCGGGAGCCGGGGTCACCTCGAATCTCTTCGATTCAGACGTGTACCTGAATCTTCTCGGGGCGGCGCTCTATCTGGCCCTGGTCGGACTCCTCGCCCTCACGATCGGTGCGGTTCTGCGCACCACGGCAGGCGCCATCGCCGCTTCGCTCGGCCTGCTGTTGGTTGTGCCGGTCATCTTCGGCCTGATCCCCGCTGACTGGGCCAAGTCCATCTCGGATTGGCTGCCCGGCAGCGCGGGCGGTAGCCTCTTCGGGTCGGGCGGGATCTTCGAGTGGTGGCAGGGACTGCTGATCGTTCTTGGTTGGATCGTGGCGGTCGGAGTAGCGGCGGCCGTACTGATGAAGCGGAGAGACGCCTGACCCACGCCCCGCAGGAGAGCGCTCTGGTGAGTCCCACCGGGCGCTCTTCGGCGTCCGTGTCGGCGGAGCAGGATCTGAAGCTGCCCAAACCTCCTGGGGTCTTCCGGCTCTTCTTCGGCAGGCACATGTGGATCGTGGACTGGGCAGTCGTCGTCGTCTTCGCCCTGCCCGCTGCGGTCTATCTCCCGATCAGACTCTCTGGCGCGACCGGTGATGCGCCTGGCACGGTCGTCGGGATTCTGGCCATCGTCGGCACGGCGACCGTCGCCGTTGCTTTGCTGTTCCGGCGTACTCACCCCCTGGTGCTCGTCGCCGTTGTCGCCGTTTCATTCTTTCTGGTGCTGCCGTCCTTTCCCGGCCTCGGCCAGTCGGCGCCGCTGTTCGCCCTCTATGCGGCCGCCCTCTACGCTTCGGTGCGCGCGGCCTGGGTGTCATTCGGTGTTCTCATCCTCTGCCTGGCTGCCGTCAGCCTTGTCGCCCACAATGGTGATCTCGGGGAGGCGATCGCCGTCTCGCTGGTCTTCGGCTTTCTGATGCTCGTGGCCGTTCTTGTCGGCATCAATGTGGGCAATCGCAAGCGCTATGTGGAGGCGCTGCTCGACCGAGCGGCACAGCTCGCCCGCGAGCGTGACCAACAGGCACTCCTGGCAGCTGTGACGGAGCGGGCCAGGATCGCCAGGGAGATGCACGACATCGTCGCACACAGCCTCACCGTGATGGTGGCACTCGCCGACGGCGCCGGTCTCACTGTGGGGAATGACCCCGACCGCGCCCAGGAGATCATGCACCAGGTGGCAGAGACGGGTCGCCAGGCACTCGCAGACATGCGCGTCGTTCTCGGAGTCCTCGCCGATCCGCGCCCCTCCACCGTGGCAGCGGCCCTCAAGCCCCAGCCGGGTCATGACGATCTCGAAGCCCTCGTGCAGTCGTATCGCGGCGCGGGAATGGTCGTTCACTTCACCGTGTCGGGGGCGCCCCCGCGAGATCCAGGGTTACAGCTCACCGTGTTCCGCATCGTCCAGGAGGCACTGACGAACTGTCTGCGTTATGCCTCCGACCCGAAACACGTGGTTGTGGAGCTGGACTACGGCACTTCCGAACTCGTGGTGTCTGTCGCCGACGAAGGCCAGGGCACAGCATCGAACGGCAGCGCGAAAGGTTCGCTCGCCGGTGCCACCACCGTCATCGGATCCGGCCAGGGACTCGTCGGCATGCGTGAACGGGTGACCGCATACGAGGGTTCCCTCGAGACCGGCCCGACAACGGCAGGCGGCTGGCGAGTGCGAGCCACCCTACCCGTGCGGCCTCCGGGAGCACCGGGCGGCGAACACGCCGTAGTGTGAGGCGCGGGCAGCAGAGACAGTGTGTTCACGCGGCCGAGAGCAAAAGGGTTCGATGCAGAAGGAGTGTGGGGCGCAATGATGGCGAGCGACGCGCGCCCGGTCATCCGGATCGTGCTGGTCGATGACCAGCCACTGCTTCGCCTCGGGTTTCGGCTCGTGCTCGATGCCGAACCGGGTTTCGAGGTGGTGGGCGAGGCCGAAGATGGCGCGTCGGGGATCGCCGTTGCTGCTGAGCTGCTACCGGACATCATCCTGATGGATGTGCGGATGCCCGGGATGAACGGCATCGAGGCAACCAAGGTACTCGTGCGTGATGTCCCGTCGAGCAGGATTCTCATTCTGACGACGTTCGATCTCGACGAGTACGCGTTCTCTGCGCTGCGCGCCGGAGCGAGCGGGTTCCTGTTGAAGGATGCGCGCCCGGCCGAGCTCGTCGCCGCGATACGGGCGGTCGCCGCGGGCGATGCTGTCGTCTCACCGCGTGTCACGAAGCAGCTGCTCGACCTGTTCGGCTCGAAGCTGCCCGTCGCAGACAGTGACGCTGGCTCGCCGGCCGAGATGCCCAAGGGTCGAGAGCCAACAGCAGTGCTGCGGGGCTCCACCGCTGGCACCACTGTGAGTTCAGGAGTCGGGGCTGGCGACGAGCGCCCGGTCACGGCTGTTGCCGATGAGCTGCGCCTCGGCACACTCACCGACAGGGAGCGGGAGGTGTTGCTGGCGATCGCCGGTGGTCTCACCAACATCGAGATCGCGGCACGACTGACGGTCTCCGAGTCTACGGTGAAGTCGCACGTGGGTCGGGTCCTGGCCAAGCTCGAGGCACGGGACCGCGTACAGGCCGTCATTCTCGCCTACGAATTCGGATTGACCAGCGATTCGTCCGCGCCTCATAACCCGTGAAGTAGGCGCGCGCAATGCCCTTGAATTGAGTGCCGGGGCAGACGAGGCTGTAGGCATGAAACGGATTTCGTACAGCGGCGGGTCATTTCTCACTTCAGACGCTGTGGCCGACGCGCTCGCGCACTTCGTTGCGGCGCTCGGTTCGAGTCACCGGGCTGAGGCATTGGAGGTGCCGGTGGTCAGGGACAACGGGGAGACAGGCGTTGTGCAGATGGTGATCGGGCCGGCGAGCGAGTTGGTGAGCACGACCGTCGAATCGCCGTTCGCCGAACCGGAGTCGGCCGCGGCTGTGCAGAACATGCTCCAGAAGACGAACGCTCTCGGCCGACCCAGACCGATCGCCGAATCGCAGTCAGAGGCGACAGCGATGGGGTTCGACTACGACGAGGTCTGATGGTGTCGCGCCGTTAGGCGGGAGGGTCGTGGGCGTCCTAGGCTCGAACCATGCGACAGATGTATCCCGAAATCGAACCAGACGAGATCGGCTTCCTGCCGGTCGGTGACGGCCAGGAGCTCTACTGGGAGACATCGGGAAACCCAGCTGGCAAACCGGTGGTCTTCCTGCACGGTGGGCCGGGTGGGGGCACCAGCCCCGCGCACCGGCGCCTGTTCGACCCCGAACGGTATCGCATCGTTCTCTTCGACCAGCGCGGCTGCGGCCTGAGCCTGCCGCATGCCAGCGAGTCCTCCGCCCACCTCGCTGCCAACACCACCTGGCACCTCGTGAGCGACATCGAGAAGCTACGCACGCACCTCGGCATCGACAAGTGGCAGGTCTTCGGCGGCTCGTGGGGGAGCACACTGGCCCTTGCCTACGCCGAGACCCACCCCGACCGGGTGAGCGAGCTGGTGCTTCGCGGCATCTTCACCCTGCGCAAGGCCGAACTCGACTGGTTCTACGAAGGCGGGGCACGGATGATCGTTCCCGACCTCTGGCAGAAGTTCCTCGAGCCCGTTGCCCACGCCGAACGGCACCACCTCATTCGCGCCTACCACGAGCTTCTGGCAGACCCCGACCCGGGCATCCATGGCCCCGCGGCCGTCGCGTGGTCGACCTGGGAGGCGTCGACCATCACCCTGTTGCCGCGTGAAGAGCTCATCAGGCGTTTTGCAGAGCCCGCCTATGCCCTGGCGTTCGCCCGGATCGAGAACCACTACTTCGTCAATGAGGGGTGGCTCGACGAAGGCCAGCTGATCGCGAATGCAGGGGTGCTCCGGCAGATTCCGGGAGCGATCGTGCAGGGTAGGTATGACCTCTGCACCCCAGCGGTGACAGCCTGGGACCTGCATGAGGCCTGGCCCGAAGCATCGTTCACCATGGTGCCCGACGCGGGCCACGCCTTTGACGAGCCGGGTATTCTCGACGCGCTGATCGAGGCGACGGATCGCTTCGCCGAATCACCGTGACGGGCTGGCCCTGACTCTCGGCTGGGGTGACAGCGCGAGAACGGCGAGGCCTGCAGCGAGCAGAACCAGGCCGGCCGCGATCGACACCGTGAACTGCTCGTGCAACACGACCAGCCCGAGCACGGTGGCGGTGAGGGGTTCGACGAGTGTGAGGGTCGATGCCTGGGATGCGGGCACGCCCCGGAGCCCCCTGGCGAAGAGCGTGTACGCGAGGGCGGTTGTGACCACGGCCAGCCATGCTGCGGTCAGGCCGCCGCTCGGCGTCGCCAGCCACGCGAGGTCCGAACCGAGCAGCACCGGCGTCATGATGACCGCGGCAGCTCCGAAGGTCGTGCCCATCGTGGCCGCCGGGGTCCAACCGAGGTCGAGCAGGGCCTTGCTGCTCAGGGCATAGAGCGCGTAGGAGACACCCGCGCCGAGCGACGCGACAATGCCGAGCGCGGTGATGGTGCTGGGGGTCGAGGCGCCCGACCCGAAGAGCAGAGCGAAGGCTCCCGAGAGGGTGGCGACGCCAAGCGCCGCGATGGCCGTCGCTAGGGCCCATCGCATCCCGGGCGCACGCCGACGCACGAGCCATTCGAGCAGGCCCGTGATCACGGGTGCCGAGCCGAGGGCGACCAGAGTGCCCACCGCGACGCCGTTCTGGCTCGTACCGGTGAAGAACGTGGGCTGGTAGGCGGCGACCCCGACGGCACCGACGGCCACGAGCATCCATTCGACTGGGCGCACGGCGTGCAGGCGCGCGAGAAGGCTGGTACGAGCCTGAAGCTGGGCGGTGGAGCCTGGTCGAGAGCGAGCACCTGATCGTGCGGCGAACAGTGCGAACAGGGCGAGCAGGGCGCCCCCGAAGACGATGCGGGCTGCCCCGAGCGAGACTGCGCTGGCTGCCGGGGCTCCGAGGGCCTGCGCCGTGCCCGTTGTTCCGAAACAGACGGCCGCACCGATGATCAGAATGGCGGATGCCCGGCCTCTGCCCGATGGTGACGTCACACCAGATTCTGGCACAGGTCGCCTGAACCGAGCTCAGCTCTCAATGAGCCCAGTTCTCAACGAGCACAAAGGCGGCTGCTCAGAGCGCGCGGCGGGGTTCCTCTTCGCTGGGCTCGGAATCGTCACTCTCGATTCGCTCTGGCGTACGCTTCGGCGACGTTCGGGGGGCTCCGCCCAGCGACAGGGTCGCAAGAAAGCCGATGGCAAGGAATCCCGCTGCAGTGAACGCGGCGTACTTCGTGCCGTCGCTGAAAGCCACCTTGGCGGCTTCTGCCACTGCCGCCGTCTCCGGTGAGGCGGCAAGCGCGCTGATCGACGAACCCGCACTGTCGACCACGCTCGACACGAGGGCGGTTCGCTGGGCCTCCGGCACGCCCTGGTCGCTCAGCTGGGAATCGAGAGCGGCGCCCGTCGCGGTGAACAACACCGTGCCGAGAATGGCGATACCGAGCGCAGACCCGATCTGGCGGGCGGTGGACTGGGTACCGGAGCCTTGCCCGCTCTGCTCGACGGGAACATCGCGGAGCACGACACCGGTGAGCTGTGCGGTGGCGAGGCCCACGCCGAACCCGTAGACGAAGAGGAAGGGCACCAGCAGGCCCCACGGAGTCGTGGAGGAGATCACGAAGCCGATGCTGGCGACACCGATGATCTCGGCCACGAGCCCGATCCGCACGATCGTGACGGGGGAGACCTTGTTGCCGAATGCGCCGGCGAACCCGCTGGCGACGAACGAGCCGATGGCCAGCGCCAGAATGATGAAACCTGTTTGCAGGGCGTCGTACCCCAGCACGTTCTGCAGCCAGAGGGGCAGCGACAGAATGATGCCGAATTCGCCGAGTGAGACGATCATCGCCGCGATGTTGCCGTTGCGGAAGGAGGGGATCGCGAACAGGTCGAAGGCGAGCATCGTGCTCTTGCCGGCACGCTGCCGACGACGGCCCCAGACCACGAACAACACGCCGGAGACCACGGAGATCGCGAACACCATCGGGATCGGCGACAGTGCATACGGCCAGGTGTAATTTCCGATCACGGGCGCATGGTTGGTGAGCCACCAACCATAGGTGCGGCCTTCGATCAGACCGAAGACCAGCGTGGCACTCGCAACCACAGACAGAACAGCGCCAACGACATCCACCCGACGAGTCGAGCCTTCGTCACGCGATTCGCGCACGAAGACGAGCACGCCCACGATCACGATGATGCCGAGGGGAATGTTGATTCCGAAGGCCCAGCGCCACGAGAAGTAGGTGGTGAGCCAGCCACCGAGCAGCGGGCCGACCGCAGTCATTCCACCGATCGTCGAACCCCAGATGGCGAAGGCCAGGGCGCGTTCTCTACCCCGGAAGTTGGCGTTGATGAGGGAGAGTGTCGTGGGCAGCACCATGGCGCCACCGACACCCTGAACGACCCGCGCCGCGATGAGGAGTTCACCTGTCTGTGCTGCCGCGGCGAAGATGGATGCGATGGCGAAGATGGCCACACCGAGGATCAGCAGGCGACGGCGGCCGTACCGGTCGGCGAGCGTGCCGAAGACCAGCAGAAGGGCCGCAAAGACGAGGGTGTACGACTCCTGGACCCACTGAACCTGCGTAGACGTGATGCCGAGGTCCGAGATGATCGAGGGGATGGCGACATTGACGATGGTCGAGTCGACGATGATGAGCGAGACGCCGATGCTGATGAAGACCAGCCCGGCCCAGCGGGCGCGAGCAGTCTGGGCAATGTTATTCACGCGCCTAGTATTTCACTTACCTAGATAAATCGCCAACCGAATGAGCGATTCTGCGAGCAGCAGAATTGACGATCCCGTGTCAGCGACGGGGCAGCCCAGCCGATCTCGCCCGGAGTCGAGCCACGATGGTTGCGATGATGACGACGGCAGCCGCTACAAGGGCGGCTATCGCTACAGGCGTGGAGGGAAGGGTTCCGGTGAGCCGGCACACCGCCACCCAGACGATTCCCCAGGTGAGCGAGAACATCGGGGCAAGCCTCCCTCTGCCGTAGACAGCGAGCAGCACGCCCACCAGGCCGGCAACCGCGACGACGGCCACTCCCCACACCTCAGCAGGCAGTCCCCACCCGGTGAATCCCGCCTGCTGCAGCCAAGCGGTCAGATTGGCTGCGGTCGCGATGCTCACCCATCCGAGGTAGAGGCCGACAGTGCCGTCGAGAACGATCGTCTCGATGACTGTTCGGGGACGGGAACGCAGTGTCATGGCGAAGGCGTAACAGAGTGAGGCGAGAAGCATCACGATCACCAGCGCGCTGAGAGCCAGGTAGCCCGCCTGCACGCTCAGGATCCAGGCAGCGTTCAGAATGAGCGTCACAGCAATGGGGTAGCCGAGAGCCCGCTGCCGAGCATCCGTCTTCTGGGCGGGAAGAAGTTGCCAGAACGCGTACGCGACCAGGCCGAGGTAGATGACGCTCCAGATGGCGAACGCCCCTCCGGCGGGGGCGACGAGCGTGGAGTCCGCGCCGAGTGCTCCTCCAGCGGCTTCGGCGATGGGGGTTCCCCCTGCTGCCCCCGAGCCCACGAAGGCACCCACGACGGCGATGACTGCGCTGGAAACGACGACACTCTGGCGCACGGTGTCTCTCAGTGTCGGTGAACTCATGCTTCAACCGTAACCGCCGCGAGCTGCGGAGGAGAGGCGGGCCCGCAGATCGATCTGTAGGGAGAGTTTCACGGCAGTCTGAGAATCCGCACACTTTCGGAAGACGCTCGGGAAGCGAATGTGCGGGCGTGCGAGCATGATGCTCAGGGAAGGGAGCATCGCGTGCGACTGCTGGTTGTCGAAGACGAAGAAGAGATGGGCCGTTTGATCGCCCGGGGGCTCGAGGCGGAGGGCTACGAGGTCGACGTCACGGACAACGGCGTTGATGCTCTCATCAAGGCGGGATCGGTGTCGTACGTCGCCGCACTCGTCGACGTCATGCTGCCGGGAATGTCGGGCTTCGAGTTCTGCCGGCATCTGCGCTCGCAGGCGAGCACCCTGCCGATTCTGCTGCTGACGGCACGGGATGCTGTGGACGACCGCGTACGGGGCCTCGACGCCGGTGCCGATGACTACCTCACGAAGCCGTTTGCCTTCGCCGAACTGACGGCGCGCATCCGTGCGCTCGTGAGGCGTGAAACGGCAACACCGAAGCTCTCTGTGAGGGTGGGGCAGCTCGTCATCGACAACCAGACGCGCCGGGCCGTGATCGCAGGCACGAGCCTTGCCCTCAGTCCGAAGGAATTCGAACTGCTGAGGCTGCTGGCACTGCGACAGGGCCAGGTGCTCACCCGGGCGGAGATTCTCACCGAGGTCTGGGGCAAGAGCGAGAACATCGATGCCAACGTCGTCGATCAGTACGTGAGCTACCTGCGACGCAAGATCGACCCGCTGGGTTCGGGTATCTCGATCATCACGCGGCGGGGAATCGGTTACGGGCTCGGCGTCGACGAGCTGGCAGGCAGCGTGTGACAGAGGCCTCCGGCCCCGTCGTTCGCAGGGCCCCCCGGATTCTTCGCCGACTCTCGATTCGCGCCAGGCTCACGGTCGGCGCGCTGATCATCGCCGGCGTGTTCTTCGCAGGAACAGCCTTCGCCGTTCACCAGCAGGTCGAAGCGATTCTCACCAACTCCTCGATTCTGCTCCTGCAGAATGACTCCTCCCTGTTCGAAGAACAGATCACCGATGGCAAAGACGCTGACCTCGACCGCCCGGGCCAGGGCCAGCTGGTCGCCGTGATCGACCCGACAGGAACCGTGCGCCTGTCGACGTTCCCCGCTGAACTCGAGCCGATGCTCAGTTCGCTGGCCTCCGCGGGCACGGCCCCTCAGAACGTGCACACCACTGCCGCCGACTATCTCGTGCTCGCCCACACGGTGACTGCGCCCAACGGCCAGTGGAAGGTTGTCGCCGCCCGTAACGAGGGCGCATCCCGGCTCTCGCTCGACTCGCTGACCCGCGCGCTCACGGTCGGCCTCATTGTGCTCACCCTGCTCTTCGGTCTCGGATCGTGGGTCCTGGCTTCGGCGGCTCTCAGGCCGGTCTCTGCGATGCGGCGAACCGCAGAGGAGCTGAGAGCGGCTGATCGCCTGGTATCGGCCGGCTCCGGCTCCCACAAGGCCGAACTTTTGCCGGTCGGGCCCGCTCACGATGAGCTCTCTGAACTGGCGACCACCCTCAATGCGCTGATCGAGCAGCTTCGAGCATCGGCAGACCGTGAAAAACAGCTGGTCTCCGACGCAAGCCATGAACTGCGTACACCCCTGGCGATCCTCCAGGCCCAGCTCGAACTCGCCCACCTCAGTGCTGGAGACCCGGATGCCCTGCTCAGCGAGATCGAATCCGCCGAGCTCACTGTCAAACGCCTCTCGCAGCTCGCCGCAGGTCTCCTCGAACTGACTCACATCGAAGCGGCACAGCAGCACGATTCGACGCCGGTCACCGAGATGGCCGACGAGATCGTCGATGCAGTTGCCCGGGCCGCGCTGCTCTCTGGCGATTCTGGAGTCGCCGTGACCTCGTCGACTGCGGGGAACATCGTCGGCACCATGGGCAGGGTGGGGCTGTCGCCGCACAACTTCGGCCGCGTCATCGACAACCTGGTGACCAACGCCGTTGCAGCGTCAACCCGGCCGGGCTCCGAGCAAACAGGGGAACGGTCGGTCGAGGTGCTGCTGAGTCTCCCGACCGACGCGAGACTGAGGCTCGAAGTGCGCGACGACGGCCCCGGGATGGCGCCGGAGTTCGTGCACCTGGCGCTTGATCGGTTCGCCAGGGAAGACAGCTCGCGCGCCGCCCGTGGGCGATCATCCGGTGCTGGTCTCGGCCTGTCGATCGTGGCAGCACTCGTGTCGTCTGCAGGAGGGACTGTTAGCATAACGAACCGACTGCCGCGGGGGCTCAGCGTGGTCGTGGAACTGCCCGTTGCAGAAGAGCTGTCGTAAGGATGAGTGCTGTGTTTTCTGAAGTGGTGGTGAGCGGCGCGGCCGTTCTGGCCGGTATCAACCCGATCAACCCCGAGTCGATCATCTCGGGTGCAGGCCCGTGGGCCCTCGTCGTTGTCTGTGCCATCGTGTTCGCAGAGACGGGCCTGCTGATCGGCTTCGTACTGCCCGGCGACACCCTGCTGTTCTTCACCGGACTGCTGACCTACACCGGCGTGATCTCTGCACCGCTGTGGCTCGTGCTGCTGGCCGTCTCTGTGTCGGCCGTGCTGGGCGACCAGCTGGGGTACTTCATCGGCTATCGGACGGGCCCGCGAATATTCGAGCGAAAAGACACGGGGCTCTTCAGTAAGAAGAACGTGGCCAGAACGCAGCAGTTCTTCGACAAGTACGGCGGAGCCGCCGTGATTCTCGCGCGGTTCGTCGCTGTGGTGCGCACTTTCGCTCCTGTCGCAGCCGGTGTGGGCAAGATGCACTACCTGAGGTTTCTCGCCTTCAACGCGATCGGTGCAGTCGCCTGGGCGTTCAGCGTGATTCTGCTCGGCTACCTTCTGGGCCACGTACCCGGCGTCGCCGACTTCGTCACGCAGTACATCGACGTGGTCATCGTCGGAATCGTCGTGATCTCGCTCGGTACTGTGCTGGTGCAGGTGCTGCGGTCACGGCGCAAGCAGGGCGAATCCTGATCGAGAGCATAAGCTCGGGGTATGGTTTCTTCTCCCTTCACCGTCTCCCAGGAGCGCAAGCTCGTCACTGAGCTGCCCGGCCCGAAATCGAGAGAACTGCACGCGCGTCGACTCAAGACGGTGTCGCGCGGTGCGGGCACCCTCGTCGACATCTACATGGACCATGGTTCAGGCGCGATCCTGGTCGACGTCGATGGCAACCAGATCATCGACCTGGGCTGCGGGATCGGCGTGACGACCATCGGGCACGCGCATCCGGCCGTTGCGGCCGCTGCGGCTGCCCAGGCCAACAAGCTCACCCACACCCTGTTCACCGTGACGCCGTACGAGAACTACCTTCGAGTCGCAGAGAAGCTCGCTGAGATCACGCCCGGCGACTTCGAGAAGCGGTCGATTCTCGTGAACTCGGGCGCAGAAGCGGTCGAGAACGCCGTCAAGATCGCTCGCAAGTTCACCGGCCGACGCGCCATCGCGACCCTCGACCACGCTTTTCACGGCCGCACGAACCTGACGATGGCGATGACCTACCGCCCTTGGCCCGAGCGCGCGGGCATGGGGCCGTTCCCCGGTGAGATCTACAGTGTTCCGACCAGCTACCCCTTCCGCGACCCCGAGGGCATGACGGGTGTCGAAGCCGCCGAGCGCACCATCGACTACATCAATACCCACATCGGGGCGACGGAGCTCGCCGCGTTCTTCGTCGAACCGATCCAGGGCGACGGCGGCATCGTCATTCCCGCCCCCGGTTTCTTCGAGACGATGAGCGCGTTCTGCACAGAGAACGGCATCGTCTTCGTCTCTGACGAGATCCAGGCCGGTATCGCCAGAACCGGTGCCTGGTACGCCATCGAGCACAGCGGAGTGGTGCCCGACCTGGTCACGAGCGCCAAGGGCATCGCCGGCGGCTTTCCGCTAGCGGCGGTGACCGGTCGAGCAGAGATCATGGATGCTGTGCAGCCCGGTGGCATCGGTGGCACCTTCGGTGGCAACCCCGTGTCGACGGCCGCAGCGCTCGCTGTGTTCGAGACGATCGAGTCCGACGGGCTGATTGCCGAGGCGCAACGTGTCGAGCGTGCCTTCTTCGCGCGGATCGGCGATTGGGCCGAACGCTTCAGCGTCGTCGGCGAGGTTCGCGGAAAGGGCGCGATGATCGGGGTCGAACTGGTTCTCCCCGGTACCAGAAAACCCAATCCAGAGGCACTGACAGCGATAATCAAACACGCCACCACGAACGGAGTCATCGTTCTCGACGCAGGCAGCTGGGACAGCGTGCTGCGGTTCCTGCCGAGCGTGGTGATCAGTGAAGAGCTCATCGACGATGCAGCCACGGTGATCGAAGAAGTGCTCACTCTCCTCGAGAACGCCTGAGTCTCCTCATGCGGGGCGCGGAACGACGGGCCAGCAGGGGGTCACTGCTGGCCGCCCTGCGCGTCGCCGTTCGCGACTGGAGACACGGTGACGAAGATGCTTCGCTGTCAGCGGCTGCCGCGCAGAACGACGAAAGCGCAGCCCCCGTACCTGCAGTCCCGGTACCTACTTCCGATGCGCCCACGGTCGCAGCGGCCCCCGTCACGTCGCCCGCCGACGAGAGTGAGCTGCAACTGAGCGTACTGCTCGACCAGCTTCCCGACACCATTCTCTTCATCGTCGACGAAAACCTGCGTTACCGGGTCGCTGCGGGAGCCGGTAGGCGCGGGCAGGGCGTGCTCGACTGGGAGGGCAAGACCCTCTATGAGGTATCGAGCCCCGAGAACATCGTGATTCTCGAGCGCGCCTACCGGGCTGCCCTTGCTGGCACCCGCACGGTCGTGCGCATCACTTCGACCGTGACGCATCGTGAGAATGAGGTCATTGCGGCACCATTCACCCGTGGCGAGCACCCGGAAGCCCTCGTCGTGGCCCGGGATCTCACCGAGATCCGCGGCCGCGAGATGGCGCTGAGGCTGGTCACCCAGCAGTTCGAGCAACTGGTGCTGGCTTCGCCGACGGGGATCGCACTCGCAGACCCCGAGGGCCGGATCTCGCTGGTGAACGACGCCTTCTGCGCTCTGTTCGATGCCGAGGCAGAGTCGCTCATCGACACGTCGGCCGTTGAGCTGCTGCCCCTGCCTCCCGTGCCTGGAGCGGCTTCGCCCGGTGACGGCTGGGTGGAGCAGCTCATCCACTCCCCGTCGGGGCTTCGTACCGACGACATCGAACTGCCGGGGCCCACTGTCATGGACGAGACCCGACGCGCCGTCGTCAGTGCGGTCGTGCTGCGCGACGGCTCGGGCGAGGCGACGTCGGTGCTCATCAACGCGTACGACACGAGTGAACAGCACCGCTACCACGAGCACATGGCCTACATCTCGTCGCACGACACCCTCACCGGCCTCATGAACCGGGCCGCCTTCGAGCGCCGTCTCGACGAGCACCTGGCCTCGTGCCGCGACAGCGAAGATTGTGGCGCCGTACTGGTCGTCGACGTCGACAACTTTCGCGACATCAACGAGCAGTTGGGTCACCGTGCTGGTGACGACTTCATTGTGGCACTCGCCGGCATGATCTCCCGCTGGGTGCGATCGACGGATGCTGTCGCCCGCCTCGGTGCTGACGAGTTCGCCGTTCTGCTCACCGAAGGCGACCACACCCAAGTGGAGGCAGCGGTCAACTCGCTTGTCGCCCAGGTGCGCGACGGTTTTCGCGGTCTGGAGCAGGCCGAGGCGGTCGGGCTCGCGCGCCGGGTCACGGCGAGCGTCGGTGCCGTCGCAGTGGTGAGCGAGGGCACAACTGCGGCCGATCTCCTCTCCGATGCCGACTTGGCCATGTTCCACGCCAAGCAGCATGGGCGAAACGGGTACAGCTTTCTGGAGCCATCAGAAGTGCTCGCGGCGAGGGCGTCGAACCAGATCAACTGGACGGCGAAGATCCTCGCGGCCATAGAGAGTGACCAGCTTGTGCTTCATGCCCAGCCGATCCTCAACCTGAAGTCGAAGAAGATCACCTCCCTCGAGTTGCTCGTGAGAATGATCGACGACGACGGGAGCCTGATCTCCCCTGCCCCGTTCATCTCCGTAGCCGAGCAGTCGGGGCTCGCCGTGATGCTCGACGAATGGGTCGTCGCCCACGCGATCAGCTGCCTCGGCAGGCTGCAGAAGATCGATCCGACGATCACCGTGCATGTCAATCTGTCAGGGCGATCGGTCGGTGACCTCGCTTTCGCCGATTTCATCGCTGCCCGTCTCGCCGAAGCCGGTGTTGATGCCTCTGGCCTGGTGCTCGAGCTCACCGAGACGGCGGCGGTGAGCAACATCGACAGTGCACAGGCCTTCATGCGCACCCTCACGGCGCTCGGCTGTGTGTTCGCGCTCGACGACTTCGGGGTGGGTTACGGCTCGTTCTACTACCTGAAGCACCTGCCGTTCGGAATTGTGAAGCTCGACGGCGAGTTCGTCTCCGGCAGCGAGCGGGACCCGCTCGACCTGCTCGTCATGTCGTCGCTCGTCTCGGTCGGCAAGGGCCTCGGCATGGTGACCATCGCCGAATTCGTCGAAGACGAGGGCTCGTTGGTGCTTCTCGAGTCGCTCGGTGTCGACGGCGCGCAGGGGTTCCACATCGGTCGCCCCGCACCGCTCGAACACTACTTTCCGCAGCTGAGCGTCGCCGTCTAAGGCCCCCGCCCCGTCGCGCGCCCGGCACGATCGCGCGGCGTGTCAGTTGCCGAAGGCGTTCGCGCAGGTCTGTTCGGCGGCCGTCTGGCCCGTGACCCCATCGATGACGTTGCTCGTGGGAGCCGGGGTGGGTACACCTGAGGCTCCCGGCGTTTCGGTCGCAGTGGGCAGCGGTGTGTCTGTCTGGACCGGGGTCGACACAACAGAGGACCCGGGTCCTGTCGAGTCCGCATTGAGCGTGAACGGCTCATCGGCCTTGATCTTCGCGAACAGCTCGTCGGCGACGTCGGTCGTCGGCACGACCTTGCCGGGGTAATCGGCATCGCCGGTCGTTCCCGGGTACTGCACGAAGACGAGCTTGGCGAGGTCGACGTCTTTCAGCGCCAGCGCCAGCGACACCATCGAATCGAGGCTCGCCAATGTGGTCGAGAGCTTGATGTTCTGGGCCGCCGCCTGCGCCAGCCCATAGAGCTTGGTCACGTCGGTGAGGGTGTTCGCGCTCTTCAGCGTACGCACGAGCGAGGAGAGGTACTGCTGCTGCGACGAGATACGGGCCAGGTCGCTGCCGTCGCCGACGCCGTGCCGGGTGCGCAGGAACGCCAGCGCTGTTCCGCCGGAGATCGTGTTCGTTCCGGCCGGCAGGTCGAGGCCCGAGTCGGTGTCTTTGATGGGTTCTGCGAGACACACTGGCACCCCGCCGACGGCATTCGTCATCTCAATCACGCCGTTGAACGAGATGAGCCCCGCGTACGGGATGGTCAGACCGGTGAGATTCTCGATCGTGGTCTTGATACAGGCCAGCCCGCCGCGTTCATACCCCGTGTTGAGTGCTTCGTTGTAGGTCGCGTCGTAAGCGGTGCCGGTACTGGGGTCTGTGCAGGCCGGATGATCGACGATCAGGTCCCGCGGAAAGCTGACCACGACCCCGCTCTTCTGGTCGGCAGACACGTGCAGCAGAATGTTCACGTCGTTGAGGGTGGCGTCGCGCTCACCGAAGGAATTGCCCTGGCTGGCGTCGTTGTCTGTTCCCACGATCAGTACGTTGAACCCGCCGACGAACGCACCGACGTGTGCTTCGGCGGGGGCGCCCGAGCTGCCCCCGATGTCGATCGAGTTCGCCGAGACCTGCGTGGCGATGCTGGTCACGGCGATGGCAGCAACAGAAGCGCCACTGACGAGAACGACTGCGACAGCAATCGCCAAAAACTTCACGAGAGTGCTGGCGGCGCCGAGGCGGCCCCGTTCTGCGTGCTTGATCGGTGGAGCCATTGGAGCATCATACCCGCAGCCCTTCTGGCAGCCTGGTGTGAGGGCTCTGTTGTGAAGGGGCCCGTGTGAATCAGTTGTCAGAATCGAGCGGCGCTCTCCGCGTCGGTGATGAGGAGCAACCCGGCCGTTCCGAGGCTGGCGAGCCTGTCATCCATTTCGGTGCCCGACAGTGCAACGCCCTCGACGGCCAGAGTCCCCGGGGTGGGTGCGCCGGTGATGAGGGCGTCGAACTCTGCGACGTCACCGATCGTACCGAGGTGCACCTGGCCGAGCTTGCTCACATCGGCGACGATGACGGCCCGGGCGGCCGATTCGAGCATGCGGCGCTTGACCTGGGCCTCCGGCAGGTTCACGTTGGTCACGCCCTGCTCGGCATCGACGCCGTTGCACCCGATGAAGGCGAGATCGACGTGCAGGCCACTCAGAACCGGTGAGACCAGAGGCTCTACCAGCGAGTGCTGCAGGGGCCGCAGAGTGCCTCCGGTGACGATGACCGTGAAGCGCGGGATGGCCGGCTCGAGCGCGAGCGCAATGCTGAGCCCGTTCGTGATGATCACAACGTCGCTGAGGTCTGGCCGAGCGACGAGCGCATGAGCTACCGCCAGGGCCGTAGAACCCACGTCGAGCAGAACGCTCTGGCCCGTGCGCACCAGACTGGCCGCCAGTTCGCCGATGAGCTGTTTGTCGGCAGCAGCAGCCTCGATGGCCTGTTCGAAGCTCGGCTCCTGCACGAGCTGGCGCTGACGGATGACCGCGCCACCGTGCACCCGGCGAATCGCCTGCTGCGCGTCGAGGGCGTCGAGGTCGGTTCGAATCGTCACGTCAGACACCCCGAAGGTGTCGCTGAGTTCGCCGACTCTGGCGAATCCGCGCTCGTCGATCACCGCGAGCATCTGTTCTCGACGAGCCACCGCAGAATGCTGTACTTTAGATTTCGAAAGCATTCTGCAATTGTATTTGCGAAAACGAAAGTGTGGCTCATTTGCGCGGCTCAGACGAGAATCTCCCCGGCCCTCCCGCCGGTGAGGTCGAAAGACTCTCGATGGTGGATGGTTCGCCCATCGTCAAACGCCCGTATTCCCTCGCCGACGGCCGGGAACTCATCTACTACGACGACGCCGACACGCTTCTCCCGCCTGAGCGAGCTGCCGACGAACGCCTGCTCGACCCGCGCCCACCCGTCGCGGAGATGCGCCAGGACGCGCTGACGGGGGAGTGGATCTCCATTGCCGCCGCCCGCAACAATCGCGTCTTCCTCCCGCCGGCGAACCTCGATCCTCTCGCACCCCAGGCCCCCGACAACCCGTCGGAGGTGCCGAGCCTCTACGACGTCGCGGTGTTCGAGAACCGCTCGCCGTCGTTCGGGCCCGAGCTTCTCGGCGCGGGCGAGGCACCCGTGCGAGACGACCACTCGATCGGGCTCGGCAAGAGCCGGGCATCCATCGGCCGCTGCGAGGTCGTGTGCTTCAGCCCCGAGCGCGAGGGCTCTTTCGGGTCGTTGCCGACGTCGCGCGCCCGAACGGTGATCGAGGCCTGGGCCGACCGCACCGCCGTACTGCAGGCCATGCCGGGCATCGAGCAGGTCTTCCCCTTCGAGAACCGCGGTGAGCAGGTGGGAGTCACGCTGCACCACCCGCACGGCCAGATCTACTCGTACCCGTTCGTCTCGCCTCGCACGCAAAGGCTCATCGCCTCGATCGACGACTACGGCCCGACGCTCTTCGCCGACATTCTGGCCAGCGAGCAGGCAGGCGACCGGATGATCGTGCAGGGCGAGCACTGGAGCGCCTTCGTTCCCTTCGCCGCACGCTGGCCGATCGAAGTGCATATTCTGCCGCACCGCCAGATTCCCGACCTCGCGTCGACCACTCCGGCCGAACGTGACGAGCTCGCTGTGCTGTACCCGCGCGTTCTGCGCGCTTTCGATGGTCTCTACGACACGCCGACGCCCTACATCGCGGGGTGGCACCAGGCCCCGGTGAGTTCGCATCGCGATGACATCCGCCTCATGATGCAGATCACCTCGCCGCGTCGCGCCGCAGACCGCCTCAAGTTCCTGGCCGGCTCCGAATCGGCCATGGGGGCGTTCATCGGTGACGTGCGCCCCGAGGTCACCGCCCACAACCTTCGAGAGAGTTTTGCCGCCCATGAGTGACCCCATCGACCCGAATCGTGATGCTGAGCAGACCAGCGACGCGCAGACAATCGCGGCGCAGACGACCGCCGCGCTGACAACCGAGTTCGAGCGCCTCCACGGCCAGCCGGCCGACGGCGTCTGGTCCGCGCCGGGCAGAGTGAACCTGATCGGTGAGCACACCGACTACAACGAGGGCTTCGTGCTGCCGTTCGCCATCGATCGGAGGGCGTATGTGGCGCTTGCGGCCCGTGCTGACGGGCTGGCCCGCGTCTCGTCGACGTTCTCAGACGACATCGTCGAGTGTGCGCTCACCGAACTCTCACCCGGCGTGCTTGCCGGGTGGTCGGCGTACCCGCTGGGCGTGGCGTGGGCCCTGCTTTCGGCGGCGGTCGAGGGGCAGAAGCCCCGCACGCCCGAATCGCTGCCGGGGTTCTCGCTGCACATCCACTCCGAGGTGCCGATCGGCGCAGGGCTCTCGTCGTCTGCTGCGATCGAATGCGCCACAGCGGTTGCCCTCAATGAGTTCTGGCAGTTGAGTGAGGCGCCGGCCAGGCTCGCACGCATCGGGCAGATCGCCGAGAACCAGGCCGTCGGTGCTCCCACAGGAATCATGGACCAGTCCGCCTCGATGCTCGGTCACGCCGACGCAGCGGTCTTCCTCGACTGCCGCAGCATGCAGACGGCCACGATTCCGCTCGGGCTCGCCGCGAACGACTTCGAGATCCTCGTGATCGACACCAAGGTCAGCCACGATCATGCGACGGGTGGCTATGCGGATCGCCGGGCATCCTGCGAGCTCGCAGCGGCGACGATGGGCGTGCACTCGCTCAGGGAGCTGACCCCGGCAGACCTGCCGCGCATGCGCGAGGCGCTCGACGAGGTCACCTTTCGCAGGGCCCGGCACATTGTCACAGAGAACGAACGGGTGCAGGAGACGGCGAGGCTTCTGCGCACAGAGGGCCCCCAGGCGATCGGGGCGCTTCTGGACGCCTCACACGTCTCGATGCGCGACGACTTCGAGATCTCGGTCGCCGAGCTGAACCTGGCGGTGGAGGTCTCGCAGCGCTCCGGGGCGATCGGCGCCCGGATGACCGGCGGCGGTTTCGGCGGATCAGCGCTCGCACTCATTCCCCGCACGCTCCGTGAATCTCTCGAAGCCGATATTCTCGAAGCATTCCGGGCAGAGGGGTTCGCCCGGCCCGACCTGTTCATCGTGCAGCCCTCTGAGGGTGCGACCATGACCGGAGCCCACGCGTCAACTGGAGAGGGAGCATCCGAATGACCTGGATCGTCACCGGAGGGGCCGGCTACATCGGCTCGCACGTCGCTCGGGCGTTTCTCGAGAACGGTATCGACGTTGTCGTCATCGATGACCTCTCGAGCGGTCGCACAGAATTCGTGCCTGAGGGCGCAGTGCTCGAGCAGGGTTCGCTCGTCGATCGGGCCTTCGTCGACCAGGTCTTCGCGCGGCACCAGGTGAGCGGCGTCGTTCACCTGGCCGGCTTCAAGTACGCCGGTGTGTCGGTGACGCGCCCGTTGCACACCTACACGCAGAACGTCACCGCCACGGTCAACCTGCTCGAGGCGATGGCGGCCACCGGTGTCGAATCGATCGTGTTCTCCTCGAGTGCCGCGGTCTACGGAAACACCCCGGTCGCCTTCGTGACCGAGGAGACCGCAACGAACCCCGAATCGCCGTATGGCGAGACCAAGCTCATCGGCGAGTGGATGATCGCCGACCAGGCCAGGGCGACCGGCCTCCGGCACACCAGCCTGCGGTACTTCAACGTCGTCGGTTCGGCAACGCCGACGGTCAGCGACACCAGCCCGCACAACCTCTTCCCGCTGGTCTTTAGGGCGCTTCTCGCGGGCGAGACCCCGAAGATCTTCGGTGACACCTATCCCACCCCCGACGGAACCTGTGTTCGCGACTATGTGCACGTCGCCGATGTCGCCGCGGCGCATGTCGCTGCCGCACGCAAGCTCGATGCCGGTGTGCCCCTCGAGCGTGCCTACAACCTCGGCAGCGGGTCGGGCAGCTCTGTTCGCGAGATCATGACCGAGATGGCTGGAGTGACCGGCATCGCCTTCACTCCCGAGGTCATGCCCGCCCGACCGGGTGACCCGGCACGCATTGTCGCTTCAGGCGAGCTGGCATCGCGCGATGTCGACTGGGCGCCCCGCCACACTCTCCGCGACATGATCTCCTCCGGCTGGGAGGCGGCGACCCACTCGGCGTGAGCCCTCGGCGTCACCTCTACTTCGGTGTCTCGCTGAACGAGCCCGTCCAGATGGCCGCCGCACCCGACTCGCCGATCTGCACGACCCTGATCGTCGTCGCCGTGCCGAGCGCGAGTGCGAGCACCATGAACACGACCGAGACCACCAGTGATGCCCGCCGGCTCACCCGGCCGGCGAATCGGCCTGCGGGCCGCGCTGCACGGGGTGAAGAGTCGGCAGGCGTCGTTTCGGCGACCACGAACGGGTCGCGCTCGTCAGGTACGGCGAGGTTGCGCGTCGGGGGCTCCGGCTGGCTGGGAGGGGCGGCGAATGAGCGATACCAGACCCAGATCGCGGTCGCCAGAACGAACTGGCCGAATGCCCAGGGTACGAGGGTGTCGCCGATGGCGGCATGCGCGGTGATGAGCGGCGTGGGGTTCACCCGGGCGAGCAGCCACTCACCGGCATTGGTGGCAAGCGGCACGCTCGCGAGCCCGACGAAGGTCACCAGCGGGGTGATGAATGTCAGCTTGCGCCGGAATGCCGGCCACACTGCCCCGAGAAAGGTCATGATGGCGCCGAGGGGCACCACGATGACCACCACGTGCACGAGCAGGATGTGGAGGGGGAGACCGTTGATCTCGTAGGGCAGCATGAAGGTACTCTAACCGGCGACGATGGCGTCGCCGGCGACCTTCACCGCAACGACGCTGAGCCCCTTCTGTGCGGGGCCGTGGGTGACGTTGCCCGTCGCGAGGTCGAAGGTCGAGCCGTGGCAGGGGCACGCGAAGTCACTTGACGCGAACGCCACGGCGCAGCCCTGGTGTGGGCAGACCGAACTGAAGGCGACGACCTTGCCGGCGCTGGGCTGGGCCACCAGGATGTCCTGCCCGCCGAACGAGATGCTCTTCGCCTGGCCGACCGGCACATCGGCGAGCTTGGCGATCTCGCCGGCGCTCCCCGAACCTGCCGACGCTGCCGGTGTCGAAGCTGTGCCGCCAGCCGCCCCGGTCGAGGTGGTGGGGGCGCAGGCCGAGAGGGCGAGCGCGCTCGCGCCGAGCATGCCGACGCTCCCCGCTGTGAGAACAACTCGGCGGGTGACGGGGGTGTTTTCAGACATGAGGCTCCTTCTTCGGCTGCGGAATTGTCATACTGCTACTGGTACCTACGAAACGCTGGCTCATTCGGTTCACCGCCGGGTGAACTTTCTTGGCCGGCATCTCGTATGTACTGGTGGAGGTGTGAAGAGTCGTGGATGATCAGGCCGAGCTGTTGCGCACGCTCCACGACCAGCATGCCCCAGCGCTCTACCGTTTCGTCGTTCGACTGACCGGCGACAGGGCGTGGGCAGAAGACGTGGTGCAGGAGACCCTGTTTCGGGCGTGGCGCAGCCCCGCGATCATCCAGAACACCGGCACGGGAGTGCAGGCATGGCTGTTCACGGTAGCGCGCAATCTCGTCATCGATGAATTCCGCAGCGCCCGGTCGCGAAACGAGATCGGTACCGACGTTCTGCCCGAACGGGCGAGTGCCGATCGCACCGACGAGCTGCTGCAGGCCTGGCTGGTGGCCGACGCCCTGACCGACCTCACTGCGGAGCACCGTGAGGTTCTGGTGCAGGCCTACTACGGCCAGAAGTCGATCGCCGAACTGAGCCAGCTTCTCGGCATACCAGAGGGCACCGTGAAGTCACGCCTGCACTACGGACTGCGTGCGGTGAAGCTCGCGCTGCAGGAGCGGGGGGTGACCAGATGACAGAGCCAGGTGGTGGCAGCGGTCGTGAGGGCCCCGACCTGTACGACTTCGCCGAAGACCCCTACGCCGAAAGTGATGCAGCCTACGTTCTCGGTGCGCTGTCGCCGAGCGAACGGCTGCTCTTCGAGAGGCATCTGACCGGATGCCCGGCCTGCCGGGAGCGCGTCGGTGAGCTCGTCGGGCTTCCCGGGTTGCTTGCGTCGGTCTCGGCCGAAGAAGCGCTTGCGGGCGAGACGCGCGGCGAGATCCACGATGAGGGCGAAATCGCCGGTTCCACAGCGGTCGATGCCACAGCCGTCGATGTCGGCCCGATCGATGTCGGAACGGTCGACGTGCTGCCACGACTTCTGGGGCGGGCACGTCGCCGCAGAAGGATGACCCGCCTGCGAATCGGGGCTGCGGCGGGGCTGGCCGTGGCCGTTGCGGCAGGGGTGGTGACTCTTCTGGTCGTCATGTCACCTCCCGGCAGGGCACTGCCCGAAACGGCACTACCCGATGCTTCGACGGGAACAGCACTCCCCGTGTCGCCCAGCACCGAGCACGTGCAGCTGGTCTCCGTTCAGCCGAGCCCGCTCAGCGCGGAGGCCTCGTTCACTCCGCTGCCGTGGGGCACCCGGATCGACTGGACCTGCACCTACAGTGACCAGGCCAGCCAGGCGGCTGGCAACCCTGCCTCCCGCGCGCCTGAAGAGACTTCTGGGCAGAAGTCCAGCCTGCCGCAGGCGGGCGGGTATTCGCGGGGGTACGCGATGGTCGTCACCGCTGCCGATGGCACACGCACGCAGGTCGCGACCTGGACTGCGGGGCCCGGCACCGAGGTCACGCCGACCGCCACCACGAGCATCCAGCTGGCCGACATCGTGGCGGTCTCCATCGTCGCGTCAGACACCGGTCAGATCCTGCTGGGTTCTGATCTGTAGCTCGGCAGGGAGCGGTCGTGCATTGGGCCCGTCATTCCGGGCCTCGCGCGTTTGGCTGCCGGTTGGTCAGCGGCCGGGAGAGACCGGGGCCCGGTGGTGGTAGTGCTCGCCGTTCACGATCGTCGCATGCCACTCGTGAGGGCCGTCTTCGCGGGCGGTGTGCAGCAGCACGCTGTGGGCTGCGTTCGAGATCGTGGTGACTTCTGCGCCAGTGAGAGCCGTCATTGCTATGCGGATGAGCGTGCCGTGAGCGACGACGATGATGCGTTTGCCGTGGTGTGTGGTGACGATGTCGGTGAGGGCAGTAGTCGACCTCCTCGCGACTTCGAGTTCTGTCTCTGCCCCGGTGAATCCTCCGGGAATACGAAGAGCGGTGAGTTCCTCGGAGTCCTGCAGGCCCTCCGCTGGGCCATAGTCACGCTCGACCAGTGCCGGGAACTCGGCGACGACGTTGATGCCGAGTTCGCTGCCCAGTATCTCTGCGCTCTCGCGGGCCCGCGACAGTGGTGAGCAGACGATGAAGTCCCACTCGTCGACCTGCATCGCCCGAGCGGTGGCGCGTACCTGTTCGCGGCCGGTGGCGTTCAACGGAATGTCGGATCGGCCCTGGATGCGCTTCTGGGCGTTCCAGGCCGTTTCGCCGTGCCGAACGAGGGCGAGGGTGGTATGCGGTGTCACTCCCCAATTCTCGCACTCTCTGCGTGATTCCGACTCGGTAGCGTAGCATTCCGCTCCGGTCAAGCCCCTGACTCGATAAGACGTTCCGTGATCTGTTTGAATAGGGTCTGTCTGTAGCTACGCGGGGAATCGCCCTTTGAGCAACAAATGGAGGCGTTGGGCTTGTGGGCAAACTGATCTACGGCAGTTCTGGGATCGAGGTCGTCTTCGACGACCGGGCACTGGCTCACCTGCAGATCGTCGTCGGCAACAAGCTCAGACGCCGTGAGAGCTTCTTCTTCTCATGGAAGGATGACGCCGAAATGGGTTCTGGCCGCAGCAGCCTGTGGCTCGACCCATCCATTCCCCTGTACTTCAAGTATTTCGGCAGCAAGGTTCCGGTGGTGAACCGGGCCTGGATCCAGGTGCTCGCGGATTCGGCCAACAGTGGTGCGGGCCTGCACTACATTCCGGAGCCCACCGACTCCTAGCTGGTCGACCCGGCGGCTCCGAGGTGGGCAGTATGCCGGGTCAGAGAGTCAGCGTGCGATTGACGATGTCAGCAGCGACTTCGCTGAGCGGCCTCCGTGCGTTCCGGGCATAATTCCTGATCAGAGCGAAAGCCTCGTTCATCTCGACGTGCTTGACGTGTGAGACCACACCCTTGGCCTGTTCGATGACAACCCTGCTGTCGAGCGCTCGCTGGAGCTGCTCGCGGGTGTCTTCGCTCTGGCGGAGAGCACGCTCGTGCACGATGCCGATCGTGGCCATGTCGGCGAGCGCCTGCGCGGCGGCGGCGTCGGTCTCGTTCAGTTCGCCGGTGGCGTCGCTGAAGAGGTTCAGCGCCCCCATTGTGAAACCACGCAGGCGAAGCGGAACGGCATGCACCGAGAGAAAGCCGAGGTCGAGAGCACCGTCGCGAAAGGCGAACCAGTCCGGCCGGATCTCACGGATGTCGGGAACCTCGACGACTTTGCCGGTGAGGTAGCACTCGACACAGGGTCCGAGACCGGCCCGGAGCTGGAGGATCTCGAGCAGTCGACTTCGTTCGCTGGTCGAGGCCATCACTTCGAGGACCCCGTTCTCGTCGGCCAGCAGCAGGCCTACTGCGGCAGCGTGGAGCACGGTCGCACAGGTGTCGACCAGCGTCTGCATCAGATCGACGACGTCGTAGCCGACGACGAGAGTATCGGCGAGCGAAACAAATGAGGCTGCGAGCAGTCCTTCTCGGGATTCCGTCATGACGGACTCACCCCTCTCTACGGCTGCGCTCGGTCGTGGGTGAAATCGAGACGGCGTGAGACCACATCGTGGGCGACTTCGCGCACGCTCCGCCCCGATGCGAAGGCGTGCGCTCGCAGCAGGAGGAGGGCATCTGTTGACGAGACCTCCAACTGGGCGATGATCATCCCGGTTGCCTGGTGAACCTGCTTGCGCGAGAAGCCAGGGCTCGGGTCGCTGTCGACGTCGGCGATGTTCACCGAATCGTCGGCCAGTACTCTGCGCAAGACCTGCCAGGCCGCTATCTCGGTAAGAGAGACCACGTCGGAGACCTCGGTCTCGGACAGCGTGAGTGGTTCGTGCGAGTACAGGTCGATCGACCCCACGTCGAGCCCGCCCAGCGTCAGCGGAAAGGCGAAGAGCGCACCGATCTCGTACTCGCGGAGTGCTTTGGCGAAGACGGGCCAGGCCGGATGCTCGGTGAGCGCGAAACTCGGGGAGAGTACCGGCGCCCCCGTCCGTAGCGCCTGCCAGCAGGGGCCCTCGCCGAGGTCGATCTGCAGTTCGTCGATCACAATGGCCTTGGGGTCGGTCGCGCAGATGGTGGAGGTGCCGAGGCGACCGCTGCCGATCGTCGACACTGCCGCGCCTGTGACGGGCACGACCCGCAGGAATGGCCGGCAGAGGCTCGCCTTGCCGTCTCCTTCGTGTGCGCGCGAAAGTTCACTGTGTGCGAGAAGGTACGCCTCGCGATCGTTCCCGCTCATGGTGCGCGCCGCAGGCTAATCGCGGTACGGGGATTTGACCATGGCGATGCCCGCGACGATGCCGGTGATGGCGACCCCGACAGAGAGGAAGGCGAGCAAACCGAGCAGTACTTCTGGCATGTCGTTCTCCTTGAGCGAGTGCGGGTGAATCCAATTAAAGTGGCAGCGTGCCAGTTATGCAAACGGAGCAGGAATTCGCCCAGGTGGTCGCGCGTCTCCGTGAGGCAGGATGCGTCTTTGCCGAAGAAGAGGCGGCCCTGGTCGCCGAGGCCGCGGAGTCGCAGGGAGGGCTCCGAGAGCTGGTCGACAGGCGGGTCGGCGGGGAGCCGCTGGAGTACATCCTCGGCTGGGCGGAGTTCTGCGGGCATCGCGTCGGCGTGCAGCCAGGGGTGTTCGTTCCGCGGCGGCGGTCGGAGTACCTGGTCGAGTTGGCTCTGGAGGAGAGCCGGGCATCCGAACCGCTCGTAATTCTCGACCTGTGCTGCGGTTCGGGCGCACTCGGGCTCGCTGTTGCCCTCGAGCGACCGGATGCAGTGCTGGTCTCGGTCGACGTCGACCCCGCGGCCGTCGCCTGCGCCCGGCGCAACCTGGCGGGGATCGGTGAGGTGTTCGAGGGTGACCTGTTCGACGCTGTGCCCGAGAGCGTGAGGGGCCGAGTCACGACCCTGCTGGTCAACGCCCCGTACGTTCCCACGGAGTCGATCGCGCTGATGCCTCCGGAGGCGCGGTTGTACGAGGCTCCCGTCGCCCTCGACGGCGGGGGCGACGGTCTCGACGTACAGCGACGAGTGGCGGCGGGCGCAGCGGACTGGCTCGTGGGAGGGGGGAGCCTGCTGATCGAGACGAGCACGTTGCAGGCCGAGCGAACAGCTGCGCTCTTCGCCGCGGTGGGGCTCGAGATCCGGATCGAGCACTCAGGGGAGTACGGTGCGACTGTCGTGATCGCGACGATGGGCCGATCATCCATTGCGCCGGGTGGTGGCCACCTGCCAGAGTGAGGTCATTATGAGCCAGACGACGACGACACCGGCATCAGACGACCAGCAGAACACGACACAGTCGCACGCTCCGCGGCCACACAGGGCGCGCGCTCACCCGACACGACCCGGGCACGTGGGAACCTCGGGCCAGAACCAGCTGAACCCGATCTTCGCGCGCGAGGGCGAAGCCACGGATTTTCCGCAGAACACGCTTCCCGACGCCGAATCACTGCCGGAGACGGCGTATCAGATCGTGCACGACGAGGCCATGCTCGACGGCAATTCGAGGCTGAACCTCGCCACCTTCGTGGGCACGTGGATGGATGAGCAGGCCACGCGCCTGTACGCCGAGACCGTCGACAAGAACATGGTCGACAAAGACGAATACCCGCAGACGGCCGCGATCGAGACGCGCTGCTGGAAGATGCTGTCGAAACTGTGGAATGCGCCCGACCCCGACAATTCGATCGGAACCTCGACGATCGGGTCGTCGGAGGCCTGCATGCTCGGTGGGCTCGCCCTCAAGCGTCGCTGGCAGCAGGCTGCCAGGGCTGCAGGGAAATCGACCGAGCGGCCGAACCTGGTGCTTTCGAGCGCGGTTCAGGTGTGCTGGGAGAAGTTCTGCAACTACTGGGACGTCGAGCCGCGTTACGTGCCCATCACCGATGAGCACAAGGTTCTCGACGGGTACGACCTGGCGTCGTACGTCGACGAGAACACGATCGGCGTCGTCGCGATCATGGGAGTGACCTACACCGGCATGTACGAGCCGGTCGCCCAGATCGCGGAGGCCCTCGACCGAATCCAGGCGGAGACGGGGCTCGATATTCCGATCCATGTCGATGGTGCGTCTGGCGGCATGATCGCGCCGTTCCTCCAGCCGGAGCTGGTCTGGGACTTCCGGCTCGATCGGGTGGCTTCGATCAGCACCTCGGCTCACAAGTACGGGCTCGTGTACCCGGGTCTCGGCTGGGTGATCTGGCGCACGATCGACGACCTGCCGAAAGACCTGATCTTCGACGTCACGTATCTCGGTGGGCACATGCCGAGTTTCGCGCTCAACTTCTCGCGCCCCGGCGCGCAGGTGCTGCTGCAGTACTACCTCTTTCTGCGGCTGGGCTGGGACGGGTACTACAAGGTGCAGAAGGCCTCGCACGATGTGGCGGTGTTCCTCGCCGGCGAGATCGGCGCGATGCCTGCCTTCGACCTCTGGAATGACGGCACAGACATTCCGGTCTTCGCCTGGCAGTTGGCTGCGGGGCACACCGAGAACTGGAACCTCTACCACCTGTCTGAACGACTGCGCCTGAAGGGCTGGCTCATCCCCGCCTATCCCATGCCCGACAATCTCACCGACGTGGTGGTGCAGCGCATCGTTGTGCGCAACGGCCTCAGCCTCAACCTCGCCGAGAGCCTGATGGGCGACATCAGGGAAGCGGTCGACTATCTCGACCGGCTCGAGTCGCCTATGCCCACCGAGGGAATGGTGTCGTCGTTCACGCACTGACGAGCCAGTGCGGGCAGGGCACCTCTGGCGGTAGGGTCTTCGCATGACTGACACTGTCGCACTCCAGCCGGCAACGCCCGGGGCCTCTGGCGTCTCTCTCGACGGCCGCACCTTCACCTTCGAGGTGTCTAGCGAGACCTCGTTCATGCCGGGCGAATTCGTCACCCTGACTTCAGCGTCGGGCGACGTCGCAGTGGGTCACGTCGAAGCGCATTCGGTTACGGCCTCGGGTGGCACGACGGGGTTCGGCCGCCTGCTCGGCTCCGTGCATCCGGATGCCCGGCTCGACCCGCGCGGTGCAAAGCCGTTCGAGTCGGCGGTTCTGGCCGCGGCCGACACCGCCGTGCTCGAGCTCGTGCACGAATCGGCGAGGGCTACGCTCGCCGTGGGCACGCTGGCCAGCTATCCAGGTGTCGACGCCCGCCTGCTTCCTCACCGGTTCAACCGGCACACCTTCTGGTGCGGGCAGAGCGGGTCGGGCAAGACCTTCGCGCTCGGCGTTCTGATCGAGCAGCTGCTCTCGCACACCGATCTGCCGGTAGTGATCTTCGACCCGAACTCGGACTTCGTGAAGCTCGACCAGGTGCGCCCGGGTGCCTCGGACGAGGAGGCCGAGCTTCTTCGTTCGAGGTCGATCAGGATCCTGCGGCCCGGGGGCGACGGCGAGCACCTGCGCGCCCGGTTCACCGCCCTTCCATTCCCGGTGAAGGCGGCCCTGCTGCGCCTGGACCCCCTGCTCGACCGCGACGAATACAACACGATGCTGCACCTCGACGGAGCCTTCCAGAGCGAAGACACCGCGGCTCTCATGCGGCGACTCCTGGGGTCGGAGGATCCGGCCAAACACGCCCTGGCCCTGCGCATCGACAATCTGAATGTGCTCGCCTGGAGCGTGTGGGCGAGGGAGGAGACGGCGGCCACCGAGGTCATCGTCGACCGCCCCAACGCCACCGTGCTCGACCTCGGCGGGTTCGAGTTCGCAGAGGAACCCCTGATCGCGGCACTGTCGGTGCTCGACGACCTGTGGGCGCGCCGCGAAGAGCGCAGGCCGATCCTCATTGTGATCGACGAAGCCCACAACCTCTGCTCGCCCGATCTCACCTCGCCGCTTCAGGTGGCGATCAGGGAGCAGATCATGCAGATCGCCGCAGAGGGCCGGAAGTTCGGCCTGTGGTTGCTCTTGTCGACGCAGCGCCCGTCGAAGGTGCACCCGAGCATCATCTCGCAGTGCGACAACCTCGCGCTCATGAAGATGAGTTCGCCGCTCGACCTCGAGGAACTCGGAACGATCTTCGGCTTCGCGCCGGCGGCGCTCGTCTCGCAGTCGCCGAACTTCCGCCAGGGCGAGGCGCTCTTCGCGGGCGGCTTCGCGCCGGCCCCGGTGATCGTGCAGGTGCGCGACCGCCTCACGGTTGAAGGTGGCGTCGACGTTCCCGTTCCGCTGAGGGCTCCTGTCGTTCCCGTCAGCGGGTAAGCAGCGCCTGGCGCTCCGGATGCTCGTCGAACCATTGGCCGACGTACCAGCACATCGGAATGACGCGGAGCGTCGAGCTGTGCTCGACGTCATCCATTGCGAAGGCGACGACTTCGCCGGCCAGCCCCTGGCCCCGGAGCTTCGGGTCGGTGAACGTGTGGGTGAACGAGATGCTGTCTGCCCGCTCGATGTAGTCGGCTGCGCTGGCGAGGGCGCCGTCGAGGCGAAGCTCGTAGCGGTGGCGCTCCGTGTCGTGGATGAGTTCGCGTGCCATGCTTCCCAGCCTAGGACGGGAATAGGGTCAGCTGCCCGAACCGCCTCGGATCACGCGTGGAGAGACGCGAAGAGAGACGTGGAGCGCAAAAAGGCGGGGCGTACGGCCGGCTGTGGCCGTGACGCACACCCCGCACTCGGGTTGCGAGAGTGTTACTGGCTGAGCGGGAGCAGAATGCTCTTCACCGAAGGGTCGGTGGCGAGGAACGTCTGCACGGCCGGGTCCTGGAACGCGGCGACCAGCTTCTTGATGTTGTCGCTGTTGGCGAAGTTGGAGCCGATGGTGAGCTGGCCGGCGAACTCGTCGGGAGCCTGGGGTGCGAAGATCTGCTTCTCGATCGGGATGTTCGCGGCGAGGTAGTACTCGGTGTAGCCCACGGCCGCGTCGAGGTCTGGCAGGGCGCGTGACTGCGCCGCGAAGTCGAGCAGGGTGAACTTCAGGTTCTTCGGGTTGGTGGCGATGTCGGCCTGCGTCGCGGTGCCCTTGCCGGTACCGGGCTTCAGCGTGATGAGACCCGCGCTGTCGAGGATCCAGAGGCCCTGCGCCTCGTTGGCCGGGTCGGAGTACAGCGAGATGGTGCCGCCCTCGGGGATCTGGCTGACGTCGGTGTACTTGTCGCTCCAGAGCCCGAAGCCCCAGCGGAAGACGGGCGTTGCCGCCTCCTCCTTGAAGTCGGGGTTCGCCTCGAGAACCTGGCCGAGCCAGAGCTTGTGCTGGTAGACCGTCGCCGCAACTTCGCCGTCGCTCACGGCGCGGTTGATCGTGTTGCTGTCGGAGAGGCCCTTGAACTCGACCTTGATGCCGTACTTCGGGGCGACGTTGGCCGCGACGAAGTTCACCAGGGCCTGCTCAGAGGCGTTGCCCTCTGCGGTGGCGACGTAGAGGGTCGCTCCGGCGGTGTTGTTGGCCGAAGCCGAGGGGCTGAGCAGGGGGATGGTGACCGCGGCGACGACGCCGACGACCACGATCGCCCCACCGGCGATCCAGGGCCACTTCTTGCGCTTCTTGAGTTCGAATCCGTGGCCGGTTTCGGCGGCCGAGGGGGTGGTGGAGGGTGTTTCAGACATGGCTGTAGTGCCTTTCGGGCTGCTGTGGTTTACAGGAGGGTAAGGATTGGGGTGGGGTGGAGCGACACGGAATAGTCAGCACGCAGGAGCACGTGCAGGCTGCACGCGCCGGGCCGAGTGGACTGTTCCGTTGCGGGGGATGGCGGTCGGTGAGCGACCGCTAGAGCATCAGGTGGGACGGGCGACATCGTGATGAGGTCACGACAATCGCGCGCTCAGACGGGCGACGCAGCATTTGCAGCCTCGATATCGATGCGGGCGACCCTGCGGGCGAAGCGGCGATCGCTGGCCGTCGAGCTGTGCGGGGTGGTGAGGCGCACGAGAGCGTCGCCGACCAGCTGCACCGCCGCGACGAGAGCGACGAGGATGATGATCGTGGCGAGCATGACCTGGTTGTCGAAGCGCTGGTACCCGTAGGTGATGGCGACGTAACCGATGCCCCCGGCGCCGATCGTTCCCGCGATCGCTGAGTACTCGATCATGGCGATGGTGTTGATTGTGAGTCCACCGATGAGCGACGGCACCGCTTCACCGAGCTGCGCCGTGCGGATGATCTGGAAGCTCGAGCCACCTGAGGCCTTCGCGACCTTCACCAGCGACGGCGGAACACTGCGCAGCGAGTTCTCGACGATGCGGGTGAAGAACGCGATGCCCGCGACCGACATCGGCACCACGGCAGCCGCGATACCGATGTTCGTGCCCGTGATGAGCCGGGTGAACGGAATGATCGCGACCATCAGGATCAGGAACGGCAGCGACCGCCCGACACTCACGATCCAGCTCAGCGCGCTGTGCAGGGCAGGGTTCGGAAAGAGACCGTCACGGGCGAGATTGTGGATGATCGCCCCGAGTGGCACGCCGACGACGACCACGATCGCCATCACGATGCCCACCATGATCAGTGTCTCGCCGAGCGCGGGCAGTACGAGTGCCGGGATCTGCGCGAGTGGCACGTCGTTGTTGGCGAGCACGGCGCTCGCGAGAGTCGCGGCGCTCATGCGGCGAACTCCTTCTCGGAATCCGCTGCGCGAGCCGCAGCCGAGCTGCGTAGCGAAACCTCGTCCTCGTGCGCGGGGGTTCCGACCCGGCCTTCGGCGTGCTCGACCGGCGATTCGGCAGGCGTGAGCCGGGCATCCAGACCCAGCCGCCGGGCAGCGTCGATGACAGCCTGCTGGCTCGAGGCGCGGAGCCCCACGCTGGCGTGCCCGACGATGGCCCCGTTGATGGTCTCGATCGACGCACCGAGCAGAGAGACGGGGGTCGACAGTTCGTTCGAGAGGCGAGTGACCCAGTCCGAGGGAACCCCGGCCGAGGTGTAGCTGACGAACCAGGTGGTCTCGTCGATGCCGGCGTCGAGGGCGGGTTTCGCCGGGTTGAGGGCCCTGCCGAGTTCAGAATTCGGGTCGCGCAGCAGGTCGACGACGCGGCCCGATTCGACGATGTGGCCGTGGTCGAGGCGGGCGACGGAGTCGGCGACCTGCAACACCGTCTGCATCTCGTGGGTGATGAAAAGAATGGAGAGGCCGAGGTCGTCGCGCAGCTCTTTCAGCAGCGAGGTGATCGAGGTTGTCGATTCGGGGTCGAGGCCGGAGGTGGCTTCATCGGCCAGCAGAACCGTCGGCTTCAGGGCGAGAGCCCGGGCGATACCCACGCGCTGGCGCTGGCCGCCCGAGAGCTGGTGCGGAAAGTAGTCAGCGCGTGCAGAAAGCCCGACACGGTCGAGCAATTCGGCGACACGCTTCTTCGAGTCCCGGCGGGTGACGCCGAGATAGCTGAGCGGCAGGGCGATGTTGTCGGCTGCCGTGCGGCGGCTGAACAGCCCGTCGGACTGGAAGACGGTGCCGATGCGGCGGCGTGCGGCGCGCAACTGCGCCTCGCTCAGCTGCGACAGGTTCTCGCCGTTCACCACGACAGAGCCGGAGGTGGGGCGCTCGAGAAGGTTGACGCACTGCGCCAGAGTGCTCTTGCCCGCTCCACTCGGGCCCACGACGGCGAAGATCTCGCCAGGAGCCACGCTGAAGTCGAGGTTGTCGAGCACGGTCACGGCAGTGTCGCCGTGACCGTAGACCTTCGTCAGCTTCTCGAGAGTGATCACGTGACAGGCACCCCGACGCGATACTGGGCACCGAGGTGCTCTTCGGGCAGGCGGTCGCCGCGACCGTGCAGCTTGTTGCGCAGGGTGCCCTCGACGTAGTCCGTCTGATAGGCGCCGCGCTTCTGAAGCTCGGGAATGACGAACTCGACGACGTCTTCGAAGGTACCGGGCGTGATCGCGTAGGCGAGGTTGAACCCGTCGACGTCGGTGTCTTCGACCCATTCCTGCAGGTGGTCGGCGACCTCTGAGGGCGAGCCGACGACGAACGGGCCGAGGCCGCCGATCGCACCGAGCTTGGCGATGTCGCGCACCTTCCACTCGCTGCCGTCTTCGTTCGCGGCCTGGAAGTTGGCGACGGTCGACTGGATCGCGTTGCTCTTGACGTTGCCGATCGGCTCGTCGAGGTCGTATTGCGACAGGTCGATGCCCATCCAGCCCGACATGAAGACGAGCGCGCCCTCTTCGCTGGCGTAGCTGAGGTAGTCGGCGTGCTTGGCCTTGGCCTTCTCGGTCGTCTCGTCGACGATGATCGTGAGCAGCGTGTAGATCTTTGCGCTGTAGCGGTCGCGACCGGCCAATTCGAGGGCATCGCGGATCTTGCCGACGGTCTCCTTCAGCCCGGCCTTCGTCGACGACGCCACGAAGATCGCCTCAGCATTGCCTGCCGCGAACTCGATGCCGCGGGGCGAGGCCCCGGCCTGGTAGATCACCGGTGTGCGCTGGGTCGACGGCTCAGAGAGGTGGATGCCCGGAACCGTGAAGTGCGTGCCGTAGTGCCCGATCTCGTGCACCTTGCTCGGGTCGGTGAAGACACCTGACTCGCGGTCGCGAATGACGGCGTCATCCTCCCACGAGCCTTCCCAGAGCTTGTACAGCACCTCGAGGTACTCGTCGGCGACGTCGTAGCGCTCATCGTGCTCGAGCTGGTCGTCGTGGCCCATGTTGCGGGCAGCGCTCGGCAGGTACCCTGTCACGACGTTCCAGCCGACACGGCCGTTTGTGAGGTGGTCGAGGGTCGACATGCGGCGGGCGAACGGGTACGGATGCTCGTAGGCCGTGCCGGCGGTGATGCCGAAGCCGAGGTTCTCGGTGACCGCGGCCATGGCAGACACCAGGAGGATCGGATCGTTGACCGGAACCTGGGCTCCGTGACGGATGGCGGCCTCGTTCGATCCGCCGTACACGTCGTACGTGCCCAGCACGTCGGCGATGAAGATGCCGTCGAACTTGCCGCGTTCGAGGAGCTTCGCGAGCTCGGTCCAGTAGGAGATCTGCTTGTAACGCCACGACTGGTCCTGCGGGTGTCGCCACATTCCTGAGGACTGGTGGGCGACACAGTTCATGTCGAAGGCGTTGAAACGAATCTGTCGGGTCATGAGGCTATAGTGCGTGAGATCCGCGTGCGCTGCTCGCTCGGCTGCCACAAAGCGTCACATTCCCCCGCGCAGACAGTCCGCACGGCCTCCGCAGCGCAGGGTTTGCTGCGGTGGGGCGACGTGAGCGCGCATCCTCGACAACCCCCACGGCCCGACAGTCGAACGGGCGGAGGAGGGCCGATACCCCGGGATATGTGGCGGACGTCGGCCCAGCTCCGCCCGTTCTCACCAAGGCCGAGGTTTAGCACGTGCCAACGGGTGTCAGAGCCGGATGAGGGGAATTCCTGCCAGTGCCTCCCAGGTGACGAAGACGAGAGTGGCGAGGTAGGCGACCACCACGACGCGCATGACGGCGAGCCGAGTGCCCGGCGATAGAAGCGCCCGAATCCGCGTAGAGAGTAGTTCGAGCGCAGCTGCAATCAGCGGGATGATCTGCAGAGCGTGCATCCCGACGAAGTGGGGAATCCGCAGGTCGCCGCCCACGGTGCTCCATCCGAGCAGCGGCAGGCCGGGGCCGCCGTCTGGCAGGCCGACCGTGTGTGCGCCGACGATGCCGTGGTAGTCCGCCAGCTGCGCTGCCGTCGGGCTTGTCATCAGAAAGGCGAGTCCCATCCCGATGAGGGCGATGATCAGGCCGGAGCGGATGGCGAGGGTGCGGGCTGCGTCGCCGAGGTCGCTGCGGAACAGCAGCACGGCGACGGGAACCGCCGCGCTCCAGACGACGACGATCGAGACCGCCATCACCGCCCAGACGGCAGTCTGCAGTGGGGTCGACACGTTGAAATGGCTCGTGGTGTCGGCGGCGGCGGCCGCAACGATGATCACGATCTCGACGGCCAGGAAGACGGCAGCAGTCGTTCCTGCCCACCAGGCGACGCGCTGAACCCGTCGTGAACCCTTCACCAATCCGATGAGCCACGAGAGGGAGAGGGAGTAGACGAAGACCGAGACGGCGAACTTGAACGGCTTCGCCCAGAGGGCAGCCCCCGTGATGATTCGTGGATCGACGAAGATCCCGACAAAGGACCAGACGGCGAGTGCAGCCATGGCCAGCGACACCACGAGAAGAGGCCTGTGCCAGGTGACCCGACGCAGGGCCGCGTTCCGGAGTGTGGTCGATGGGGAGTGGGTAGCGGAGTGAAGATCGGTCATGGTGATCACGCGGTTCCTTCCGGTGAATAGCGCTGCTGGGTGACGTGCTCCTGGGCGATGCGGCGCAGAGCCGCGAAGAGTGCGTCGCCGAGAACGGTGCCGACGACCACCGTTTCGGCCTGGGATTCGCGTGACTGGCGCGTTTCGATCTCGTCGAGGTCGGCCTCGGCGGCGACCAGTGCGGCAGTCTTATAACGGCCGAACCAGCCCCGGTCATCCCGCTGGCCCACCGCGTCGAAGGTGCTGAGCACCCGTCCCGCAGCCAGGCGGCCGGGGTTCGCGGGCAAGTATTTCCAGTCCGAGACGAGAGCATCGATGCGCTGGAGGGCTTCGGGGTCGATCTGTTCGACGTCGAGGGTTTCGGAGACGGTGTTCTGCGCCACCGCGAACGTCTCGGCGAGCGAGGAGTCGGAGTAGATCGAGTCGATGACCTCGCGGGCAGACAGGATGCTCAGCCCGCCGACGTCGAGGAGTGCCCGAATGAGCCGCAAGCGGCGAACGTGCTCGTCGTCGTAGCTCGCCTGGTTGGGGCTGCTCGCGACGCCCGCTTGCAGCAGCCCCTCCCGCAGGTAGTACTTGATGGTCGCGACCGGCACCCCGGCCACCGAACTCAGTTCCGCCATTCTCATAACAGATACTTTAGCTATCCGATAGTGGCACTGTCTATAGTTCGTGGAGCACTTTCGGCGGAAGAGCGCGCGTCCGCCGCGCTGGCGTCGGCGGATTCCCTCTGCTCCGACGAAAGTCGGGTCTACGCGGAGACGTCGGCCAGATTCGGAGGGTTGGCGCCGGAGCGAGACACGGTGATGGCGGCGCAGTCGATGGCGAAGGTGCCGAGGCGAGTGAGTGTTTCGGCGGTGAAGGCCGAGCCGTCGACGAGGGATTCGGGCGCGGTGCCTTCGCCGAGCATCCGGAGCAGCGTGTGGATCGACGCGCTCATGAACGAGTCGCCCGCGCCGATGGTGTCGGCCACGACCACACGCCTGCCGGGCAGGTCGAGGGTCGCGAGATCAGAGACGAGCAGGGCACCGGATGCCCCGCGGGTCATGATCGCAAGCGCCGGCCCCAGCGTGAGAATGTGGCCGAGTACCTCGGACGGTGACAGAGCTGGGTACAACCATTCGGCGTCCTCGTCGCTGAGCTTCACGACGTTCGACAGTGCCATCAGGTCTTCTGCTGTTGCCCGGGCTGTCTCGACGGAGCCGAGCAGCGAGGGGCGGATGTTCGGGTCGAACGTGACGATCGTGCCCACGGGTGTCTCGGCAAGAAGGCGGCGGACGTCGGACGCGCCAGGGGTGAGGAACGCGGCGATCGAACCGGTGTGCACGAGGGCGGTTGCGGGCAGCTCTCCGACGAATTCGAGTGACCAGCGAATGTCGAACTCGTAGGTGGCTGCGCCGGACTCGTCGAGCAGGGCGGTGCCCGTCGAGGTCGGCTCGTCGATGATGGAGCCAGGAAAGAAAGCGACGCCCGAGGCTTCGATGTGTCGTTTCAGTTCACCGCCGCGTGCATCGCTGCCGATGCGGGTGACCAACTCGACGGCGTCGCCCAGCCGGGCCAGGCCGATGGCGACGTTCATGGGCGAGCCGCCGGGGTGCTCGGAGACACCGTTCGGACTGATGACGATGTCGGTGAGCGCCTCGCCGATCACGATCGCCGGCCCGGGCGTTCTGGCCGGTGCTGCTGAGGGTGCGGGCTGCGCGGCGGACTCTGGTTCAGGAGACACGGTGTCGGATCCTTTCGGCGATCATCAGGCGGGAAAGACGCCGATGGGGTCGAGCATGGTCAATTGTGACTGGCCGCCGGTGATGAGGGAAGTCAGCCTTCTGTTGAATTCGAGGCCGTGAGCGCTGGCGAGGTGCGCGTCGAAGGCGAGTTGGTCGCGGTAGAGCTCGTAGACGAAGACGGAGTGAGGATCGCTGGACAGGGAATGGGGGTCGAATCGCAGGTTTCCGGGTTCAGCACGCACGGCCGTCGCGAATTCGTCGATGAGCGCGGACACTGCGGCAGCGTTGCCGGCTGAGGCGGTGAACTCCGCGTAGAGGGCGATTGTCATGGCGAAGTGAGTGCTCTTTTCTGGGTGCGAAGCGGTGTCGCGGGTGCAGAGGGGGTTCGGATCACTGCGCCGGGATGGGCCGTGAGGTCGTCGACGGAGTGCCGTACTAGGAGTCTGGTCGGTAGGGTCACCGAGGTCTGTTCAGTCGATGGATCGGCGATCTGCGCGATCAGGTTGTCGACGGCTGCCTTGGCCATCTCCTCGATGGGCAGGTCGACCACGGTCAGGCTCGGGGTGAGCACAGTGGCCCAGGGTGCATCGTCGAAGCCGACGAGCGAGAGGTCCCGGCCGATGACGAGCCCCCGTTCCTTCGCCACCCGCAGTACGGCGAGCGACATGTTGCCGTTCGAGGCCAGCAGTGCGGTCGGTGGCTCCGGCGAATCGAGGATCGCGCAAACCGCGGTGGTTGCAGCATCGCCGGCATCGCCGCAGTATCGCACCCAGTCCGGGTCGACGCGAAGGCCCGACTCCGTCATCTCGGCGTAGTAACCCTCGACGCGATCGTGGATGGTCGAGATGAGGCCACGCGGCCGCTCGCCGGTCTCGCCCTCGAGATTCGCCGTCACAACGATCAGGCCGATCTTCGTGTGACCGAGAGAGTGCATGTGTTCGACCGCGTCGCGGGCCCCGCGATTGTTGTCAGCGGTGACACTGGGAATGCCCAGCGTCTCGAGCGAGCGGTCGAGAAGCGTGACTGGTTTGCCCTTGAGGTCGGATTTGCTGAGGAACTCGAGGTCGACCACGGCACTGGGCACGACGATCAGGCCGTCGACCTGCTTCTCGAGCATGACGCGAATCGATGCGCGTTCTGCAACCAGGTCTTCGTTGGTGTTGGTGACGAGCACCTGGTAGCCCTGCAGGCTGGCCGACTCGATGACGGATCGCATGGCCAGGTCGAAGACACTCAGGCCCACTTCGGCAATGATGAGCCCGAGGGTCTGTGTGCTGCCGGCCCGCATCGAGCGGGCGAGCACATTGGGCACATAGCCCAGCTCTTCTGCGCTCCGGAGCACTTTGGCGCGGGTCTCCGAATTGACAACCCCGTAATTGCTCAACGCACGGGACGTCGTGGCCCGGGACACTCCTGCGTGCCTGGCCACATCGCTGATCGTGGGGTGGGCTTCGTTACCCGATTGCTTCATGAGCTTTTTCCTGATGGTTTGACAGCGGAGATAAACGGTGTGATGATCATACCCATCATCACCGAGATCGATCTCACAACAAAACTGAGATCGATCTCAATATAGGGCTGATGACTTCACGAAGACACCTGCACCACACCGCAAGCGAAGTCAGACTCTGCCACTCTTCCCCTCCATCGGGCGAAAGTGAGAGAGTCAGATCGCACTCAAAGGAGAGTTACCCGAAATGAAACGTATCGTTCAGACCGTCGGAGCAGTCAGTGTGGCAGCATCGCTGCTTCTCGTGGCTTCCGGCTGCAGCGGCTCGACCACGGCAAGTTCGACCGCCGGCGGAGCGAAGCCGCTCACCATCGCCTTCGTCATGGGCGCAGAGGCCGACCCGTTCTTCAAGGCAATGAATGTCGGCGCTGCTGCTGAGACATCCGCCAAGGGCGACAAGCTGATCTGGCAGGGCGACCCCTCGCTCTACTCGCCGGCAACGCAGATTCCCATCGTCGACCAGGTGCTGGCCCAGAAGCCGGACTGCCTCGTGCTGATCCCGACCGACCCTGACGCGCTCCAGGCTTCGGTCACCAAGGCGACCGCAGCGAAGATCCCTGTGGTCAACGTCGACACTCACGTCACCGACCTCAGCAACGTCATCTCGTTCATCACCGGAGACAACGTTCAGGGCGGCCAGGCCGCAGCCGACCAGATGGCTACGGCGATCGGTTACAAGTCCGGTGGCAGCTACAAGGTCGTTGCCGGCCTGACCTCGGCCACCGCGACCACCAACGTCGATCGTCTCAAGGGCTTCAAAGACCAGCTCGCAGCGAAGTACCCGGGCATCGAGCTCGTCGACACGGCATACTCGCAGTCGCAGGCAGCCACCGCTGACAGCAACGTGAGCAACTGGTTGACCAAGTACCCCGACCTCGCGGGCATCTTCGCCATTGACGGCACCAACGCCACGGGCGCTTCATCTGCCCTCCAGGCCAAGGGCCTGACCGGCAAGGTCGCACTCATCGGCTACGACGCATACAAGTCCAACGTCGATCTGATCGGTAAGGGCGTCTTCACTGCTCTCATCGCCCAGAACCCGGCCGAAGAAGCCAAGCAGGCTGTCGACGCATGCCACACCTACATCGACAACGGCAACAAGGCCACCGGTATCGAAGCCAAGGTCACACTGCCGAACATCACGCTGAACAAAGACACCTCGGCTGCTGACCTGACGAAGTACACCTACGTCCAGTAGTCACCCCCTGCCGCGGCTTCGTCGGTCACCACCCGAAGGTGACCGGCGGGGCCGCACCCCCTCATCTCACCACCGCATGCTCGAGCACCACTGCATGTATCTCTAGACGCTGTCTTCATACGACGCGAAAGGCACCCCGTGGCAATCACCGAAACAATCGAACTGAAGCCGGGCGCAGGCGCACAGCCGCCTGTCACTCCCGGCAAGCGGTTCATCGAGCTGCTCACCAACCAGCAGACGATTCTTCTGCTGGTCCTGATCGGAATGGTGATTGTCTTCTCCGTTCTGAACCCGGTCTTCTTCACCGTCGACGTGTTCGGCAACATCCTGCTCGACTGGGGCCCCATCGTTCTCATCGCGGTCGCTGAGACGTTCGTCGTCATCTCGGGCGGAATCGATCTCTCGGTCGGTGCCACTCTCGGCTTCTCGGGTGTGATTGCGGCCTACGCCATGCAGGCGATGACCGCAGCCGGCCAGAACGACGGAATCACGATCTTCGTCGGAACGCTCGTGGCTGCGGCGACCGGTGTGCTCGTCGGTTTCATCAACTCCGTACTCATCAACCGGTTGCACCTCGTGCCCTTCATTGCCACACTGGCCACCCTCGGTGCCGCTGGCGGTATGTCGATCGTGCTCACGGGCGGTGCGCCCATCGGTGAAGGCCCGCAGAGCGCCATTCTGCTCAGCGTGCCGTGGCTCGGCCCGCTTTCGTGGCCGCTGATCTTCGTGATCATCATCGTCGTGATCGCCGGTCTGTTCCTGCACAAGGCCCGCTTCGGCCGGTACACCTACGCGATCGGCTCGAACTCGTTCGCCGCCCTGGCCGCCGGTATCAATGTGAAGCGGCACCTGACGAAGATCTACGTTCTGTCGGGTCTGCTCTCGGGCCTGGCGGGTATGTTCCTCTACATCCGCCTGGGTTCGGGTGCTCCGACCTCCGGTGTCGGAGACGAGCTCGACGCCATCGCCGCAGTCGTCATCGGTGGCGTCGCACTCTCGGGTGGTGTCGGCCGCATGTCGGGTACGGTCCTCGGATCGCTCATCCTCGCCACCGTCACCAGCGGTCTCATCATCATCGGCGTCGAACCGAACTGGAAGCAGGTCGTCGTCGCCATCCTCATTGCCGCAGCGGTCTCGCTGCAGGCCCTGCGCGCGAACGGAAGACGCTCATGACCCTCGCAGATGCACCTCTCTACGAAGTACGCAACATCTCCAAGAAGTACGGCAGCGTCGTCGCTCTCGATGACGTGAGCCTCAGCGTCAGGGCCGGAGAGGTCATCGGCCTGGTCGGCGACAACGGCGCCGGCAAGTCGACACTCGTGAAGGCGCTCGCTGGGGCGCATCAGCCGGACTCAGGCCAGATTCTGCTCGAGGGCGTCGAACGCCACTGGAAGAGCCCGCACGAAGCGCTCGAAGCCGGCGTCGAGACCCTCTATCAGGAGTCGAGCCTCGCTCCCCACCTCTCGGTGAGCTCGAACGTGTTCCTCGGTCGCGAGATCCCGAGCCCGGGCATCCTCGGCAAGCTCGGATTCCTGGCCCAGAAGCGAATGGATGCTGAAGCCCACGCCGACCTTGAGCGTGTCGGTATTGCGGTGCCGGCGTCGAACCGCCCCGTTTCCCAGCTCTCTGGTGGGCAGCGCCAGGCTGTCGCCATCGGCCGTGCAGTGTCGTGGGCACGCAAGGTCATCATCCTCGACGAGCCCACGAACCACCTCGGCGCGAGACAGTCGAAGGAAGTCCTGCAGGTCATCCGTGCCGCCAAAGCGAAGGGGCTGGGTGTGATCTTCATTTCGCACACCCTGCCTCACGTGCTGGAGGTCACCGACCGTGTCGTCGTGCTGCGACTCGGCAAGATCGTCAAAGACGCACCCACGGCGGATTTCGACGTGGACACCCTGCTCGGCACGATCACCGGTCTGCTCGTCTGACCGCTTTCGTGAACAGGTCAGCTGCGGCTGCCGGGAACTCGTGGTTCTCCGGCTGGTCGCAGCTTTTCTGTGTGCAGTGTCGTGGAAGCTCTCAGTTGCCGTGCCTCTGTGCGGCTGCGTTCACTACCTTGTCGACGATGGCTTGTGGGTTGAAGTCCGGTGGGGCCTGGGTTGGGGGGAATTCGGTGAAGGTCGCGATGTGTTGCTGCACGATGGCTGCTGCCGGAAGCACGGTCCAGAGTTTCTCGCCGGCATACAGGGGGTAGGCCGGGTCTTCCATGTGGCGTTCGAACGGGTCGACGCGCAGGTTGACGGGTTGCGGAACGGTGCTCTTCACGATGGCCCCATGGAACCAGTCGTCTTTCGTCTGGAAGTGCACCTTCCAGTTGTTGTAGCGCAGCGCGAAGAGGTCTCGTTCGCCGTAGTAGAAGAATTCGTGGCGCGGCGACTCGTCGACTTCGCCTGTCAGGTAGGGCAACTGGTTGTAGCCGTCGATGTGCACCCTGAAGTGCTTGTCGCCGAAGTCGGCTCCCTCGAGGAGTTCTTCTTTGACCTCGGGTCTACCGACTGCGGCCATGACGGTGGGCAGGATGTCTTCGAGGGAGAAGATGCCGTTCAGCACCTGGCCCGCGGGGATCTTTCCCGGCCAGCGGATGGCGAGTGGGGAGCGGAAGCCGCCCTCCCAGCCGAGACCCTTCTCGCCGCGGAAGGGCGAGGTGCCGCCGTCGGGCCAGGTGAAGGCCTCTGAACCGTTGTCGCTGGCGAACACCACGATCGTGTTGTCCGCGATGCCGAGCTCGTCGAGTTTGGCGAGCAGTTCTCCGACGACCCAGTCGAGTTCCTGCATCCCGTCGGCGTAGACACCGAGGCCGGTCTTGTCTTTCCAGCGCTCCGAGAGATGCGTCCATACATGCATCCGCGTGGTGTTGTGCCACAGGAGAAAGGGCTCGTCTGCGGCGACGGCGCGGTCGATGAAATCGAGCGAGTGCTCGAGCAGGTCATCCTCGATGCTCTCCATGCGCTTGCGCGTGAGGGGCCCAGTGTCGGTGATCGTCTGCTTACCGATGGGCCCGAACCGCGGATCCACGGTCGGGTCATCCACGGTGCTCGCCTTGCAGTCGAGCACGCCGCGCGGAATGAACAGCTGCTGGAAGATCGGCAGTTCTTTGGGGTACTCGGGCTGCTCGGGCTCTTCTTCGGCGTTCAGGTGGTACAGATTGCCGTAGAACTCGTCGAAGCCGTGTACCGTCGGCAGGAACTTGTTACGGTCGCCGAGGTGGTTCTTGCCGATCTGCGCCGTTCGGTAGCCCTCCGGCTTGATGAGCTCAGCGAGGGTCGGATCGGAATCCTGGATTCCCTGCTCGGCCCCGGGCAACCCGACTGTCGTGAGCCCGGTGCGGAGCGGAATCTGCCCAGTGATGAACGCCGCCCGCCCGGCCGTGCAGCTAGCCTGCGCATAGTTGTCGGTCATCATCGCGCCCTCGGCCGCGATGCGATCGATGTTGGGCGTCTCAGTGCCCATGATCCCGCGATGATACGCCCCGACATCGAACCAACCGATGTCGTCGGCGAGAATCAGCAGAATGTTCGGTTTTTCGTTCGTCATCGAATCCTCGCGCCCCTGAACGCGTCAGCACGTCCACCCTCCCATGGTATGCAGAGGCCTTTGCGCTGTCACGAAACAGTTTCGGCTCGTACGAAGGGCATGCACCCTCTTCGGGAATAGAGTCGCGTCGTGTGCGTTAACTTGATACGAAGGCACTCAAGTTTCACAGGAGGACCACTTGCCCATTTCACCCGACAACCTCGGCCCCGCGGCCGAAGGCTCCAGCTCGTTCGACGAATTCCTCGCCCGCTACCTGCAGGGTGAGCGCGCCGCCCAAGCCGGTCGTCCCATCGACATCAGCAGGCTCATGAGCCGGCGTACCCACGAGGTACTCGCCGAGGCCGGCCAGTTTGCGCTCTCCCACGGCCAGAGCGAGCTCGATGCCCTGCACATTCTGCGGGTCATCGCTGAACAGGAACCCGCGTCCGACGCCATTGCCCGCCTCGGAGCGAGCCCCTCTGCGATCGCGCACGCCGCCGAGCAGCGCTTGCCGCAGTCGTCGACCGAACGCCCCGATGTTCTGCCTTCGCTGACCCAGTCGGCCCAGCGCACGCTCTTTCACGCCTACCAGGTCGCCCGGGCATCCGGCTCGACCTACATCGACCCCGAGCACCTCTTCTTCGCGCTGGTCATCAACCAGGATTCACCGGCTGGTCAGGTGCTCGCCGCCGCCGGCGTGACTCCGGATGCCCTGCAAGCCGGAATGCGCGAAACCGTCAGCGCGGGCGAGGCGTCTGACCCGATGTCGCCCGCGTCCCCGGAGTCTGAAACCCCGATGCTCGACAGGTTCGGCACCGACCTCACGGAGATGGCTCGCGAAGGCGACCTCGACCCTGTGATCGGCCGCTCCGACGAGATCGAGCAGACCATCGAGATCCTCTCCCGTCGTACCAAGAACAACCCCGTGCTCATCGGCGAGGCCGGCGTCGGCAAGACCGCGATCATCGGTGGGATCGCCCAGGCCATCGTCGACGGCGGTGTTCCCGAGCAACTGCGCGGCAAGCGTGTCGTCTCGCTCGACCTGCCCGCGATGCTGGCGGGCACGAAGTACCGTGGCGACTTCGAGGAGCGCCTCACCACAGTGATGGACGAGATCGCCGCCCACAAGTCCGAGCTGATCGTCTTCATCGACGAGCTGCACACCGTCGTCGGTGCTGGCGGCTCCGGCGAAGGCGGAATGGACGCCGGCAACATCCTGAAGCCCCGACTTGCAAAGGGCGAACTGCACCTGGTCGGTGCCACCACCCTCAAGGAATACCGTGCGATCGAGAAGGATCCTGCGCTCGAGCGCCGCTTCCAGCCCGTCGTGGTCGGCGAACCGAGCATCGAAGACGCCGTGAAGATCCTCGCGGGTCTCCGCGGGGCATATGAAGACCACCACGGCGTGACCTACACCGATGAGGCCATCCGCGCGTCCGTCGAGCTGTCGGCGCGCTACGTCACCGACCGTTTCCTCCCCGACAAGGCGATCGACCTGATCGACCAGGCCGGTGCGCGACTGCGCCTGAAGCTGGGCCTCAAGTTCGACGCTTCTGCCTTACTGGTGCAGCTCGCAGATCTCGAAGCCTCGAAGAACTCCGCCGTCGCGGCAGAGCACTACGAAGAAGCTTCGCGGCTGCGCGACGAGATCGGAACGGTGCACGCGAAGCTCTCCGCGGGCGCGGCTGGTCACACTGCGACGTCTCTGCCTGCGACGCCTCTGCGCGGTCGATCCTCAGGGTCGACGACAGGCTTGTCGACCACGGTTGGTGAGCCCGAGATCGCAGCTGTGATCGCGCGCGCCACCGGCATCCCGGCCGAGCGCTTGACCGAGGTCGACCGTGAACGTCTCGCGTTGCTCGAGACCGAGCTGCACGAGCGCGTGATCGGTCAGGACGACGCGGTCACTGTCGTCGCCAAGGCCGTTCGCCGCAACCGCACCGGCATGGGCGACCAGAACCGGCCCGTCGGCAGTTTCCTGTTTCTCGGCCCGACCGGCGTCGGCAAGACCGAGCTCGCCAAGACGCTCGCGTCGAGCCTGTTCGGTGACGAGAAGGCCATGCTGCGCTTTGACATGAGTGAGTTCGGCGAGCGCCACACGGTGTCTCGCCTGGTCGGAGCCCCTCCCGGATACGTCGGGTACGACGAGGCCGGCCAGCTGACCGAGCGTGTTCGCCGCAACCCCTACTCGGTCATCCTGTTCGATGAGATCGAGAAGGCCCACCCAGACGTCTTCAATCTGCTTCTTCAGGTGCTCGACGACGGTCGCCTGACCGACGGCCAGGGCCGCACAGTCGACTTCCGCAACACCGTCATCATCATGACCTCGAACCTCGGTTCGGAGTTCCTGGCGAGCCGGGGCGGGGCCATCGGGTTCGTCGCCGACCCGACAGCTGGCGGCGGTTTCGGCAGCGACAAGGCCCTTCGCGACCGCGTGATGGGCAAGCTGCGCGAGGCGATGCGCCCCGAGCTCCTCAACCGCATCGACGAGATCGTGCTGTTCAGAAAGCTCGAGACCGCGCAGCTGCGTGAGATCGTCGACCTGCTGCTCGGTGCGACCAGGGCCCGTCTGGCCGTTCGGAACGTCACCATCGAGGTGACCGACGCCGCGATCGACTGGATCGCGTCGACCGGGTACGAGCCCGAGTATGGCGCACGCCCGCTTCGCCGCGTCATCCAGCGCGAGGTGGATGATCGCATCGCCGATCTCCTGGTGACAGGTGCGCTCAGCGATGGTGGCTCCGTCACCGTCGATGCCCACGATGGCTCTCTCGTGGTGGTTGCTGGTTCCATCGCCGACGCCGGGTTGCCCCTGGCCGCGTAACCCGAGACTCGTTCCCTGGGGAACGGGAAGGTGCCCCGAGCGGATCCTTCTTCACGGAAGAGATTCACTCGGGGCATCTCTGTATATGCGGCCCCCTGCGGCCGAACTGTGGGGTACTGTCGTCGCATGACGCCCGCAGAGCTTGCCAACCTCGCGCACCTGCGCCGGGCGCGCGACCTCATCGACCGCGACTTCGCGAAGGCGCTTGACGTACCGACCATGGCTGCGCGCGCCATGATGTCGCCCGCGCACTTCTCGCGGTTGTTCCGCGCGGCCTACGGCGAGACTCCGTACGGCTACCTCATGACCCGTCGCATCGAGCGGTCGATGGCGTTGCTGAGGGCCGGCATGAGTGTGACCGACGCGTGCATGGCCGTCGGCTCGACCTCGCTCGGGTCGTTCAGCACGCGGTTCACCGAGTTGGTCGGCGAACCTCCGAGCGTGTATCGGGCACGCGAGCACCCTGCCGTGATCGTTATGCCGACCAGGATCGCGCAAGAACAGACTCGTCCGCGACGGCGGGCAAGCGGTGCACCGCAGGCGAGCAGGATTCGAGAAGCAGCGGCGCGGGCATCCGTCTAGCGTTGCTGACATGACGATTTCACTCAGATACTCCCAGATCACAGTCAATGACGTCGATGAGTCACTGGGCTTCTACCGCGACGCGCTGGGTCTGGCGGTGCGCAACGACGTCGCCAATGGTGGCTACCGCTGGCTCACGCTCGGCAGCGATGCGCAGCCCGGGCTCGAGATCGTGCTCTCGGAGCCCCACGCCGGTCGCTCGCAGGCCGACGGCGACGCCCTTCAGGAGTTGTTGACGAAGGGCGTCCTGCCCATCATGGTCTTCAGTACCGATGACCTCGATGCGACCTTCGAGCGGGTTCGGGCCTCGGGAGCCGAGGTGCTGCAGGAGCCGATCGACCAGCCGTGGGGCCCACGCGACTGTGCCTTCCGCGACCCGTCGGGTAACACTGTTCGTATCAACCAGGCCGTGTAGGGCGCGCACCCACGGCGGAATACGCGAAGCGGGTCTCGAGTTGGCCCTCTTGACATGGATACTGCCCTGCACTCACAACTCTCGCCGAGCGTGACGATCGTGGGTCACGTGTGTATCGACCAGAACCGCACCGTCGAAGACCTGACCGACGAGCACCGAATCGACAATGGTGCCGGCACCAGTGCGACGGTCGACGCTGGCGACACGGGGAGTTCGGCTGGCTCGCCGGCCGTCTACATGGCGCCCCAGTTCAGCAGGAACGGCGTCGACGATGTGTACGTTCTCGCCCCGTACTCAGACGATTTTCTCGGTCTGGGAGCTGGCCTTCATTTTCTGAACCCGCCGCAGCCGGGAAGAACGATGCTCTACCGCAACATCATCGAGGGTGGCCTGCGGCGACAGGAGTGTTATCTCTCGGAGACTGCGAAATCGGTGCCCCTGAATGACGTGGTCGCGGATCGTCTCGCGTCAACCGACATTCTGGTGGTCGCTCCACTCCTGCCCACCCTGACTGCGGACTACATTCGCCAGGTGACGGCTGCCGCACCATCGCACGCCGTCACGATTCTGATCGCACAGGGTTATCTTCGCGACGTGACCGATGAGTCGGTTGTGGTCAAGCGTGCATTCATCGAGCATGCCGACATCCTGCCGCAGTTCGACCTCGTCGTCTTCTCCGACGAAGACATCTCCGATGCGCTTGTCGTTGCCAGGAACTGGTCTGGTCTCTATCCCCAAGTGCGATTCGTCGTCACCCAGAACAGTGCAGGGGCGACTGTCTTCTGCGCGGGCATGCCCACCCATGTCGCTGCGCACCCCATCGATACGGTGGGCCAGGCCATCGGAGCGGGCGACGTCTTCAGCGCCGCGCTGTCGTTTTCGTACTTCCGCGGCGGTGACGCGGTTGATGCCGTGGCCGAGGCGAACAGTGCCGCAGCTGAATTCATCGTGCGCTCCGCGGCGCGGGCGGCCGTCTGAGTCGCGGCGCCACAGCGTTCGCGCCATGCTGCCGAGGCGAATGGATGCCCGGCAGCAGCCCGCTCGATAGGCTCGCCTTGTGACAACGCACGAAACGCCGACCCCGACGGGAGTCACGCCTGCGCCGCGCGCTCGCCGGGCATCCCGCAGGCGCTGGATTCTCGTCGGCGCGGTCGCACTTGCGGCACTCGTGTATGTCGGCGTCGTGTTGCTCTATGCCTCGAGCGGACGAGTGGTCTCGGTGGGCGAGAAGGACTCCACGGCTCCGGTCGGAGGGGTGACCGTCTTGCTCACTCCGCAGGCCGTCAACCCTGTCGGCGAGAGCATCACCATGCAACTCAAGCTCGTGACATCCGACCAGATCCAGCCCGTCGATTCCGCGTTCCTCCCGGAACAGGTCAGTGTGATCATTTCACCAGTCGAAGGCAACCAATCGATCGATTTTGCGAAGGACTCGATTCCCGGCACCAAGACCGTGACCCTGCTCACGCCGGGTGAGGTCGAGAAATGGCCATTCGACTCCTATCGCCAGCAGAATCTGGTGGTCATTGCGTACACGACGGTTGATGGGGTTGCGACACCGGTTCCCACGAAGGTCTACCTCACCGGAGACATGCCGGGGTGGAGCCTGGCGGGTCGGGAGACACCGACCGACACAGTGAATGTGACGGTGGCCGGCGAGACGGAAGACCTGCCCGTCATCTCCGTTTCAGCCACCCGCTCCGCGAGCACTGTCGCGTTCGGCATCGTGCTGCTGGGGCTCATGGTCGCGATGCCGGTGCTTGTACTCTTCGTGGCGATCACGGTCTATCGCGGGCGGCGTAAGGTCGAGGCGTCGTTCATGAGTTGGATGGGCGCGATGCTCTTCGCAACGATTCCGCTGCGAACCTTTCTACCGGGTTCGCCGCCGATCGGTTCGTGGATCGATTTCTTGATCGTGCTGTGGGTGATCGTGGGCCTGATCGCCGGGTTGGCGATCTACGTTGCAGCGTGGGTGAAGTGGGGGAGCCCGACCACGAGCCGAGCCTGACGGCGGCGACGAGGCAGCAGGCGAACTCGGCCGTCGTGGGCCAGAGCGCGTTGAACGTCAGCCCGCTGGTCCGAGCAGAACCGCGAAGAGCGCGGCAGCGCTGCCGACGATGAAGAGCATCGTGCCGAGTTGCATGGTGCGGGTCTTGTTCTTGTCAGCCGTGGGAACGTCGACTTCGAGAATCGGGCACCCCGACCATCCGATCAGGCCGATACTCACCGTGACCAGACTCGAACCGACCCACCAGAGAAGTTTGACCCCGCCGGTGAGCACGGCCGGGCGCCAGCCAGACGAAAGAAGAAGGCCGAGTACAACGGCGACAGACCCGACAGCCGCAGCGAACCAGACCGTTCCGGTGCGCATGATGCGCTGCACGTTCTGTTCGGCAGACATCAGTTCGTGTTTCTGCGGAGCTGTCACATCATGTGTAGACACGGTTCTGTGAATCCCTTCTGGCTGCGGGGCGCGGGTAGAACCGATTCCACCCGAGATCCAACGATAGTCCAGCATTGTGCTTGAGAGGAGGGCTTGATTTTCGAGGTACTTGCCTTCCCCTAATCAGTTATATCGCCGAGGGGCGATTTCGTCAAAATCTGGCTTGATCTCGCCGATCGTGCGCGACGCGAACCGACGTCATCTCGGCGCGATGAGGCTCGCTGAATTGCGCGGATTCACCAGGTTGATGCGATCGGAGACGCGATGCATGGTGAGCTTCTCTGCTTTCTCGATCGCGCGGCGCTTCAGTTCCTGCAGAAAGGAGGGGCTCCGGGCATCGGCTCCCGGATCGAGCCAGGCACTCCAATCGCCCCGGCCGAGAATCATCGGAGCCGTGCGTCGACGAGCGTCGACCGTTTCGTCTCTCGTGATGAATGCCACGGAAAGGCGTTCTCGTGGTTTTGCTGCCGAGACGTTGTAGACGCCCAGCGAAGCCATCATCGGCGCATTCCCCGAGACGAAGAACGGCTCCGATGCCCCCGGTTCGTCCTTCCAGTCGAAGTAGCCCGTCAACGGAATCAGGCATCGCCGGTCTCGAAGCGTGTCGCGGAACAACCCGTTCATGCCGATCCGCTCGATGCCCACGCTCGTGACAGGTGCGAGCTCGCCGTTGTTCCACAGGGGCAGGTAGCCCCAACTCGCAGGAACGAGTTCCTGCGATCCCAGTGCCCCGGCCGAAGCTCGGGCAATCAGCACGGTGGCCCCATGGTCGAAGACGTAGGAGGGCCTCCAGGGCCCGGGGTGGCCCAGTGATCCGCGGATGAACGTCTCGATGTCTGAAGACGAAGCCGACAGAGCGAACCGAAGCGGCCTCGGTCGGCCAGCCCAGGGTCGGGCGTCAGAATCGAGTTCGTGCCGGTCATCCAGCTGCCGTGCGGTCACGAACGCGCGAGACGTCCGACGGCGAAGAGCGCGGCGACGGCGGTGAACAGAACGAGCGAGACAACAGGCACAACTGCTGCAATTCCGATCGCTGCGAGGTAGGCGGCAGCGGCAATCACGCAGAAGACGATCGCCCGCTTCGCCACCGGGTGTGCCGCTTCAGCGCTCTTGAGGATCGAACCAGACCGGCGCACGTGCAGCCAGAGCAGCAGGAACATCGTCGTCAGCAGCACCATCGTGACGCCGTAGAGAGCGGTAGCAGCGTAGAGCTGAGCAGTCGTGCCGTCGACCAGGTACTCGGCGAGCACGCCCGTGGGGAACGGGATGAACGCGACAACCGCGAGTAGGCCGAGGTTCAGAAAAAGCAGTGGCCGATCCACGCGCGCGAAGAGGCCGATCAAGAAATGGTGATTGATCCACATCACACCGATGGTGAGAAAGCTCACGAGGTACGAGACATACGAGGGCCACAGGGCGAACAGTGCGGCGAACAGGTCTCCCTCTTCACCGACACGAGGCACGGTGATCTCGAGAATGAGCAGGGTGGTTGCGATGGCGAACACCCCGTCGCTGAACGCTTCGACACGGCTGGTCGACACAGACCCGATGGGAGGCGCGGACTCGGTTTGACGGGATTCGGTCACTCGCAAGAGTCAATCATACGAAGCGTATGATTCACAAGTGAGAGTATGGACTCGTGAGCACTGAAAGCGCGGGCACCCGGGTCAACCCGCGGGTGCAGCGCACCCGGGCGAATGCGCTCGCAGTGGCCCGTGAAATTCTCCTCGACGGTGGGCCCGCTGCGCTGACGTACACCTCGCTCAGTGACCGCAGTGGACTGACCCGGCAGACCCTGTACCGGCACTGGCACCAGAGGGAGGCACTTCTCGCCGATGTGATCCTCACAGGCCCCGATGTCGGGTACCCGAGCGCTGGCCCGGATGCCCGGCAGGTCATGATCGAATTCCTCACCAGCCTGCGGGCCGGCCTCAGCGACACGGCAACGGCCGCGGCCCTGTTGACCATCGCTGCCCAGGCCGGTCAGGATCCCGATGCTTCCGACGCGCTCTCGCGGATCTTCGCCGACCGTCGCGCGGCCTTGAATCTGCTTCTCGAACAGACGCCTGTGACACTCGATCCCACCGATTACCTGCAGGTCGCAGGCCCCGTGATCACGCAGCTCCTCATCGGGCGTCAGCCGGTGAGCGACTATCTCATTGCCGACACGGTCGATGCGTGGCTGGCTCGAGGCCAACACTGACGGGTGCGATTCGCGCGGCTGATGCGGGTGCTCGTCGCGCGGGGGGAGGGCTGCGCAACAGGGCCGCAGCCTCGTGCTCACCTCTGGGTTACCGATTCAGAGCGAGCTCAACCGGGATCGGATCTCGGCGGTGACCGACTCCAAGGCGGCAGTGAAGTCGCTGAGCTGTTCAGAGTCGAGGTGTCCGGCTGAAGCTGCGAGCATCTCGTTGAAGCTCCGATGGATCTGTGTCATCAGGTCGTGACCCGAAGCTGAGAGTTCGAGGTAGAGGCTCCGCCGGTCATCCGGATGATCGACCCGGTGCACGAGCCCGAGATCGACCAGGCGTCGTGAAATCGCCGTCACGGCACCCGTTGTCATACCCAGGTGCGAAGCAAGGTCTTTCGGGGTCAGGCTCACGGCCTGGGCGATCCTGAACAGCGCACGCAACTCGGTGGCCGAGACGCCGGCATCCCGGGCGATGCGCAGCCGGTTGGCCTCCAGCGCACTCACGAAGTCTGTCGCAGCTTTCGGGAACCCGCTCAGCGTATGGGGGGCCTGCTCTTCACGCACATTTCACCTCCGGCTGGCTGAGGCTGCGAGCAAGCCCGTCACTTCGTCTGTTCTGATCGCCTCATTCTACAGATCGTCCTTCAGAATGCTCACAAATTGATTGACTTAATAAGTTACTTAGCTTGTAAGGTATCTGGTGTGCCCCAGAAGAAAGCACTTTCGGGGCGCTTCGCCGATTCCGATCAGATGGAGAACGCCGTGATACCTGACCTCCTCTCGCATGGCCAATACGAGACCGTGTACAACTTCCTCTCGCTTGTGATTGCATCGCAGCTCTTCACGGCGGTGTTCCTTCTGATCTCGCTTCCCCGGATACTCCCGCGGTATCGGCAGGCCATCACAGTGGCGATCATCGTCTGTGGCATTGCTGCGTATCACTACTTCCGCATCTTCGACTCGTTCAAGTCCGCGTTCGTGACCACGTCTGTCGGCGGCACGGGCGATTACACCCAGGCTGTCGGGCAGGGCTTCAATGAGGGCTACCGGTATGTCGACTGGCTCCTCACCGTTCCGCTGCTCCTGGTGGAGCTCGTGGCCGTTCTCGCTCTCGCTCGCTCGGTGCAGTCGCGGCTCCTGGCGCGTCTGGTGCCCGCAGCAGCGTTGATGATCGCTCTCGGTTACCCCGGTGAGATCAGCGGCGACAACGGTATTCGCGGCCTGTTCGGACTCCTGTCGACCATCCCGTTCATCTACATCCTCTACGTGCTGTTCGTCCAGCTCGGCAAATCGCTCGACAAGCAGCCCGCCGGCGTGCGGAAGACTCTGAGCCGACTCCGCTTTCTCCTCCTGCTGAGCTGGGGCGTGTACCCGATCGCCTACCTCCTGCCCTTGCTGAACATCTCGGGGTCTGATGCCTGGGTCTACAAGCAGGTCGGCTATTCCGTCGCTGACATTCTCGCCAAAGCCGTCTACGCGCTGATCATCTTCCACGTGGCGCGCATCAAATCGTTCGACGACGATACCGCCTTCGCTGCCGTCGAACTCTCTGCCGAGGAGGTCCGCGCAGCGAAGTAGTCGCTGCCCTCACCGGCTGAGGCGCTGCCATCACGGGAATCCGCGATGACAGCGCCTTTTCCAATTCTTCCCCTCCAGCGATGGGCCTCTGTCGCCGCACCGTCAGCGAAGGTTGGGCACCTCGGTACGGGTGCTCCCGATCGAGGAGGGGACTCTTGCTGACTTCTGCGTTGCGGCGACACGAAGAGCCTTCACGCCGAGCTGGTCGGTCGGAATACGGAACGATTCCTTAGCAGTGATCGCTGCGATGGCCGAGAGAACCATGCAGGACCCCGTGAAGATCGCAACGGGGACCCACCCGTCGATCCCGCTGCCGAGAATCGCATAGCAGATGCTCGGGGCGAAGCCTGCGAGGAGGAATCCCAGCTGGGTACCGATCGCGAAACCCGAATACCGAACGGGAGCCGCGAACATCTCGGCGAAGAAGGAAGGCCACAAGCCGTTCACCATCGAGTAGAACAGTGTCATGTTGAGGAATCCGCCGAGAAAGATGAGTGGGATGGATCCGGTGGAGATCGCCCAGAAGTAGAGAAAGATGGTGGCAGCGCTCCCGAGAGTCCCGATGATCCACACCGGGCGTCGGCCGATTCGGTCAGACAGCGCGGAGAAGAGCGGAATCGTCACGAGGGACCCGCCGATCGACACCGTCGCGACCCACAGCATGGCCCCTCTATCGACACCGACGGCCGGGCTGGTCGCGTAAGCGAGTCCGAACACGGTGAAGGTGGTCTGGGTCACGGCGAAGAGGGAGCACACCAGTACCCGAACCACGTCGCGCCATTGGTAGCGGAACACCTCGGCGGCGGGGAATTTCTTGACGGCGGCGACGGACTGCGCCTCAGCGAAGACCGGGGTCTCGTCGAGTCGGGAGCGCACCACGTAGGCGGCCACGAGAACGACCGCGCTCAAGAGGAACGGGATCCGCCAGCCCCACGAGTACAGCTGCTCTTCCGGAAGGGCGGCAATGGGAATGAAGACGATGGTCGCAAGAACCATGCCGGCGGCATATCCGGCCATGGTGAAGCCCGAGAAGAACGCCCTGCGGTTTTCCGGGGCGTGTTCGATCGCGAGAGTGCTCGCGCCGGCGGCCTCCCCGCCAGCCGAGAACCCCTGCGCGAGACGGCAGAGCACGAGAAGCGTCGGTGCCCAGACGCCGATCTGGCCATAGGTGGGAAGGAAGCCGATGACCAGACTGGCAACTCCCATGATCACCAGCGTGAGGATCAAGACCCTCTTTCTGCCGATCCGGTCTCCGAAGTGGCCGAGAATGAGGCCGCCGAACGGCCGTGCCACGTAGCCCACGCCGAAGGTGGCGAGAGACGCGATGGTCGCCATCGCCGGATCCGCCGCCGAGAAGAAGACGTGATTGAAGACGAGGGCTGCTGCCGAGCCGTAGATGAAGAAGTCGTAGTACTCGAGTGCGCTGCCGACGAAAGCCGACGCCGCGGCCTTCCTGGGCATGCGCTGAGGGATCGCCGATGGTGCAACTGTGGTGGACATTCTGTCTCCTTTGACGTGGTGCCGGTAGTTGGTTGAGTTTGGGGTTGTGGTTGGGCGAGATGCCGTGGGCAGAGGCCGTGCCGATTCTCTGTTCAGACTGCGGTGTAGCCTCCGTCGATGACGAGTTCGGAACCGGTGGTGAACCGTGATTCGTCGCTGGCGAGGTAGAGCACGCCGTAGGCGATCTCCTCTGGCTCGCCTTGCCTGCGCAGCGGATTGCCCTCGACAAGTTGTCGGTAGTAGGCCTCGGGCCCGACCATGCTCATCTCGGCCGCTGTCCGGCTCATCCGCGTATTCATAGAACCGGGGTGGATCGAGTTCACTCTGATCCCGTACTCACCGTAGGTTGCGGCGTCCGACTTGGTGAGCAGTCGAACCGCACCCTTCGTCGCATGATAGAGGGGAACGCTCTTGCCGCCCGTGATGCCATGAATCGAGGAGAAGTTCACGATGCTTCCTCGAGAAGCCGCAATCATGGCAGGCACCACGTATTTCGTCGTGAGCCACGTGCCTTTCACATTCACGTTGAAGATGCGGTCGAATTCCTCCAGGGTCGACTCGTGCGACGGCGCCGCTCGGCCGATGATTCCTGCTGCATTCACCAAGACGTCGGGAATGCCGACGTCTTCGAGTACCCGGGCGACGGCGCGTTCCACTTGCTCCGGATCGGTGATGTCGAGTTCGAGTGAGGTGACGCCCGCCTCCTCCCAGGGGTCAGCGGGTCCTGTCACGTCGAAGCTGACGACGCGGGCACCGTGGCGGGCCAGCAGTCGCACACACGCGCCGCCGAGATCCCCACTGCCTCCGGTGACGATGACGATCTTGCCCTGCACGCGGCCCGCAGCTGTGCGTGCCTGTTGTGCCATCTCGGTGACGTTCATTCAGAGCCTCCCTTGCGGTCGTTCGATTTGTTCGGCTCCGCAATCAGGAAGTCGACAGACGCGATCTCACGGGTATGGGGGCTCGAAAGTGCGATCAACGGCGTGTGAAGTGGATGCCCGGCATACCCCGTCACATCGGAGGCTGAATCGAAATCCGCGACGATGGCGCAGTCCCACGCTCTGTCATCGCCACCGATGTCTCGCCCGACATCGAGCGATCTGAGCCCCGGAACGGCCCCGACCAGCCCGGCGAGCTCTGCGCACCAGCGTTGTTCGATCGCCGTAGTGAAGGTCTCGGCGAACCGGAAGAGCACGACGTGGCGGATCACTGCGCTGTCGCCTCTGCGACTTCAGCCAGATAGCCGATCGGGCGCTCCGCGAGCGTGCGGCCTATCAGGTACCCCATGGTCATGAGGGGTCCGAGCGTCGCGCCGGCCCCGGGATACCCCGCTCCGTAGGCGCTCTCGGTGGTGTTTCCCGCAGCGAAGAGCCCGGGAATGGGGTCGTCGTCGACATCGTGAACCTGGCCCGATGCGTCTGTCGAGACGCCACCGCTCGTGCCGAAGGCGCCGTTGACGACGGGAATGGCGTAGAACGGCCCGGTGGCGAGCGGACCGAGGCTCGGGTTGGGAAAGAGATTTGCCGCGTCACCCCAGTAGGTGTCGTATCGGCTGAGCCCCCTCCCGAAATCCGGGTCCTCGCCCAGCACGGCGAAGTGATTGAAGCGAGAGACGGTGTCGATGAGAGCAGACGCATCCACGTCGATCTGAGCAGCGAGCTCGGTAAGGGTCGCGCCCTCGCGCAACCAGGTCGGCGTCGGCTCGCCCGCCCGATGGCTGAGAATCCCATAGCGTTCGAGGTAGGTGTGGTCGAAGACGACGTGGGCCGGCGTGTTCAGCGGCGCGTTAGACGCTGGGTCCCAGGAGTGAAGCGATCGGGCGAGATCGTTATAGTTCTGGGATTCGTTCGCGAAGCGGCGACCCTTCTGGTTGACCATGATCGACCCGGGGCCCTGCCGTTCGAATCGGAGAAGGGTGCCGATTTGCTCGCCGTCGCGCAGATCGCCCGGGATGACCGACATGGGCGCCCACCACGCCTCTCTGGTTCCTCCGATTCGTGCCCCGATACGCTGGGCCATTCGAAGACCATCGCCGGTATTCGACGGCGGGGAGCACACGGCATGCAATCGGGTCTGAAGCAATCCATCGGTCAGCTGCCTGTCCCACTCGAAGCCGCCGCAGGCCAGCACGACACCGTCGTCTGCATGAATGGTGCGCCCGTCGACATGGATGCCCGTGACGCGCCCGCCCTCGATGAGTAGTCGTTCGGCTCGGGCATCGACGGCCAGGGTGACGTCGTCTGCGATGCACGAGGCCAGCAGCATACTGACCAGAGCCTGACCCTTCGCCACCAGACCGCGAGCATCCCTGGCCGCCAGCTCGTCCCACGGGAAATGGGTGAATGCTCCCCACTCCTCGTACTCCTGCATGGTGAACGGCAGGCGCCCGTCGCTTCGCACGAATTGGCGCAGGTCTCCAAGAGCGGCCTGAGCGTCGTAGAGCTCCGGCTCAACCGTGCGCCCACCGTTGATGGATCCCGGGAGATCCATGCGATAGTCGGGAAAATTGTCGAGCAGCAAGAATTCCACGCCCAGTTCCCGTGCAGCGTAGCGAAGCATGTCATCGCCGTGGTCGATGGCCGCATCGAACAACTCATTCCGACCGCGACCTCTCGACACCGCTCGAACATATCGGGCGGCATCCTCTACTGAGTCCGCGATGCCCGCGGCGCGGGAAAGGTGGTTCGCAGCGATCCAGAGCATTCCGCCCGATACCGCCGAGGTGCCTCCGAGCAGAGCCGATTTCTCGACCACAACTACGCTCTTGCCCTCGTGCGCCGCAGTCGCGGCGGCTGTCAGAGCCGCCGCACCCGACCCCACCACGACTACGTCGAATCGTTCCTGCATTTTGCCATGAAGAACTCGCATCGAATTCCACACTCCCGTCTTCGTTGACCTGAGAATCTTGTCCTCTGAAGAATGCCAACCATGCGCGTCACCGACCGGGTGGCTCCCGTTGAATGAGAAGAAAGGTAGTCGTGCGAGAGCCGATTTCAGTGTCGAATGTCGTCGACGAGTTCAGGAACCGGGCCGAATCCGGGCGCCGATGTCGCGTGGGCGTTGGGCTCCGAGCGCACGGGAGATGCCGCGTGCCGCAGTCTTGAGCGCGGGCACGGTCGCGCGCAGATCTTCCTCGCCGAGGGGAACGATCACGTTCAGCGCCGCGATGACGCGGTCGCCCGCCTCGAACACCGGCACAGCGATGCCCGTTGTGGTCGGCACGATGATCCCCGGAACAGATGCGAAGCCGAGCATCCTGATCTCGGCCAGCAACCGTCGAAGAGAGGCGGGTTCCGTGACGGTGTTCTCGGTGTATCGCATGAGGCTCCTGGAGAGCACATCATCCTGAAACTCAGAAGAGGAGTGGGCCAGCAATACGAGCCCAGACGAGCAGGCGTGGATCGGCAGCCGCCCGGCGATCCGGGTGATATTGACCGCGGAACCCTTCGTCGTGAGGCGCTCGATGTACAGCACGTTCTCGCTGTCGAGAACGCTCAGGGTTGTGTGTTGCTGCACCACCGTTTGCACGTCTTCCATGAACGGAAGCGCGATCTCGCGCAGGTCAGTCGTACGTGATCCGCGGGAAGCGAGCTCCCACAGTCGAACGCCGAGACGGACTTCCCCCTCTGCCCCACGCTCGAGGAGCCGTTCGCCCAGAAGCTGCCCGACGAGCCGGTGGGTGGTGGCCAGAGGAATCCCCACTCGACGAGACAACGCGGAGATCGTCATGGAGGATCGATGCGAATCGAATGCGCCGAGGATCGTGACGAAACGAGAAAGCAGAGAGTCTCCAGACGGGGAATTCGCCATGAGCCAACACTAGGCCTCTGAAAGCTAAAAGAACCCCCATGAGTAGAAGCCTCAACGAGGGTCCGGTGGCACCGACCGGCATCGATCCGGTGACCTCTCGATTTTCAGTCGAACGCTCTACCAACTGAGCTAGCGGCCACCGCATTCTGCGATTCGGCGCATTCTGAATGTGAAGGAACGAACGAACAGACGGATGTCATTTCACCAGAAGTCAGGTTCTCCGAACCAGAATTCGAGCTGAGACCACGGCGGCTTTCGATCTTCGCCATAGTCGGCGGGAGGTTCCCAATCCATGAGGCGAAACTCCGTCAAGAAGTACTTTGCGAGATTTGTGCCGTAGAAGATCGTGTCGAGCCCGTGAACGGACAAGACCGGTGCACCTGGTTCGGTGGGCTCGGCAGGCATGTATCGATGCGCGTATAACGGAATCAGAGTCGGCCACGTATTGATGTGCCTCATCGCAATGTCTGCCGCCTCGAACAACGAGGTTGGCCGCTCTCCCCACGTGCGACCCCACACGTCATTCTCGACAACGTAGGAAAGCACCCAATCCTTATGCCGGTCGAGCCGCATCCTGATTTCATCGTCGGAGTCGTGTCGCCAGTCGACCCATCCCTTGCCTAGAGGCAGCACCCTCGATAGCAAGTCTCGATGATCAGGGCCGAACCTGAAGCCGAACGTACCCTCGATGCGGCGGAGTTCAGATTCTGAGAGGCCAGCTTCCAGCGAAACGCCCACCATGCGCAGCACTTCGACCGCTTCATCGACGATGTCCACGGACCCACCATACTCGGCGCGTCTCGGGTGGCATCAGGCAGGTTTCACCACACACCACTCGTTGCCCTCTGGGTCCTGGAGCACCTGGAATGATCCGGCCACATCGGCGTGGACGTCACCGATCCGTCTGGCTCCGAGTCGCTCGGCCTCGCGGGTCGCCTCGGCGATGTCCCCGACGCGCACGTCGATGTGAAGCCGGTTCTTCACCGACTTCGGTTCGGGTACTTTCTGAAACGAAAGCTGGCTCCACCCCGGTGGAACGATGTACCACCACGCTTCGTCACGGCCCCGGGGCTCGCCGCCCAGAATCGCCGCCCAGAATCGCGCGAGGTCTTCCGGATGCCGACAATCCACCACAATCTCGTCGACGCTCCCGATCACGCACCGATTCTAGCTGGTGCGCCACAGGCGCTGCACGACGTGTGCTGCCCGGTTGAGTCACCGGCGGGGTATCTGTTCATTTCGCCGGAGGTGAGGCTGCCTGACGGATTCCTCATAGGCGCTAAGTGCGTCGGGAGACGCTCGGTCCTTCCGAAATCCGGCTATGACAGCGCGTGTCTGCAACTCCATCGTTGGGAAGTAACAACCGTTCGATCACGACCCGCCGTTGCCGACGGGGTTGTCGTCGAGGTCGTCGGTACGGGCATCCGTGTCGCCGTCTGCGGGTGTGCCCTTGGGTGTGGGTTCGGAGACCAGGTCTGCATCTTGGGGAACCGTGAAGTCGTGCATGAAGTCGGGGTCGTCGCCAGGAGTCATAGCTCGAACATACGCCTGTATAGCGAGTTGCGCTCGAGGGTTGCTGAGCAACGCCCAGGCGTCGACGCATCGGGTCTCGTCATCCGTTGGGCACTGCCAACGGGCACAAAAAAAGCCCTACTCCAAGTAGAAGCCTCGAAGTAGGGCAGTGGCTCCGACCGGCGTCGATCCGGTGACCTTTCGATTTTCAGGTCGACGCTCCGATCTGTACATCCGTACTACTTAGCAATTGACTCAAACATTGCGACTGGATACCGGACGTTAGTAGTTGTGTACGCCAGATTCGTGGCCCGCTGGTGGCCCGAGTTCCGAGGTCGTAGGCCGGGGTTCAAATGAACGTTGCCGAACCCACCACGTCGAGTGAGGACGATCTCGCTGAGGCAATTCTGCGGCGCTATTGCTCTCGGCCGATCGAGGTCTCTGGAAATCGACGTGTTCGCTGCGGGTCACGACTCAAGACAAAGTGCGTTAGCTGTAGCACGATTTACGCGAACGACTGGAAGGCCATACTCCGCAGCGGGCTCCGTAGTGAATCCACAGGGGACTACCGATGGTTCTTTCTCACATTGACAGCTCCGTCGTTCGGAAAGACGCACACGATGTCAGATCACGATGGTCAAGGACGTTGTGCCTGCGGCACAAAACATTCGCAGGACGAGGACCAGTTTCGCGGCCTGCCGATTGATCTTGAGCGGTATGACTATGACGGAGCGGTGGCTTGGAATCACGACATGGGAAAACTCTGGGACGTGACCAGATCAAAGTTGAGAAAGCAATATCCAAGGTTTGAATTCGCGCTCGTTCGTGAATGGCAACGCCGGGGAAGTTTGCACGTTCACCTAATCATCCGCATGCCGTCCATCGAGGCAACCTCCGCCACGCAACTCGGCCTGCATGCCCAATCGACGATGACGTTCGTGAATGGCCGAAAGGTTCGATGGGGCGCCCAGGTCGACTCTCAAGAGATCGAGCTGGAATCTAGTTCAGCGAAGCAACTCTGGTACCTCGCTAAGGCGCTCGGGTATTCTTTGAAATCAGTCGATTCGGCGCTTTCGTCAAATTCCTACCAGCATATTGTGCGACTATTCGAAGCCGCTCGTAAGTTCACCTGCGATCTTTGCCCCTCGTCGGGCCCGCATGATTGTCGCGCATCGTGTCATCGTAATTTCGGTTCGAAGGCGGTAATCGTATCGGTTAGTCGAAAAACCAAGAGTCGTCCAGGCTGGTCATTCTCGGGACTTACCCGAACGCGTCAACGGGCCGATCGAAGAGAGTGGATGGTGAACAACGGGGACGATGAAGCGCCGATCTCTGTCGATATCAGCGTCGCAATTCGATGGGCTGATGACCATTACAACGGAGGGCTCGCGGGGAGGAGGTCCACTCCTGTCTGGGCGCGCGCGGGTTGAGAGAATTGGAGGGCAGACATACAACTTCTCCAAATCCTGATCGGGGTGAAGAATTCAGGATGGGTATATTGATTTCTACAGCGCCGACGAGTTGCCCCATTCCGGTCATTGGCGAGGCGCATGTCAATTTGCGCGAGATTGGCGATATGGCGACTTGGACGTCGGGCTGCCGGGCGTTAGGACCGATACTCTGAACTCATCGTTCCTCGGGGGTTACCTATGGCAGTTGAGCTAGACAGCGGGATTCCCTCGGCTGTTCCAATTTGGCCCGCCCTGGTCGCGCCAGTACTTGAAGTGCTGCGCGATGGGGAAGCGCTGCATCGCCGAGACGTGTTTGACCGGGCGGCGAAAATCGCCGATCTGACCGAAGCGGCCCGGGCAGAAACCTTGAACTCAGGCGGCTTTAGATATGAGCAGCGAATAGGTTGGGCCCTGACTCACTTGTCAAAAGCTGGATGGGTTGATCGACCGGCGCGCGCGACATATTCGATAAGTCCGTCCGGCAGAGCTTGGCTCGATTCCGAACCAGGGGAGCTTACCTACGCCACTGCTCGTGAAATATTTTCGCCATTCTGGCCTAAGGAGTCTGAGAAAGCGGGGGCGGCTGGCCTCGACTCGTCGGTCGCAACGCTGGAATCGCTAGAGCCTGTCGAGCAAATAGAGGACGCGATCAACCGAATCCAGGTGAGCGTCGGTGACGAGCTATTGTGTCAGCGACGGTTGAAATGTAGGCCAGGATCGACGGTCGAAAACTAGGCCACCCGAGGAACGATTGATTGGGTGATCACAGTGGAAGATTGGGCGTTGATTCGTCGCCTTCATAAGGGTGAGGGGCTGTCGCAGCGAGAGATCGCTAAACGGCTCGGGCTGGCCAGGGACACGGTCGCGAAAGCGATTAGTACTGATGGGCCACCGAAGTACGTCCGGCCGCCGAGGCCGTCGGAGGTGCGCGATCTCGAGCCGGCGATCAGGGAATTGCTGAAGGCGTATCCGCGGATGCCTGCGACGGTGATCGCGGAGCGGTTGGGTTGGCAGGGCTCGATCACCTGGTTTCGTCAGAATGTGGCCCGGCTCCGCCCGGAGTACGCACCCGCTGACCCGGCTGACCGGCTCAGCTACCGGCCGGGTGATCAGGCGCAATGTGATCTGTGGTTCCCGCCGGTGAAGATCCCGCTCGGTCACGGTCAAACAGGGTCACCGCCGGTACTTGTGATCGTGCCCTCGAATTCACGGTTCATCACCGCGATGATGCTGCCCACCCGCACGACACCCGATCTGCTCGCTGGGATGTGGGAGCTGCTGCAGGGTCAGCTCGGGGCCGTGCCGCATCGGCTGATTTGGGATAACGAGGCCGGGATCGGCCGGCGGAACTCGTTCGCCGAAGGTGTTGCCTCGTTCACCGGTACCCTCGCGACCCGGATCGTGCAGCTGAAACCGTTCGACCCGGAATCCAAGGGCATCGTTGAACGAGCGAACCAATACTTAGAAACCTCGTTCCTACCTGGCCGTACGTTCACCTCACCCGCCGATTTCAACGACCAGCTGGTCGTGTGGTTGCGGCGGGCCAATAACCGGCAGGTTCGCCGCCTCGCCGCGAAACCTTCCGAGCTGATCGGCGTGGACCGTGCTGCGATGGTGCCGCTGCCGCCGATCGCGCCGAACGTTGGCTTCAGCTCGAAGGTCAGGCTGCCGAGGGATTACTACGTCACCGTGCTCGGTAACGACTATTCCGTCGACCCTGCTGGTATCGGCCGGATGGTTGACGTGCGCGCGAACTTGCGTACCGTGACCGTCACCCTCGACGGGAAGTTGCTCGCGCAGCACGACCGGGTATGGGCCAGGGGTCAGTCGATCGCCGACCCAACCCATGTTGGCTCAGCCAAGACGTTACGGACTTTGTTTCAAACCCGAACTCCTGCGGTACCGGAACGGTATGACCGTGACCTCGCCGACTACGACCAGGCGTTCGGGGTCAGCTTCGACCCGGCCGGTGAGGTCGCCTGATGAGCAACGAGACCGTCAGCCAAATCGAGTACTACGCCCGAGCATTGAAAGCGCCACGCATTCGGGAGGCCGCGGCCCGGCTCGCCATACAAGCCCGTGACGCCTCCTGGACGCACGAGGAGTACCTCGCCGCGGTGCTCTCTCGTGAAGTATCTGCCCGCGAAGCGTCCGGCGCCGAGCTCCGGATTCGCGCTGCGGGGTTTCCGGGACGTAAATCGATCGAGGACTTCGCGTTCGATCACCAACCCGCTCTGAAGCGCGACACCATCGCGCACCTCGGCACCAACAGCTGGCTCGCCGACGCCCAGAACGTCGTCCTCCTCGGCCCGCCCGGTACCGGGAAAACGCACCTCGCGATCGGCCTGGGCATCAAAGCGTCACACGCCGGCTACCGGGTGCTGTTCGCCACTGCGACGGACTGGATCACAAGACTGCAAACCGCGCACACACTCGGGCGGCTCCCGCAAGAACTCGGCAAACTCCGCCGGTACGGACTGATCATCGTCGACGAGGTCGGCTACATCCCGTTCGACAAAGACGCCGCGAACCTGTTCTTCCAACTCGTGTCATCCCGCTACGAACACGCCTCTCTGATCCTCACCAGCAACCTGCCCTTCGCTGGCTGGGGCGACACCTTCGGCGACCACGTCGTCGCCGCGGCAATGATCGACCGGATCGTGCACCACGCCGAAGTCATCACCCTCAAAGGCGCCAGTTACCGGCTGAAAGACACCGGCATCAAAACCCTCCCATCCACCAGACCCGAGAACACGGCAGAATAACAACACACACGTGGCCGACTTTTACACCGTCGAAAATGGCCCACTCTTAGACCGTCGCTGACAGCTATTGCAACGGCTACGCGAGAGTCACCCCGCTTTTTTTGAAGAAGCCGTCGTAGCGCTCCTCTTGAAAATGGGCTACGGCGGTGCCGAGCAGCGGGGCAAGCGAATTGGCGGAACCGGAGACGAAGGAATTGATGGCGTCATCGATCAGGATGCGCTGGGCTTGGACCGCATTTATCTGCAGGCCAAACGCTATAAACAAGGAAATAACATTAGTCGCGAAACCATTCAGGCATTCGTGGGAGCGCTGCACGGATTCGGAGCTTCGAGGGGTGTTTTCATAACCACAAGCGCCTTTACAAGCGCCGCGGTTGCTTACGCGAACGGAGTTCCGATTCGGGTCATTCTTATCGACGGGGACCGATTGGTAAACCTGATGATCAAATATCGTGTTGGTGTGCAGGCCAGGCAGACATATGCGGTGGTTGAGATCGATTCCGATTTCTTCGACTAGGCCTTCGCTCAGTACCTCAGGGCTTAATTTTTTCGCAAACCGACTGCTGAGTCAGTTCGATGGCTGCTCTAAATAAGGCGCGCCCCTCGTTAACTGCATCCTGGGACTCTTCACCTAGCCGAGAGACTTCCTCAATCGTTTCATCAGAGAACGCCGGAATCTTAATCTTTTCCAAGGCGTCGTCAGGGACGGCGCTGAGTATCCCGCCATTGCCGTAGCGTTGAAATTGGTCTTTTACCCATCGCGATTTCATTAGAGCGAGCACGAAGTGCCCCGACCATTTGTAAGGTCGGAGATGAAAGAAACCAGTGGATACGATTGCCCCGTCATAGGCGTCGTCCACATAGGCCACCTTGTTCAGTGAACCTAAGACAGACGACGCGACAACGTCACCAGATTGGACGCGTCGTCTAGCTCGTGAGGGAAGGTCCGACCCGATCCGCGATTGACCGGCGGCAATTGCTCCAGTGCGCGGATCAATATTGGACAGCTCGACATATCTGTATTCGAGATCTGGTGTTTTTCGGGGGTCGATGTTCACAGACAAGGGCAACATGGCCGACGTGAGGCCTATCGACGTCACCGAGTCAGCGATACCGGCCGCAAAAGATAGCGAACCAGGCGAAAAGAATTCGGCATCAAACCGTCTGTCGTCGAGTAGCATCCGAAAATTCACAACGCTGATGTTTCCAGGAATCGCCGAAATCAGAGGGTGCTGCAGGTTCAAGATCTCTATCGCCCGCGCGTGCTTTTTCTCTGACGTGGAAATTGACTCGTGGCTCTTATGGAGAAGGTCCCTGACTTCGCCCTGCACGCTCATGGGCAGAAGTGGGATCTTGACCTTTCGGATTTCCGAGCCACTCACATTTGCCTGGTTGATCGAACGCATCGCGCGTCGACGCACCTGGGAAATGCCAAACGGGGTATTCAAATATGCGGTTAGGTATTCAGGCAGTACACGGGTCGGGTCGGGTCGCAATCGAATCAGGTAGGAAGCGAAAACTGTACCTTGTGCAGACAGAGCTATGCCGGTTCGGCCAACCATGTTGAAGGCGTTCGTGCGATTGAACAACACGTCCCCGGGCTCAATTAGGTACCTGAGGGAAACTGCGTCATCAATATCTGCGAATCTCGAAGCGCTCTTCACGAACCCAAGATCCAGCTCGTTCATTCGTAAGATTGGGAAACCTAAGCCCGTGTCGTTCATTGCCAAGGAAAGCCCGTATTGGACCTGCTTTAGCACGGTTCCGAGCGGTACCCATTCGCTATCATCGACTGCCCTGAATTCGTATTGAGGATCAAAGAATTCGGCTGAAAACCGGTTCTGAGCGGACATTTCAGAAACGTTCACGCTTGTCACGACACTCATGGCTGTGTCCAAAAGCTGAGATTCTGCTCCTTCGCGAACAGGATGAATTGCTCGGCAATGTCTAGATCACTCGCAGGAATGCCAGCGATATTTTCGAGGTCCCTCTTGTCTAGTTCAAAGTTGACTAGGTCCTGATCGACCAATATGTGCCCTAGGGAATCTCTCTTGGTTGCGTCGTCGACGCTTTTGTAGATGTAAGTGTAATTACCTGAGGAATCCTTTCCGCCCCGTTCGCTCACGGCCATGAAGACTGGGTAATCGAGGGCCTTGAGCGTTTCGTTTGCGATCCACTTGGTCTTGTAATCGCTTATTAGGTCGGGAGTGTCGAAGAACAGCTGAGCTTGGCCCCGATTGGTTTCTCGAGCTTCATCGACTCGAATTCGATTCAGAATGTCAACTAGGGCTAGATGCTCGGATCCGAGTTCCTTGAGCTTTGCCTTATCGGCGGCGGCCTTTTCTCGATGTTTGTCGCGCAACCTCTTAACCTGATCGACGCGGTCTGGAGCTGTCTTGACAGAAGCGATGGCGACCTGGAGACCGGCGGCTTCCGTTTTCAGCGCCTTCTCGATTTCGACGATCTGCGCGCGCACATTTGCTGCCGCTTGTTCGCTGGAGCTCTTCATCTCCTCGCGTCCACGGATCTCACCACTTTCGTCTGCGTAGTCGGCGGGATCGAACGGCTCTGGGAATGCAGCATCAAAGACGTCAAAAACTAGTCCCGGAATTGACTCAGTGGGGATATCGTCGTCCCCGTGTACCTCGGCCAGGATTTGACGCAGATCGTTCTTGATGTCGGGGCATTTCAAGGCAATGGTCTTGCTTAGGGCTGCGTGTTCAGCCAACTCAGAATGAGTGTATTTCTGAAGAAGAAGCACGGAGGTCTTGGTTCCGGTGTGTGGTTTGAAGGTGTTTTGATGTAATCCGACGACGCCGAGAATACGAGCCTTGTTGAGGATCCACTCGCGAATATACGAAAGCGATGGGTTATTAAATTTGCCTTGCGGAAGTACGACCGCGGCGCGGCCGCCAGGCTTCAACATGTCGATGATGCGTTCGATAAACAGCACATCACGTTCTTCCTTCACTTGTCTCTTGCCCTTAGCGCGTCTTATCGCCGGTCCGGCGAGTTCATAGTGCGCCAACGTCTGACTGTCCTTTATTTCTCCGGCAAAGGGAGGATTTGCCAAGACAATGTCGAAATTGAGGTGTTGGAAGTATTCCCACGCTCTGTCGCGATCAAGAAGTGGGTCGCCTGCCGGAATCTTCGCTTGAACCAATTTCTTGTGTTTTTTAAGGCCACGTATCAACTCTTGGCCCGATGTGTTGTCGTACCAGGTGCGAGGGTCGATTGAGTTCACGTCGGGGCCGAAAATGTTTGTGTGGCCGTCACCCGCAATGAGCATTAACGCGCGCGACGTCTTTGCTGCTCGTTTTTCGAAATCAATTCCCCAAAGGTACCTGCTGGCGTATTCACTCTTCCGCTGCTCGCGTTGCTCCATAGTGTGTGCCGGAAACACCCAATCCATGGTGTGAAGCAGAAATCCCCCCGAGCCACACGCCGGATCCATGACGAACTCCCCCGACTTTGGGTTCAGCATGCGAACGCACATTTCGATTACCGGGCGAGGGGTGAAGAACTGACCCTTCTTTTTCTTTGCCTCGGAGGGCAATAGATATTCGAACGCGTCGTCCATGATTCGAAGATTCGAACCCATGAATCGAAGCTTTTCCAGCGGACCAATACAGACCTGTAGATGGCGAGCTGCAAGCTCAATATCCTGATCGTCGTCGAAAATTCCCGGCCACTCTTCGCAGGCTTCGGCAAACAGCGTGTTTATCGCGGTGTACGTTTTCTCGGGTTCGACGCTTTTTCTGAAACGGGTCGTCTTGCCCTTGGTTTTCGAGGCGGACTTCTCATCCCAAATTTTTGCGAAGATCAGCTTGAAGATCTCGTTGAATTCGTCTGTCCCGCTGTCGGCTAGAACCAATTCTTCGAGGTCTTGGATCACACGCTTGAAGTTAAAAGTCTCCCGAAGGTCATCGATCGTGATTGGTGCCTCAAGCACCTCTTGCAAGCTCTGTCCGTTTTTGGGAAGGTCAGGCAACGTGTCGTCAAAATTTCCCTTGACGGACCGATACAAGGTGATTCGATCTGCACCATTTGACCAAACCGCAGAAGGAGCGCCTTTTGAGTTCATGTAGCTCTTGAGCTGCTCTATTCCTTCCGCAGAATCGGGCTGCTTGCACTCGACGATGATCTTCGCTGTCGACTTGGATCGATCGGTGTAGACAACAATGTCCGCTGCCTTCGGATGGATTTCCGTACCGAAGTGGACAGGCACCTCGATGTCAAGCTGCTCCGCAGGATATCCATATGTCGTCATTAGCTTCTTGAGCCATAGCTGACGGACGATCTCCTCAGGCGCAGACTGTCCCGTCTCCGCTGAATAAACGAAGTACTCAGATAGGCCCGATCGGGTGGTGATCAGTGTCTTGACGTAGTAAGCCAGCGAACCCGCGTATTTCCCGGACTGGATCACCCGTTCCGTGATCTCAAGAGCGTCTTCAACGGGGATGCCTATGTCTTCGAATTCGCTGAGCGAATGGAGTACGGCGGGGTCCTTGAAGATCAAGTTAATGACTTCGAGAGATGACAGCATTTGTTTTTTTCAACCTTCGCTACAGATTCCTTCTAGGAATTTGTCCAGTCTTCTCAAACTAGCAAAGGTCTGAAATTATTTAGTCCATTGAATCGGTCGCGCCAGACAATGATCGCGAAGTGGCCGGCGCGGATAAATTGTGGCGAAGCACCGTCGCCGCGGCGACGCCGCGAGCGACGGCTTGATTTAGTGAAGAAGAATTCGACGGGAAATGATTTGGCTACGGTTCGAGTGGAAGCGAAATCGGGCCTGGGCGCATGCGCAGCCGATGTCCGTCGAGGATTTCAGCGGCATCGCGTGGGGCTTCACTTACTCGAAAGCTCACCCGCCCGTACCCCTCGGTGAAACCGTCGATCCTGTAAGTCGCTACGACGAAGCTGGCGAGTGTTGCGACGAGCACTTGCCCGACGTAACGCGAAGGCTCGCGAACTGGCCACCAGGCGCGGAGCGCGTTACGGCGAATCGCATCATTTTCATCTTGCGATAGCCCCGCGTCATACGTCTGTGCGTAGCCGATCCATTTTCGTTCGTCGTCGTCCTTTGCAGGCATCTTGGAATGAACACGGACGACGTAGCCCGGGGGACGAGGTCGAGATGCTTCAGTCCGCTCCTCCAAGAAACGTGTGATGGTCTCCGCCTCGAACAACTTTTGTCTGCCGATTGTTAGCGGCTCGGGAATCAACTCTGCAGCGATGAGGTCCAAGAGCGCCTTAGGGGACACTTCAAGCTGGTTTGCCGTCGCTGTGGAGGTCAGGTAAGCGGGCATTTCCAAACCATAGCGAAACGGCAGACACAAATGCATCATTTACAAATAAATTAACCAATATATGTGTGATGATGGGATCTATTGTTCGTATCGCTATATGTATAGGAGATCTCAGTGCCAGCCTCAGTAAATATCCCCATCAACGGCAGTTCGGCGAGTTTCACTCCCAGTTCTTTCGTCTCCCGCGCCAAAAAGCTCTATGTGAACGGGAACGTGACTGACGGCTTCAAGCTCGACGCAAAGAATCGCCCGCTCTTCGGTTTCAAGGCCATTGTTGAAGTGTTGGGCCAACGTCTGGAAGAAGTTTCCGTTGAATCGACGATGGAACTTCCCTCTTCTCTTCCTCTCGGCGTTGTTCTGGTCGGCTCTGGCGTGGGCGAGATCCGCATACGAAACACGCGCGAGGGTTTTGACCTCGGAATAACGGTCTTTCTTGAGACGTTTGCGATTCGAAAGGGCGGCGAGTAGATGAGACTTCGTCTGTTCTGGGTCCGTGAACTGTGGGGCCCCCTTGCCTGCCTGTGGTTAATTCTCCTCTCGGCCCTCACTGAAAACGGGGCCGTCTTGATTCTGTCGGTGATGACGCTCGCTGTTTGGGCGTCTAATAGCTTCGTCGTTCGCACGCTGTGGGACACACGGCTCGACGTCGTCAAGGATCGCGACGCTCAGATTCTCCTGAGAAAAGTGCTCATCGGTTGGCGCTTTATCGTCGACAAGGCAGGTTTAGTGCCTGGTGGTGCAGCAACGCACTTTCGAGCGTTTCCAGCGGTCGAAAACTACAGAGTCGAAGCCGTGGGAATTGTGCTGCGTGTTCGACTCTTGAAGGGTCAAACCATCTCAGAGTGGCAAGCCGCGGCGAACCGCATCGCTAGCCATGCCTTTGTCAATGTCCCAGTTACCGTGACCGCAGCGCCAGCACAGATGTCTCGCGTAGAAATCCATTTCGTCCTTCGGGATCTTCTTGGCGAATCGCGGGGGCGCTAGATGTCCAGCTGCGTACGAGTGATGCTCGGTCAAGACGAATCTGGGGCGCCGGTCATCATCGACCTGGTATCGCCATGGGGGATTGCTGTTGCGGGTCAGTCCCGAAGCGGTAAATCACAGCTTGTATACAGGCTATTGGCGACAGCTGCCAATTATGACGAGGTTGCCGTCGTTGGCTGCGACCCGACCGGGCTTATCTTTCAGCCATTCGCGGACGCTCTTCATCCCGATTGGCGCGCCTCTCGTCTCTCTGATGTGGGCCCACACGTCGAGGTGCTCGATCGATTAGTCGAGGAACTCGATCGACGCATTGATTACCTGCTCGCCAGCGATTTGGACCAGTTCGAAGACTTTTCGGTCGAGTTTCCGCTGCTCGTCGCAGTGCTTGAAGAATACCCGGCGCTCATCTCCACTTCCGAAGCAGATGACCTTGCTGACGCCCGCCGCCCTGGCGAGCGTTATGCGCCAAGGGTGCGGCGCAATGTTCGGCGAATTATTCAAGAGGGGGCGAAGGTCGGTTTTCGCGTCGTCCTCCTGAGTCAGCGCGCGGACGCGGCGATAATCGGCGGCTCTGAGCGATCCAACCTGGCCTTCCGGATAAGTCTGCGCACGGTAGACGCGGACGGCGTTCGCATGCTGCACCCATTGGCAACCGCGCAGATGATCATTCGACTCTCGCTGGCGGCTCCTGGCGTCGGAATCGTTGACGGGCCGGGCGAGGTGACCCGATTCTTTCGCGGAACCTATATGACTTACGCGCAGTATCTTCACGATGTTCGAAAGAACATTCGGATGTCTGCGAGTCACGAATGAACGCGATGATTTCGCCGTACCTGACAAAGAAGGAAGCGGCGGAATACGTGCGATCTCGACCACGCACACTCGATGACCTCAGACAAAAAGGTCAATTTCCCGAGCCCGACTCAAGCGTTGGCAGACTCTTATTGTGGTCGAAGGCATCGCTCGACTCGTACCTGACGCAAGGTGGGAGCCGATCGAATGTCGAGTGACAAAGATCTGCCCGAGGGGGTGCGTTGGAGGGAAGACCGCAACAAGTTCCAGTGGCGTCTGAGGTACAAAGACGGATCAGGCAAATGGCGCGAGCAAAATGGCTACGCATCAACTGCCGCCGCGGCCAAGAAGGCGCGATCTCTTGCCGCAAGAGGTCGAACTATCTCTGACACGACCACACTCTCAGAATGGTACGAGCGGTACTGGCCAGTAATCTCCTCACGGCTGGCCGAGGGCACTATTCGGGCGTACGGCGTAGCGTGGCGGATTCGGGTCAAACCCTCGCTAGGACACATGCGACTTCAGACAATCTCGCCGACCGTCGTTGAAGAAGCCATGTTGAGCTGGACGGGAGGTTCTTCAACAAAGCGAGATGCCATCGCGGTTCTCGCAAACTTGCTGCGCGCGGCCAAGAAGGCGAATCTGGTGTCGAGCATCGTCACGTTGGAAATTGACCTGCCGAAGGAAGAGCAGCGCGATCCCACGTCTCGGGCGCTGGACGCTAGCGAAATACGCAATCTGATCGCAGCAGTTCCTGAGGGACCATACCGACGGATCATCTGTGTTCTTGTTTTTGCTGGTATTCGCCTAGGTGAGGCCGCCGGTATGAGGGTCGGTGACGTGGACCTTGATCGAAAGGTGCTGAACGTTCGCGTTCAGGTTACGGGCAACCGATCAGGTGCCCTTCAGGAGTCGTCGCCGAAGTCGCATAAGTCGCGATTGGTTCCGATACCCGAGGAGCTCTTGCCCCACATACTCGCGGCAATGAGTTCCAAAGAGAAGACGGATCTGTTATTTCCGGGACCCAGGGGCGGGAGGATCACGTCAACAAATCTCTCTAGAGATCTGAAGTGGAATGATCTCAGGAGCGCAATCAGGCGGTTCGGCGAAAACGAGCATCAGCTTAGATTTCACGATCTCAGACACACATTGGCGACGCTGCTGTTCGACGCAAATCTATCAGCGCCGGATGTCCAGGCGATCCTTGGTCATTCGTCGCTGCAAGTCACGCAGCGTTATTCGCGCGCGAGAGCCGACTCCGCGCAGCGGGGAAATTTGGCGCTCAACCGTCTCTTTGGTGGCCCATCCGTGGCCCAGGGTGAGGGTAGCACCAATGAATGATGTGTCCACGGTGTGTCCACAGGCGACGACAGGCGAGTGGAAACCGGGCAAAAATAAGGCCCCACTCCCGGTAGAAGCCCAGAAGTGGGGCAGTGGCTCCGACCGGCGTCGATCCGGTGACCTTTCGATTTTCAGTCGAACGCTCTACCAACTGAGCTACAGAGCCGAAGAGGCGAACCCCTCCGGAGGCCGAAAAACCCTTCCGAAGAAGGGCAGTTCGAACCTTTGCGACCCTGACCGGACTTGAACCGGCGACCTCCGCCGTGACAGGGCGGCGCGCTAACCAACTGCGCTACAGGGCCAAACTTATGAAATTTTTGATGTTCGGTTTTCTTTGTGCCAGCAGGCCCTCGAAGAGCATACCCTACGTGGCTTGTGACCCCAACGGGATTCGAACCCGTGCTACTGCCGTGAAAGGGCAGCGTCCTAGGCCGCTAAACGATGGGGCCGTTTTGACAACTCAACGAGTATGCCACATTCTCGGGTGCCGCCGCCAATCCGATGTGGATGCCCGGCGAGCCGCACCGCATCCCCACGTCTCGGCGTCCCACATCCGGCATCGAACGACCTCGATCGGGCCAGCCACGCCCGCGCCCACGCGTCGGCTAGCGCCCAGATCGGCCAATCGTCGGCCCTCAGTGAAACCGTCGCACATAGCGCCGAGGTTTGACCGTGGGCCGCCGATTGATCGATCGGGAGGCTAGTGCGAGCCCTCTTCGGCGAGCTTCGTGATGCCGTTCTGCACGATCGTCTCGGCATCGGCGGCCGAACCCCAACCCTCGGTCTTGACCCACTTGCCGGGCTCGAGGTCTTTGTAGTGCTCGAAGAAGTGCTCGATCTCGGCACGAAGCTGGGTGGACAGATCATCCAGATCCTGAATGCCAGCCCAGCGCGGGTCTTTGGCGGGCACCGCGATGACCTTCGAGTCGATGCCAGCCTCGTCGCTCATGTTGAACACGGCGACCGGGCGCACCTTGAGGCCGACGCCCGGGTACACCGGGTACTCGAGCAGCACCAGCACGTCGACGGGGTCACCGTCGAGGCCGAGGGTGTTCTCGAAGAAGCCGTAGTCGGTGGGGTAGACGAAGGTGGTGAACAGAACCCGGTCGAGGTAGACGCGGCCGGTCTCGTGGTCGACCTCGTACTTGTTGCGGCTCCCCTTGGGGATCTCGATGACGGCGTCGTAGGTGCCCATGGCAACTGCTCCTTCTGATGGGTTGTGCGAGTGGCTTGCGCTGGTTCTCTGCGCAAAGTCTGCGAGTGCTGAAACTGCAATAACGTTACTGGATGCACACGAACGCCCGCCGACCGCGCCTCACGCCCGCGATGGCCGACGTGCGCCGTGCTGTGCGTGAACTGCTCGCCAGGGAACTGCCCGGCATTGACGCGCTGGTGCCAGAGCCCGGGGGCGACTCCGCTCCGGATGCCCGGCTCGCAGGCCCCGAATCGCCAAGCAGCGCGCGACCCGACTCCTCGCTCAAGCGGCCGGATGATCGGCTCGACGCCCCCGAATCCCGCCCGCGTGACCGGACCGATGCCCCGCCCGAACGGCCGGATGATCAGCTCAGCCACCCCGAATCATCGTCGCGAGCCCATCCCGACATTCCGCTCGTGCTCGTGGGGCTCAGCGGCGGCCCCGACTCGCTCGCCCTCGCCGCCGCCCTCGCGTTCGAAGCCCCGCGCGCAGGAATCCGTGCTGGCGCGATCGTCGTCGACCACGGGCTGCAGGCCGGCTCAGCAGAGGTGGCCGAAGAGGCCGCTCGCCAGGCACGCGAGCTGGGCCTTGGCCCAGTGTTGATCGAACGCGTCAGCGTGGAGCGGGGTGGCGTCGGCTCGGGGCCGACGGGTGGCCCCGAAGCCGCAGCGCGCACGGCACGGTACGCGGCCTTCGAACGCGCGCTCGCCACGACCGGCGCCAGCCACGTGCTGCTCGCCCACACCCTCGATGACCAGGCCGAGACCGTGCTGCTGGGTCTCGCCCGCGGTTCGGGGCCGGCGAGCCTGTCGGGCATGAGCGCGGTGAACGGGGTCTACCTCAGGCCGCTGCTGGGCATCCATCGCGAGGTGGTGCACCGCTCGCTCGCCGACCAGGGCCTTGTCGCCTGGCTCGACCCGCAGAACCTCGACCCCGCCTACGCGAGGGTGCGCGTGAGAGAGACGGTGCTGCCGCTTCTAGAGGCCGAGCTCGGCCCCGGTATCGCCGACGCACTCGCCCGCACGGCCGACCAGCTCCGCGAAGACTCCGTCGCTCTGGATGCCCTGGCCGCCGAATGGGCGGCCGAGATCGTCGAGCACGCCGAGGCGGGCATCGCGGTCGATGTACACGGACTCGCGTCCAACCCCGCCGCGCTCGCCCAGCGCATCGTGCGATTCGTCGTGGCAGCCGAGTTCGGCACCGCCCTGAGCCGGGCGCAGACGCTTGCCGTGCTGAAGCTGGTGACCGAGTGGCACGGGCAGGGCGGGGTGGATCTGCCGGGCATCCGTGTCGCGCGTGTCGACACCAGACTCGTCTTCGCCCGCCGCCCGTAACGTGCGTGTCCTGTTGCATGGCGGTCGTGCGAGCGCTGCCAGGTAGACATCGGGCGGAGCTCAGCGAAAGCGTGGCGTCAGGTGCGGGGGGATGAGCCATGCTCCGCCCGTTGTCGACTGGCTCTGTGGCGAAATGCCGGTGAGCGAGTCGCGCGGTGCCCCCATGCGTTGCAAGGTGCTCTTGTGCATCACCGTATTCTCGTTGCCAGCCACGTCTTTCCGACAAAGTTCTCGGGGAGCGGAGGCATCGCCGGGCGCATCGCATCCAGATCGGTGTTGGGTAGGCTGGCACCCATGGATTCCCGCGATGTTGAAGCAGACCTGTCACGCATTCTGATCACCGAGAGCGAGATCCACGCGAAGATCGCCGAGCTCGCGCGAAAGATCGAAGTCGACTATGCGGGCCAGGATCTGCTGCTCGTCGGCGTGCTCAAGGGTGCGGTCATGGTCATGGCCGACCTGGCACGCGAGCTGCACCTGCCGGTCAGCATGGACTGGATGGCCGTCAGCTCGTACGGCAACAGCACCCAGTCGAGCGGTGTCGTACGAATTCTGAAAGACCTCGACTCCGAGTTGCAGGGCCGCACCGTGCTGATCGTCGAAGACATCATCGACTCGGGTCTGACGCTCTCCTGGCTGCTCGGCAACCTGCGCTCGCGCGGCCCGGCCTCGGTCGAGGTGTGCGCGTTACTGCGCAAGCCTGATGCGGTGAGAGTCGAATTGGATGTTCGGTACGTCGGTTTCGACATCCCCAACGATTTCGTGGTGGGCTACGGCCTCGACTACGCGGAGAAGTACCGCAACCTCAAAGACATCGGGGTGCTCGCACCCCACACCTACTCGTAGTCGCCCAATCGGACGAACCTCAGCGCCTCCGTCGAAAATAGCGCGGAGGTCGGGCTGAGGTTCGTCCGATTTCGTTGACCCGAGCGTCTGATCACGAATTGTTCAGGCTCGGACACGCTGCTTGGTTGACCTCGGAAGCGCAGCTTCCCAGGCGCTGGCTGTCGCGGCGAGCCTCCACTGGATGCGCGTTCACAGCTCCAGCGCGCTACTCAACCAGCGGTGGCTGCTGATGCGTCGGCCTGGCGATCGTTCTCGCGGTGCTGCTCGGCGGTGGCGTGGGCGGCGTGCAGAGTGGCATGAATCGAAGCCTTGCGCTCGAACAGCAGGGCAGCCATGATCGCCCCGGCCAGGAAGAAGCCGGATGCGCACCAGTACGCGACGTGGTACCCGTTCACTGCGGCTTGTGCTGCCACGGCCGCCTGGGCCGCCGGCGTCGTGGCCCCTGCGATGTTCGAAGCGATGTAGTTCGTCACGGCCGTGGCCACCAGTGTGTTGAGGAGGGCCGTGCTGATCGAGCCGCCGACCTGCTGGCTGGTGTTCACCATTGCCGACGCGACGCCCGCGTACTGCCGGTCGACCCCGAGCGTTGCGGTCTGGATGGACGCCGGCATGATCGTTCCCATGGCGAGCCCCATGAGCATCAGGGGCGGCAGGATGTTCGCGGCGTACGTGCTCGAAAGGTCGAGGAGGGTCATCCAGGCGAGGGCAGCCGATGCCATGAGCATGCCGATCGGAACGAGAACCTTCGGCCCGAATCGCGGAACGAAGATGTTCGTTCCGAGCTGGGCGGCCAGCACCAGGCAGGCGATCATCGGCAGGAACGACATTCCCGTGGTGATCGGCGAGAAGCCGAGTGAGGTCTGCAGGTAGTACGTCAAAAACAGGAACACGGCGAACATGCCCGACCCCGCGACGAACACCGACAGGTACGACGCGCCGCGGTTGCGGTGGAGCACGATCTTGAGGGGGAGCAGCGGGTGTTTCGCTCGTTGCTGCCAGAGAACGAAGGCCACCAGGAGGATGCCGCTGGCGACGAGCATGCTCCAGGTCCAGAAGTCGCCCCACCCGTTGGTCTCCGCGTTCGAGAACCCGTAGACGAGGGCGAACAGGCCGCCGGAGACCAGAAGGGTGCCGGGCACGTCGAGTTTTGGGCGGGGCCCGGTGCGCTTGTTGGTCGGCACGAAGATGAGGGCGCCGATCACGGCGACGATCGCGAAGAACACGTTGATGTAGAGGTTCCAGCGCCAGCTGAAGTCCTGCGTGAGGTAACCGCCCAGCAGCAACCCGACTGCGCCGCCCGCACCGGCGATCGCACCGAACACGCCGAAGGCGCGGGCACGCTCCTTCGGAATGGTGAAGGTCGTCGTCAACACAGCGAGCGCGGTCGGCGCGAGCAGCGCGCCGAACAGCCCCTGAAGGGCCCGCGCTGCAACGAGCGTGCCGAAACTGTCTGCAGCGCCGCCGAGCGCGGAGGCTGCGGCGAAACCGATGAGGCCGATGATGAAGGCACGCTTACGACCGATGAGGTCTGACATTCGGCCGCCGAGCAGCAGCAGGCTGCCGAACGCGAGGGAGTACGCCGTCACCACCCACTGGCGATCACCGTTCGAGAAGCCGAGGTCGGCCTGCGCCGCGGGGAGCGCGATGTTGACCACGGTGGCGTCGAGTACCACCATGAGCTGCGCGAGCGCGACAGTGGCGAGAGTGAACCAGCGACGAGTGGATGCGGTCTCTGCCGCTGTTTTCTCCGACATGTTTGATAGCATATACGGTACTCATCAGTTTCGGATATTGGAATTCTCTCGTCGGAGGCACCCGATTCTTCGGAACAGCACGGTGTTTCACAGATCTTCGAACAGAAAGGCAGGTGCTGTAATGGCGCACACCGACGCCGCTGACACCACCTTCGCAGACACCTCAGACACTGTGCCGAAACTCGGTCGCAAGCGGGACCACTCCCGTGATCCCGAGATTCTGGATGCTGCACTCGACGTTCTCGCCGAGACCGGCTATGACGGCATGACGATCGACATGGTCGCGGCCCGCGCCAAGGCGGGCAAGGCCACGCTCTACCGCCGGTGGCCATCCAAAGCACATCTCGTACTCGATGCTGTCGCCTGCATGAAGAAGGGCGACTACGACCCCGACGGCCTGCCAGACACCGGCACCCTGCGCGGCGACCTGGTCGCCATGATCAAGCCGCACTCGATCGAAGACGGCGAACGCAAGATGCACATCATGGCCGGTGTCATGTCGATGCTTTCCCGCGACCCCGATCTCGCCGACGTCGTCAGCGCGGCGATCGTGGAGCCCCGCGCCGAGGTGAATCGCCTGTTCATGAGACGTGCGATCGCCCGCGGGGAGATCCCGGCCGAAAGTGATATCGAGACCCTCTCGATGATCACTCCGTCGATGGCCTCGTACCGCACGCTCATACTGAAGAAGCAGATCGACCGCGAGTTTCTGCTCTCGATCATCGACGGTGTCATCTTGCCCGCCCTCGGCATCAGACAGACCGCTCCCTCGTCGCACTAGTCACGGTGGCCCTGTCGGGTCAACGGGCGCGCCCTCACGCACGGTTGATGGCACAGAGATGCCCCCTGTCCCGCGAGGGGAAGGGGGCATTCTTTGTGCAAGGGTCAGTGCATTACAGCCAGCGGCAGGTCATCGGCATCTTCGGCCTGCGCCTCGGCGTGGGCGGCGTGTGCCGTCGCCGTGACCGTCGACTTGCGGGTGTAGAGAAGTGCAGTGATCACGGCGCCGACGGCGAAGAAGAGCGCGCTGTACAGGTAGGCGGTGTTGTAGCTCGCGATGGCGGCGTCAGACACGACCTGGGCAGAGGGCGGCAGGTGCGAGGCGACGTAGCTCGTCGCAGCGGTTGCCGCGAGCGTGTTCAGAAGGGCCGTGCCGATCGAGCCACCCACCTGCTGGCTGGTGTTCACGCTCGCCGAGGCGACTCCAGCGAACTGGCGATTCACTCCGAGTGTCGCGGTCTGCATGGCGGCGGGCATGATCGAGCCCATCGCGAAGCCGAGCACGAGCAGCGCAGGCAGGATGTTCGCCGCGTAGGCACTGTTCGTGTCGAGCCTCGTCAGCAGCAGCATCCCGACCACGCCGATCACCATGCCCGTGGGCACCATGACCTTCGGGCCGAACCGAGGTACGAGGATGTTTGTCGACAGCTGTGCGGAGACGACCAGCATGAGGATCATCGGCAGGAAGGCAGTGCCGGTCTGGATCGGGGAGTAGTGCATCGACACTTCCAGGTAGTACGTGACGAAGAGGAAGATGCCGAACATTCCGGCGCCCGAGATCAGAACAGCAAGAAAGGATGCCCCGCGGTTGCGGTCGAGGACCACGGCGAGGGGGAGCAATGGATGCTTCGCCACCCGTTGCCAGAGAACGAACGCGACCAGCAGCACGCCGCTGGCGACCAGGAAGCCCCAGCTCGAAGCCGAGCCCCAGCCATCCGTCTCGGCGTTCGAGAAGCCGAACACCAGGGAGAACAGGCCACCGGAGACGAGGATCGTGCCGGGGATGTCGAGCTTCGGGCGCGGACCCGTGCGCGCGACCGTGGTGAGGAAGATCGCGGCACCGATGACGGCGATGACGGCGATGAAGACGTTGATGTAGAGGTTCCAGCGCCAGTTGAAGTTCTCGGTGAGAACGCCACCGAGAAGCAGGCCGACAGCACCACCGGCGCCGGCGATGGCACCGAACACACCAAACGCTCGTGCGCGTTCCTTCGGGATCGTGAAGGTCGTCGTCAGCACGGCCAGGGCCGTGGGTGCGAGCAGAGCGCCGAAGGCTCCCTGCAGGGCTCGCGCGGCAACGAGCGTGCCGAAGCTGTCAGCAGCACCACCCAGTGCCGAGGCGATGGCAAAGCCGATCAGGCCGATGATGAACGTTCGCTTGCGACCCATCAGGTCGGAGAGGCGACCGCCCAGCAGCAGCAGGCTGCCGAAGGCGAGGGAGTAGGCGGTGATGACCCACTGACGGTCGGCATTGGAGAAGCCGAGGTCGGTCTGGGCGGCGGGGAGGGCGATGTTGACGACGGTGGAGTCGAGAACGACCATCAGCTGGGCAAGGGCGACCACGGTGAGGGTCCACCACCGCCGGGAGGAGGCGACAGGTGTTTCGAGAGAGGATTCAGACATGTCCGCAACTATATGCGGTACTGGGTAGTTTCGGAAATGAACAGTTCCTGAATTTACCTGGGCGAAACAATCCTCTCGATCTACCTCGGCAACCGTGTGCCACGGTCGATCATTCCCGGGCCGCGTATTTTGCCTGCTGACAAGTTAAGCCCACGGGGAACACGCAGGCGGCACCCAGTTGCCCCCGAGTACTCTGGGCCAAGTACTTTGGTGACCAGAAAGGTGCCGGCATTGCCGCAAGAACCTAAAAGAGACATGAGCATGAAGCGAATTTTCAGGTCTCCGATTCCCTACATCATCCTGGGTGCCATCGCGCTCTGGATCGGCTTCGGCCTGATCACCGGCACCGGCTTCCAGCAGGTCTCCACCCAGCAGGGCCTGCAGTTCCTGAAAGACGGCAAGGTCTCCGAGGCTCTGATCATCGACGGCGAGCAGCGCGTCGACCTCACCCTGGCTTCAGCCGACGCGAAGTACGGCACCAAGGTGCAGTTCTACTACGTCGCCCCGCGGGGCACCGAGGTCGTCAATGCCGTGACCGCGGCTGCCCCCGCCGACGGGTTCAACGACCAGGTTCCGCAGACCAACTGGTTCCTTTCGTTGCTGGGCATCCTGCTGCCGGTGATCCTCATCGGCGCCTTCTTCTGGCTCATGCTCTCTGGCATGCAGGGCGGCGGCAACAAGGTCATGCAGTTCGGTAAGTCCAAGGCGAAACTCGTGTCGAAAGACACACCCAAGGTCACCTTCGCCGACGTCGCCGGCAACGACGAGGCCATCGAAGAGCTCGAAGAGATCAAAGACTTTCTCAAGGACCCATCGAAGTTCCTCGCCGTGGGTGCGCGAATCCCGAAGGGTGTTCTGCTCTACGGGGCTCCCGGCACGGGCAAGACCCTTCTCGCCCGCGCAGTCGCCGGCGAGGCAGGAGTGCCGTTCTACTCGATCTCCGGTTCTGACTTCGTCGAGATGTTCGTCGGTGTCGGCGCGAGCCGGGTTCGCGACCTGTTCGAACAGGCCAAACAGAATTCGCCTGCCATCATCTTCATCGACGAGATCGACGCCGTCGGCCGTCACCGTGGTGCTGGCATGGGTGGCGGTCACGACGAGCGCGAGCAGACCCTCAACCAGCTGCTGGTCGAGATGGACGGCTTCGACGTCAAGACGAACGTGATCCTGATCGCGGCGACCAACCGCCCCGATATTCTCGACCCCGCCCTTCTTCGCCCGGGCCGCTTCGACCGCCAGATCGGCGTCGACGCCCCCGACCTCCAGGGCCGCAAGCAGATCCTCGAGGTGCACGGTCGCGGCAAGCCTCTGGCTGCCGGCGTCGACCTCGAAGTTCTCGCTCGCAAGACACCGGGTTTCACCGGTGCCGATTTGGCGAACGTGCTGAACGAGGCTGCCCTTCTGACGGCTCGCTCGAATGCGCAACTGATCGACAACCGTGCGCTCGATGAGGCAGTCGACCGCGTCATGGCGGGCCCGCAGCGTCGTACCCGGATCATGCGTGATCACGAGAAGCTGGTCACGGCCTACCACGAGGGTGGTCACGCCCTGGTCGCCACAGCGATGAACCACACCGACCCGGTCACGAAGATCACGATCCTTCCGCGAGGCCGTGCTCTTGGCTACACCATGGTGCTTCCGCTGGAAGACCGGTACTCGGTTTCTCGCAACGAACTCCTCGACCAACTCGCCTACGCGATGGGCGGGCGTGTTGCAGAGGAGGTTGTCTTCCACGACCCCACCACGGGTGCGTCGAACGACATCGAGAAGGCCACATCCACGGCCCGCAAGATGGTCACCGACTACGGAATGAGCTCTCACGTCGGAGCCGTCAAACTCGGCAGCTCGTCGGGTGAGATGTTCCTCGGCCGCAACATGGGTCACGAACGGGATTACTCCGACTCGCTGGCGCAGCAGGTCGACGCCGAAGTTCGCGAACTCATCGAGGCAGCGCACGACGAAGCGTGGCAGGTGCTGAACGACAATCGCGACATTCTCGATCGTCTGGCCACCGAGTTGCTCGAGCGCGAAACGCTCGACCAGCACGAACTGGCCGAGATCTTCAAAGACGTGCGCCACCTCCCGCCTCGCCCGCAGTGGCTCTCCAGCGAGAAGCGCCCGGTTTCGTCGATCCCCCCGATCGAGTTCAAGGCATCCAAGGCGCCGATCGACCTCGGCGCAACGGACGGTGGCATCACTTCAGCGCCCGAACCCGAGGCCAAGCCGAAGCGTGCGCCGCAGAGCACGCCCCGACCCGCAACTGCGTAGTCGTCGCGCACTCCCGTTGTGAACACTGGTCGCACAGATTCCGCGCGCACCGATGTGGAGAGTCCTGGTGTGGAGACCCTCGAGCTGGGAGCGAGCGATTTCGTGAGCCGTGATTCCCGCGAACACGCTGACAGCCACCATGGCAACGTCAACCGGATCGACTCGCAGAGAGTCGAATCAGCCGTCAGGGAGCTCCTTCTGGCTATCGGTGAAGATCCCGACAGAGACGAACTCGTGAGTACGCCGCGACGGGTTGCCGAGGCGTACTCTGAGTTCTTCTCCGGCGTGGGCGTCGACGCGTCACACCTCCTGTCGGAGACGTTTCCGCTGGAGCCCGACGTAGGCGCTCACGCACCGCAGCCCGTGCTCGTCAGGGGTATCTCCTTTCGCTCGGTCTGTGAGCATCACCTCCTGCCGTTCCTCGGTACGGCACACATCGCCTACGTGCCGAGCAACCGGCTGATCGGTCTGGGCAGGCTGCCCGCAATCGTCGACATCATCGCGTCACGCCCGCAATTGCAGGAGCGACTGGGTGAACAGATTGCCCAGACCATCGCCGACGGGCTGGACGCCAGGGGTGTACTGGTTGTTCTCGAGGCATCGCACGGCTGCGTCACCATGCGCGGGGCGCGACAGACAGCGAGCTCGACCGTGACCATCGCCGCCAGGGGGTCCCTGGCAGAGCCTGCTGCCCGCGCTGAGATCCTGATGCTGATCGGAGCGATTCCGCTGCCATCCACTACATCGAGTACACGGTGAGCAACGTCGGCGAGGGCTTCTCGCGGAGAAGGCGGCCGGCGATCGACGTCGTGCCGCAGACCTTCGAGGGTCTGCCGAAGGGCCGTACCCTCATCATGGGCATCGTGAACGTGACGACCGATTCATTCAGCGATGGCGGGCGCTGGCTTCGTTCGGAGGCCGCCATCCAGCACGCCCTCGAACTGGTCGCGGCAGGGGCCGACCTCATCGACGTCGGCGGTGAATCGACGCGGCCGGGTGCCAGGCGTGTTCCTGTCGCCGAAGAACAGCATCGTGTGGTTCCGGTCATTCGCGAGCTGGCCCGGCACGGTATCGCCGTGAGCATCGACACGATGAACGCGTCCACCGCACGGGCAGCGATCGAAGCTGGTGCGATTCTCGTCAACGACGTTTCGGGCACCGCCTCAGACCCGCTGATGACTCCCACGATCATCGAACTCGATGCCCCGATCATCGTTTCGCACTGGCGGGGTCACAGTGACACCATGAACTCTCGGGCCGTGTACGCCGACGTTGTTGCAGAGGTTCGCGCCGAGCTCGAATACCAGGTGGCCGAGCTCGTGGTGCGGGGGGTGGCGATCGACCGGCTCCTGGTCGACCCGGGCCTCGGCTTCGCCAAGAACTCCGAGCACAACTGGAAGATCCTGGGCCACCTCGACGCCCTCACCTCGTTCGGGCTGCCCGTCGTGGTCGGCGCGTCGCGAAAGCGGTTCATCGGCGAGCTGCTGCCCGCCGGTGACGCAATGGAAGAGAGAGATTTCGGCTCCGCTGTTGCCGCGGCGCTCGCCGCGCAGGCGGGCGCCTGGGCAGTGAGAGTTCACGACATTGCAACAACCACTGCCGCGCTGGCCGTGGCAGAGGCGTGGAAGACGGGGGCTCTCGATGAGTGAGATCGGCCGGGCATCCGCTAGTGTCGCCGTCGTGACTGATGAATTCGCGCCGGGCGGGACCCCGTCAGCCCAGAACCCACCGACCCTGCTCGTGCCCACGGAACCCGACTCACTCACCCTCACAGGCCTCGCCGTGCAGGCGAACCATGGGGTCTACGACTTCGAGCGTCGCGATGGCCAACCGTTCATCATCGACGTGACCGTGTGGCTGAACACCGTCGACGCGGCAGCAAGCGACGACATCGACCAGACGCTCCACTACGGTGACCTCGCGAGCGAGATCGTCGAGGCGGCCTCGAAAGACCCCGTCGACCTGATCGAGACCCTCGCAGAGCGGGTGGCGCTCGTCGTTCTCGCGCACGCGATCTCTGACCGTGTGCAGGTGACCGTGCACAAGCCGGAGGCGCCGATCGCCGTTCCGTTCGGCGACGTCTCGATCACCATCACTCGGAGACGGGCATGAGGCAGGAGAAGCTGCGCGTCACGCTGCCCGCAGTGATCGCGCTCGGCAGCAACCTCGGCGACCGCGAGGCAACCCTGCGGTCTGCCGTGGCTGAGATCGAGGCCCTCGACGGTGTGATCGTCGACGCGGTCTCGAGCCTGTACGAGACCGACGCCCTCAAGCCGGAGGGAATCGACCTCTCGGCGCCCGCCTACCTCAACGCCGTCATGCTCGTTCGATCGGCCCTCACCGCGCACCAGCTGCTCGCTGCCCTGCAGGGCATCGAGCAGACCCACGACCGGGTGCGGGCCGAGCGCTGGGGCGACCGCACCCTGGACCTCGACCTCATCACGTTCGCTGACCTCGAACAGAGCGATGAAGTGCTCACCCTGCCCCACCCGCGTGCGTTCGAGCGATCGTTCGTGCTGGCGCCGTGGCATGAGATCGCGCCCCACGCCACGCTGCTGGGCAAGGGCCCCATCGATGAGCTGCTGGCAGAGACCTACGAGAGCCCGCGGCTCTTCGCCGGGTGGGTGCGATGAAGCGTACGCGCCCCGTCACCCTCGTTCTCCTCGGAATCGCGGGGGCGTTCCTCGGCTTCTTCCTCGAGGTCGCGCTCGCTTCCTCTGGGCAACCGATCGTCGCCCTGCCTCTCTCGCTCTCCATCACCCTCGTCGCCGCGGCCGCGATCGTCGTTGCGCTCGCCGTGCCGATCGCTCGCGCGATCCGGGGCACCAACCCGCACCCGATCAATCCGTTCCGGGCAATGCGCGTCGCCGTACTGGCGAAGGCGTCGAGCATGGTCGGTTCGCTGATCGCGGGGGTCGGTCTCGGCGTCGTCGTCTACCTGCTCACGCGAGCCGTCATCCCCGCGGTCGCCTCGCTCTGGCTCAGCATTGCGGCCGCCGTTGCCGGTGCTGTGCTGCTGGCGTGCGGGCTGGTCGCCGAGAAGCTCTGCACGCTACCGCCCGACGATCGCAACCCGGACGACGGGCAACCCGCGCCAGACAGACGATTGGGCTGAGGCAGTGAGCACTCCCACTGATTCGAGCAGGCTCTCATTCGAGGGTACTTGGCGTCGGGTCAGCCCGAAATACGTCGCCGTCGAGATCGCGGCCTCGTTCGTCACGGGAGTCGTGCTGGCTGGTGTGAGCGTCTTCTTCATCGTGGTCGCCGGCGCGTGGTTCGGGTGGTGGATGCTCGGGGCCGCAGTGCTGGTAACGATCATCCTGCTGGTGGTCGCCCCCCGGCGCGCCCGCGCGTACGGGTTCCAGTTGCGCGACGATGACCTGCTCTTCAGGCGGGGGATCATGTTCTTCCGCATTGTGGCGGTGCCCTACGGCCGCATGCAACTCATCGACATCAACAGGGGGCCACTGGGACGCGCGCTCGGGCTCAGCGACCTGAAGTTCGTGACCGCCGCAGCAACGACCGGAGTCTCGATTCCCGGTCTCCCCGAAGCAGAGGCCGACGAGCTTCGCGACACGCTCGTGAGGTTGGCCGAGCAGCGGCGGTCTGGACTGTGACCACCGGTGGGCTGCCCACGGGTGCCACGGCCAGGCTGGTCGACGGTGAATGGCACCGCCTGCACTGGGCGTCACCGCTTCTGAAGGGCGGCTTCTGGCTGGTCGCCATCGTGGGTTTCGTGTTGGCGAACCTGCGGGAGCGGCTGGTGGAGTTCTTCATCGGCACAGGGCCAGCAAATGGCGGGGGTCCGGGCGGCGGCGGAGGGCCCGGTGACAACGGGGACATCATCGCGATGGTCTACGACAGGGGCCAGACAGGCGTCGCGATCCTGGTGATCGCTGGAATACTCCTCATCGCCGTCGGATCGTTCGCTGTGGCCTGGCGCATGCACAGCTTCCGTATCGGCGCTGACGCGGTCGAGGTGCGAAGCGGAGTTCTGTTCCGGCATCACCGCAAGGCGCGGCTCGACAGGTTGCAGGGCATCCACATCACGCGCCCCCTGTTCGCACGGTTCTTCGGGGCGGCGAAGATCGAGCTCAGCGTCGCGGGCCAGGACGCGAAGGTCGAGCTGGCGTACCTCGGGTCGGGGCAGGTCGATGAGCTTCGGCGCGAGATCCTGAGCCGGGCATCCGGAGTTCGTGCCGAAGAGCACACCGCCACAGCGAATGCGGCCGGCGCGGGAGCTGTGAATGCTGAAACCGGGCTGGTGGCGGATGCGACCACAACGGTGGCCGGGGCGGCACCGGTGAAGGTGGATGATGGCCTGCTGCAGCGCAGAGTGCACGAGTTGCTGGCACCCGAACTCGACCCTGACACGGCCCCGCCCGAATCCGTGGTGAAGATCACTCCCGGCAGGTTGATCGGTTCGCTGGTGCTCAGCGAATTCACTGTCGTGTTGCTGCTGGTGATAGCGGGGCTCTTCGTCTCGACGTTGTGGGGCCACCGGTTCTTCGTGCTCTTCCTGCTGCTGCCGAGCGTCATCGGTTCGCTCGGCTACTACTGGCGGCGGTTCAGCAAGTCCCTGCGCTATTCGATCGCCGGCACCGCCGACGGAGTGCGCGTCGGATTCGGCATGTTCAGCACGAGCAACGACACGCTGCCTCCCGGCCGCATCCACGCGATAGAGGTGACGCAGCCCATTCTCTGGCGGCCGGCAGGGTGGTGGATGATCCGCATCAACAGGGCTGGTCACGCGTCGAGCCGGAGCGGCTCGAGCCAACCCCACACCCTGCTGCTGCCGGTGGGCCGTGCCGGAGACGTGCAGAAGGTGCTGGGGCTGTTGCTGCCCGGCAGTGCGGGCCAGGAGATCCAGGAGCTCGTGCTCGCCGGACTGTCGGCTCGCTCAGGCAATGGTTTCGCCGATGCCCCCCGGCGCGCGTTCTCGCTACGGCCGCTCTCGTATCGGCGCACGGGGCTGGCGGTGACCTCCGACGCGGTTCTGCTTCGTAGCGGCTTCATCTGGCGACGCCTGAGTGTTGTTCCTCTCGCGCGACTGCAGAGCCTTCACGTTGCGCAGGGGCCGGTGCGCCGGGCGCTCGATCTGGCGCAATTGCAGTTCAATACGATTGCAGGCCCCGTTCGGGCGACTCTCGGTGTGATCGGCCGGCGCGAGGCCCTGGAAGCATTCAGGTTGCTCTCTGACGGGGCTGTGCGAGCGGCCGAAGCGGATGGTTCGCACCGCTGGGCCGAGTCACGCGAGCACGTGGTCTTGTCGCCGGCGTCGCCGTCCGCAGAACACGGCGCTGCCGCAGGACCGATCGTGGAGCAGGCTGCTCCGTCAGCGCAGTCGGCGCCGCCAGGGCTCGACGTCTCCCGACCGTGAGCCACTCGATGAGTCACCCCAGCACCCTCCAACCCGAGCGATCCACTCCAACCATGAACAGGCAACGATGAACCCCCAGCAGCGATCAGGCCGGCTCGGCATCGGCATCATCGGAGCAGGGCACGTCGGCCCCGTTCTCGGTGCCGCGCTGGCCGGCGCGGGGCACGCCATCGTCGGGGTGGCAGCCGTGTCGGAAGCCAGCCGGGAGCGTGCCGAAGCGATGCTGCCCGGGGTGCCGTTCCTGGCGATTCCAGACCTCATCGAGCGCAGCGAGCTCGTGATCCTCGCCGTGCCGACCGATCAGCTGCGCAGTCTCGTCGAAGGGCTTGCCGCAACACAGGCGTGGCAACCCGGGCAACTCGTGGTGCACACGGCTGCCGAGTTCGGCATCGAGGTGCTGGCACCGGCCCTCGCCTCCGGTGCAATCCCCTTGGCACTGCACCCTGCGATGGCGTTCACCGGTTCGAGTATCGACATCGCCCGGCTCGCCGGCACGTATTTCGCTGTCACTGCTCCCGGCCCCGTGCTCCCGATCGGGCAGGCCCTCGTTGTGGAGATGGGCGGAGAGCCCGTGATCGTCGCCGAACGCGATCGAACGGCCTACGCCGAGGCGATCGAAACCGCCACCAGCTTCTCGAGTTCGATCGTCGACCAGGCCACGGGCATCCTGGCCTCGATCGGCATGGCTGCGCCCGGTCGCGTGCTCGGGCCACTGGTGCGCTCCTCGGTCGAGAATGCGCTGCTTCGAGCAGCGGGGCCCGATGATGCGCTGCCCCTCGGCTCGTAGCCGGTAGCATTCATCGGGGTTAAAAAAGGAGATTCGGTGTCGATACTCGCTGTTTCGATCGCAGAAGTGCGCGAACAGATCGCAGCCGCCACGCACGACGCACGAAGCCAGGGCAATGCCAACCCTGTGGTGGCGCTGGTGCCGACCATGGGTGCACTGCATGCCGGCCACCTTGCTCTGGTCGCCCGCGCGCGTGAAGTGGCCGATGTCGTCGTGGTCTCGATCTTCGTCAATCCGCTGCAGTTCGGTGAGGCAGAAGACCTCGACCGCTACCCCCGCGACTTGAGCGGCGATCGTGCGGCGCTCGACGAGGCCAGCGCCTCGGCGGTACCGCGAGCCGGCTCCGGGATGACGTCGGTGAGCGAGATCATCGTCTTCGCCCCGAGCGCCGCGGAGATGTACCCCGACGGCAAGACCCAGACCAAGATGTCGGCTGGCAATGTCGGCAACCTGCTCGAAGGCCGCAGTCGCGCCGGGCACTTCGACGGCGTGCTCGTTGTCGTCAACAAGCTCCTCAACATCACGCGACCCGACGTTGTGCTCTTCGGGCAGAAGGATGCCCAGCAGGTCTTCGTCGTCAGCCGGATGGTTCGCGACCTGAACATTCCCGTCGTGGTCGAGGTGGTCGAGACGGTGCGAGAGGATGATGGACTCGCGCTCTCGAGCCGAAACCGTTTTCTCGACAGAGGTGAGCGACTCGCTGCCCGCGTTCTGTCGCAGACGCTCGAAGCGGCGGATTCCGCAGCCTCGAGTGGAATCGACGCCGTGATCGCTGCCGCGCAGTCGGCGAGCATGGGGGAGCCGCTGGTGAAGCTCGAGTACCTGGCGGTGGTGAACCCGACGACGTTCCTCCCGGTCGACGACAACTACCACGGCAAGGCCATCGTCGCCGTTGCCGCCCGGGTGGGTTCGACGAGGCTCATCGACAACGAATCCGTGTACCTCGGCGGTTGACCGTGCGGCGCGCCACGTAAACTTGGGGCGACTTCAAGGAGCTTCTTCGCATGACCAGCAACCCCGAACATCCTGACCTCGCAGCTGACCCGAAGGGCGGCGAGGCCAGCGCACGAATCGCCGCGGCCGACGCGCTCGCCAATGATGCTGCGGCGGAGGCCGCAGCCGCTGAGGCCGCCGCTGAGGCCGCCGCTGAGGCTGCCGCGACGAACGAGCAGAAGCTGATCAGGCTCGGTAAGCGCGAGCGCCTGAACGAGAGCGGTGTCGAGGCGTACCCCGTTTCGGTGCCCATCACCACGACCATTCCGGCCGTGCGGGCGAAGTACGGCGACCTCGTGGCCGATGAGACGACCGGCGATGTCGTGGGCCTCGCAGGCCGGGTGGTGCACCTGCGAAACACGGGCAAGCTGTGCTTCGTGTCGCTGCAGTCCGGCGACGGAACGCGCATCCAGGCCATGGTCTCGCTCGCACTGGTCGGCGAGGAGGCGCTCGCGGGTTTCAAGGAGTTCGTCGATCTCGGTGATCACCTCTTCGTCAGCGGCGAGGTCATCTCCTCCCGTCGTGGGGAGCTCTCGGTGATGGTGGCCGAGTGGAAGATCGCGTCTAAGGCGTTGTTGCCGCTGCCGAACCTGCACTCCGAGCTCAACGAAGAGACGCGCATGCGCAACCGGTACCTCGACCTCATCGTGCGCGACGAGGCGCGGGTGATGGTGCGAACGCGTGCAGCTGCCGTGGCGAGCCTGCGCAAGACCTTCGCCGACCGTGACTTCATCGAGGTCGAGACTCCGATGCTGCAGACCATGCACGGGGGAGCGGCGGCCAGGCCGTTCTCGACCCACAGCAACGCGTTCGACACGGAGTTGTTTCTGCGGATCGCACCGGAGCTCTTTCTCAAGCGGGCCGTCGTCGGCGGCATCGACCGCGTCTTCGAGATCAATCGCAACTTCCGCAATGAAGGCGCCGACTCTACTCACTCGCCCGAGTTCGCCATGCTCGAAGCATACGAGGCCTACGGCGACTACAACACGATGGCCACTCTCACGCAGACGATGATCCAGAACGCCGCGCTCGCGGTCTCCGGTTCTCACGTCGTGACGTGGGCCGACGGCACCGAGTACGACCTCGGAGGCGACTGGGACCGCATCAGCATGTATGAGTCGCTGAGTGAGGCTGCCGGCGTGACGATCACCCCCCAGACGCCGACAGATGAACTCAAGGCGCTTGCCGCTCTCGAGGGCGTCGAGGTGCACCTTCCGAACCACGGCAAGTACGTCGAAGAACTCTGGGAGCACTTCGTCAAGGGCTCGCTCGTGCGCCCGACGTTCGTGATGGACTTCCCGCTCGAGACCAGCCCGCTCACGCGCTCTCACCGCTCCATTGCCGGGGTCGTCGAGAAGTGGGATCTCTACATCAGGGGGTTCGAGCTGGCGACGGCCTACTCCGAGCTGGTCGACCCGGTCATCCAGAGGGAGCGTTTCATCGAGCAGGCACTGCTTGGCGCCGCCGGCGACGACGAGGCGATGCGCCTCGACGAGGAGTTCCTGCGGGCACTCGAGTTCGGTATGCCTCCCTCAGGGGGCATGGGAATGGGGATCGACCGCCTGCTGATGGCCCTGACCGGGCTCGGCATTCGCGAGACGATCCTGTTCCCCCTGGTCAAATGACCTCCGTGGGTGCCGCCTCGAAAACCGATCGGCGCCCGAGCGAAAAGAGAAGACGATGAGCTACGTTCCCGAAGACAAAGACGACAAGAAGAACAACAAGCCGACGACGACGCGCATCATGATCTGGGTCGGAGTCGGTGCCGTGGGGCTCTACTTTCTCGTCTCGGGCATCATCGGCATCGTCACTGGCGGTCACTGACCATGTCGAACGACGATGGGCGCGAACCCGATGACTCGACGGATGCTGGTGAGAACGATGCGGCGGACGCCGAGCAGAAACGTCGCCGGCTTCTCTATGCGCGGCTCGTCGTGGCGGGCGTGGGCCTGACCTTCCTGATCGTCGGCTTCGTGCAGTTCGTCACGAAATGATCACCGCAGGATTCGGGCGTAGGGTGGAGACGTTATGAGTGACTTTCTGGCTGTCTGTGCTGTGCTTCTGCCGACTGTGGCCGTCGGGCTCCTGTTCTGGTTCATCATGCGGGCGATCATCCGCTCAGACAAGACGGAGCGCAAGGTTCTCGCGAAATATGAGGCCGAAGAGCGCGCCAGACGCGGCATGTAGCGGTCGCGAACCGTTCAGGCAGGCCCCGCCAGTCCCCGTGGCTTCACTATGCTGTGAAGCGCGACCACGAGGAGAGCAATGATGCATGCAGTGAGCATTCTGGCCGACCAGGCGAACTACGGTATCGGCGGTGGCCAGATCTACGGGCAGGGGTTCGGGCTCGTCTTCGCCATTCTCACCGTCATCGGTCTCTGGGCCACCTTCCGCAAAGCGGGGCGGCCCGGATGGGCCGCGATCATCCCGATCTACAACCTCTACACGATGATCAAGATCACCGGCAGATCAGGATGGTGGCTGCTGCTCTTCCTCATTCCCCTGGTCAACATCGTGCTCTACATCGTGATCGTGCTCGACCTGGCTGCCGCATTCCGTAAGGGAGCTCTGTTCGGCATCTTCGGGCTCTGGCTGTTCCCGTTCATCGGTTTCATGATGCTCGGATTCGGCAAGGCGAAGTTCGAGGGCACGCCACTGTTCTGATGTGACGCCGTTGGGCACCTGTGGCACGGAATTTCTTTTATTCTGATATGTTTCAGATCGCGCGCCGGGGGGATCTGGCGCCTATGCGACGAGCAAGGGGTAACAGTGAAGCTATTCACCGCGGCAGTGGCCGTCATAGTCATGGTTGGAGCGGGATTCATCTCGTCTCCAGCGATCGCCGCAGAGAAGTCGGCCGGCATCACGGTCACCGGCTCTCCTTCTCACAGCGACATCGTCGCACCACCCGCCTCACCGCCGCAGGGCGAGGTTGCTGCCACCCATCCCCTGGTCACGCCCTCAGACATCTCTGCAAGTGCGAACTCCTCGACGCAGGGAAAGAGTTCTGCTTCCAGTACCGCTGCCATAGGTGGCTTCGTGACGCTTGCGTCGACGTCGGCGCCGATGGGCTCTGGCATCACCGTGGTCGCCATTCTTTTTGACGATGTCACTGGCGCGATCAAGTTCACCAGCGAGACGAAGACGGCCTCCGACGGCAGCTTCTCGATCCAGGGTCTCGCGCCTGCAGACTACTGGCTCCTGTTCTACGACGACACCAAGCCGGGCGTGCCCACAGTCCAGTGGTACGGTTCGTCGGAATTCGATCCATACGGTTCTTCCCTCCCTGTCGCCGACGGCCAGTCCGTCTCAGCGAACTGGGCACTCACCCCGTCGGGTGAGGTGCTAGGTTCCGTTTCGTGTGAGGGTTGCGATGCGCCACCGGCCTCGGCCGATGTGGTCATCTACATCGCGAAGTTCGACCCGTCGCGCAACGACTGGTTCAACGTTGCGAGCGCGCAGCCCGATTCTGCCGGAAGATACGACGTTCAGGTTCTGTACCCCGGCTCGTACTACTCCTATGCCAGGTTCAACGGCTCGAGCGAATTCAGCAATATCGGGTTCTCTCGTGACTACACCGTGAACGCGCGGTCAGCGGTCTCGGCCGACGTCATCATTCCCCGGCTGATCACGCCGGTCTCCGGAGTGCAACCCGCCATCAACTCGGTGGTGAATGCGCTGTACTTCGACTTTCTGACCCGCTTTCCGAGCGCTCACGACATCACCTTCTGGAACGGGCAGTTCGCCGGCGGATCTGACCCCGGAGCGGTTGCCACCGGCTTCGTCACCAGTGATGAGTACCGTCTGATCCGTATCAACGCGGCCTATCAGACGATCCTCGGTCGTGGCGCGGACCCGGCGGGCCGCCTCGACTGGCTGCACTGGATGCAGCAGGGTCGAATCACGACCGATGACATCGAGACGTCGTTCTATGCGTCTGACGAGTACTTCAACAAACAGGGTGGCACGAACAAGCAGTTCGTCAACGCCATCTACCAGACGCTCCTGCACCGAGGCGGAACCGACACCGATTACGCGTTCTGGTCGAACCTCGTGCAACAGCACGACAGGGCTTGGGTCATCGCACGCTTCTGGGACTCCACCGAGACCATCAGTGAGCGCGTCAGCCTGATGTATGCGCACTACCTCGGTCGTACGCCTGACCCCTCGGGTCTGGCGACCTGGGTCGGCCTCGCGCTCCAGATCGGCGACTCCGGCCTGCGTGCTGGCCTCACCGGCAGCGACGAATACTTCATTCGCTCGCAGTACCGCTTCTCCGAGCACTAGGGACTCGCTGGGCGGGGCAGTAACTGCAATCTGCCCACGGCGAACAGAGCAGTTTCGGTGGCCCGGCGTCGTTAACATTTAGATACCGGCTACCGTCACACTGCCCCGGTACCCAAGGAGTCAGCATGTTTGAGAGATTTACCGACCGTGCCCGTCGTGTCGTCGTCTTGGCCCAAGAAGAAGCCAAGATGCTCAACCACAACTACATCGGCACCGAGCACATCCTGCTCGGGCTGATCCACGAGGGTGAGGGTGTCGCCGCCAAGGCACTGGAATCCCTCGGCATTTCGCTCGACGCTGTGCGCGAGCAGGTTCAAGACATCATCGGCCAGGGCCAGCAGCAACCGACGGGTCACATCCCGTTCACGCCGCGAGCGAAGAAGGTTCTCGAACTGTCGCTGCGCGAAGCGCTGCAGCTCGGGCACAACTACATCGGCACCGAGCACATCCTGCTCGGCCTCATCCGTGAGGGCGAGGGTGTTGCCGCCCAGGTTCTGGTCAAGCTCGGGGCTGACCTCAACCGTGTTCGCCAGCAGGTCATCCAGTTGCTGAGTGGGTACCAGGGTAAGGAGGCTGTTGCTGTGGGAGGCAACGAGCAGGCTCCCGACAAGGGGTCTCAGATTCTCGACCAGTTCGGTCGCAACCTCACGCAGGCCGCGCGCGACAACAAGCTCGACCCGGTCATCGGGCGCGAGAAGGAGATCGAGCGGGTCATGCAGATCCTGTCGCGCCGATCGAAGAACAACCCTGTGCTGATCGGTGAGCCCGGCGTCGGCAAGACCGCTGTCGTCGAAGGCCTTGCGCAGGCGATCGTTCGCGGCGACGTGCCAGAGACGCTGAAAGACAAGCAGCTCTACACCCTCGACCTCGGTTCGCTCATCGCCGGCAGCCGCTACCGCGGTGACTTCGAAGAGCGACTGAAGAAGGTCACGAAGGAGATCCGCACACGCGGCGACATCATCACGTTCATCGACGAGATCCACACGCTGGTCGGTGCCGGTGCAGCAGAAGGCGCGATCGATGCGGCGAGCATCCTGAAGCCCCTGCTTGCACGCGGTGAACTTCAGACCATCGGTGCGACCACCCTCGACGAGTACCGCAAGCACTTCGAGAAGGATGCGGCGCTCGAGCGCCGCTTCCAGCCGATCCAGGTCGCAGAGCCGTCGTTGCCCCACACGATCAACATCCTGAAGGGACTTCGCGACAAGTACGAGGCGTTCCACAAGGTGTCGATCACCGACGGTGCCATCGTCGCTGCGGCGAACCTGGCCGACCGGTACGTCGCCGACCGCTTTCTGCCAGACAAGGCCATCGACCTGATCGACGAGGCCGGCGCGCGCCTTCGTCTCTCGATCCTTTCAGCACCGCCGGAGCTTCGTGAGTTCGACGAGCGCATCGCTCTCGTTCGGGGCCGCAAAGAGGCCGCGATCGAGGAGCAGGACTTCGAGAAGGCAGCGTCTCTCCGAGATGAAGAGAAGAACCTCCTCGGTGAGCGACTGAGGCTTGAGAAGAAGTGGAAGTCGGGTGACGTCAAGGCGTCGGGCATTGTCGACGAGGGTCTGATCGCCGAGGTGCTGGCACAGGCCACGGGCATCCCGGTCTTCAAGCTCACCGAAGAAGAGTCCAGCCGGCTCATGTTCATGGAGAAGGCCCTGCACCAGCGGGTCATCGGGCAGGAAGAGGCGATCGCGGCTCTGTCGCGCACCATCCGTCGCACCCGTTCGGGCCTGAAAGACCCGAAGCGCCCCTCTGGCTCGTTCATCTTCGCCGGCCCCACGGGTGTTGGTAAGACCGAGCTCGCCAAGGCGCTCGCCGAGTTCCTGTTCGACGACGAGAACGCGCTCATCTCACTCGACATGAGTGAGTACGGCGAGAAGCACACCGTCTCGCGTCTGTTCGGTGCCCCTCCCGGGTTCGTCGGCTTTGAAGAGGGTGGCCAGCTCACCGAGAAGGTGCGCCGCAAGCCGTTCAGCGTGGTGCTGTTCGACGAGATCGAGAAAGCTCACCCCGACATCTTCAACTCGCTCCTCCAGATTCTGGAAGAGGGCCGGCTGACGGATGGCCAGGGTCGCGTGGTCGACTTCAAGAACACCGTGATCATCATGACGACAAACCTCGGTACGAAAGACATCACGGGTTCGCCGATCGGTTTCCAGTCGCAGACCAACGTGTCGACGTCGTACGACCGTATGAAGGGAAAGGTCAACGAAGAGCTGAAGAAGCACTTCAAGCCCGAGTTCCTGAACCGCGTCGACGACACGATCGTGTTCCCGCAGCTGTCGAAAGAGGAGCTGCTGCAGATCGTCGACCTGTTCATCGGCCGCCTGCGCGATCGCCTGCTCGACCGCGACCTGTCGATCGAGCTGTCGCTCGCTGCGAAGGAGCGCCTCATCGAGGTCGGGTTCGACCCATCGCTCGGTGCTCGACCGCTTCGTCGTGCCATGCAGAACGAGGTCGAAGACCGGTTGTCTGAGCGCATCCTCCTGGGTGAGCTCAACGCCGGCGACAAGATCTACGTCGACTTCGTCGAAGGGGAGTTCACCTTCCTGACGACGTCGCCCGAGCCCCTCGCTGCCATCACGGCCGAGGCTGCCGGAGCTGCCGCGATCGACTAGTACGCTGCGAGAAACGGATGCCGGGCATCCGTAGCTCGACAGAAAGGGCCGACCACACACAGTGGCCGGCCCTTTCTCATGCCCGCAACCCGACTGAGGGCGGGAATGTTCTCTGGCCCTGACTCACCGCGCACCGCCGGGCGGGGTGCTGCGTCGACTGGTGTTTCGTCGGCGAATCGGGGTGCCGCCGCCATAGTGGCCTCGCCACCCCGATTCTCCGACGAAACTCACGTGAGTGCGCGGCCCAGCGGCTGCCGGCGAGGTCGAAGTGGTCGGGTTTCGCGAAACGGGCGCGTGGCTGGGAGGATGGAAGGATGACTGCCGCAGACGTGACCGCCGCCCGCCCCGATTCGGGTGCGATCACGGTGCGACGCGCGCGCACGAGCGACGTGCCGTGGATCCAGCGTCTCGTCGAGCCGCTGGTGCAGGAGCGCATTCTGCTCGGCAAGGACTCCGTGGTGTTCTACGAAGCGGTGCAGGAGTTCCGCATCGCCGTCGACGAAGACGGCACCCCGATCGGCTGCGGCGCGCTTCACGTCTTCTGGGAGGATCTCGGCGAAGTCCGTACCCTCGCGGTCGACCGGGACTGGTTGGGCAGGGGAGTCGGCCACGCGCTGCTGAATGCGATCGAGAACGATGCCCGCGAGCTCGGCCTCTCGCGCCTCTTCTGCCTCACCTTCGAGGTCGCATTCTTCGAGCGGCACGATTTTGTGGCATCACCTTTGGCGCTCGTCGCACCCGACGTCTACGCCGAACTGGTGCGCTCTCCCGACGAGGGTGTCGCAGAGTTTCTCGACCTCGCGCGCGTGAAGCCGAACACCCTCGGCAACACGCGCATGCTGAAGCACCTGTAGAAGGCAGCATGGCGGGCTACCAGGTGTGCGTCTGCTATCTCACACGCGAGCGGGCGGATGGTCGCCGGGAGGTCCTACTCGGACGCAAGCTCACGGGGTTGGGCATCGGCAAGGTTGTAGGCCCGGGTGGCAAGATCGAGCCCGGCGAGAGTGCGCGTGAGGCGATCGTTCGGGAGGTCTGGGAGGAAACGGGCATCCGTGTCGCCGCTGACGAACTGAGGGAGGCGGGGTACCTGCGCTACGAGTTCCCCCACAGGCCGTCGTGGAGCCAGGATTCGACGGTGTTCATCGGCGAGGTGTGGCAGGGCGAAGCTGTGGCTTCGGCCGAACTCGCCCCCGAATGGTTCGCACTCGATGAATTGCCTCTCACCGAGATGTGGGATGACGCGAAGCACTGGCTCCCTCGAGTGCTGGAGGGCGAGCGTGTCGACGCGTGGTTCTCGTTCAACGCCGACAACGCAACGGTTGCCGAATGGACTGGCCTTCATAGCGGAAACCAGAACCTGGGTTCCGGTGGGGTCGCTCCGAGCTAGGGGCCAGTTGAGGGTGCCGAAAGGAAGCGGCTGAGGAACTTTACGAGGTCGTCGGTCGCGCGGTGGGCCGTCGCCTTCATGATGAGTGGGTACGTCACCCAGCCGTGGGGCGCGCCGGGGTAGGTGATCAGCTCGACGTAGGTCTCGGATTGCTGGAAGCCGCGCGCATAGGCGATGCCCTGGTCGCGCAGTACGTCGTGCTCGCCGACCTGCACGAGCGCGGGCGGCAGCCCGGCGAACGATGCCGCTCGCAGCGGCGCGACCCGGGTGTCGCTTCGCTCGGGCGACGACGGGTCTGAACCGAGGTAGTAGTCGAAGAACGCAGCCATGTCGTCTCGATGCAGAACGGGTTTGTGGGAATTCTCGAGCATCGACTCGTCGTCGAGAGTGGTGTCGGTCACCGGATAGATCAGCCCCTGGGCGGCGATGGGAGGGCCCGAGCGGTCGCGCGCCAGCAGCGCCAGCACAGCCGAGAGGTTTCCGCCAGCGCTGTCACCGATCACCGCGAGGCGATTCGGGTCGATACCAAGCTCCACATCGTTGGCAGACACCCACTCCAGGGCGGTATAGCAATCGTCGACGGCCGCGGGGAACGGATGCTCGGGGGCAAGCCGGTAGTCGACGGCGACCACGACCGCTCCCAACCGGGCACTCACCCTGCTGGGGAGCCAGTCGCACATGTCGAGCCCGCCGAAGAGGGTCCAGCCGCCGCCGTGCAGGTAGAGCACGACCGGCAGGGACTCGGGAGGCAGGCCCGTCGAGGAGTCTCCAGACCTCCTGGGCCGGTAGATACGGACGGGGATGGTGTGACCGTTCGATGAAGGTACGGCCAGATCCTCTACCGTCGTGCCCGAGTGACGGGCGCCGAAGAGCACCCGGCGAACCGGTGCAGGCACGTGCTGCATGGTCTGGTTGTGCGCGATGTCTGACGGACTCATCGTGGCAATGTGCATCGAGCGAAATCGGTCCATGAACCACCCCCAGGCGCGAACGCGCGCGGGAATCGGGGTCGGCACCGGTTTCGTCATGACACGAAGTCTGTCAGTCGCGGCGACCGTGGCACTTCTCCGGTCGGCACGCCCACGCTGAAGACGGCCAGCGCCACGTCACTGCGACCGAGCGAGAGCCGCTTTCGCAGCAGCCCATGCGCGAGTGGCGAGTCGATCAGCTCGGAATGCGGTGACACCGCGAGTCCCCGGGTGTGCGCGTGCAGCCAGAGGCGCTGCAGCACCCGGCCCGCGTCGAGCACATCGGGTTCGGCGATGCCGATCGAGCTGTCCATCGCAGCGGTGACGCGGGGTGCGTCGTCGAGAACCGCGAGACGCGCATTGGCGACAAGCACGAGATGGGTGGGGGAGTCAGGCGACCTCTCGGCGAGCGAGAGGTCGAGGGGCCGGAGGCTCCGGGCGCGCTCGAGCGACTCCGAAGCCCCGCCGATGACCCCGGCCACAGCCAGCATCGGGTCGCGCAGGTGCCGTCGCCGCGTGGCAGGGGCCGCCAGCCTCGCCAGGGGCCGCGGCATGCCGAGCATCACATCCGTCATTCCGTCGAGCCGGTATCTCGGGTGCTTCGGGTCGAGCCGCAGCCACGAGAGCAGCTCCTTCGCCACGCTCGGCCGCGACGCTGTGAACGCGATGCCGAGCCGGCTGAGGTACGCCATAGCGCGATCGTCGAGCCGCCGAACAGTGAGCCACGGTGGCAGGTCGACGTCGACGAGGTCGTCCCAGGTCTCCGGATGCCCGGCGAGCCGCCCGCGGAACACACCCCTCTGGCGAACATCGTCGGCGCTGAACGACCGCGCCTCGACCGGGGCACCTGGCACACCCGCACGGTGCGGCTCGAGCGACACCCTGAGCACAGGGGACGAGGGGTCGGCTCGACCCACGACAGGCAGCTCCTCCAGCCGCTCGAGGGCAGGGAGCGCCTCGACCGAGACGCCGAACCCGAGCTCAGAAGCGCCGATCGCGAAACTCTCGACCCAGGCGCCGAGCGCGAGCACGACGTCCCGAAAACTGGGGTCGCCGGCCGGCAGGGTGCGGCTGGGCACCACCGAGACCTCCACAGACGTCTCGGAGACGATGCGGGCAGACCACGGCTGCGTGTTGTGTGCCGACGGCGCGCGGCTCGCCAGCAGAATCAGGTCATCGAGCGTCGTGCTCATCGCAGCCCCTTCCGGTAGAACGTATAGCCGTGCAGCGGGCGACCGCCAAATCTGGAGAACTGCGCTGTCGAGCCGAAATTGCTGCGCGCCACGTACGTCGAGCGCAACGTCGAATAGCCGGCTTCGGCGAGATTCGCCTGCAGCTGGCGACTGAGCAGCGTGAGAATGCCCTGGCCCTGCCGGCTGGGTTCTGTTCCCTGAATGACGAGCACAGCATCCGTTCGGTATTTCTGGCGCGTGAGCAGCAGTTGCACCTGCCGAAGGCCAGAAAGACGGCCGCCCACCTTCTGCACGAACTCGGTGATGTCGGGGATGACCAGCACGAACGCCACGGGCACGGATGATCGGGCATCCCTGGCCAGCAGAAGCAGCTTCTCGTCGAGCAGGAACGCCAGCCCATCGGTCGCGGCCGCCATCTCTGCCGGGGTGATCTGCGTGTAGTACGGCAGCTGGGCGAATGAGGCGTTGAGCAGGGTGAGCAGTTCGGGGATCAGCCGCGACACGCGCCGCTTCGAGCCGTATTCGAGCATGAGCCCGGCTTCGGCCCACTCTGCCGCGCGTGGAGCGACAGCATTCGCCTGCGTGACGTCGACGACCCAGGTGTCGGCCTCGCCCCAGCGCTCGAACCCCTCAGCCTCGTAGACAAGAGGAACCCACTCCTCGTTCCAGGCCGAATCGATGAATCCGCGTTGCTCGAACCCCGAGGTGACCACTCCGCCAGCCTGGTTCGGCAGGAGGGAGACCGGGCCGAAGAGGGCGTCGAACGGGGTCGATGGTGGTGTGCCCGTGCCTGTGCCCGTACCCGAGCCCGTTGCCCGCACAGTGAAGTATTCGAAGAGGGCGCTCGCCGCTTCGCCGTCGCGGAACTCGGTCGCGCCGAAGAGCAGCAGCTTCTCGCCGAGCTTCGCGTCGAGGCGCGCATCGGTGTGCAGCGTGCTGCGGCCGACAACGTCGCCCCCGGCGTCACGGGCGATCACGAGCTCCACCGGCTCGGGGTGGGGGCTGGTGCCCCTGTGCCACGACCGGATGCTCGACTCGAGCAACGGCACAGCGAGGTCCTGCGGCTGTACCCGCAGCGGCATCGCGACGAATTCACGGAGTTGTCTCTCGCTGCTCACCCGCTCGACAGTGACCGCGTTCACCGGTCGTCACCTCCGGGCGGCGAGGCTGGTGCGGGTTCTGTTTCCGACGATGCCACTCCGGGCGATGCGGCTTCTGCCGGCGCGTCTGGCAATGAGGTGTGGATGCGGATGTACCCGCCGGTTCCGTTTCGAGTGCCAGCGGTGATCCACTGCATGAGCTGGCGGTGGGCCGGCAGCCTCGCAAAACTGAGCAGCTCGTCACGGGTTCCGAAGAACGCCAGGGTGCCGAGCGTGAACGGGGCCTCCCAGTACACGGTGTGCCAGACGTAGCCGCGAAGGTGCTTCATGCGGACGACCATGGGGTACCACGTGCGCGACAGCACCAGCCACGAACCGAGCCCGCGGTATTTGGTCGCCCCGATGAACATGGCGTGCGCATCGCTGAGCGGTCGGAGCTCGTGTTCGGTGTGGCCGGAGGAGGGGTGTGACCGAGACGACCCCGGCGTTGCCACTCTTGGCGGGGTCGCGCCGTGGGCTTGCTCAACTGACGTCGGAGTGAAGTGCTCGATGTGCGCCATGACGTTTGCCTCCGCCCGCCACACGCCGTTGCTGTAGCCGCTGGGCTCCGCATTCAACACGCGAGCGATCCATCCCTCCTTCACAGGTGGCCGGAGCTCCAGAGGTGATGAGTTCGCGGTGAAGGTTGCGCGCGGCGGCCGGTTCAGCGTCGCAGCAAACGATTCTGCGTCGGCTGCAGTCTCGAAACAGACGATCACGCCGACGCGCCGGTCACCGCCCGGGCCGCCGCGCCGAAAGCGCTTATGCCAGACGAATCCACGCTCGACGCGCGCGCGTCTGGCAACCGAGTGCGGGCTCTCGCCGGAACCCCGCACTTGCTCGGCGACAAGGATCGCACCGGCCCTCGCCTGTACAGGTGCCTTCGAGAAATCAGTGGTTCGCATCAGTCAACGGCCCCGCCCCCTGGCCCGGCCTCCGGGCCTCCTGAGCGCGGCCCGGTTCTGGCCGGCTGCACGACTGCACCCCGATCATCCGCGTCCACCAGGTACACGTTCTTGATCTTGCTCGACCCGCCGGCGAACACCCCGGTGCCGTGCTCGTGCACCTCGATGCGAACGTCAGAGGCGGTCGGGTCTTCTGCGAGCGACTGAGCGATGTCTCGCGACACGCTGGCCAGGTGCGCGAGCACTCCCGCGGCAGATCGCTCCCGCAGTTCGGCGACGGCCCGCTCGTCGAGCTCCGCATCGGCCCGCAGCTGCAAGTGGATGACCGGCCGCTGTTCGAGGTCGCCGATGTCGAGCAGGCTCAGCTTGAACGACTCGATCGCGTAGGCGTAGGGGTTGCCGAGGTACAGGCCGTTCTCCACATCGAGGGGGTAGATGTTCGCGCCCATGTAGGAGATCGTCGAATCCTTGCGGCCGAAGAGCAGCACGAAGGGCAGCTTCATGCGCTGGATGGCGAAAGCCCGCTCGAAGGCGAGGGCGAGCCTCGGGAACTGGCTGACGTAGCCCTGCATCTCGGGGAACGTGACGATCGAGGCTTCGTCGCCGATGTTGTATCGCACCTTGGGGCTCATGATCGCGGTCGAGTTGAGGGTGACGAGCAGTTCACCGGCGTCGGTGGTCTCGAGGTAGGTCTCGAGCGGGTTGTACTGGAAGATCATCGGGGTGCGTTCCTCGCCGTCACCGAGCACGAGGGAGCGCAGCGCCGGGTTGGCGACCAGGCTCCGGCGAAGCCAGACCGAGAGGTCGCTCTCGCCCGCCATTCCGATTGTCAGGTCAGAGGCCCCGTACCCCGAATACACCCGGGAGAACCGCTGCTCGATGTAGTCGCGGAGGCCTTCGGTCAGGGCTTCGCCGCCGACGAAGCCGTTGAGGTCGAACGCATCCCAGTCGAAGCCCTCGGCATCGAGCCGGTCGCGCAGGTGCTTGAGAAAAGGCGGGTAGGCGCTGACGAGATAGGTGTAGCCCGGACCGAAGTGCCGCAGGGTGTCGACGATCTTGTCGATGTCGGGGCCGGTGTTCTTCACCATGGCGACCTTCGACATCGCAAGCCCCGTGTTGGTGCCTGTGGCCCAGGCGCCCATCGAGAAGGCGTTGATGCAGAACAGCTTTCGAGAGCCGAAGAGCAGCGTGATGTACCCGGCCACGTTCTTGTGCACGGTGGCGAGTTCACGCTTGGAGCGCATCCAGTTGTAGGGCCTACCGCTCGAACCACTCGACTCGTCGACGACCGTGCCGACGGTGACGATCTCACCGTTCCAACACCTCGAGGGCTCGGGGAATCGGTCGACGTACTCCTTCTTCGAGGTGGGGGTGTACGCGCCGAGTCTCCACCAGCGAAAACGGAATCCGGTCTCGTTCTGGTACTGCCGGTACGCCGGAACATCGAGATAGGCCTGCTGGCAGATCATCCATGCGTTGATTCTCGCGAAGCGCTCGAACGACGGCTGGTAGTGCCGGGCGGTGAAGCGCCAGAGCGCCGGGTGCAGCCGATACACGCTGTAGAACGCCGTGACCCCAGCGGTGGCGACGCGGAGTGCGGCCTGCCGCAACTGCTGCCGGCGAAGCGGTGCGGGGTGTTTGAGCATGGTTCACATTATCCCGCCGTGTGCTCGAAGAACACAGGGCTCGCAGCCCTCGTGCGGTCTATTCTTGATCGGGAGTGCGGGTTGCCAGAAGGAGTACCACAATGCTGTTGCACGGAGTCGGTGTCGGTCGGGGCCTTTCTGTCGGTTCGATACTGCGGATGCCTGAGCCGTTGCCCGAACCGGCAGACGACATCAGCCAGGCGTCACCGGCCGACGAGTTCGCCCGGGTCAAGGTGGCGCTCGCCCACGTTGCAGCCGACCTCGAAGCCCGCGGCGAGAAGGCCGGGGGTGAGGCGCAGGATGTGCTGGGTGCCCAGGCCCTGATGGCCCAGGACCCGACGCTGGTCGACGACATCGAAGAACGTCTCTCAAACCACAAGTCGGCCGACCGGGCCGTGTTCGAGGCCTTCGCCAATTTTCGTGACCTGCTGCTGCAGATGGGCGGCTACATGGCCGAGCGCGCGACCGACCTCGACGACGTCTCGCAGCGCATCATCGCGAAGCTCCGGGGGGTGGCAGCACCCGGCGTTCCCGAGTCAGACGCGCCGTTCATTCTCGTGGCGCACGACCTTGCACCGGCCGACACCGCACTGCTCGACCTGGCGAAGGTCATCGGGCTCATCACCCGCGAGGGCGGCCCGACCTCGCACACCGCCATTCTCGCCCGGTCGAAGTCGATCCCGGCGATCGTCGGCGTCGAGGGTGCAGAAGAGCTGGCCGATGGCACGCTGGTGATTCTGGATGCTGGAGCCAGCACCGTGCGCACCACACCGTCGGATTCTGAGATCGAGCAGGCGAACATCCGTATCGCCGAGCGGCTGGCTGTGGCTTCAGCGCCGCTTACACCCGGAGCGCTGGCCGACGGCACGCTCGTGCCGCTGCTCGCGAACCTCGGCTCGGCAGATGGCGCCGACGAAGCACTTGCTGCGGGCGCTGAGGGTGTGGGGTTGTTCCGCACGGAGTTCCTCTTTCTCGATGCGACCGAGGCGCCCTCCGTCGAAACGCAGCTGCGGGAATACGAACGGATGCTGCGAGCCTTCGCCGGCAAGAAGGTCGTCGTGCGCGTGCTCGACGCGGGTGCCGACAAGCCGCTGAGCTTTCTGAACGACGAGAAGGAGGAGAACCCGGCGCTGGGTCTGCGGGGCATCCGTGCCCTTCGGGCGAGCGAGCAGATCCTCACCGACCAGCTCGCCGCGCTGGCTCTGGCGGAGTCCGCGGTGAACGACTCGGCCGCTCCGGGTGACCGGGTCGAGCTCTGGGTCATGGCGCCGATGATCGCCGACAGTGACGACACCGAGTACTTCGTCTCGCTGGCACGGGAGGCGGGCATCCGGGTCGCGGGCGTCATGGCAGAGGTGCCGTCGTCGGCGCTCGTGGCCGACCAGATCTTCGAAACGGCCGACTTCGTGAGCATCGGCACCAACGACCTCACGCAGTACACCCTCGCGGCCGACCGCCTGCTCGGCTCGGTGGCGAACCTGCAGGACCCGTGGCACCCGGCGGTGCTGCGACTGGTGGGGATGCTCGGCAGAGCCGGCCGCGACGCGGGCAAGCCCGTGGGTGTGTGCGGAGAAGCTGCGGCCGACCCGTCGCTCGCCGTGGTGCTGGTGGGGCTCGGGGTCACGACGCTCTCGATGACGCCCGCTGCGCTCGCCGATGTGCGCGCCGAACTCGCGCGCCACACGATGGCTGAAGCCCAGGAGCTTGCGCGGGCGGCCGTCGCCGCGACGTCGGCCCAGCGGGCTCGCACGGCCGTGCTGCGGCTTTCGGCAGCCAACGCCGTCGGCTGAAGAAGCCCCCCGGTATTCTAGGAGCATGTCTTCTGCCGCAGGTTCACCTCGTCGACGCCCGTCGGCGAGGGTGTACCGGCGTCGCCGGTTCGTCGTTCTGCTCGGACTGCTCGCGGTGATCGTGATCGTTCTGCTGATCGTCTTCCGGCCCGGATCTGGTTCGGGCTCGCCCAGCGGAGCTCCCGCACAGACCGGCTCCGCTGCTGCGTCCGTCGCACCGACAGCGTCTTCTTCGACGGCCGCCGCAGACTCGGCCAGCCTGTCGCCGGCGGCGGCCCCTGCCCCCTCTGCAGCAGCGACGCCCGCTCCTGCGCCCGCTGCGGCTGACGGCTCGGTGGCCTGTGCGGCTGGCAACATCACCGTCACACCGAAGACCGACTCCAACGACTACTCGAGCGGGTCACAGCCGCAGCTCTCCTTCACCCTGACGAACACCGGCTCCGACCCGTGCACAATCAACGCCGGCACCTCGAAGCAGGTGTACACGATCACCAGCGGCTCGGAGGTGTACTGGACCTCGACCGACTGCCAGACCGGCGCCGCTGACACCCTGGCGATGCTCGCACCGGGGCAGACGGTTTCGGCGACGCCCTTCGGGTGGGGCCGCGTCCGGTCGAACAAGGCTGCGTGCGATGCTGCTCCGGTCTCAGTTCCCTCCGGTGGGGCGTCGTATCACCTCAAGGTCTCCGTCGACGGCATCACCTCGAAGGACTCCGCACAGTTCATCCTCGAGTAGTCTGCCCGCGCGCCGCACCGGTCTTCGACCTCGCTGGTGCTTGCGTTCGCCTGCAGCTCGGGCGCATCGGTTCGCCTGCCCTTCACCTTCGCGCGTTAGCATCGCATCATGTCGACTTCGGTTCTGCGCAACGACCTCGAGATCGAGACGGCCCAGGGCGTCGTGCGAGGGGTACGCGAACGCGGCATCGAAACCTGGCGTGGCATCGCCTACGCCGAGCCGCCGGTCGGTGCGCTGCGGTTCAGGGCTCCCCGGCCTCCGCTGCCGTTCACTGGCGTACAGGATGCCCGGCACTTCGGCCACGTCTCGCCGCAGTCGCGCGAGGGCAACTTCATCGGTGCGGCGAAGAACGCCACCATGAGCGAGGACTGCCTGACGCTCAACGTGGTGCGGCCTGTGCGGGGTGCGTCGGCCGGGCATCCGGAGTCTGAGGCCGTGCACGACGCACCCGTTTCCCCGCTGCTGCCTGTCATGGTCTTCATTCACGGCGGGGCCTACAGCGTGGGGTCGTCTGCCGAGGTGCCACGAAACGGTGACACCCTCGCGCGTGACGGCAACGTCGTGTATGTCAGCATCAACTACCGACTGGGCGCGCTCGGGTTTCTCGACTTCACGGCCTACTCGAGTCCCGACCGCCCGATCGAGAACAACCTCGGGCTGAAGGACTGCGTTGCGGCGCTGCAGTGGGTTCAGTCGAACATCCGGGCGTTCGGCGGTGACCCGGATTCAGTGACGCTGTTCGGCGAGTCTGCCGGCGCCAACGCGGTGACGACGCTGATGACCGTGCCGTCGGCCGCCGGGCTCTTCGCGCGCGCGATCGCCCAGAGCTCGCCGACGAACGCGGTCTATCCGCCCGAGCTCACCCGTGTCTGGGCCGGCCAGTTCGTCGAGCTGCTCAGTGAACGCATTGCGAACGACAGCGTCGAGAACACCACGGCAGAAGACGCGGGAGAGATGCTCGTGAACGCCCACTGGGGCGACCTGGTCAAAGCGACCGATGCCCTCACGATGCGGGCGCCAGACACCGACCCCGGCACGATCGCGCTCTGCCCGGTCATCGATGGCGACTTTCTGCCGGAGCGCCCACTCGACGCGTTCAAGGCGGGCCACGCGCACCGGGTGCCGCTCATCATCGGTACCAACGACCGCGAGGGGTCTCTGTTCACCGGGCGACTCGACATTCTTGCGACGACGCCCAAGCGCATCCGGGCGATCTTCTCCAAGACGAAGAAGAAGGCGCGCAAGGCCATCAAGGCCGAGTACCCGGGCCTGCCCGAGAAACGCCCGGCGGCTGACTTCGGTGGCGACTATGCCTTCTGGTACCCCACCGTGAAGGTCGCCGAGCGTCACTCCCGGTTCGCGCCGGTGTACTTCTACCGTTTCGACCTGGCTCCGCGCCTGGTGCGCCTGGCCGGGTTCGACGCGACGCACGGCATCGAGCTCTTCGCGCTGTTCGACCGGATGCACGGGGCCTTCGGCCGCACGATGACACTGCTGGGCGGGCGGAGGTCGTTCCTGCGTTCGGGAGCCCGCATGCGTCGGTGGTGGAGTGCGTTCGCCTACGAGGGCGATCCCAACGCGGACGCGTGGAACGGTGGGCGCGGTGTGGCGGTTGCCGCTCCGAATGCGGCCGCGCGGGATGGTGAGCGTGGTGGGGCGGTTGCCGCTCCGAACGCTGAGGAGTCGGGCCCGGACCGGTCACGCCCTCGGTGGCCACGCTACGAGGAGGAATCCCGCCGCACGCTCATCATCGACGCGGTCGACCGAGTGGAATCAGACCCGCGCGCCTCGCGTCGCCTGGCCTGGCAGGCTTTCGTTCCTCACGTCTAGCGGACGTGCCCCCCGACCCGCTCCGCGTTGTGACGCTCGCTCGTCGCCGGTGGGCGCGAATATCGCCGTCGATGGCTCACTCCGCCGGTTCGTCCTTCGTGTGCTGCAAACCGACGAACCTCAGCGAAGCCGTCGCAAATACGACGTCGGTTGCTCTGACGTTCGTCGGTTCTGCGTCGCGACCCGTCTGCGTCGCGACCGGTTTGCGCCGCGACCGGGTGGGTCCGGCAGCGGACCACGCCTGGCTGGACGCTATTCCGGCTGGGTCAGGCCGCGTCGAACGCCCGGTGGAACGCGAGCTTGATCGCCGTCTCTCCCGGGCCGAGCACGGAGGTGAACCCCAGCCGCCTGGCCTCCGTCGTGCGCAGTGCACCCGACGTGACGGGCCGCACTTCGCCTGCGAGGCTGATCTCGCCGAATGCCACGAAGTTGTGCGGCAACGCGATGTCGCTGTTTGCTGAAGCGATCGCAAGCGCGATCGCGAGGTCGGCCGAGGGGTCGGTCAGTTTCACGCCGCCCACCGTCGACACGTACACATCTTTGTCGCTCAGCTTGATCTTGAGGCGCCGTTCGAGCACGGCCAGCAGCATGGAGACGCGCGACGCGTCGACGCCGTTCGTCACGCGACGCGGGTTCGGTGCACCCGTGGCCACGACAAGCGCCTGGACTTCGACGGGCAGGGCCCGCCTGCCCTCGAGTGCGACCGTGACACAGGTGCCGCTGACCGCCTCGGTGCCCCGGCTCAGGAACAGCCCGCTGGGGTCGGGTACTTCGCGGATGCCTTCCCCGGTCATCTCGAAGCACCCGACCTCGTCGGTGGGGCCGAAGCGATTCTTGAGCGTGCGCACGAATCGCAGCGACGTCTGCCGGTCGCCCTCGAACTGGCAGACGACATCGACGAGGTGCTCGAGCACCCGAGGCCCGGCTATCGAGCCGTCTTTGGTGACGTGCCCGACGAGAAGCACTGGCAGTGAGCGTTCTTTGGCAACGCGGATAAGCGCTGTCGCCACCGCTCGCACCTGCGTTGGCCCCCCGGCCGCACCGTCGATCTGCGAACTGCTCACCGTCTGAACGGAGTCGACGATGACGAGGTGCGGCATGACGGCGTCGATCTGGCCGAGGATCGTGGCGAGGTCTGTCTCGGCCGCGAGCATGAGTGTGGGCGAGAGTGAACCTGTGCGTTCGGCACGCATCTTGATCTGGCTCACGGACTCCTCAGCGCTGACGTAGAGCACGCGCAGGTGCTCCTGCGCGGCGCGGGCGGCGACTTCGAGCAGGAGGGTCGACTTGCCGACACCAGGTTCGCCCGACAGCAGGATCGCCACGCCGGGCACGAGACCCCCGCCCAGAACGCGGTCGAACTCGGTGATGCCCGTTGCCCAGTGTGTTGCCGTGTCGGTCTCGATCTCGGTGATCGGGCGAGCAATGCTGGCCTGGTCGACGCTCACGGCTTTGATCTGCCCCTGGAGCCCCGTGGACTCAGCTGACGACACAACGGTGCCCCACGACTGGCATTCACCGCAGCGGCCCGCCCAGCGCAGGGTCGTCCACCCGCACTCGGTGCACTTGAAGTTGCTGAGGGGTTTGGTCGCCATACAGCCCACATTAGGCGCGGCTGCCGACACTGGACTCGAGCAAGCGCGCGAGTGGTGAAACACCGTCACGTGACGAAGATTGTGAGGGACGAGCCGGGCCCGGTTCGCCCACGCTCGAGCTGGTCGAGTCGGAGCAACTTGCGCCGATCATCCACGACCGCCGAGTGAAGACGAGCTGGCAGGCGAAGAGAACGGGGAGGTCAGTCCTCGTCGTCGATCTCGGCCTTACCCTTGCCCTTCGCAGAGAGCACGGCGGCGCGCTCGGCGAGACGACGATTGACCTCTGCCTGGGTGTCGTCGACGAACTTCTGGTCGAGCGGCGGGTTGGCCTCCTGCGGCTTGCCGTTGTACTTCTCGATGTACTCGTCGAGCTCGGGGCCAGATGTCCACGAGGTGATCAGGCTGTACCGGGGTTCGGGGCCGGTGTGCCACACGGCGTGCCAGAACCGCTGCGTGTCGACGATCAACCGCGACCCTGCAGGAAGCGGAATGCGCACCTCGGTAGAGGGGTCGAACCGGTCCTCGCGCAGGATGAGCACGGAGTCGGGGTCGTCGCTCAGGTTGAAGAAGCCGCGCACGATCCACCCGGTGCCATCGGGGTTCAGGCGGTTGTTGTCATCCTGGTGCAGGTTGTAGACAGCCGTCTCGTAGTCGTTGGGCTGCAGTTCGATGACGCGGCACCGGCCGACGTTCGCCCCTGGTTCTTCGGCACGGGCCTTCAGAATCGGCGCCCGCTCGACGTTTCCCTGCACCCAGACTCCGTCTTTGTCGGCGCGGGGAGGCGTGTGATTCCAGAAGCCGTTGCACTCCATCTGGCCGAACGCGCTCGCGAGGGGCGCAAACCGGGTGTCTCCCGACGACTTCCAGTCGACAAAAGTGAGGTCGAGCCATTCTTCGGGATCAGCAGCCTGGTTGTAGGTGTCGAGCACAACGTAACCGCTGTCGGCGAATGCTGCAGATCTGATGTAGCTCATCGGGGTGAAGGTGCCTCTCAGTGAACGGCCGGGCCCGAATGCTCAGGGTCCCGTAGAGAAACGCTAACACTTGATGACTCCGTGCCACCTGTTGCAGCCAGCCGATATCGCTCGAATGCGGCAAGCGTGTGGCGTTGCCCGCCCGAGAGCACGATGTCCTCGCCGTCGAGCGTCAGCTGCGTCTGGTGCTGGGCAAGCGCACGCATGACGGTGTGGCGGTGGGGCTCGAGCGGAATCTCGAGGTCGCCCACTTGTGACGGCTCAGCCTGCGGAACGACCATATAGAGAGGCAGCCCTGTCTGCGACGAAGCCGCAGCTGCCGCATCGTGCATGCGCACGTGATCCGGATGCCCGTACCCGCCCTTCTCGTCATAACTCACCAGCACGGCCGGCCCGGTCTCGTCGATCACACGAAGGATCTCGTCGACCACTTCGTCGAGCGAGGCCAGGCTCAGGGCATCCACTGGCGCGTCGTCGGCCGCGATCGCGGTGCCGGCTGGCCCCCATTGCATTCCCGAATCGGAATACACGCGCGGGGCCGCTGCGTCGTCGACACTTTCGCCGAGAAAGCGGTGGTCGGTGACGCCCAGCTCGCGCATCGCTCCAGCCAGCTCGGCTACGCGTGCTGCTGCGAGTTCGGGTGTGCCTTCGAGATGCTTCAGCGGCCCCGGCACAACTTCGCCGCGCTCGCCGCGCGTGCCGGTCACGAGCACAACGGAGTAGCCATCGGCCACCAACCTCGCCATGAGGCCGCCGGTGGCGAGCGTCTCATCATCGGGGTGCGCGTGCAGCAGCAGAACGGCCTGGTCAGTGCGGGCAGGGTCGGAGAGCTCGGGGAACAGCACGAACCCAGCCTATTCGGCTGGCTGACTCGAATCGCCGCGTCGCTCTCGAGTCTGCTCGTTGCCCCGAGCCAGCTGCGATGAGACCGCGATCAGACCGCGCTCGATGGTGCCCACAGGTTGAGCCGGGCATCCACCGCATGTTCGTCGATCGCGTCGAGCTCAGACTGTTCGAACGAGAGGTTGGAGGTCGCCGCAAGATTGTCTTCGAGCTGCTTCACGCTCGACGCGCCGACCAGCACCGATGTCACGCGTTCGTCGCGCAGCGCCCACGACAGCGCGAGCTGCGCCAGCGTCTGCCCGCGGCCGGAGGCGATCTCGTTCAGTGCGCGCACATGACCGAGTGTCTCGTCATTCAGGAACGTCTGCGACATCGACCCGCCCTGTGCAGCGCGCGAATCGGCAGGAACCCCGCCCAGGTACTTGTCGGTCAACAGCCCCTGCGCCAGCGGTGAGAAGGCGATGCATCCCACGCCGAGGTCACCCAGTGTGTCGAGCAGGCCCGACTCGATCCAGCGGTTGAACATCGAGTACGACGGCTGGTGGATGAGCAGGGGAGTGCCGAGGTCGTTCAGGATGCGCGCGGCGGCCACTGTGCGCTCGGGCGAGTAGCTCGAGATGCCCGCATAGAGAGCGCGACCCGAGGTGACAGCAGTGTGCAGCGCCCCCATCGTCTCTTCGAGCGGCGTATCGGGGTCGGCCCGGTGCGAATAGAAGATGTCGACGTAGTCGAGCCCAAGCCGACCCAGCGACTGGTCGAGGCTCGCGAGCAGGTACTTGCGCGAACCGAGGTCGCCATACGGGCCTGGCCACATGTCGTACCCGGCCTTGCTCGAGATCACGAGTTCATCGCGGTACGGAGCGAAGTCCTCGGCGAAGATACGCCCGAAGTTCGTCTCGGCGCTGCCATACGGGGGCCCGTAGTTGTTGGCCAGGTCGAAGTGCGTCACGCCCAGGTCGAACGCCCGGCGCAAGATGGCGCGCTGCGTCTCGGTGGCCACGCCGTCGCCGAAGTTCTGCCACAGCCCCAGCGAGACCGCCGGCAGTTTCAGCCCGCTTCGCCCGGTCCGGCGGTAGGGGAGGTGGTCGTAGCGGTCGTCTGCAGCAATGAAGGTCACGCTCCGATCATGCCACGCGGGCTTCGCCTGTATGGATGCCCGGCCTCCGATTGGCGCCTCCGCGTGGTGTGCCGTAATGTGTCCTCCGGTACCGTGTCCGAGCGGCCGAAGGTACATGTCTCGAAAACATGTGTGCTTGAAAGAGCACCGTGGGTTCAAATCCCACCGGTACCGCCATCTTCCAGCCCCTCACTTCCCTGTATTTACGGGGATGTGGGGGGCTTTGGTTTGCTCACGGCTCCTCACAACCCCACAAAAACCACACATTTGCTTTTTCTCGCGCCGTAGCGAGAGATTCAGCGACCGCGTCAAGGTCGTCTGGGAAGAGGTCGGCGTAGGTGTCGAGGGTCATCGCCGCAGATGCGTGGCCGAGCATCCGTTGCACGGCCTTGACGTTCGCGCCGGCACTGATCGCGAGTGAGGCGGCTGTGTGTCGAAGATCGTGAGGAGTCACCCGCGGCATGTTCGGTTCGGCTGCTTGTGCCTTTCGTACGGCGGAGGCGAACCAACCTCGCTGGCTGTGCGGAAACTTCAGATGCGACCCACCTGATCCGAATACGAGCTCGTTCCGGTTCTTTCCCGCCACTGCCAGACGGATGGATTCATCCAGAAACGAAGGGTATGGCACGCTCCGGCCGGCGTATGACTTTGGAGTTCCGACATGGATCGTGCCGTTGACATCGACTGCATTCTCTTCTACTCCGAAGCGTCGCCGGTTCACGTCAACGTGCTTGACTCGCAGCCCGGTGAGTTCACCCCATCGAAGTCCCGTGTAGGCGAGGGCCAGAATGACCACACCATGGTCCTCAGCAAATCGAGCCAGGGTGTTGAGCTGTTGATGGCTGAGGTATACGCGGGGCTTTCTGAGCTTGCGCGGCAAATTCACTCCGCGAGCGACGTTGGACTGCACGCGGCGGTCCCGAACTGCGACATCCAGGATGGACGCGAGAACGCCATAGGCGCGTATCACGGAGGTTGCGCCTAGGCCGGTGGAGGAGGAACTCAGTCGAGAGACCCACGCTTGAACGTCGCTGTGCTGTACCTTGCCGACAGGGGTCAGCCCGCAAACCGGAACAACGCTTAAAAATGATCAAATGAACTTAAAACTGCTACTGTTTGATCAAGGGTACGCGTCAATGGGCCTACAAAGCTGGGCATCTCGCTCGTGAAGAAGACTGAGAGGACGTGGATGGCACGGCTTGAGGATCGAGTTGCCATCGTGACGGGCGGGGCGACGGGAATAGGTCGCGCAATCGCTGAACTGTTCGTATCCGAAGGTGCGCGAGTCGTCATCGGTGATATTCAAGACGATCTCGGTATGGAAGTTGCATCAGCGCATCCTGAACGACTGCTCTACCAGCGCGCAGACGTCACGGTCGATCGAGACATCGAGGCTCTGATCCATTCGGCGACAGATGTCTTCGGACAGGTAGACGTGATGGTCAACAACGCGGCTACGGGAGGGGATCGTTCAGACCTTGTTGACCTGACCGCTTCGGGATTCGAGAGCACAGTGCGGCTTGTGACGACGTCGGTGATGCTCGGCCACAAATATGCTGCCCGGCAATTCCGAGCTCAGGGGCGCGGCGGATCGATCATCACGACTGCCAGCGTCGCCAGTCTGCAAGGCGGCTGGGCACCCGCAGCGTATACGGCGTCCAAGCACGCCATCGTCGGGCTCATCCAAGCCGCAACAGCAGAGCTGGCTCCTTACGGGATTCGCTCGAACGCAATTGCGCCCGGCTCTATTTTCACGCCGGGGAGCGCGCGCGGTTTGGGGATCGCTGAGGGCGAAATCGACGAGTTTGTGAAGTTCGTCGATGTGCGAACCGCTGATTCCTACCCGCTCGGCAGGTCAGGCCGTGGTTCCGACGTCGCTAACGCAGCTCTGTTTCTTGCAAGCGACGAGTCGAGCTGGATTTCAGGGGTGATGATTCCCGTCGACGGGGGGTCGACGGCAGTCGCGCTGGGCGGAACGGCCCCCATCACTCCACCCGGCTCGCCCACCATTCTTGCCGACGCAGTGGCCGCGTTCCGGGCCCGATGACTAAGAAGTATGGTATAACCAGTCAGTGAAGAACAGTCGGCAAAGCGAAATCGTTCAGTTCCTCGACGCCGAGGGAATGCTCACCGTAACAGAGTTGGGCAAGCGTTTCGGTGTCTCTGAAATGACGGTTCGGCGCGATCTGGTGGAACTCGAGACGGCCGGATTGGTGCGACGAGTTCACGGGGGAGCCACGCGCGCACTGGGCCGTGCTTACGAGCCTCCATTCAGAATGCGTCAAGCGGCAGCGCTGGGTAGCAAACAGGCCATTGCGCGGGCGGCGGCGAAGCTGATCGCTGAGGGCGACGCGATCGGGCTCGATGTCGGATCGACCGTGCTCGAGATGGTGCCGGAGTTCGTTGACATTGACAACCTGACTGTCGTCACCGCGAGTCTGAGAGTGGCGAATCGGGTAGCTGAGTTGCATGCACTCGAACATTCTGTGCGGCTCATCGTCACAGGTGGCGTGGCGCGGGCTGAAGAGCTCTCTCTGACCGGTCAGTCCGCGATCGAGTTCTACCGCAACATTCGTCTCGACAAAGCCTTCATTTCGGTTGGGGGAGTGAGTAATGAGGGGGGCGCGACCGAGTTCAATCTTGAAGATGCCGAGGTGAAGCGCGCCCTCATCAACTCCTCTGAAGAGGTCGTGGTGTTGGCCGACTCATCCAAATTCGGGCAGACCGGGTTCGCCTATGTCGCCGACCTGCGTCGGGTGTCGTGCTTGATCACCGACTCAGGCATCGGCGAGAAGGTCTTGAGCGACCTTCGGGGGATCGGTGTTTCAGTTACCGTCGTCGATCCGGTTTGATCTCTGTCGGTCGATCGTCACCAGGTCGGCAGCCCATTCTCGATGATCGGAACGCCGTCGAGCAGAATACTGCCCGCGCCTCCACCCGAGGAGGGGCGCAGATCTTTCACGATGTCCCAGTGCAACGACGATTGATTGGTGCCGCCGCACTGCGGGTAGGCGCGACCGAGGGCGATGTGCGCGGTACCCAGTATCTTCTCGTCGAAGAGCAGGTCACCGGTCATCGTGCGCATTCCGGCGTTGAGTCCGATTCCAAGTTCACCAACTCGCCGTGATCCGTCGTCGGTGTCGAGAAGTGCGGTAGCGAGCGCGCTGCCTGTTGTGGCGTTGACTTCTTTCACCAACCCGTCTTCGAAGTCGAGGCGAAGGCCTTCAACTCGTTCACCTGCAAAGTAGAACGGTTCGGAGAAGACGATGTGCCCGTCGACACGGTCGTCTAGCGGAGCGGTGGCGATCTCGCCATCAGGCCAGTTCGCCTCTCCGGCAAAGACGACGGCTCGCCGACCGGTAACACCTAGCGAGAGATCGGTATCGCTAGAAATGATGCGCAACGTGTCGGCCTGGTCGATTCGCTCCGCCAGGGCCTGCCACGCAGGGAGTGCTCCGGACCAGTCCATGAGACAGCCGGCGAAGAACTCCTCGAACAGCACGTCGGGACAAACGCCGATGAATTCCGACCACTCCCGGGTAGGCACGCGAACGAGGGCCCAGCGCCCCTTCTCCCAGCGCGCTGAAGAAACCTGGCCTTTTGCACGCCGCAGGGCTGCCACCCGAGTGGCCACCTCCGGCTCGCTGAAGCCTTCGAGGCCGGCCGGTGGCAGCATTCCGCGGAACGAGACGTGCACGTCGGATTCCCGTAGCGACGCCATCTCGATAGCTGATGGAGACTCGAGCACTTCGCTCGACGCGAACCGAAGGCCGAGGGTATCGAGCCGCTCGTCGGTCAGCAGAACATGGGGTACTGCTCCGCGACGGTACACCGCGGCGCAGAACGACTCCACGATCGCGAAGCTGCCGGCATCGGTCAGAAAGACTCCGACCTTGTCTCCGGAGGCGATGTGAAGCCCATCTGCCACGGCTTCTGCCACGGTCGACCAAGAGTGCTCGGGCATGCGGTCTGACACGTATCAGTTACCTTTCGAGGATAGACGCGCTAATTGGTGAGCTATGGGTTGCATGGCTGTCTGCAGTTCGTGCCAGAGCAAAGTGCGCTCGCTGTAAAAACGAGTACGAGCGGCGTCAGGGATGATTCGCGCCGACGTCTTCGCCCAGGCAGCGACCGCACGCGGGCTCGGCACCAGGCCCACGGCCACGGCAGCGAGCATCGCGTCGCCATACGATGCGCCGTTGCCGTGGCACACCTCCTGCGCGAGACCCGACATATCTGAGACGAGTGAGAGCCACACAGAGTTCTTCGTGCCACCGCCGACCGCGAGAATGCGGTGAGGAGGCACGCCGGCGTCTGCATAGCACGCGAACACATCTGCGACGCCGTAGCCGATTCCCTCGAGCAACGACCGGTAGACATCGGCCCTAGTGTGTCTGACTGTCAGGCCAGCAAGCATCCCGCGAGCATCCGGGTCGTTCAGTGGTGTGCGTTCCCCGCTGAAGTGCGGCAGCGCGAGAAGTTCGTTGGCGCCGGGCGGGGACTGCCCGGCCTCGATTGCGAGTTCGGTGAACACGGCGCCGTCCGTGTTCTGCTCCAGCCCGAGTATGTCGACGAACCAGCGAGTGATGGTTCCGGCCGTCGACGTGCCCGCGGCAAGCACGTACGAGCCCTCGAAGAGGTAGGGCGCCGCGTACAGCCCGGCATTGGTGACAGCACGATCTACCACCTGAATGAAGAAGTGGCTCGACCCGTACATGACCATCAGGTCGCCAGGATCGAGAGCGCCGCAGCTGAATGCCTCGGCGAGAGCATCGCTTGTGCCCACCAGCACCGGTGTGCCCTCAGCCAGACCGGTGGCCCCCGCTGCCGCCCTGGAGACCGCGCCGGCTACCTCGCCGGCCCAGGCCAGCTCGGGAAGCTGGTCGTCGTCGACGAACCACTCACAGCCAGCCGTGTTCCATCTGCCTTCAGCCAGCTCGTACAACGGGTGAAAGTAGGCTGCGGTGCCGTAGTCCATCACCCATCGATCGGTGAGGCGGCCGACGAGAAAGCTCTGGCTCGTCACAAAACGGTGCGTTCGGCTGTATACCTCGGATTCGTTGTCATGGATCCACGCGATCTTCGGTCCCGCAGACTGGCTCGATAGATCATTGCCGCTGCGGGCGTGAATCACCTCGCGACCGAGTGCGTCCTCGATGCGAGCGATCTGAAGGGTCGCTCGCGTGTCGATGCCGTAGAGAATTGCGTTGCGAAGTGGATGCCCGGACGCATCGACCGGCAGAACGCTGGGGCCGATTCCACTGCACGCGACTGCCGCGACGGATTCGCCCTCGGCAACAGAGCTCAGTAGTTCGCCGACGATCTCGCAGAAGCTGCCCCACCAGTGGAGTTCGGCGTCATGCTCAACGAATCCCGGTTTCGGCGTGATGATGCTGTAGGACCGTACCGAGCTCGCCCGCACCTCACCCGTCTCATTGACGAGAACGCCCTTCGCTTCGAAGGTTCCGAGGTCGAAACCGATAAGGAGTGCCATGACTCGATCCTTGCGCAGTCTGCGTCAGACTCGACTCATCCGCACATCGCGCACGGCGCTCATCAGCTCACGCACCCGTTTCTCGTCTGCGGCGTTCTCGAATTTTCCATCGACCTTGAGTGCCGTGCCGACGATCGCTGCATCAGCGATGGAGAGTTGAAGTTCGGCGGTCTCTGCTCGCACGCCGGTATTCACGATGACTGGGGTGTCGCCTGCGTTTTCTTTCACGACTCTCAGTGAAGCGCTGTCTGTTGCTGCGCCGGCAGTGAGGCCCGACACGCAGATCGCGTCGGGTTTGGCATTGAACACGGTCGACACGGCGATGTCAGCGAGCGACCGCGAACCGAGATACGCCGTGGCCTCTGGCACGATGTTGAAGATCATTTTGACATCGCTGGCTCCGATCCGGGCTCGGTGCCGTGCGGTAGCCCCGACGTTCGTGTCCCACAGGCCGAAGTCACTGGCGTAGACCCCCGTGAAGATCTCGCGAACGTACTGCGCGCCTGTCGCGGCAGCGAGATCGAGTGAGGCGATGCCATCCCACAGTACGTTGACGCCGAACGGGATGGTGATCTCGTCAGAGAGTTCACCGATGATCGTCGCCATGCTGATCGCAGTGAGCGGCTCTGTCTTCGTGAGGTAGGGCAGGCTGAATTCGTTCGAGATCAGCAGCCCGTCTACGCCGCCGGATTGCAGCGCGTCGAGATCCCGCCGGGCGGCGTCGATCACTGAGCGCATACCCCCAAGGGAGTTGAAGGCGGGGTCGCCCGGCAGTGCCTGCAGGTGCAACATCGCGATGACGGGCTTTCGCACCGGAAAGAGGTTGTCGAGCCAGGTCAATGTAATTCCTTTCGAAGATTCCGGCTGTCCCGGAATGTTTGATGCATGTTTAGTTTATACATAAATCATGTTCATATTGACAATATTTACGGTCAGCCTCGAAACGGGGTGCGCAGATTCAGGCCCGTGGTGCGAGACGGTCTGAACCCGGTCAACCGGGTAGACCACGCGCTCGGTTGCTTTCGATGACCAAGGGGAGCGATCGGCACCTGTTCGGCGCACAGGCGCTGGGCCGTGGCGAGCAAGTCCCGCTGGAGATCACGCGGAGCGATGGAGGCTTGGTCGAAAAGCGATTCGAGTTCGTCTGCCACGGGGTCCTGCCAATGACAGTATCCGCGAGCCCAGGTGCGTCCCAGATACCAGCGGAGGACGAACTCACCGTCTACCCCGTACACGCTCGGGTCACCCGAACTGAGTAGGAGGTCGTAGTCGCCCGCGGGCACCTCGGCCGAGAAAAGATCGGCGGTGTGGGCGACGGTGACGGTGACATCGATTCCGGCTCTGGCCAGCTGGCTGACGACCGTATCGGCGTTCGCCTCTACCCAACTCGCGCTCGAGACGGCAAGACGCAACTCGAGGCCGCTGCCGTATCCTGCGGCGGCTAAAAGTTCTTTCGCGGCCGTGACGTCGGACTGCGGGTACATGGGGCAGGGTGCGTAGTCTGCGTGCCACGAAGGAAGCAGCGAGTCGGCCGGCACCAGATCGCCGCCATTGGCATGCCGGGAAAGTCCGTCGCGATCGAGCGCGTGAACGATCGCCCGCCGCACCCGAACATCTTTCAACCGCTGGTCGGCGCAATTGAACATAAGCCACAAAATGTTCTGGCTCTCTTGGCGACCAAACTCAAGATCAGATCGCAGGCTGATCCGCGACTCTGATGTCGGCGACGGGTCTTCGATGGCGTCGAACTCGCCTCCCAACAACCCATCGAGCCGCTCTGAGGCGTCAGGGCTTGCTCTCAGCGTCAGCAGAGGACGCAAGCTCGCTCCGGGGTATGTCTCTGCAGGTTCGAGTGCGACGGTCGCGCTGCTCGCTTCGACGATGCGGTACGGACCGGTAGCGGGCGCATACGCGCGCCGCAGACCCGAATTTTGCCAGTGTTGCGGAATGACGCGCACTAGGGCCAGACGTTCGTCGAGAAGCGGCATCGGTCCTGCGGTGTGCAAGCGCAGCGTGCGTTCGCCGACAGCAAGGGCATCCCGCACGGCCCGAAGCGACTCTCCGAGAAGCTGACCTTTCTCGCCCGTGGCCTGCACCATGGTGCGCACCGCGGCGGCGGCGTCTTCGGCAGTCACCTCTGTGCCGTCATTGAAGAGAGCATCCGGTCTGAGAGTGAGTTCGTACTCGTGCTCACCCACGCGAACGAGAGTACCTTCGGCCAAGCCGCCGTCGAGCCGCCCGGTGGCTGGGTCGCGACGGCGAAGCGTGTCGTGAACGTGATCGAGAACAGCGACCCCGCCCGACGTCGCCGCGTCGTAGGGGTCTAGAGTGCCGATGGTGTAGGCGAGACCGCCCGAGATGTTGTTCGTCATTTCACGCTGCCTTCGGTCAGGCCGCCGACGAGATGTTTCTCGACGAACAGAAACAGAACGACGACCGGGATGATTGCGACGAGCGAGGTTCCAAACAGGTACTGCCACTGAATGTTGTCTCGCCCGATGAACTGGGTGATTCCCACCTGCAGAGTCTTCTTGTCTTCGCTGCTGATGAGGGTGAGGGCCACGATGAACTCATTCCAGCCCGCGATGAATGCGTAGATGCCGGCCGTCACGAGTCCAGGCCGGATGACCGGCAGCACGATCGTCCAGAGTGCCCGGATTCTCGACGAGCCGTCCATCCACGCCGCTTCTTCAAGCGTCGCAGGAACGGTTGAGATGAACCCACGCAGCAGCCAAATTGCGAATGACAGGTTGAATGCGGTGTTGATGATAATCAGCGCCGGCAGGCTGTCGAGAAGTCCGAGGGTCGCGAACTCCCGATACAGGCCGACTATCAGCGCGATGGGGGCCAGAATTTGCGCGATGAGAATGAAGAAGAGATAGCTGCGGCGGCCGGGAAAAGTGAACCTCGCTGTCGCATACGCGGCAGGAACCGCGATCAGCAAGACGAGAACAGTAGACACCCCGGCGACGAGAAGCGAGTTCGCCAGGTACTGCGCAACGGGTGCCGCAGTCCACATGTTGATGTAGTTGCTGAAGTCCCAGTTCTTCGGGAAGAGAGTTCCCGGAACGGAAACGAGTTCGCTGCTCGGTTTGAACGAGGTAAGCAGCATCACCAGATAGGGACTGAGAAGCAGCAGTGAGAGCGCGAGCGCGATGAGGGTGAGGGCTACGGACGCCAATTTCGACTTTGTCATCGATTACTCCAGTCTCGCGCGGCGCACGTAGAACGCGACACACACTCCGATGATCAGCACGTTGAATACAGCCATGGCTGCACCGGCGCCGATGTCGCGATCGGTGAGGAAGGCGATCTTGTACATGAAGGTGATCGTCGTGTCGTTCTGGTAGCCCGGGTTGCTCTTGTTCAGCACGTAGATGATCGGGAAGGAGTTGAAAATCCAGATGGAGTTCAGCAGTACGGTGACCATGAGCGGTCCCCTCAGCAGGGGAAGTGTGATGTGCCGGTAGGCCTGCCAACGACTTGCCCCGTCGATCTGACTCGCTTCTTTGACCTCTTCTGGAATGCCCTTGAGTCCTGCGAGCACCGCGAACGAGGTGAAGGGGAGAGAGATGAAGACGGCGGTGAAGATCATCACCGGCATGATGGTGCGCTCGTCGCCCAACCAATCGACCGGCGCATCGATGATATGGAGGCTCATCAGAAAAGGGTTGAGCACGCCATAGTAGTAGTTCAAGATCCATCGGAACCCGATCGCCGTCATGACTACCGAGGTGGCCCACGGCACGATGAGCGCGATGCGAAGCAGACGGCGGCCGCGGAATTCCCTGTTGAGAAGTTGGCCCATCGGAAGAGCGAGCAGCGTCGTGATCGCGACGCCGCAGACCACCCAGATCAGAGTGTTGATCAACACTCGAGTGAGGTCGGGATCGGAGAAGATCTTCTCGAAGTTCGCGAATCCGGCCCAACCTTTCACGGCGCCCGTCAGCGAGAACTTCTGGAATGCCGCCCGCAGTGTCTCAAATAGGGGATAGACGACGACCGCAACAACGAGCGCGACGCTAGGCCCGATCCACGCCAGCAGAGACAACGTCCGCAAGCGGTTGGGGGAGTTGCGTCGTTTTCGTGCGGCACGACTGGCCGGAGCCTGCTGACCGGGCCGGGTTGCGGCCCGGTCAGCAGGCACTCTGACGGTTGTCGACATCAGTTCGCGGTGGCGACAGCTTGGATCTGGGAAAGGATGTCCTTGGGATCTTTGCCGCTGACGGCGAGCCCCAGCGAGTTCTTCATCTCGCCGAGCACCTTGTCCCAGTTCGGCTCTCCGACGGGAGCGAAGCTGGCGGACTGTAAGGCGGTGATGTATGGCCCTGCAGTGGGGTCAGCGGCAAGCTTGGCCTGGAGGTCGGTCGTTACCGGCAGCAGGCCCGTGTCGCTGATCAGGGGTGCGTAATTCTCCTGCGCGAGAGCGAAGTCCAGGAACTGTTTGACGGCGTCTTGGTTGCCCGGCTTCTTGAACCCCATGATGTAGTCGGCGATCGCGAGGCTAGTCGGCTTCACTCCGGAAGCGGAGGGAAACGGTGCGGTCGCATACTTTACGCCGTTGCCCTTCATGCGCTCGTCGAGCGCGCTCTGGCCAATCACCATGCCGGCGGTTCCTGACTGGAACAACTGCCAGGTGCCGTCGACGCGACCAGTGTTACCCGGGTTCACTTCGGTTGCTCCGTCGGCGGTGAGCTTGTTCAGAAATTGTAGTGCGGTGACGTTCTCGGCGGAGTCGACGGTCCACTTGCCGTCTTTCATGTAGGCGCCGCCCATGTTGAACATGAAGGTGGAGTAGTCGATGTGCGGCGCTTCGGGGCTCAGCGACAGGGCGAATCCTGCTTTTCCTGGCAGAGCAGAGATCTTCTTCGCGTCGGTGGCCAGCTCGTCGAGTGTCGTCGGAGGCCCTGAGATTCCCGCCTGAGCGAACAGGTCGGTGTTGTAGAACAGGGTTGACGCGCTCCCGACGAAGGGCAGCGCGTACTGGGTGCCATTGTAGGAACCCGATGTCGCCAAGTTCTGGGGGATGTTCGTGGCCAGTGCCGAGGTCTCGATGTCGCTTGCCGGGTAGAGCAGGTCATCGGCAGCATACTGCGAGAACGAATCGAGGTTGAGAATGTCGGGAATCTGATTCGTCTGAATCATGGTGCTGACCTGCTGGTGAATGTCGCTCCAGCCGATGACCTGGAGGTCGACCTTGATGCCGGTCTTCGCGGTGAACCGCTTGGCTACATCGGTCCAATAAGCCGACGTGTTGTCGCTGTACTCTGCGGCGACGAACTTGATCGAGCTGACCGGGGCGTCGGTCGCGGAGGGGCTGCCAGCCGAGCACGCCGAAAGTGCGAGCATCGAGGCTGTACCGATGGCGGCTACCAGCGCCACCTTGGTTGTGCGGAACATCTTTTCTCCTTTGAAGAGCCAGAGGTTGCCCTGAGCTTTAGATACTCGGGTCGGATTACTAGGTGAACAAACAATACAAAAAAAATGATCGTTAGAACAGAAATGAAACATGAATGTTACATTGGCGACCGCGGTCAGCCGTTTACGGGAAAGCCCAAATTGATTCCCGTGCCAGCGCCTAGTGGCCAGCGCGAGGTGACGACCCTTGCGCGAGTGAAGAACTTCACGCCGTCGGCACCGTGAGCGTGCGAGTCGCCGAACAACGAGTCCTTCCAGCCACCGAAGGAGTAATACGCAACAGGCACGGGCACTGGCACGTTGACGCCGACCATGCCCACTTCGATCTCGTTCTGGAAGGCGCGGGCGGCTCGGCCATCGCCGGTGAAGATCGACGTGCCATTGCCGTACGGATTGCTGTTGACGAGCCGGATCGCTTCCTGCAGTGTGTCAACCCGGATAATCAGCAGAACCGGCCCGAAGATCTCTTCGGTGTAGATCTTCATGTCGGTCGTCACATGGTCGAACAATGTGGGGCCGACGAAGAACCCCGTGCTGGGCGCGTCAACTGAGATCTCTCGGCCGTCGACGACGAGTGTTGCGCCTTGTTCGATACCCGAGGCGATTAATCCGGTTACTCGCTCCTTCGACGCCGCCGTGACGAGCGGGCCCATGTCGCAGTCGCGACGGCCGTCCCCTGTGCGCAACGAGCGGGCGCGCTGAGCGATCTTTTCGGCGAGCCGGTCTGCAATCGGCCCGACCGCGACAACGGTCGACACGGCCATGCACCGTTCGCCCGCCGACCCGAAACCGCCATTCACTGCCTCGTCTGCCGCGAGATCGAGGTCGGCATCAGGCATCACGACCATGTGGTTCTTCGCGCCACCGAGGGCCTGAACACGCTTGCCGTGCGCGCTACCCGTCTCGTAGACGTACCGGGCGATCGGCGTAGAGCCCACGAACGAGATGCTCTTGATGTCGGGGTGCGTCAGCAGAGCATCCACAGCGACCTTGTCGCCATTGACCACGTTGAACACTCCATCGGGAAGCCCTGCCTCGGCCCACAGTCGAGCGATCCAGACCGCCGCACTTGGAACCTTCTCCGAAGGCTTGAGTATGACGGTGTTGCCCGCCGCGATTGCGATGGGAAAGAACCACATCGGCACCATGGCAGGGAAATTGAACGGGGAGATAATGGCGACGGGGCCGAGTGGGGCGCGTACAGAATGCACATCGACGTTCGTCGAGACGTTCTCTGAGAACTCGCCCTTCACGAGTTGCGCGATGCCGCAGGCGAACTCGACGACTTCTTGACCGCGCGATACCTCGGCGAGGGCGTCGGAGAGGATCTTGCCGTGTTCGGCTGTGATCAGTGCCGCCAACTCAGGCTTTCGTTCGTTCAGGAGTTCCCGGAATCTGAACAGGATGGCCGTGCGCTTTGCCAGCGACGTGTCTCGCCAGCCCGGGAATGCGTCGGTTGCTGCCTGCACGGCCAGCGCGACATCCCCGCTCGATGCGAGAGCAACGTTCCGGGTGACGACTCCTTCTGCCGGATCAGTCACCTCGGCCGTGCGAGTGTCGGTGGCAGTGTACTCGGCACCGTCAATCCAGTGGGGAACGGTCGTATACATGGGTCTCCTTCGTCGATAGGGAATCAGTTGGCTCTTTGGATGGTGCGCAAGATGGGAAAGGAGATGAGAAAGATGATGATGAGCATGACCGTTGCTATCGCAGCGCCCTTCCCGACTTCGAGATAGGTGAAAGCGTTGAAGTAGGCGAACAGGTCGAGCGTTTCGGTGGAGTTTCCCGGCCCGCCACCGGTCATCACATAGATCGTGTCGAATCGGCGGATGGCGTCCATCGTGCGGAACAAGACGGCGAGCAGGATCATCGGCTTCAGGAGCGGCAGGGTGATGTTCCAGAACATCCTGAAACCGCCCGCGCCGTCGACTTGCCCGGCTTCGAATACCTCGCCGGGTATCGAGCGCAGCCCGGCCAGCAGTATGACGACGACGAACGGGGTAGACAGCCAGACATCCGAACCGATGACCGCAGGCATCGCTGTTGCGGCATCACCAAGCCAATTGACGGGGCCGATTCCCACCAGGGAGAGAAGGTAGTTCACCATTCCTGAGTCGGTGTTGAAGAGCATCCGCCACATCAGCCCGACAACCACCGGAGTAGTCATCATGGGGATCAGGTAGACCGAGCGCAAGAACTGTGCGCCCTTGAACTCCTGGGAGAGAAGCAGAGCGATGCATGTGCCAAGCGAAACCTGGACGACCACCGTCACGATCACCTGGTAGGCAGTGAGCAGCAACGCGTGCCAGAACGCCCCGTCGACCATCAGGTCGAGAAAGTTCTGTAGGCCGACGAAGGTCGCGCCAGCCGGATCGCCTAGGTTCCAGTCGAGCAGGGAGGTGTAAAGCGATAGCGCCAGCGGTACGGCCGTGAGCAGGAAGAGCAGCGCGAACGGTACCCCAATCAGCAGATACCAGGTCGTGTTGTCGTCTCGCTTGAGAAACCCGGGAGCTAGCGGCACTGGAGCCCGCTCCCGGGTCAGTTGCGTCGTCACTGAACGATCTTCTTCACTTCGTCGTTGGCTTCATTCATCGATGTCTCGATGTCGGATTGATCGCTCAAGATCTTCGACAAGGCGAGTGACAGTGCTCCGCGAATCTGGGTGCCCTGGGGAATGACGGGGGAGTAGACAGAGTTCGCGTGGCCGATGGCGTCTTTGATCGCGGCAAGATATTCAGGGTTGTAAGCCTTCTGCACGTCGGGGTTCTCGAGGACGTCAGAACGCGCCGGTGAGCTCTTACCTGAAACGGCTTGCCCGACTGCGACGTTTTCGTCGGTGAGGTACTTGATCAGTTGCCAGGCGGCTTGGTCGACCTTGGTGCCCTTGACCATCGAGAATCCCCAGACTGCGCCCGCGATGTAGTTGTCGCCTTCACCGCTCAGGGCGGAGTATCCGACATCCCCGGCGATCTTCGAGGCCGAAGGGTCTTCAAGCGGGGGGCCTACGGGTGCACCATCTATCCACATGGCCGCTTTGCCTTGCTGCATGGCGGACTGCGCCTCGACGTAACCGTAGTTCGCTGAACCAGCCGGCCCGTAGTCGACCATGAGCTTCTTGTACTGTTCCGTGGTGGTGATGGCCTCTGGCGTGGTCAGTACGTCGTACTTGGCGTTACCGTCGTCGCCCAGCCAGCGCCCACCATTGAGGAGCCACATCATGATCCACGAGAAAGAATTCTCGTTGCCTTCGCGAGTGCCGCGACCGACGAAGCCGGCCTGGCCCTGGTCGGGCTTGTTGAGTTTCTGTGCGGCTGCCACGATGTCGGTCATCGTGTGCGGCGGGTTTGCTGGGTCGAGGCCGGCGGCGGTGAACATGGACTTGTTGTAGTAGAGAAGGTCAGCACCGACCTGATAGGGCATGGTATAGGACTTGCCATCGTTTTCGAGCGACTTCAAGAGCGAGGGCTGAAAGCCCGCTGTGTAGCTCGCCGGTGTTGCGGTCGCGTCGCCCAGGTAGCTGTCGAGCGGGCTGATCCATTGCGATGCGACTAGCGTGGGCAGGTTCTTCGCTCCTGCCTCGATCACGTCGTACTGGTTCGAGCCACTTCCCAGCGACAGCGCGAGCTTCGCGTCCATTCCGGCTTCGGGTACCAGTTCGACGTTGACTTTGATGCCGGTCTGCTCTTCAAACTTCGGCACGTAGACGTCTTTGAGTTCTTTGGTCGAGCCGGTGTCGATCATCAGAATGTTGACGGTCTGGCCTTTGACGTTGTCGGGGGAATACGTAGCCGAACTACTCGACGCCTGGCCAGAGCATCCTGAAAGAGCAACCGCTGTGAAGGCGGTGAGTGCGATTGCGGTGCCCCGCAGAACAGCTTTGTGGTGTCGCATGGATGGTGCTCCTTTACTTGATAGCTCCTGCAGTAAGGCCTCGGACGAGGCCCTTTTGGGTGAAGATGGTGAAGACGAGCACGGGGAGTACGACGAGGATCGACGCGGCAGACAGCTGCCCCCAGTTGACGCCGGTGGAACTGATGAACCCCTGTAGTGCGACCGGTGCTGTACTGGTGTTCCGGCCTGCCAGAACGAGGGGGTAGAAGAACTCGTTCCACGACATGATGAACGAGAAGATGGCGCAGGTTGCGATGCCCGGCCATGAGGAAGGCACGATTACACGGAACAGTGCCTGCACTCGCGTGCATCCGTCCATCCGTGCCGCTTCTTCGAGTTCGACGGGGATCGACCGGAAGTACCCGGACATGATCCATGTGACGAAAGGGAGCGTGATCGTCATGTACACGAGCACAAGGGCGAGATAACTGTCGAGCAGACCGAAGAATCGGAACATGAGAAAGAACGGAAGAGCAAACCCCATGGCGGGTGCCATTCGCACCAGGATGATCCACGTGCCCATGGTTCGTGTCACTTTGCCCGTGGTTCGGGCCAGGGTGTAGCCGGCTGTGATACCGAAGAGCAACGACAGCGCAGTGGTGGCGATCACGACGATGATGCTGTTCTTGTAGGCGGCAAGAAAGTCGCCGCCGCCGAGTACGGCCGTGAAGTTTTCGAACGTCGGGGTGAAGATGAACAGCGGGGGTGATGCGAAGGCATCGGATGCCGTCTTGAGCGAGGTCGAGAGCAGCCACAGCAGCGGTAGCAGGCTGCTCAGCACAATCACCCAGGTCAGAACGATGCCGGCTGATCGCAGCGGCGTCGGGCGGGAGCGGCGGTGACCCGCCACTACGGAGTAACCTGAACTTTTATCGCGTTGTTCGCCGGATTCGTCAGAGTGTCGAAGGCCTCCTGAGCGTGTGCAAGATCGAACTGGTGCGTCAGGAGGGCGTCGAGGTTGATTCGGCCGGCTGCAACCATATCGATGGCAACCTGGGTCTCGTCATTCGCGCCGGTGCAGCCGATGATCGTGATCTCCTTGTGCAAGATGGGTAGCAGATCGACGGTGACGGTATCTTGCACTGCACCGAAGAACATCACTCTTCCGCGCTTGCGCACGGTGTGGATCGCCTCTTGGTAGGTTGCATCGATGCCGACCGACTCGATCACCACATCTGCGCCTTCGCTTCTGGTCAGGGCTCGGACCTCGTCTCGCACTGACTGCTCGACCGGATTCACGATGACATCGGCGCCCAGTGAGCGTGCAACCTGCAGGCGGTGAGGGGAGGTGTCGCTGACGATGATCCTGCCCGCCCCGGCGAGCCGCGCCCCTTGCAGGATGCATAGGCCAAGTGTGCCGGCGCCGAAAATCACCACCGTGTCGCCGAGCAGAATGCCTGATCGGTTGATGACATGCAGCGCGTTCGAGAGCGGTTCGATCATCGAGGCCTGGCTGAAGGTGACGGAGTCGGGAACCCGAAAGACTTGCTTCTCCGGCACGGCCGCCAACTCCGCCATGGTGCCCTGTTCGAAACCGCGCAAGCTGGAGCCGATCACCCGTTTGCGGTCGCAGATCGAGATCAGGCCCTGCGAGCACGGCACGCACTCGCCGCACGAGACCTGGGGGTCGATCGTCACACGATCGCCGACGGACACCCGGGTGACACCCGCGCCGACGGCGACCACGTCTCCCGCGCCTTCGTGCCCCATAATGAGGCCGTCACGCCGGGCGGTTCCTTCTGAATCGGTGAAGCCGTGCAGGTCTGACCCGCAGATGCCGGAGGCACGAATGCGGATGAGTACCTCATGCTCTCCGTGCTGTGGGTCGGCGAGATTCTCGGTGACCAATACTTTTCGACCGGAATCACGCCGGATGACTGCTGCCTTCATCTTCTCTACGCTCCTTTGCTTGCCGACTGTGTCTGGGAAATGAATTCTGCGAGGACTGCTTCGGTGTCTGGTGCTGAAAGCAACGGCTCGCCTTGTACGATCACGCGGGCTCCAGCCTTGACGGCCGCAATACTTTCCGCGATGTCATACGTTGCATAGCTGACAGGAACATCGACCGAGCCGACGACATCGCTAAGCAGTTGGATGGGCGAACCCTGGGGCTGGCTGCGTTTCTGGTCGACTCCGAAATGCACCATCAGGTAGTCCGCACCCAACGAAGCGAAGTGCTGTGCTTTCCGGAGGGTGTCTGTCGTGTTGAAAAGGTCAACGGTGACGTCAATACCGAACCGTTTTCCCGCGGCAATTGCCTCTGCGACTGTCTCTTCTGGTGCTAGCGCGGTTACCGTGATGTTGCTGGCTCCCATGTCCTTCGCTGCCCGGATGTACTTCTCGGGGGCCGCCACGATCATGACGTCGAGCAGCACGTATGTGCCGACGAGTTCGGGCATGAGTTGGCGCACACCGTTCAAGCCTTCGAACTCGATGAGCGGTTTGCCAAGCTCGATCCAATCCGCGCCCGCTGCCCGGGCGCTGTGAATCAGTGGTCGGGCAGCCCCGACGGATGTCACGTCGATTGCTATCTGAACGAGAGGTGTGCTCATGGGTTCGTTTTTCCCCTTTACTCTTCGTCGCTGAATACCGCAGGTTGATCGGTAGTTGATCAAGTATTACACAGAATGTGTTCATGTAAACATTCAATGTGTGTACATCACCACGTTTTGTTCTGCGCTTGGCGGTTACGCGAGTAGTGCACCCAGGCGCGGACCGAGCCGGCCTGCCAGCACCTTGTAGCCTTCTGGGCTGGGGTGCAGCCCATCTTGCAGCAGATGCGCTTCATCGACGTCGAGAACATCCAATCCGTCGATCAGAAAGAGATTCGCGTCACCGCGACGTTGTAGCTCGATGACGACATCACTCACAATGGTGCGGATCTCTCTCAACGTGAGCTGGTCGTCGTTCAAGCGGTTTTCGCGCTCGGGTGATGCGATGGGGGAAATGATCACGAGTGGCGTGTGCGGATGCCCGTCGCGAACGGTCGCCAGAAAGCCCTCGATCGTCGGTGCGAGGGTGCGGCGCGGGTATGTCGAGGCGCCCCAGACGTTGATGCCCAGGCAAAGTGAGATCAGGTCGGCTGGTGTATCGCGGATGTGCCGCGCGACGACGGGATCAAGGTGACACTGCCCGGCGAAGCCGAGGCTGGTGAGCCGCAGGTCTTCATGTGCCGAGACGAGGGCGGGCCAGGTCTCGCTCGGACCAAGTGCTTCGCGACAGTGCGTGATCGAGCTGCCGTAAGCGATCCAGTGCGGGCGCGAAGTGAGGGGGCTTTCGGCGTACTGAGCGTCGCGAAGGGTCAGGGTGCCGAGCTTCGAGTCTCCGAAGTGCGGCAACCAGACTGTGATGTGTTTGCGATCGTGGCCGAGGCCGGTTGCAGAGAGCGTTCCTTCGCCGACGACCAGCTGGCGATGTATCCGCACTCCGTCGACGCACACATCGAAAGGCGCTACGGCGCCGCTGAGGCTCGCGGGCATCGTCACGTCGACATCGAGCGCCAGCTCAGAAGCGTCGGTGATGAGATCCAGTCGTACCCCGGCCGCCATGTCGGCCATCTGGGTGAGCTCAGGATGAACGATCAGGCCCTTCCTCGTGATCGGTAGGCGGCGCGGCGTCAGCCAGTTACCTTCGGCGACCAGCTCAGCGCACCCCTCCACGAGAATTCTCGAATCGTTGGGCATAAGTTCCATGTCAATGGCCTTCCGTGTGGGGAATGTGAGGAAACGAAGTGACGCGGAGGATGCTGTAACATCAGACATCAGATGTAATGTCTGCTTCCGAGCCTACGCCGTAATTTTGAGGGCCTGCATGCACGAAGCCGAAGGGTGAGGCCGCAACCATGAGCGTTCTTATTCACGGCGTTCGAAAGGCCGATTCCGACGGGATAGTCGAGGACTTCTGGTTCGTGTCGGAGCAATCCCGTATCGTCGCAACCGGAATCGGCGACCGCTGGCGCTCGCAGTATGGCAATGTCGCTGACCAGCACGACATGCCCGGCCGTATTGTCACGCCAGGGTTCATTGACATTTGGTGGCGGATATTCGTCCGAAGACGGCCCGTCTACAATCCGAACGGGCCTGGCAACGCATCGCGCACACAGCACTACCCGAACGGTGATCTCTTTCGTTTCTGGCGACCTTCCGGCAACGCTTAACCGGCTCGTCACGGTAGCCCGTTTCGTTGAGGAAGATTCGCTCATCCTCGGCTCGCATCTCGAAGGGCCGTTCCTTGCTTCCGCTAGGCGGGGTGCGCATGCGCAGAAATATCTCGCATCACCCGACGCGGACACGGTCGTCACGCTGCTCGAAAAGGGCGGCCATACTCTACGTCAGGTGACGTTCGAGCCGGAGCTGCTGCGGGAGTAGCTCCCGCGCTCGTCGCCCGTGTATTCGGGCCGGTCGAGAAGGTGTTCCAGGTGGTCGTTTGCCCGGGCGAGATCGGGACTGTGCCGAGTGGGGAGCGTCAGCATCTCGAGTTGGGAGCTGGTCAACGGCTGGGTGAGTCCGTGATCGATGTCAGCGACAGTCCCTCTGCCGGCAGTGTCTTCTTCCATGATCGTCGTCACCTCTCCGTGAGCGTCGATGGACCGTGTTGACGCCCACTGTAGCCCCCTTCATCGCCGGGGGGAAGGCTGGGCGTGTCGCCGTCTGCGAGAGGGTACAACCAGCGCCAGGGCTCCTGAAACGAGGAGGAGAGCCCCCGCCAGAAGTGCCCCGAGCGGGGAAGCGAGCCCTGCTCCCGTGTTCGCAAGCGTCGCGGCCGCCGCGGCGGGAGCTGCCGAGGGTGAATCAACCGGGGTCGCCGACGGAGTGGATACCGGTGTCGGGGTCACGGGCAGTGATGCGCCGATGTCGCCGCCGTGCGGGATGACGACGGTCACCGGGTCGAACATCTCTGGGCATGAGACGGACAGCATGATCTCCGCATCGGGCGGGGTACCGTGTGCCCGGAACCATTCAATTGTCGATTCGAACGAGATGCTGAGCACGCCCGCGGTGGCGGGCCCGCCGCGTTGCAGTTCGATGGAGGTCTGGAACGGCAGCCCGGAGACGAAATATTCGACCGTCGTCTCGATCCGTGCTAATGACTGGTCTGCTCCGAGTGCGCAGCCGGAAACAGTGATGCTGGGGAGGCCACCGACCGGCGGGTTCAGGATGCTCGTCACCGTCACCGCCGTCGGTACCGTGACGCGCATCCTGAAGCTCACGGTCACACCGGGATCGCCCACCCCATTCGGGTGGGTGATGTCAGGTGCCACAGTCGCGTTCGTCAGATCGGCAGCGTGGAAGCTCACGCCCCCTCCGCCTCCGCCGCCTGATCCGACGAACGGACTACCCGCGCCGCCGCCGGTTCCCCCGCCTGATAAGGCCGAATCACTCACAGGGCCACCCCCGCCGCCGCCACCGCCACCGACGCAGGCTGACCCCGCATTGCCGTCGCCGCCGTCGGCAGAACCGCTGCGCCCGAGGGATCCCGGCGTTGCTTCCCCGCTGCCGGCATTGTCGAGGTCAGCGTCACCGCCGACTCCGGCATCGGTTCGCTCCGGATCCTGAAAACCGCCACCACCACCGCCGGCTGCGACAACCGCAACGATGCCGTCTGCGAAGAGCGCAGAGGAACCGCCACCGCCGCCAGCGAATGCTCCGCAGTTGTTCGAGCCTGCGCCGCCCGCCCCGTAGCCTGTTCCACCCGACCCATCGATACTGCTTCCTGCGGTGCCGACCTGCCGGGTCAGAACCTGCCCCGGCGAGACCGCGAGGTCTCCGGTGACAACGGACCCGTGCCCTCCCGCGGCGCTCTGTGCAGTGGCGCCTGCGCCAGGCGCACCGATGACGCTCACCTCGACGGAGGTGACTCCCAGCGGTACAGCCCAGGTTCCCGATGGCGAAAATACGGCGGTGGATGTCAAAGTGCTGAAGTAGTCCGTAGTCCCGGGAGCCACAGGGGGTGCGGCCGTTGCCGCGGTAGCCGAAACCCCCACGACGACCAACGTCACCGCCCCCACGGCGCCGATGAAGCGGGCCATTTCGAAGAGAGGGCGTCTGCGGCCGGTTCGCGGGCTCATGGCAATCTCCGATGGTCACAGCGCAGAGAACGGAGATGTGCTCCTCGACGCGCCGTTATCGAGTTCCCCACCCACAGGCTAGGGCACCGATGAGTCCTTTCGAAGTCGTCGGTGCTCGCTCAGCGAACCGCGGCAATGCCCACCTCACCAGCGCGGTTGCATAAGGCCGCTGGCGGAACGGGAGCTGCGGCTGGCCTCGCCGGTGTTCACCCTCACCGTCGTCTATGTCTCGCTCGACGAGGGGCGGGCATCCCGGCCTGTCGCCATCGCCTCGCTCGCGTTCTACGTTTTCGTCACCCGCCGAAATGCGGCGATCTCTCCGGCGACCCGGGAGTTCATGCGCCTTGCGCGCAAGGTGCTGCAGGATATTTCGGGTAAATAACCCCTTCACTACAAAGATTACGACTCTGACATCGACCCGTGTCAACTGATCGCTTCGTTGTCTTGGAAACCCCTGCAAGCCTGCGTGAATCACCGGGTCGTGTCCCAGGCGATCGTGGTCGCGGTCGGTGTCGCCGCTGACCGGCCAATATGACCGAGATCGCGCCCGCCAGGGGTAAGGTGTGCAGATGACTGTCTCGCCTAGTCGACCGGCCCGGAGGCAGATCACCCTCACGGTGCAGCGCAAAGAAAACCTCGGCCCTCATCTGGTGAGAGTCGTGCTCGGCGGCGAGAATTTCGACGATTTTCTGGCCAACGAATTCACTGACAGCTATGTGAAGATCTACTTCGCCAAGGCGGAGCTCGGGCTCGTACCGCCCTTCGACATGCCGGCTCTGCAGGCGACTCTCGCCCCCACCGATCTTCCCGTCACTCGCACCTACACCGTGAGGGCAGTCGATCCCGTCGCACAGACGATCTCGATCGACTTCGTCGTGCACGGCGACGATGGACTGGCTGGTCCCTGGGCTGCTGCCGCTGAACCCGGCCACCAACTGACGTTCAGCGGCCCAAGCGGGAGTTATGCACCAGATCCGGCAGCTGAGTGGCACCTCTTCGTCGGGGATCTCTCGGCGCTTCCCGCCATAGCCTCTGCCCTGGATTCGCTTCATCGGGCAGCTGTGGGCCTGGTGTTCATCGAGGCCGTCGACGAAGCAGACATTCTGGCTCTCGACGCACCACCGAACATCGCTGTGCGCTGGGTTCTGCGCGGGCAGAACCAGAATCTGGTCGAGGCAGTCGATGATGCCGAATGGCTACCCGGCCGGCCCCAGATCTTCGCGCACGGCGAGCGCGGCACAATGAAGCAGATGAGAGATCTGTTCAAGCAGCGCGGCGTGCTGCGATCGGAACTCTCACTGTCGGGGTACTGGGCGGCGGGACGAACCGAGGATCGCTTCCAGGCGGAGAAACGACAGCCGGTGGGAGTCATCCTTCCCGTGTCGGAATAGCTCGCACCACGTCGATTCGCAGCCTGTTCAGCGAAACGCGGCGATACCCGTCACGTGATTGCCGATGATGAGGGTGTGCACTTCGTCGGTGCCTTCGTACGTGCGAACGCTCTCCAGGTTGTTCGCGTGGCGAAGTGGTGAGTAGTCGAGCGTGATCCCGTTGCCGCCGAGCATGCTTCGCGCCTCGCGGCAGACGGTTATGGCCTCGCGACAGTTGTTCAGCTTGCCGACCGATATCTGGTGCGGTTGGAGGTTTCCGGCGTCTTTGAGGCGACCGAGGTGCAGGGCGAGAAGCGTGCCCTTGTTGATCTCGAGCGCCATGTTCACCAGCTTCTCCTGCGTGAGTTGGTATGCAGAGAGCGGCTTGCCGAACGGTACACGTTGTGCCGAGTAATCGAGGGCCGCAAGGTAGCTGTCGCGCGCCGCCCCCATCACGCCCCAGATGATGCCGTAGCGCGCCTCGTTCAGGCACTCGAACGGCGCACGCAGGCCACGGGCATCCGGAAGCATCGCTGATGCGGGGAGCCGCACGTCGGTCAATTCGACATCACACTGAATGGATGCCCGCATCGAGAGCTTCTGCGTGATCGCGGTCGCTTCGAACCCGGGTGTCGACGTCGGTACGACGAATCCCCGCACTCCGTCATCGGTCATCGCCCAGACGATGGCGACCGAGGCGATGGACGCGAGCCCGATCCATCGTTTCGAACCGTTGAGCACCCAGTCGTCGCCATCGCGCGCGGCGAATGTCGTCATGCTGCCGGGGTCGGAGCCGGAATTCGGCTCGGTGAGACCGAAACAGCCGATGGCAGTACCTGCTGCCATCTGGGGCAGCCATTCCTGCTTCTGTTCCTCTGAACCGAACTTGTGGATCGCGCTCATCGAGAGGGAGCCCTGAACGCTGACGAAAGTGCGGATGCCCGAGTCACCCGCGTCGAGTTCGAGGGCCGCGAGCCCGTACTCGACCGCTGACCGGCCGGCGCATCCATAGCCATGCAGGTGCATGCCGAGCAGCCCGAGTTCGGCCATCTGTGGGATGAGGCTCCGCGGGAACTCGGCTGAGTCATACCAGCCCGCGATATGCGGTCTGATCTCAGAATCGACGAAGGCGCGGACAGAACGGCGTAGTTCGCGCTCTGGCTGGCTGAGCAGGGAATCGACGTCGATCAGGTCTGCTGGTTCGCTCACAATGGTGCTCATGTCGAACACTCTAGGCTTCCTGTCGTGTTCGTGTGGGCCGAAGGTCCCTGCTGATCAGCCCAGGCCGATCAGCCCTCGGTTGAGAGGCGAAGGGGCGACCTCGACGAGGCCCCAGCTGATGTCGTAACCGTGTTCGGAGCATGCTGCGTAGCGCAGCCGCAGGCCTTCTGATTCGACCGTCACCACACAGTCCGCTTCAACTGCGCATGCCTCGATGAGGCACTCGGTCTTGGTCGGCCGCGCCGTGCCCCAGCTTGTCTTCGTTTCCCAGGGAGTCGTTGTTCTCATGTCATCACCTTTGATCTACGGGTTATATTTCCATCTTGGGCAATCCGTTGCGCATTTGGTACGGGTCGGGACGCGAAAGATCTGTAGATCTTGCCAAAAGAGGTAATTCACGGCCGAACGAAGGGCGTGCCGGAATTTGCACCGATGTTCAGATGGTGTAAAAATACACTTCATGCAAGATGGTGCAACTATTGGTCGGCGAGAGCGTCGCAAGCAGGAGACCGCCTCGAGCCTGACGTCGGTCACCCGGCGGCTGACGGCAGAACGTGGGCTCGCGGGATTCACGATCGAAGAAGTATGTGAGCAGGTCGATGTCTCCCGGCGCACGTTCTTCAACTACTTCGCAACGAAGGAAGACGCGGTCATCGGTGTCGACCCCGAAGAGGAGGCCCAGCAGTTCGCCTCGGACTTCCTGGCATTGGGCTCGCACGGTTGGCCTGCGGTCATCGACGACCTCATCGCGCTGATCGTGCAGCACGTCGAGTCATCTGACTTGGTGGCGGCCGAGCACACCGTGTTCTGGCTCGCCCTCGAGCGGGAGCCTCACCTGATGGTGCGCTTCATCGGTATCTCGCGCGAACGCGACCGCCAGGCAGCCGCATTCATCGCCGAACGCGAGGGCGTGTCTCCAGACGACCCGCACGCTCGTGCCGTTGTCAGCATTCTGTCGACCCTGCTGCGCTCGGCCGGTGAAGAGCTCTTCGACCCGTCGAACACCCGGGAATTCTCCGAGATCATCAACGAAGCACTGACGGCCTACCGGAGCGTACTCACAACAGATCAAACCCGACTCTCGTCAGCTCCGCCCCGAAAGGAATGACTGTGACCGCCATCAAGACCGAGGCGCCGCTCCTGCTCACGCAGCGCCGGATCTGGATCATCTTCGCCGCCCTGATTGCCGGCATGCTGCTGTCGAGCCTCGACCAGACGATCGTCTCGACCGCAATGCCGACGATCGTGGGCCAGCTCGGCGGTGTGGAGCACCAGGTCTGGCTGACCACCGCGTACCTGCTCGCGACGACCATCGTGATGCCGATCTACGGCAAGTTCGGTGACGTTCTCGGCAGGCGTCGCCTGTTCCTGATCGCGATCGCGTTGTTCACGGTCGCCTCGCTCGGCTGCGCGCTGGCCGGCGACTTCACCCAGCTCATCGTGTTCCGCGCCATCCAGGGCCTCGGCGGTGGCGGGCTCATGATCCTCTCGCAGGCGATCATCGCTGATATCGTCCCCGCCTCTGAGCGAGGCAAATACCTCGGCCCCCTCGGCGCGATCTTCGGTCTCTCCGCGGTGGGCGGGCCCCTACTGGGTGGCTTCTTCGTCGATCACCTCACCTGGCAGTGGGCGTTCTACATCAACATCCCGGTGGGCATTGCCGCGTTCGCCGTCGCCTGGTTCACGCTCACCCTCCCCAACAAGAAGGCGACGGCCCCGATCGACATTCTCGGCGTGGTGCTGCTCTCGGCGTTCACCACGTGCCTGATCTTCTTCACCGACTTCGGCGGTGACCGTGCCCATGGCTGGGGTGCGATCGAGACCTGGATGATCGGGGTCGGCATGGTGCTCTCGGCGCTGCTGTTCGTGCTGGTCGAGTCGAAGGCGAAAGATCCGATCATCCCGTTGTCTCTCTTCAGGAACCCGATCTTCGTGAATGCGACCGCGATCGGTCTGACGATCGGTCTCGGCATGTTCGCGGCGATCGGCTTCGTACCGACGTTCCTGCAGATGTCGTCGGGTACTTCTGCCGCTGTGTCGGGGCTGTTGCTGCTGCCGATGATGGTGGGTCTGATCGGCACGTCGATCCTCTCCGGGCAGCTGATCACCCGCACCGGCCGGTACCGCATCTACCCCATCCTCGGCACGATCGTCACCGGGGGCGCGATGGTCGCCATGACCACGCTCACAGCGACGACACCGATCTGGCTGATCTGCGTGTTCCTGTTCTTCTTCGGCGCCGGTCTCGGCCTGATCATGCAGGTCGTGGTGCTCGTTGTACAGAACTCGGTCGACGCGAAGATGGTCGGAACAGCGACGAGTACGAACAACTACTTCCGTGAGGTGGGTGCTGCCCTCGGCACGGCAGTGTTCGGAACGATCTTCACCACGCGGTTGACCGACAACCTCAAAGCCGTGTTCACCGATGCCGGCGCCAGCGCCACCGACGCAGCCAACGCGACCGCGAGCATCGACCCGCAGACCCTGAACTCCCTGCCGCCGGAGATCCACCTCGGCGTGGTGACCGCCTACGCCGACGCGCTCGCACCGGTGTTCTGGTACCTCCTGCCGTTCATCGGCCTGGCATTCGTGCTCGCGCTGTTCCTGAAGCAGATCCCGCTCTCCGACCAGGCCGGGCTCATCGCCCGCGGTGAAGCGATCGGCGGAGAAGAGGCCGAGGCGCTCGAGGCTGCACAGCGGGCAGGTCGACACACGACTGTTGTCGAACCGATGGTCGAACCGGTGGTCGAGACGGTGACGTCTGGGGCTGCACCAGACGGTGCTCGTGAAGACAGCAGGACCAACGACCCTTCCTGACCGGGCGTCTGTCAGCAACAGTGGAGGCGGATGCGGGTCGACTGGCTCGCGCTTCGAAGGACTGAGTGTGGAACGGCGCTGATCGAGGGCGGCGAACCAGAAGCGTAGGGATGCAGTGGTCGGCCCGATGATGTCAGGCAGCGTGTTCGTGATGAACTGGGCGATTCTCTTCGGATCGCTGGTGGTGGTCGGACTCGCACTGATAGTGATCGCAGTCTGCGGCCTGGTTCTCTCTCGCGGCCGGCTGGAGCGGGGCATCCAGTCAGAAAGCCTGGGCAAGTCGCCAGAGCTACCGGGCCAGCAACCAGAGCTACCGGGCCAGCAACCAGAGCAGAGCGTGCGCTGATGGCCGCTGTCAGTCGGCGGACCTTCCTCACCCTGGGCGGAGTCGGTGCCGCGTTGGTCGTGACCGGCGGCACCGGCTTGATCTGGGATGGGTTGAACAACGCCGCACCCGTCACTGCGTCGACCGGTGGCGCTGCCTTCACCGAGCCGCCCGTTCTGCGAAGTGTCTCAGGTCTGCTCGACGTTGCTCTGTCTGCATCGCGCTCGCGTATCGATGTCGGGGGCACGACAGTTTCGGCGATGACCTACAACGGGAGCCTCCCCGGGCCGACCCTGGTCGTTCGGCCGGGAGACACGGTGAAGATCTCGCTCGTCAACAGCCTCGGCGAGCCGACCAACCTGCATACCCACGGGCTTCATGTCTCGCCGGAGGGATCGAGTGACAACGTCTTTCGCCAGGTGGATACGGCGACGACGGCCGACTACGAGTACCAGATTCCCGACGATCATCCGGCGGGCGCCTTCTGGTACCACCCGCATCACCACGGCATGACGGCAGAACAGGTGTTCGCGGGGCTCTACGGCGTGATTCGCGTCGAGCGCGATGACCACATCGCTGTGACACGCGAGCGTCTGCTCGTCATCTCGGACATCACCTTCGATTCCTCCGGAGAAGTCGCCGTGACCACTCAGATGGATCGCATGGCGGGGCGCGAGGGCCAGATCATGCTGGTGAACGGCCAGGTCGCTCCTGTGCTCGACGCGAAACCGGGAGACATCGAACGCTGGTACGTGGTCAATGCCTGCACCTCGAGGTACCTCTCGCTGACCCTCGCAGGGGCGACCATCTCGCTGCAGGGCAACGACGGCTCGCGACTCGCCGAGCCGCGCCAGGTTTCGGCAATCGATCTGGTACCTGGAGCTCGTGCAGACGTGCTCGTCACGATGCCCGCCGGCGCCGTCAACCTTCTCGCGATTCCGGTCGACCGCGGTTCTGCAGGCAGCATGATGGTCGGCAATCCGCGCAGCACGAGCGTGGTCACACTGGCACGCCTGCGTGTGTCGGGGGAGAGGGCGACCGTTCCGCAGACAGCCACACTCAGCCCCGCGCCCCTCCCGCTCCGGGACCTGAGAACCGAGACGCTGACAGGCTCACGCACTCTCACGCTCGCAATGGGCGCCGCAGGCATGGGCATGGGTGGTGGCGGAATGATGCAGTTCACCATCGACGGCACGACCTTCGACCCGAATCGCGTCGACCAGTCCGTCGCTCGAGGGGCGATCGAAGAGTGGATGCTCGTCAACACGAGCACGATGGATCACCCTTTTCACCTGCACGTCTGGCCGATGCAGTTGCTCTCAACCGGCGGCACGACCGAGACCGAACCAGTCTGGCGCGACGTGGTGAATGTGCCGGCGAAATCCCGCGTTCGCGTTCGAATCGCCTTTGAGGACTTCACCGGCACATCGGTCTACCACTGCCACATTCTCGACCACGAAGACGGCGGCATGATGGGAGTCATCACCGTCGCGTGAGTGCTGCGGTCTGGCTGCTAGATACCGAGCAGTGCTAGATACCGAGCAGTTTGGCCTTCGCCGCAGTGAATTCTGCGTCACTGATCAGCCCGGCCTGGTTCATCTGGCCGAGTCGCGCCAGCTGCGTGAGGAGGTCATCCGCGGGTGCCGCAGCCGGTGCTGCGGGTGCGGCCTGCGCGGCGGCGGCCTGCTGCGCAACAGCCTGCTGGGCGGCAGCGTCGATCGCAGCCTGCTGCTGCGCGGCTGCCATCTCCTGCTGCTGGGCTGCCGACTGCGCGCCAGCCTGCTGCCTGTTGCGTACATTGCCGGAGACCGCCGTGGCGGTTCCTGCGATGACGGCCGTGCGTGCCATTGTTCCGAACAGACCGGGGCGTCCCATACGTCGCATGGTCTTACTCTCCTTCGACTTCGAGTTCTTCGAGTTCCGCGAGTGCGGAAAGTACTTCATCGACAACCGGCCCGGGTACCCGGGTGCTGTCAAGCAGAATGCCGCCTGAACCGACAACCGCGTCGCGAAGCCCCTTCGCCCAGGTGTGCTCGAAGACGAGCACTGCTGCAGTGGTGTTCGGCTCAAGCCCGGTGAGCAGTTCGTGCACGTCGTCGTCGGAGATGAGTCCGTCAACGCGTTCGAGGAGCCCACTCAGGGTGGATTCATCGCTGTCAGCACTGATTTCGTCGAATTCGGCGAACGACTCAGTGCCATCTTCATCGATGTGCACGATCAGCCCATCGATGATCGTGATGGTCTCGCTCTCGACGAGCTTCTGCAACTCAGGCACGATCAGCCCTGAGAAATTGCTGCCTGGAAAGACGACGGTGAGTATCTCGACGGGCCCGGATGCCATGGGTTCCTCCATTGGAAATGTTGTGTTCTGGTGGGGCACCGGAACCATCTGACTCTGAGGCTAGGGGGTACGGTGGCTCTTGATCAAGCTGAACGACAAAGCTTTCAGACAACGGAGAACATCGTGGAAATGCGACTCGAATTGATTCCCTTACCCTCCACCGATGTCGAGCGCAGCAAGGCGTTCTACATCGATCGAGTCGGCTTCGTCCTCGACCACGATGTCGAGCCGGGGAACGGCATGCGGGTCGTGCAATTGACCCCGCCCGGTTCGTCCTGCTCCATCGCCATCGGGGTCGGCTTCGTCGACCCTTCGGCGGCCCCGGTGCAAAGCCTGCATCTGGTCGTCGACGACGTCGACCTGGCCCGCCAGACCCTCCTCGCCAACGGGGTCGACGTTTCTGAGGTGAGCGATATGGGCGGTGGAGTGCGGTACGCGTATTTCAGTGACCCCGACGGCAACTCCTGGGCGCTTCAGCAGATCTCGCGCTAGCGACCCACCGTCGGGCCTGTTCTGGTCACCAGCTTTCGCGCGATGGAGCTTGTCGCAAGAGCGGAGGTGGCGATGGTGACCAGTGCGCCGAGGATGATCGCAGCATCCTCACCTGCAGCCAGCGAGCCCGACTGCAGTGCCAGCGTCACGGCAGCCACGGGTACACCCAGCTGCCCGGCTGATGCAACCGATTGCGACCACGGCAACCGTGCGACCCGGCTCGCGAGATGGGCAACGACGGCCGAGAGCCCGAGAGCGGCACCCAGCAGAATCATCTGAGGATGCCCGGCCAGCGTGCGGAGGTCGAGTGACGCTCCCAGCCAAACGAAGAACAGCGGGCCGAAGAAGCCCTCGGTGATTCCGAAGAGCTGGCGGGCGAGCCTGCGGGGTTCGCCGCCCGCTGCGAGCACCAGGCCGAAGGCGAATCCGGCCAGCATGATCGAGAGCGTGGCGAACTGCGCGATCGCTGCGAAGGTGAAGAGCGCAAGAAGGCTGAACCTCAGTTCCAGGGCGAACCGGCGGCGCTCGGAGAACCGGTGCAGTCGGCGGCGGAGGTCGGTGTGTGACAGCCTGCGAAGAACGACCACGAGCACGATGGCGGCCGCCGCGATGACGAGCGCGCCGATTGCCGCTTCAGGTGCGCGGTCGGGAGCCACGACCAGGGGCAAAACAACGATGCACGCGACATCGGCGATGGCGATCTGGGCGACGAGTTGCGTGACGGAACTTCTTCGCATGCCCACTGACTGCAGCATCGGGAGCACCAGAGCCGCTGATGATGACGCGAGAACGACGGCATAGAGAGCGGCGTGACCCGTTCCGAAGAGAGCAGCGATAGCCACACCCAGAGCCGCCGCCGCGACTCCGACCGCCGCGGCGCCGAGCAACCCCTTCGGCACCAGCGCGCGAACTGCGGCGTCGGCGACGGGAATTTGAGAGCCTACGATGACCATCGTGAGCCCGAAACCGATGGTGGCCAGGAGATGGAAATCGATGCTCGAGGGGTCCACAAGGTTGAACCCGGAGAGCCCGATGATGAGCCCGCCGGTGAGCTCACCGACCACCACAGGAATACGCCATGACGAGCGCGCGGCCAACAGTGGGCCGAGCAGCCCGACCAACACCACGAGGGCCAGCACCGTGAAACTCATGGCTGACAGGGATTCACAGCAGCGACTGCGCGAGCGTCAGTGCGCCGGTCACGCCCGAAAGGTCTCCCAGCGAAGGGCTGACCACAACGAGCGGGCCGTCCCCTGACTCTGCCAGGTAGTCGAAACCGATGAGCGCATTTGCCGTTTCGGCGACGAGTCCCGGCAATCCGGGGGATTTCGAGACGCCGCCACCGAAGACCACGAGCCTCGAGCCGAGTGTGTAGTAGATCGTCGCGAGGAGCTGGCCGAGGTAGAACGCCTCCATTTCGAGGGCGAGTGACCGATCATCCGGTGCCAGCGACGACGCGTCGGTGCCCCAGCGCGCGTGGATTGCCGGCCCCGAAGCCAGACCCTCGACACAGTCGCCGTGAAAGCGGCAGACCCCGGCGAACGTGTCGGCGGGGTGACGGCGAACCAGCACGTGGGCGACCTCAGGGTAACCGGTGCCGGCATGGATGCGGCCGTGCACGATGGCGCCGACCCCGATTCCCGTGCCTACGGTGAGGTAGGCGACGTCGTCGTGGCCGCGGCCAGAACCCCAGCGGTGTTCGCCGATGACGGCACCCGTCACGTCGGTGACCAGCCCGATCGGCGCCGTGAAACGCGCTGTGAGGGAGCCGACGATGTCGACGTTCGACCAGCCGTGCTTCGGGGTCGACAGTATGCGGCCGTAGGTGGAGGAGTCCAGACGCGTGTCGAGCGGGCCGAATGAGGCCACACCGATTGCACTGGGTGCTCCCCCGGGGGAGTTCTCAGCGATGAAGCCGGCGATCTTCTCGAGGGTCTCTGTGGGCGAGGTGGTCGGAACCGTCGACAGTGTGACCGGATGCTCGGGGTTGCCGACTTCGGCCGCTGCCATCACCACCTTGGTGCCGCCGGTCTCGATTCCGATGATCATCCCCACAGGATACCGACCGGGCTGGGCTGTTATTCTGATTCCCTGTTCGCAGGTGTGCCTCACTTAGCCTGCCTCCTTCATCACTATGGCCACTTCATCCACCCCGATTCACGACCGGCATCGACCGGCGAAGACCTCACCGCGTCGCCGCGTGAGCCGATCGGTCGCGGTCTGCGCCGGAGTCGCCGCCTTCGCCCTTCTCGCCCTCACGGGGCTCGCGCCGCCGCCGGCCCCGCCGATCGATGTCGAATTGGCGAATGCTGCGTACGCCCGATCCGGGGCCGATCAGAACTCTGCCGCACAGATCATCACCGTGCCGGGGGTCGCCGGAACCGTGACCGTCACTCGTGACGACTACTCCTCGACACCCGGTGTGAAGACACTGGCTGCGGGGAGCACCAACCGTGACTGGGCCACGCTCGTGCTCCTCCTGGCCGGATTCCCTCTGACGGATTCGAACATCACCGTCATGACCAGGTGGATGCGCCAGGAAAACGGCCCCGATGACTGGTGGAACCGCAACAACCCGCTGAACAACGGCTGGGGTTCGGGCGGCGGCAGCGGATTCGGCAGTTACGACAACCTAGTGACGGCGGCAGAGAACGCCGCAGAGGCACTGCACGGCGTCAGCGGGTATTCGGCAATCGTCGCCGGATTCACCTCATCGGCCCCGACCAGCGTCATCGAGCATGCCATCTGGGCTTCACCGTGGGCTGCGAGCCATTACGCGAACGGAGCGCACTGGTCGTACGCCCCTGTTCCGGTGATCTCGTCGCCGGCTGGCACCTGGTAGCACCTGGTAGCAGCTGGTAAGTGGCTGCTACGGCTGCTGCTGCGGTGGTTGCCGGGTCTGACGGGCAGCGGTCAGCGCAGCCCAGAGGCGAAAGCGTTCTGCAACTCGTCGATGCGAACCCCCTTGCCCGGCAGGTCGATCAGGTTCGTCAGCAGCACGAAGCACGCGTCGAGTTCCGGATAGATCCACCACTGGCACCCCGACCATCCTGCGTGGCCGAAGAGGTTTCGGTCGAGAATGGCCGACGACGTGGGCAGGTTGAATCCCAGCCCCCAGTCCTGCTTCTGGGCATCGTCGGCACGTGAGTTAAGTCGGGGCAACCCTGCCGTCCGATTCACCCGCATCGCAGCGAGGGTCGACGGATGCACGACCTCCGAAGACCCCGATGCCACCGTTCTCAGCAAAGCGCTGCCGAGCGAGAGCAGATCGCTTGCCTTCGCGTATGCGCCGGCAGCAGGGTGCCGTGCCTCGACCAGACGAGAGTGGTCAAGACCGACCGACTCCGTTCCGTGTACGAAGTGTGGATCGCGATCAGGGTCGAAGCCCAGTGTCGATACGCCTTCGACCTCGTTCAGAGCTGCGAACTGGGCCTCGAAGGATCTCCCTCCAGAGCCCACTTCACCGGCTGTTGTCGCGTTGGCCCGTGCCGACGCGTGCTCCATCAGCTTTTCGACACCGACGAAACCGAGGTTGCAGTACTGCGTCATCGTGCCGGCAGGAAAGACCCCACCGATGCGAGCGAGGGTGTCCCTCGGATCGGTACCGTCGAGGTCGGGGTCGGCTAAGCCGCTTCGGTGACTCAGCAGGTGTTCAAGGGTCGCCAGCCCCGAATTCTCTCCACTCAGGGTGGGCACCGCCTCTGCGAGCTGGGCGTCGAGGCTCAGTTCGCCAGCCTCGACGAGTCGGAGTGCAGTGAGTGCCGTGAGTGGTTTCGTGACGGAGAAGAGTGCGAACTGGTCGTCGACACCCGCGACTCGGCCCTTGTCACTGCCGAAGGAGGCGATCTCCTGGATGCCCGTCGAAGTTGCTACTCCGAACACTGCAACGGGCAGCGGACCATCGGTGACAGCGCGCCGCACCCAGGCGAGTGATTTTTCGTAGGGCGCTGACCGTGTTGTCATATTCGTAGTCCTGATCTTTCTGGTCGATGTGCACTCCTGTGCAATGCTGCCGCACTTTGGATACACCAGTCGAATCGGTGGAGCCGGCATTCCCTACCGCACCAGCGAATCCACCAACCGCGATCGGTTTCAGAATGGTGGAGCGCCAACCTCGCTGTCGCTCTCGCTGTCGCTCTCGTCGAGATCGTCGGCGAAGTCAGGCTTGCTGTCTGTTCGGTCTGTTCCTTGGGTGAACTGCACGATGGGTTTCGTGAGTGGTGTGGGGTCGATGGTGTAGTGGTAGCCGGCGGGTGAGGTCCAGGTGATGGTCGGTGGTCGCCCGTTTTCTCCTGGGGTTTGCCGGATGGTCCATTCGGTGTGGTGTTTGACTTTGTGGTGCGTGGTGCAGAGGGGGCTGAGGTTGTCGTACGCGGTGGTGCCGCCGTCGCCCCAGGCGATGGTGTGGTCGAGGTCTGTGGTGGTGGAGGGTTGGCAGGGGGTGGGGAAGGTGCATTCGGTGTGGGTGAGCCGGATGAGTTCGTCAAGGTCTGCCGGGGGCTTGTACCGTTGCCTGCCGTAGCTGAGCACGGTACCGGTGGCGGGGTCGGTGAGGACCCGGGTGAACGAGTGGGCGTCGCGGGTGATGGTGAGGGCGGTGTGCCGGTCGATCGGCCCGAACCCTTCCAGGTTGGCTGGGCCGGACGACTGGTCGGGGTCGGGGACGCCGTGGTGGTCACGGCCCAGCAAGGTGAGTGCGGGGACGGTGACGTTCACCCGTGCCCGGATCCCTGGGGCGACGCGGGGGGTGTGGGTGTTGCCGTTGAGCATCAGGTCGGTGAGGACATCGACTTTCAGTTGGGTGAGGGTGCGGGGGTCGCCGGCGTGTTTCGCGGAACGGGCCATGTCAGAAGCGCGGTTGTGGATGGCAACAGCTTCCACGGCGGCGGTGTACAGGGTCAGGTACGCCATCCCGTCCGACCCAGGCTCCAAATACACACGCCGGTTGGTGACGGCGTCGGTGTGGCGTTGGTTGTCGGTTCGGGGTTGTGCTTCCTCAACGCAGGCGCGGGCGATCGTGTCCAGGCGTTGCACGGTCACCCGGCGTGCCCACGGCAACACCGTGTTCTCGTACTTGCTGAGCGCTTCCCGGGGCAGCGGGTGGGAGCGGTGGATGAGGGTTTCGGTGTGCCGGTACGACACCCGCCCCGAAGCCAACGCGTCACGGGTTTTCGTGAACGGGCCGGTGAGGCCTTCGCAGGTATCGACCAGCCGCCTCGCGTCAGGCTCGCTCAGGTGTAAGGCGACGGCGAGCTCGAGAACGACCTGGCGTTGCACAATCTGGTCAGAAGACCACTGCGGACCTCCGCCGCCATTGCTCGCGAAGCTGTCCTGGGTGTGGAGTGCGAACCCGGCGATCCGGGCCTCTTCGACGAGGAGGGCGTGTTCGGCGTGCGCGGCCGCGATCGCCCGATGCGACACCACCACCGCCGCGACCGCCGCCGCAAACCTGCCCCGACGCGACACCGACGACGGTGGTGACGACGTTGACGCAGATCCTGAAGATGCTGACGCTGGCCCTGACGACGGTGACATCCCACCGTTCTTGGCAGGATCATCGGTCACCGAGCCGTCGGGCTCCCAGCCGCAGCAGGTGGGGCCGGTGCTTGTTCGATCGGGCACGGCCGGATCAACCTCGTCATCAGTGAGTAATGCTCGTGTCATGCGAACAGTCAACCATCCACCCCGACACCGAGAACCCGAAACCCCCGATCAGTGCACAACTCACAAATTCGCCCGACTGTGGAGGAGGAGAGCCAGCGACAATAGACCATGACGAAGAATTGGACCCCCCTCGCCCTCGCCTATCTCGTGCTGGCCGTCGTCGGCCTGGTCGGAACCTGGTCGTTCAACGTGTTGTCGATCATCCAGCTGCGCGATTTCGTGGGCGACTGGGTGAACAGCGGCCCTGCCGTCTCGTCTCTCACGGTCGACCTCCTGGTTGCGGCTGTTGCGGGGAGCATCCTGATCATCGTCGAGAGCAGGCGACTCGGGATGAAGCGGGGCTGGCTCTACGTCGTGCTTGCCGGTGTCACGGCTTTCGCCTTCGTGTTCCCTTTGTTCCTGGCCATGCGTGAGCGGCGGCTACACCTCACTGGCGTGGGCACGATACAGCACGAAGCGGCCCCGGCGGTCGATGGCGACGAGTCTCAGCTGGAGACGTAGGCTTAAAGCACACCACACCGGCGGAGGTCGCTTTCTTGCGCCTTTCCGTCGTGTCCAAGGGAAGGATTCGCATGACAGTCCAATCATCGACACCCCAGTCGTCAGCCACCTCGTCAGTCACAGCAACAGAAGCCTCGACATCGAGCACGACCACAACTGTGCCGGCGCTGATCACATCGTCGGCTGGCGCAGCATTCGAACGCTCGACGATCGAGCGGCGCGCAGTCGGCGAGCACGACGTGAGGATCGACATCGCCTTCGCCGGCATCTGCCACTCCGACATCCACCAGGCGCGTGAAGAGTGGGGCAAGGCCATCTTCCCGATGGTGCCCGGCCACGAGATAGCCGGAATCGTCGCCGAGGTCGGTTCAGCCGTCACCCGACACCGCGTCGGTGACCGCGTGGGCATCGGATGCTTCGTGGACTCGTGCCGCGAATGCGAGAACTGCCTCGCGGGTGAAGAGCAGTTCTGCTTGAAGGGCAACGTCCCGACGTACAACGGCCGCGAATACACCGGCGAAGAGACCTACGGCGGATACAGCACCGGGATCGTCGCCAACGAGAACTACGTGCTCAGCATCCCCGAGGGCATCTCGCTCGACGAAGCAGCTCCTCTGCTGTGCGCAGGCATCACAACGTATTCCCCCCTGAAGCACTGGGGCGCTGGCCCGGGCAAGAAGGTGGCGATCGTCGGAATGGGCGGTCTCGGCCACATGGGCGTGAAGATCGCACACGCACTGGGTGCCGAGGTCACCGTTCTGAGCCAGACGCTTTCGAAGCAGGATGATGGACTCCGCTTCGGCGCAGACGACTACTTCGCCACGAGTGACCCGGCGACGTTCAAGGCCAACCGCGGCCGGTTCGACCTGATCATCAACACCGTCTCGGCTGACCTCGACCTCGACGCCTACCTGCGAATGCTCACGCTCGACGGCTCGATGGTCTTCGTCGGTCTGCCGGAGAACACGCAACAGTTCCACGTCTTCTCGCTCGTGGGTGGGCGTCGAAGCCTCGCTGGCTCGAACATCGGCGGCATCAGGGAGACGCAGGAGATGCTCGACTTCTGCGCCGAGCACGGCCTGGGTGCCGACGTCGAAGTCATTGATGCAAGCATGGTCGACGAGGCATACGAGCGGGTCGTGAAGAGTGACGTGCGCTATCGCTTCGTGATCGACACGGCCACGATCTAGAGTCGACCCACTGCGGCGCCGGGCGGTTCAGGCGGAGAGCCTGCCCGGCGCCGCAAGTGCATCGTCGACCCAGGTGCGCGTGAACAGGAGAATCGACCGCAGAGGCTCGAACGTCGCAGCGTGCTGGGGCGCGTTCTTCCAGAACTCGAGGAAGATCTCGCGTGTGAGTTGCTCTGAGAGGCTCACGTCTGGCACCAGTGCACGCACGATGCCGAAGACACGAGCCGATGTCAGGTCGTAGAAGTCTGAGAACGCGCCGTGGTCGGCCTCGGCAATTCTCTCTACCAGACGGATGCTCGCCTCGCCCCGCATCTCATCGAGCCAGTATGCAGCGTCGAAGCATGCCTGTTCGGATGTCGGGCGAGAGTTCATGGAGTTCTTCCTCGGTCAGCTGCGATTGTCGGCGCCGGGGTCTGGGGCAACACGCTGTGAGACTATGCGGTGGTCCAGCCGATTCCGGGACAGGATGGCGGGGGTTGACTTAGGGTGGCCATCAGTACAGTCAGGTTTTTCCCAGACATTTCCCGATCCCGTCGCGCTGGGCGACCGAAGGAGTAACGACGATGCCCGAGTCCACCGCGACAACGAGGTTCCGGGAGGCCAGAAACCAGTTGATCGAGCTCCGCGAGGACTACCACGGCGCGGTCGAACAGTTCCGTTGGCCGGAGCTCGGTGAGCGCTTCAACTGGGGCGTCGACTGGTTTGACGAGATCGCCCGGGGCAACCCACGGGAGGCGCTCATCATCGTCGAGGAGGACGGATCGAGCATCCGGCGCACCTTCGACGAGCTCGCGACACGCTCCGATCAACTCGGCGCCTGGCTGAAGGCACACGGGATCGGCAAGGGCGACGCCGTCATGCTCATGCTGGGCAACCAGGTGGAGCTGTGGGAGAGCATGCTCGCAGTGATGAAGATCGGGGCCGTCATTCTGCCGACGACCACGGCATATGGTTCGGCAGACCTCGTCGACCGGGTGGAACGCGGTGGTGTGCTGCACGTCATCGCCGACGGTGCGGATGCCGCCAAGTTCGACACGGTACCGGGCGACTACACGCGGATCAGCGTCGGGCCGGGCCCTGCGGGCTGGCTCGATTTCGTAGAAGCATTCGACACTCCTGCCGAGCCGCTCCCACACCCTGGCACCCAGCCCGACGACCCGCTACTGCTCTACTTCACCTCAGGTACCACCCAGCGGCCGAAGCTGGTCGAGCACACCCAGGTCTCCTATCCGGTCGGGCATCTGAGCACGATGTACTGGCTGGGCCTTCGACCCGGCGATGTGCACCTCACCGTCAGTTCGCCCGGCTGGGCCAAGCACGCCTGGGGCTGCTTCTTCGCCCCGTGGATCGCCGAGGCGACCATCTTCATCTCCAACTACGCGCGATTCGACCCGTCGCGCCTGCTCCAGACCCTGAGGTCGGAGAAGGTGACCTCCTTCTGCGCGCCGCCGACGGTGTGGCGCATGCTGATCAAGAGTGACCTTTCGGCGGGCCCCGGTTCGCTGCGCGAGGCGATCTCGGCCGGTGAGCCGCTGAACCCGGAGGTCATCGGGCAGGTCCGCAGCAGCTGGGGACTCACCATCCGCGATGGTTACGGTCAGACCGAGATGACGGCAGTCGTTGCGAACACACCGGGGACGGCACTGAAAGACGGCTCGATGGGCCGCCCCCTGCCCGGCTGCCCCATCGTTCTGCTCGACCCGCTGACCGGGGAGCCTGCCGAGGAAGGGGAGATCTGCGTCGACCTCAGTGGCGCCGTGGCCCAGGGCAGCCAGACCGCCTCGATGCGCCCGACGAACCTGATGACCGCCTACGTCAACGACCCTCAACGCACGGCCGAAGCGATCCACGACGGCTACTTTCACACAGGCGACCTCGCGTCACGCGATTCCGACGGCTACATCACCTACATCGGGCGAACCGACGATGTCTTCAAGGCCTCGGACTACAAGATCAGCCCGTTCGAGCTCGAGAGTGCACTGGTCGAGCATCCTGCCGTTCTCGAAGCGGCGATCGTACCGGCACCGGATGATCTGCGCCTCTCTGTTCCGAAGGCATACGTAGCTCTCGCCGCCGGCTTCGAGCCCTCGGCCGAGACCGCACAGTCGATCCTGGTTTTCGCCCGCGAGCGGCTGGCCCCGTTCCAGAGGATCCGGCGGGTGGAGTTCTTCGAGCTGCCGAAGACGATCTCGGGCAAGATCCGCAGGGTCGAACTGCGCGAGCGCGAGGAGCACATCGCCCGGGGAGTCGTGGTCGCCGTCGAATGGCGCGATGACGAGTTCCGAGGTCGGTGACAGGGAGGTCTGCCGCCGGTATCTCTCGTTACGGATAGGGCCGGCAGCTCAGCGCTGCGGCCAGGGGAGCTTCAACACCCGAACCGGTTCGCCCGCCTCGATGCCGTCACTCGGAACGACGAGTACTCCGTCCGCCTCGGCGAGGCCGCGCATCATTCCTGAGCCGGTCCACGGGTTCGGGGTCGCGACGCCGTCGAGCAGGGTGCCGGGCAGGAGCAGGGTGGTTTCTGCTTTGCCGGCCAGCGCAGCGCCCGCCACCGCCCGTGAGCTCCGCGGGGCGGAACTCACGCTGAGGTCTCCGCTGAGTGCGGCCACGAGGGGCACTGCCACCGTGAGCACGCCCATCATCGCGGCGAGCGGGTTGCCTGGCAAGCAGATGACGAATGTTCCGCTAGGCAGACGTGCGAGAAGAGTGGGGCTGCCGGGTCGCATGGCGACCCCGTCGATGAGGATGCGCGCCTTGAGTGTTCGAAGCGCTGAGCGCAGGTGGTCCGCGGGTGAGCCGCCCGTTCCCCCCGTGGTGACGAGGAGATTGGCCCCGGCGGAGGCCTCGGCCACGGCAGCGATGGTCGCCTCGAGGTCATCGGGGCAACGGCGGCTGCCGAGTGGGAGGGCCCCGAGCATCCGGAAGCCAGAGGGGAGCTGTGGGCCGAAGGTGTCGCGCACACGACCGGGCTTCGGTGTGCCACGTTCGTCGACCTCGTCGCCGGTGAAGACGAAGGCGACTCTGGGCTGTCGCACAACAAGAAGTGTGTCGAGGGCGCAGAGCGCCGCGACGGCGATGTGCGCCGGGTTCACCACAGTGCCTCGGGCGATCACCAGGTCTCCCTCGCGCGCCTCCTGGGCTCGCGGGCGGATGTGCTGGCCGGGGTGAGGGTCGCCGGCGGAGATGCCCGCTGTATTGAGGGTGAGGTGGCCCGCGCGCACTTCCCCATTCTCGGAACGGAGCACGGCGTCGGCTCCCTCGGGAACGAGTGCACCGGTGACGATCGGGAGAGCACGGCCCGGCCGCAGCTGCCCGTCGACCGTTGCGTCGCCCAGGTGGCCGCCCAGTGGGTCCGCGACATTCCAGGGGCCGGAACCGGCGACCGCCCAGCCGTCCATCGCCGAGGAGGCGTAATGCGGTACGTCGTGTTGGGCTGTCACGTCGGCAGCGAGCACTCGACCGGCGGCCTCGGAAAGCTCGATCTGTTCGGCGGGCAACGCCTCTGCCGCTCCCGCAGCGGCGGCATATGCCTCGGCCCAGGGAAGAGAGCTGCGCTGTGCTGTTCGACCCGTCGCGTTGTGTGCCACCTCGATCTGTCGCCCCATGGCCGGTTGCACTTCGCCGGGAGCGCCGCCTCCGAGCGCATGAGCGGGTGTCAGGTCAGCGGGAGGCATCGGGCTCGTCGCTCGGTGGGGCCCAGCTTTCGGCGAGCGTGCGTGCCGCGTCACTCGCCCCGGTGAAGGCCTCGGCAACATCTGTGCCCTGAGCCGCGGCGCGCCCAGCGGCGAAGCCCACGAGGTACGTCGTGAGTGGCGCGGCGGGGCGGGTCACGGCGTGCGCTGCAGTTCCCGCGAGCGAGAGGATCGTGTCGATGTCGACCGGCGTTTCGCCCAGCTCCAGCTCGGCGCAGAGGGCCTGGGCCCAGCGCGCCAGCACCGCGGACTGGTCATCTGCCTGCTTCGGGGCGTCAGTGCCACCTGCGTCAGTGCCTCCTACGTCAGTGCCTCCTGCGTCAGTGCCCTCTGACGGTACGGCCGGTGTGCTCATGACGTGACTCCTTGCTGTTCCTGCGTGGTCTGTTGCGTGGTCTGCTGGGTCGGCGCTGCGTCTGGGCGGGCCGCCTGGTTGCGCCCGAAATCGCAGTGCGTCAGCCCAGGTGTCGATGTCGTCGCTCGAGTCGTCGTGCAGATGCACCGGCTTGAGCGTGAGCGGCCCGAGGAGCGAGCGCATGGAGAGCCCCGCCACGCCCTTCGATGCGTCGGGCCCGCCTCCAGCCGCGGTGATGGCAGAGATGAGTGCGGCCGTGCGGTACAGCCCGAGTAGATGCTGTGGATGCCCGGAGCCATCGATCGCAATCAGCCCGTCATTCCTGGCCTCCGTCGTCGCGTCGCATGTTCCTCCCGCTGCCCGAAGAAGCTGCTGCACCGCGCTCCCGACTCCGGGCATGTCGCAGGCCAGTACGAGCGTGTATTCGCTGGGACGTGCCGTGTTCTGCTGCAGGGCATGTAATCCGGCTGCGAGGGCCGACGCCGGGCCGGAGAAGGGTGGGTTCTCCCGCACGAGGAGGGTGCCGGGGACGTGAGGCACGGTGGAGGGATCTGCGACGATGACGGTCTGCCGGGCATCCGTTGCCGCGGCGAGCGTGCGGTCGAGCAACGAGCTGCCTGCGACGGTGATCGAGGGCTTCGGGTAGCCGTTGAGCCTAGACGAGCGGCCGCCGGCGAGCACCACGCAGTCGAAGTCCATGCCTTCACTCTATGTCGGGGGCCATTCGGTACTCGACTATTTCGACGGCGACAGAAGATCCCATCAGTGCATACCCCGGGGACTCGGGCAGTCCCGTTGTGCCCCGTGCTCGGGGGTGATAGGCATGCATCATGGGTCGAATCACTGCAAGGCGCCGCGTCACGAGAATAACCGTCGGAGAGCCGGCCCGTCAGCGGGAAGACTTGCTCGCGGTTGAGGAACCGCTGGAGATCAGGGTCGGGGGTAGAGCGCTCGCGATCACGATGCGCACGCCAGGTCACGACTTCGAGCTGGCCGCCGGCTTTTTGGTGTCTGAGGGTGTCGTTGCGGCGCAGGGCGAGTACAACGGCGCTCGGTATTGTGCTGGCACCAACGACGACGGGGAGAACACCTTCAACGTGCTCGACGTCACCCTCGGTGTGGGCGTCCCTGCGCCCGACCCGAGCCTCGAACGAAACTTCTACACCACAAGTTCGTGCGGGCTGTGCGGCAAGGCGAGCATCGACGCCGTGCGCACCCGGTCGCGCTTCGACATCGCCGACGACGCCACACGCATCGCCGCCGAACTGCTGGTCGGCTTTCCCGAGCGCCTGAGGGAACACCAGGGCGTGTTCGACAAGACAGGCGGACTGCACGCCGCCGGGCTCTTCGACGCCGAGACCGGTGAACTGCTCGTCGTGCGCGAAGATGTCGGCCGCCACAACGCCGTCGATAAGGTGATCGGCTGGGCGCTCACCGAAGGGCTCTTGCCGCTTCGCAGAACGGTGCTGATGGTGTCTGGTCGGGCGAGTTTCGAATTGGCGCAGAAGGCGTCGATGGCGGGCATCCCGATTCTGGCCGCCGTTTCGGCCCCCTCATCGCTCGCCGTCGAGCTGGCGGCGGAACTCGGGATGACCGTGGTGGGCTTTCTGCGAGCCCCGTCGATGGTCGTCTACTCTTCGCCCGAGCGGATCGTGGTGTCGCCGGGCGGAGATGCCGAGCACTCTGTTCGGCCGGAATCCGAACTGACGAACGCCGTGGCACTGTGAACGGCGCGGGGCGACACGATGTGGAGACGGGTGCTGCGTCGGGCTCGGAGGAGTACCCCGATCTGCGGGTCGGGCATGCAGAGGATGTCGCTGTCGGGCTTCCCGCCATCTTCCATTCGATGGAACCGGCCATCAGGCAGCTCGGGCTGACGCGCACTGCCCAGCTCTTCACGTCGATCAACCAGAAAGACGGCTTCGACTGCATGAGCTGCGCCTGGCCCGATCCCGACGAGCGCAAGGCGCTGGAGTTCTGCGAGAACGGTGCGAAAGCGGTCACATGGGAGGCGACCCCGGTGACGATTCCCTCATCGTTCTGGGCCGAGACACCGGTCAGCGAGCTCCTCACCAAGTCGGAGTACTGGCTCGGAATGCAGGGCCGACTCGTGGAACCGGTGTACAAGGCGAAAGGCTCAGACCACTATGTGCCGGTCAGCTGGGAGAAGGCTTTCGCCCTCGTGGCCGAGAAACTGAACTCCCTCGACTCGCCCGATCAGGCCGCCTTCTACACGAGCGGGCGAACGGCCAATGAGACGGCGTTCGTGTACCAACTCTTCGTTCGAGCGTTCGGCACGAACAATCTGCCCGACTGCTCGAACATGTGCCATGAATCGACGGGCACTGCTCTTGGCGAGACCATCGGTATCGGCAAGTCGACGATTGCCTATGACGACTTCGAGAACACCGATCTGATCATCATCATGGGTCAGAACCCGGGCACCAACCACCCGCGTATGCTCACCGCGCTCGAAGACGCGAAGCGGAACGGGGCGAAGATCGTCTCGGTGAATCCGCTGCCCGAAGCAGGGTTGATGCGCTACAAGAACCCCCAGACTGTGCGCGGCATTGCTGGTCGTGGTACGACGCTCTCCGACCAGTTCCTGCAGATCCGTTCCGGCGGCGACATGGCTCTGCTGCAGGCGGTCGGCAAGAGGGTGCTCGATGCCGAACGAGAGCGACCCGGCACGGTACTCGACCACGAGTTCTTGAGTGCCCACACACTCGGGCTCGAGGAGTTGCAGGCCCATCTGGCGAATCTCGACGAGTCGGAAGTACTCGAGGCGACCGGGCTGAGCAGCGCTGAGATCGACGAGCTTGCCGGACGCTACATCGCCGCCGATCGGGTGATCATCACCTGGGCCATGGGCCTCACCCAGCACAAGAAGGCCGTCGAGACGCTCCGCGAGATCATCAACCTGTTGCTGTTGCGCGGCAATATCGGCAAGCCCGGTGCAGGGGCGTCGCCCATCCGCGGTCACAGCAATGTTCAGGGCGACCGCACCATGGGCGTGTGGGAGCAGATGAGCGACACCTTCCTCGACGCCCTGCAGAAAGAGTTCGGCTTCGACCCGCCGCGCGAGCACGGCACCGACTCGCTGAAGGCGATCGAATCGATGCAACGCGGCGAGATCAAGTTCTGGTTCTCGATGGGTGGCAACCTCGTCGCCGCGATCTCCGATACGGCAGCGGCCGAAGCGGCGATGCACGGCACAGAGATGACGGTGCAGGTGTCGACCAAACTGAATCGCTCGCACGCGGTCGTGGGCGAGGAGGCGCTGATTCTCCCGACGATGGGTCGAACCGAGGTCGACCTGCAGGCGACCGGCCCGCAATTCATGTCGGTCGAAGACAGCGTGTGCGCCGTGCACGCAACGCATGGCCGGGTCGCGCCGGTCGCACCCAGCCTTCTCTCCGAGATCTCCATCGTCACCCGCCTGGCCCGTGCGACCCTCGGCGACACCGTGCCGATCGACTGGGCCGGATTCGAGCGCGACTACGACGTGATTCGCGACCACATCGGCCGTGTGGTTCCGGGCTTCGAGAATTTCAACGCCCAGGTGAGGCGCAAGGGCGGATTCGTTCTGCCCAACGGCCCCCGCGATTCCCGAACATTCGCCACCGCGACAGGCAAGGCAATGATCACCGTCAATCATCTTGAGCCGCTGGAGCGGCCGGAGGGGCGACTGATCCTGCAGACTCTCCGCTCTCACGACCAGTACAACACCACGATCTACAGCCTGAACGACCGGTACCGCGGCATCAAGAACGGTCGCGACGTCATCTTCGTGAATCCCGACGACATCGCCGAACTCGGTCTTACCGACGGCCAACGGGTCGACATCTTCAGCGAGTGGAAGGATGACGCCGACCGCGTTCTGCGCAACTACCGGGTCGTTTCGTACCCGACGGCGAAGGGATGCGCGGCGGCCTACTTCCCCGAAGCGAATGTGCTCATTCCGCTGGCGAGCGCGGCCGACAGGAGCAACACGCCCGTGTCGAAGGCGATCGTCGTGCGACTCGAGCCGGTCGCCCGGTAGTACCGCGGCCCGAGGGGTTGTGGCTCTGCGAAGATGGAGGGAGGAGTTTTTCTGTCGAAGGAGTCACTGTGTCGTTGTCTGAGAGCGCCCTCGTAGCGAGCATCCCGACCAGCTTGTTCATCGCAGGCGAGTGGGTCGGAGCTGATGGCGGAAAGACCCTGACCGTCAGCAACCCCGCGAACGGCGAAGCCCTGACGACGATTGCCGATGCCTCGGCGGCCGACGGAATGCGGGCTCTCGACGCCGCGGTCGACGCCGCAGACAGCTGGGCCGCGACGGCGCCGCGTGTTCGTGGCGAGATCCTGCGCCGAACCTTCGACCTGGTGCAGCAGCGCAAGCACGACTTCGCGCTGCTCATGACGCTCGAAATGGGCAAACCTCTGGCAGAGGCCCTGGGCGAAGTCGCCTATGGCAGCGAATTCCTGCGGTGGTTCAGCGAAGAAGCGGTGCGCATCAGTGGGCGTTACTCGCTCAACCCTGAGGGCACAGGTCACGCGATCGTCTCCCAGCGCCCGGTGGGGCCGTCATTCCTGATCACGCCCTGGAACTTTCCGCTCGCCATGGCCACGCGCAAGATCGCACCGGCGCTGGCCGCTGGGTGCACAGTAGTCGTCAAGCCCGCTGAACTCACTCCACTTACGACGCTGTTCCTCGCGAGCATCCTCGAAGAAGCAGGCCTGCCCAAGGGTGTGGTCAACGTCATCACGACGAGCACCTCGCGCGATGTCTCAGGCCCGATCATCGCCGACCCGCGTCTGCGCAAGCTCAGCTTCACGGGCTCGACCGAAGTGGGCCGCACGCTCATGAAGCAGGCAGCCGACGGAATCCTGCGCACCTCGATGGAACTTGGTGGAAACGCCCCCTTCATCGTCTTCGGTGATGCCGACCTCGACAAGGCCGTCGACGGTGCCATGATTGCGAAATTCCGCAACATCGGCCAGGCGTGCACGGCGGCGAACCGGTTCATCGTGCACGAATCGGTCGCCGAGGAATTCGCGAGCCGCATCGCGAAGCGGGTCGGCGCGTTTGTTGTCGGCCCTGGCACAGAAGACGGCGTCACTATCGGCCCGCTCGTCGACCGCAAAGCGGTCGCGTCGACCAAGAGCCTTGTCGACGACGCGGTGAGCAAGGGCGCGACAGTACTCACCGGCGGCCACCAGATCGAAGGCGCTGGTTCGTTCTACGAGCCGACCGTGCTCTCGGGCGTGACCAGCGACGCCCGGATGCTGAAAGAGGAGATCTTCGGCCCGGTGCTCGGTATCGTGACCTTCACGACAGACGAAGAGGCAATCCGCCTGGCGAACGCCACGGAATACGGGCTCGTCAGCTACGCCTTCACCCAGGACCTGGCCCGGGGGCACCGCCTGATCGACCAGCTCGACACAGGAATGATGGGGCTGAATACCGGAGTGGTCTCCAACGCCTCGGCGCCGTTCGGCGGGGTCAAGCAATCGGGCATCGGCCGCGAGGGCGGGCTCGAGGGCATCCACGAGTACCTCGAGACGAAGTACACGCTGGTTCCGGTCAGCTGAGCTTCGCCCAGCTGAACTCGTTCCGGGTGAATCGACGCAGAGTTGCGCCTGAGAGGCGAGTAGAGGTGCTCAGGCGGGCGAAGGTGTCGCTCTGGTCACCATCACAACGCTGTCAACGAGGGTGACCCGGTTCCCGTCGGGGCCCACGACGGAGCGAGGCTCTTCAGAGCAGAGCTTCGTGACCCAGCCACGCGGGTCGAGGTGCAGGGAGTCGAGCACCTCCTGGGCGCTGGGCAGAGGTTCGCCGGCGTGAGCCATCTTCGACCACGGCGGAAACTCTGCGTGCCCCACGATGAGCAGACTGCCGCCAGGTGCGAGTGAATCGAGAGCCTTCTGCAGGATGCGCTCGCGGTCGAGCGGGATGGGTGACTGCAGGAACTGGGCAGACACGAGATCGAATTCGGCGTCAGGGAAGGATTCACCCAGGTCGTGCTGTTGCCAGTCGATCAGCTCATCGACGCTCGCCCGGACAGCTGCCGCCCTGCCGCGCTCGAGTGCGGTCGACGAGACATCGACTGCGGTGACCTGCCAGCCCTGCGTTGCCAGCCACACGGCATCGGCGCCCTCGCCGCACCCGAGATCCAGAGCCCGGCCCGCGGGGAGTCGCTCGGCCTCGCGCACCAGCAGCGGGTTCGGGTTGCCGCTCCAGATCTGGTCGCGCTGGCCGTAGTGGCCCTCCCAGAATTCCTGGGGGTTGTTCGGCTGGGCGGCGACCGTCTCGGCGTGGCTGCTTTCGGAGTGTTCGTGCATAGGTCAATTATCGAGCCAGGGCGTGATCGTCAGAGACCGCTCTGCGCCACGAGTCGTCCCGACGCCACGGCCGCTGCGAAGGCGTCGTAGTCCTTCTCGTTCTGGTCGGCGTACTCGGTCGCGAACGAGGTGATCGCTTCATCGAACTCAGTGCCCTTGCCGATGTAGGCCGCTATCGCGACCCGGTCGCCGGAACGCGCGTGCGCGCGGGCTAAGGTCTCGCCGCAGACCTGGGCGTAGATCAGCGCGCCCTTCACGACCATGTTCTCGACGTCGACCGATCCCTTCCAGTCGTGAAGTTGCCGCAGGTAGAAGTCGCGATCGATGCCGTCGAACCCGATGAGTGAATGCCAGCCCAGAAAGATGTCGCTGGCAGACTGCATCATCCGCTGGCCACGAACGACTCGTTCGCCGTGCGTCTGGTAGATGCTGGGCGGCAGGAATCGTTCGAGAACCGATGCCTGGGCCTCTTTCGCCTGAAGCAGCAGCGGGTCACCGGCATCGCGGCCCTCGAAGAGCAACACCCACGCGCGGGTGCCGACACTGCCGACACCGACCACCTTTCGTGCCATGTGCAGGTAGGTGAACTCCCTGATGGGGTGATGCTGGTCGATCAGTGTGTTCTGGTACCGCTCGATGAGCCTCTTCATGTTCTGCTGCTCTTCTTCGAGCGTGCGTTCCGAGGTGTCGAGATCTTCGACGGGCACGATCAGCGGTGGGTTCGCGAGGATCTTCAATCGGCCGTCGACCACACCGACCAGCTTGGTGAAGACGTGTGCACTGTCGCGTGTGCGTGCCTTTGCCAGGGCCGCTTCTGTGCGTTTTGCAATGGCGCTGTCCACCTGGTCGGCCTTCTGATGCCGATGGGTCAAGTCGCTCAGCTGTTCCGCATCGAGCCGGTCGTACCATGACTCGAGTACGCTGGCCTCGGCCGCAGCCCGCATGCGCTTGCGGTAGGCCCGGGTCACGGCGAGGGTTATGGCGCGGCGGTCGGCCTCGGAGAATTCGCGGTACCGTCCAGCGATCTCGAAGCTCGCGGCGAGGCGCTTCAGATCCCACTCGAACGGCCCGGGCAGGGTCTCGTCGAAGTCGTTGATGTCGAAGATGAGTGTGCGTTCGGGCGTGCCGAAGACACCGAAGTTCGAGAGGTGGGCGTCGCCGCAGAGTTGGGTGATCAGGCCGCTGTTGGGAGTCGTCGACAGGTCGGCAGCCATGATGAGCGCCGCGCCCCGGTAGAAGGTGAAGGGCGAGATGAGCATGCGGCCGTACCGGATGGGCACCAGCTCCGGCACCCGGGAGACGGCCTGTTCCTCCAGCAGTTCGACCGGGTCCGCGCGGTCGGGAGCTGCGGTCCAACCGGCGTGGCTCGATCGCGGCACTCGTTTGCGAGCCTCGCGGCCTGCACTCCGACGTGCATCGAAGGCATCTGCTGGTGGCGATGCATCTGCTTCTGGCTCAGATTCCGGGCTGGATTGCTCGGCTGTTTCCTGGAGATCGGTCATGATGAACCCTGCTTTCGGTTCCTGCTCACGGTGGAGATTGTGTGCTCACCGTAGTGCAGCGTCGGCCGAAGCGTAAGTGCCCAAAGTCCCGTGACCGAAGAAGTCAGGCTACCGTCACCTGATCGCGCGGGTCACCGCGCTGCCAGCGAAGGGCGCGGGGTCGAACACACCATTCTTCGCCTGGAAGGTATGGGCGGGCCCCGGCCAGAGCAGGGTCTGCCTGCCACTTCGGGTATCGACGTACCAACTCCGGCACCCGCCAGTCAGCCACACCGTCGACGCGCTGTCTGCGTCGAGCTCCGCGGTGTACTCGGCTTCGGCCAGTGCTGAGACCTCCAGCACCCCGGAGTTATCGCTGTGGCCTTCGCTGTCATCACTGCGTGCGCGATGGGCGAGGGCACCGGCAATGTACTCGATCTGGGTCTCGATCATGGTGATGGCCGAATTGTGGCCGAGGCTCGCGTTCGGCCCGTCGATGATGAAGAGATTGGGAAACCCGTGCACGACGGTTGAGGCGTATGCCGTCATCCCCTCGGACCAGTGGTCGGCGAGGGTCTCGGGGCCACCACCGTCACCGTCGCGATCATCGTCACCCGAGCCACGACCGACGATTCGGCTGGCGAACGGCAGCTCGGTGGTGTGAAAGCCGGTGGCGAGAATCAGCACGTCGAGGTCGAATTCCGTGCCGCTGGCCAACACCACCCGAGGACCGTCGATCGAAGCGACTGGGCTGGGCTCGAGCGTGACGTTCGGCCGCGCCAGTGCCGGGTAGTAGTCATTCGAGAACAGCACTCTCTTGCAGCCGATCTCGTAGTCCGGGGTGGCGGCCGACCTGAGTACCGGGTCTTCGACCTGCGTGTGCAGGTGGCCGAGGGCCAGATCGCGGTGCCGGCGTGCAGAGGCACTCCCATCGAGCTTCTGCGCGAAGCCTTCTTCGGCCGCCCAGTAGTACTCCGACCGGGCAGCTTCGAGCGCTTCCGGATGATCGCGGAATCCCCGCTTCTCGTCCGAGGTGTAGACGCGGTCGTGCCGGGGCACGATGTACGGCGCACTGCGCTGGAAGACCACGAGCTCTGCCGCCTGTTCTGCAACGGCGGGAACGAGCTGCACAGCAGAGGCGCCGGTACCGACGATTCCCACGCGCAGCCCCTCCAGCGAGACGTCGTGCCGCCAGGCCGCGGTGTGGAAGGCGTGCCCGGTGAACGACTCGAGCCCAGGCACCACTGGCAGGCGCGGCTCTGACAGGCGCCCGGCCGCCGTGACGAGAACACGCGCCGTGTAGTCGCCGCCTGACGTCGTGAGTCGCCAGAGGCTCTTCTGGGCATCCCATCGCGCTTCGAGAAGCTCGGTGCTGAACCGGATGCACGGCAGCAGCCCCTCGTCGCGGGCACATTCTCTCAGGTACTCGGCGATCTCGGCTCCCGGTGCGAACACCCTCGACCAGTCGGGCTTCGGCCGGAACGAGAAGGAGTACAGCTGCGAAGGCACATCGCAGGCGACCCCGGGATAGGTATTGTCGCGCCAGGTGCCGCCCACCTCGGTGGCGCGTTCGAGGATAAGGAAGGAGTGGGTGTTCTCGCGGGCGAGGCGCATGCCCATTCCGAGCCCGGCGAACCCGGCGCCGATGATGATGACCTCCACGTGCTCGCTCGACGTGCTGGTTCTCACGGTGAGAGCTCTTCGACGCGGGCGTAGAGCGTGGTGCGCTGGCGTGGTGTGCGGCCGAGGGCGGACGAGATTCGCTCGACAAGCCCGAGGGTGAGCGTTCGGCCGGTTTCAGCACCCGCGCTGGGGTCGAGGGTGCCGTCGAGGAGGAGCCCGCCGAGGTCGTCTGCGCCTCCCCTGAGCACGCCGAGGGCCTGCCGGAGGCCCAGCTTGGTCCAAGGCCGCCTGCACGTGGTCGATTCGGCCAGCCAACATCAGCCTGCTCACCGCGTGGACGGCGCGGGATTCGCGTTCTGATGGACCGTCGCGGCGCTGGTGCTGGCCGAGGGCAGGCGTGGCAGGCAGGCTCGGCAGGGCGGGGGAGTCTCCTGCGACGAACGGCATCGGAATGAATTCGGTGAAGCCGCCCGTCTCGTCGTGCAGGCGGATGAGCGTTCTGAGGTGCGCCACCTGCTGGCCGGCAGTTTCGATGTGCCCGTAGATCATGGTCGCCGTCGAACGCAGCCCGCTCTGGTGCGCCGCCGTGATGATCTCGATCCACTCCGCAGCGGGCAGGTCGGTGCCGCCGGTGAGGGAGGCCCTCACACTGTCGTCGAGGATGCGGGCACCCGTGCCCGGAACCGAGCCGACGCCGGCCTCACGCAGCGCTTCGAAGTAGTCGGGGTACGAGAGCCCCGATCGGCGCGCCCCGTCGGCGTGCTCTGCCGGGCGGAAGGCATGGAGGTGCAGCGAGGCTCCCTCTCCGCCTTCGTCTCCCTCTCCGGGCTGCGCAGGCGAGGCCTTCGCGATCGCCCGTGCCAGGTCGAAATACGCGGTGGGCCCGAGGTCGGGGTGGGCACGACCCTGCAGGCAGATCTCGGTGGCCCCGAGCATCCGCGCCTCAGAGGCGAGTGTGGTCACCTCGCGCAGGGTGAGCGGTCGTTCGGCCGTCAGGGCAGCCTGGTCGGGCCGCACGAGCGTGGAGTCGAGGTTGCGATTGATCGCGAAGGTGAGGGTGTCGCCGAGGGTGGCGCGGCGCAGCTCGTCGGCGAGGTGGCAGAGCTCATCGAGGTCTGGCCCGTCGGCACCGAGCAGTTCGGCGTAGTCGCCGTCGCTGAGGCCGGCGGGCGAGGTTTCGGCCCGGCGGAGGATTGCTGTGAGCGCAGGGGCGCGGTTCGTTCGTGCCTCGGGTGCGCGGGTCGCCGAAACCGGTCGAACCACCGTGAGGCCGTCTCTCGCCAACCCTGATTCGTCGGCCAGGGCGAGCACATGTGGCAACACCGCGGGGTCGATCCAGTCGCCGGGCTCGCGCACGAAATGCGGGTGAGCGGTGAGCCGCTCGCGCAGGGTGAAGCCGCTGCGTGCCGTCAGTGCCGCAAGCTCGTCGATCTGCGGCCACGGCCGCTCGGGGTTCACATGGTCGGGGGTGAGGGGGCTCACTCCGCCCCAGTCGTCGATGCCGGCGCGGATGAGCAGGGCCAGTTCGTGCGCGTCAGTGAGGTTCGGCGGCGCCTGGATGCGGGCGTCCTCGCCCAGCAGAAGACGAGTCACCGCGACGGCCGCAACGTACTCCTCGGTCTCGAGATCGACCGTTCGCATCATCGCCGTGGAATCCTTCGCACGGAAGTTCTGCACGATCGTCTCCTGGATGTGCCCGTAGCGCTCGCCGGATGCCCGGATCGCCAGAATCGAATCGACCCGTTCGGCCGTATTTTCGCCGATGCCGAAGAGTACCCCGGTGGTGAAGGGGATCTTCGACCTCCCCGCGTCGTCGAGCACCCTGAGGCGCACGGCCGGGTCTTTGTCTGGCGAGCCGTAGTGCGGGCCGCTCTTCTCCGACCACAGCCGGGTCGCGGTGGTCTCGAGCATCATGCCCATCGACGGCGCGACGCCTTTCAGCTCCTGCAGCTCTGCCCAGGTCATCACTCCGGGATTGAGGTGGGGTAGAAGGCCGGTCTCCTCCATCACCCTCAGGGAGACGTGCCGCACGTAGTCGATCGTCGAGTCGTACCCGTGTTCGTCGAGCCACGCGCGTGCGGCCGGCCAGCGATTCTCGGGCCGGTCGCCGAGGGTGAAGAGCGCCTCCTTGCAGCCCAGGGCCGCCCCGGCTTTCGCTATGGCGAGCACCTCGTCGACCGAGAGATAGGGCGCGATGCCCGCCTTGGCGAGCTTGCCGGGAGTCGACACGAAGATGCAGTAGTGGCAGCGGTCCTGGCAGAGGTGGGTGAGGGGAATGAACACCTTGCGCGAATAGGTGATGACGCCTGGTCGGCCTGCGGCCTCGAGCCCTTTGTCCCTGAGCTCGGACGCGATGTCGAGCAGTGTTTGCAGCTGCGTGCCACGCGCGTGCAGCAGTGTTTCGGCGTCGTGGGCCGAGATGCTGAGGCCGGTGGCTCCCGACGCCGTTTCCGCACGGCGCAAGGCTCTATCGATCTCAAGCGACGTGGCCGCGGGGCCTGCTGTGGGGGGTGATGGGCGCAGCTGGGGCGCAGACAGGTTCACGGCTGGCATGAAGCGGCTCCGGACAAGTGGGGGTGGGGCTGACGGACAGGAAATTCGTTCAGCCCAAAGCCAGGCTCACTACCAGATTCCCTCCCAGCCTAACCTCTCCGGATACACACCTGCCCTGCGGGCGCGTGTTGCGGTGTGCCTATTGAAGACCAGACGTCAGGCGCGCCAGACCGTCGAGCACTGTTCGGCTGAGTGGCTCCTTCTTCCACTCTTCCAGCGTCAGTTCACTGCTGATCGCCCGATACCCGGCCTCGACCTCGCGCATCTGGGCAACGAAGCTGGGCCCGTGAACCATGAGCGAGACTTCGAGGTCGAGGCTGAACGAGCGGATGTCCATGTTGCTCGACCCGATCACGGCGACCTCGTCGTCGATCGAGAAGTGTTTGGCATGCAGGATGAACGGGGCCGGGTAGCGCCAGATCCGCACGCCTGCTTCGAGCATCACCGAATAGTACGAGCGCTGGGCGTGGAACACGGGGCCCTGGTCGCCGATCTCCGAGACGAAGAGCTGTACGTCGAGGCCTCGCTCGCAGGCGGCCGTTATGGCATAGATCATCGCTTCGTCGGGCACGAAGTAGGGGCTCGTGATGATGATCTTCTTCTGGGCCGCATAGAGCAGCGCGAGAAAGAGTCGCAGGTTGTTCTCCCCGACGAAGCCGGGGCCGCTCGGCACGACCTGGCAGTCGAGGGCGTCGGCCGAGGTGTCGACAGCGACCTCGGTCGCGATGACGTTCTCCTCTGTCAGGATCTCGTCTGTCTCCGAGAACCAGTCCGAGAGGAAGATCACATTGATGCCCGAGACCGTCGGGCCAGTGACCCTGGTCATCAGCTCCTGCCATTTGAGGCCACGCTTGAGATTCTTCGTGGAGTTGTAGCTCCGGTCGATGAGGTTCTGCGATCCCATGTACCCGACCCGGCCGTCGACGACGACCAGTTTGCGGTGGTTGCGGAGGTCTGGCCTCTGGTACTTGCCCTTGAGGGGCTGCACAGGCAGCATGAAGCTCCAGCTCACACCGATGCGGTCGAGTTCGGCGAAGGTCTGCTTGTGGTTGGCCGTGCGAATCGACGCGATGTGGTCGAGGAGAACTCGCACGCGCACTCCCCGTTTGACCGCGGCCTCCAGTGCGGAGAAGAACACCTTCGTGGTGGAATCCCACGAGACGATGTAGAACTCCACATGCACGAATGTCGTCGCGGTGTCGATGTCTGCGGCCATCGCGTCGATCGACCCCTGGTAGTCGCCGATCAGCCTGGCGGTATTGCCCCCGGAGATCGGAACGGCACCGAGGGTGGTGTTCTGCGTGACGACGTTTGCCAGCCACGAAGGCCAGGAGTCGGTGTCGCTGACCAGGCTCTGTTTGGGGCGACCCTCGGCGATCATCCGGTTGATGGCCACCTGCTTGTCGCGGCGTGCCTTCGGGAGCTTCGAACTGCCCAGAAGCAGAAAGAAGAAGACGCCGATGTAGGGGATGAGGAAGATGGCGAGCAGCCAGGCCATGGCCGCGCTCGGCTTGCGATTTCGCGGAATGACGATGATCGCTGCGATCCGGATGCCCAGATCGACGAGCACCGCGAGAACGGCGAAGAGCGTGGTCACAGTGTCTCCGTTCACGGCAGCACCCTTCGTTCGATGAGTCGAGTATGGCAGTGACAGGCCCGACAGTATGCAGATGGGCGCTGAAGCTGTCTGACATCACCTCGATCGGATGAGGGTGAACCTCGACCCGATGCGCCGCTCGCCGCTATGGTTGTCGCAACAGGGCAGACGCAGTCTGAAGGAGGTGCGGTGGGAATGAGCCACATCGCAGCATCCGGCGCTCCGGATTCTGGCGAGCACGGATCCCCAGCGGTCGACACCGTGGGGCAACCCGGTTCGCGATATCCGCGGGGAACGGTGATCCTGGTCGGGCTTGCAGCGGTTGTCGTGGCTGCTGCCGGCATCAGCGCGATCAGCCAGATTCTCGCGCCGGTTCTGTTGACGCTCATTCTCACGATCTGCGCGAACCCCGTTCGCACCTGGTTGCAGAAGCGAGGCGTACCGCAGGGACTCGCCACCGGCTCGGTGATCCTCGTCGTCTTCGCCCTGCTTGCAGGCTTCGTCTATACCCTGGTCATCGCTTTCGCCCAGTTCGTCTCGATGTTGCCCAACTACTCGAGCCAGTTCACCGCGATGGGTGCATCGATCGGTTCGTGGCTCGAGAGCATCGGAATCGGTGCCGAGCAGGTGCAACAGGCAGCTGCGGGATTCAACCCCGCGAACATCCTGAACTTCTTCAGTGGCCTTCTGGGAAGCGTGTTCGGCATCACGGCCGGCCTTGTCATTGTGTTGACGATGCTCATTCTCATGTCGGCCGATGCCGCGTACACTCCGACGCTGATGCGCCAGCTGAGTGAACGCCAGCCGTATTTCGTTGCAGCCCTCGGCGAGTACACCTCGAACGTGCGCCGGTACATGGTGGTGACGACAGTGCTCGGGGTCGCCCAGGGAGTGCTCAATGCACTCGCGCTGTGGATCATGGGAGTGCCGGCGGCGCTGCTCTGGGGCATTCTCGCTTTTCTCTGCAGCTTCATTCCGAACATCGGGTATTTCTTTGCGATCATCCCGCCGATCGTCTTCGGTTACCTGGTGGGCGGCTGGCCGACCGTGATCGCCGTTGTGGTGGTGTACGGGGTCATCAACGCAGTGGTGCAGTCGATCATCCAGCCCCGCGTCGTGGGCAATGCCGTCTCACTGAGCCAGACCATCACGTTCTTCTCGGTGTTGTTCTGGGCGGTGGTCATCGGGCCGATCGGCGCGATCCTCGCGATTCCGCTCACGCTCATGGTTCGTCTCTTTCTCATCGACTCCGACCCGAAAGCACGATGGTTGCGATTGGCGATCGGTGACACCACCGAGACGAGGGTGATCATGAAGACCGAGGTCGCCAGGGCGAAACAGGTGCGGCTCGACACTCGGGCGACCCGCAAGAACGAGAAACTCTCATCAGAGGCTGGGCCGCCTCGATCAGAGGGCTGACAACACCACCGCTGAGCCCTGGCCACCGCCACCGCAGATGCCTGCCGCGCCGATGTTGCCTCGGCCGAGTGCCTGCAGGCGGCGAGCGAGGTGCCCGACGATCCGGGTGCCCGAGGCCCCGACGGGGTGACCCAGGGCGATCGCCCCGCCGTGGCTGTTGACGATGCTCGGGTCGATGCCCAGAAGCCTGGTCGAGTGTACCGATACCGCCGCAAACGCTTCGTTGATCTCGACAGCTGCCAGATCGCTGGCAGCCCAACTGGTGCGGTGGAGTGCAGCGGCGATCGCGTGTGCCGGCTGTGCGTGCAGCGTGACATCGGGGCCGGCAACGAACGCGTGGCTCTCGACCCGTGCCAGGCCATGGATGCCGCGCGCCTCAGCCACCGTTTCGCTCATGAGTACGAGGGCAGCGGCGCCATCGGTGATCTGGGAGGAGTTGCCGGCGGTTATGGTTCCGCCCGAGCCGAAGGCTGGTCGCAGTGTGGCAAGCGATTCGATGGTGGTCTCAGCGCGAAGGCCGTCGTCGGCCATGACGATCTTCGCTTGCCCCCGCCCGGGAACCGCGAACGGCTCGATCTCGCCAGCGAGGAATTCCGAGGACGAAGCGAGACGCCTGTGTGAGAGGGCAGACCATTCATCCTGGTCGGCGCGGGAGATGCCGAGAGGTGCATTGCGTTCCTCTGTCGAAGAACCCATCGACCGCTTTTCGAAGGCATCGGTCAGGGCGTCGTGCTCGAGGGTATCGAGGAACTCGGCCGTGCCGTACTTCTTGCCCTGTCGCGATCCAACCCAGGCGTGGGGCGCGAGCGACATCGATTCCTGGCCGGCCGCGACGACGATGTCGGCTTCGCCGGATTCGATCAGTCGCACACCGGCGACGACCGCTTCGATGCCCGAGAGGCAGACGACATTGAGAGTGAGGGCAGGAGTGGTGAGAGGGATGCCGGCACCGACGGCCGACTGGCGTGCCGGATTCTGTCCTGCTCCACCCTGCAGCACCTGGCCGACGATGACCCGTTCCACGTCGTCCGGGGTGAGCCCTGCCCGTGTCAACGCAGCGCTGATGGCATGGGACCCGAGGGCCGTCGCGGCGACCGACGCGAACTGGCCGTTGAATTTCACGAAGGGAGTACGGGCGTAACCGGCGATGATCACGCTCATGCGAGTGCCCCGATCGACTCGAGTTCTACCTCGAAGGGCGCGCCGGTGAGCCTCTGTAGCTCGTCGACCGTCACATCGGGGGCGAGGGTGCGGAGCACCAGGCCCGCTTCCGTCACGTCGAAGACGGCAAGATCGCTGATGATGCGCTGCACGACGCGCGCGCCGGTGAGGGGGAGGTCGCACTCCTCGACGATCTTGGGAGATCCGTCTTTGGCGTTGTGCTCCGTTACAACGATGACGCGGGGAGTACCAGCGACGAGGTCCATGGCGCCGCCCATGCCTTTGACCAACTTGCCCGGAATCGTCCAGTTCGCGAGGTCACCGCGCGCTGAGACCTGCAGTGCTCCCAGGATGGCAAGTTGCACGTGGCCGCCGCGGATCATGGCGAACGACGTGGCCGAATCGAAATAGCTGCCGCCCGGAAGCAACGTCACCGTCTGCTTGCCCGCGTTGATGAGGTCGGCGTCTTCGTCGCCGTCGAAGGGGAAGGGCCCCATTCCGAGGAGCCCATTCTCGCTCTGCAGTGTGACGGTGAGCCCGTCGGGAACGTGGTTCGCCACGAGTGTCGGGATGCCGATGCCGAGGTTCACGTAGGCGCCGTCGGTGAGCTCACTTGCGGCGATCGCCGCCATGGTGTCGCGTGTCCAGGTCATGATCTGTTCCTTACGCTGTCGCGAATGTGTGGGTGGTCGAGTCTGCAGCAGCACCAGCTTCTGGCTGGCCCGCGCTCGCGGGTCGCTGCCTCACTGTGCGCTGCTCGATGTCTTTGACGCGGGGGAGTGCCTTCACCAGGCGCTGCACAAAGATCCCTGGGGTCACCACAGCGTCGGGGTCGAGGTAGTCCACGTCTTCGATGTGCTCCGCTTCGACCAGCGTCGTGCGCCCTGCCGTCGCGACCAGGGGGTTGAAGTTGCGCGCGGTGTGCCGGTAGACGAGGTTCCCGGCCCGATCGGCTCTGAACGCATGGACGAGGGAGACGTCGGCCACGATGCCGCGTTCAAGCAGGTACGTCTCCCCGTCGAAATCGGCGTGCGGTTTGCCCTCGGCGACGGGTGTGCCCACTCCGGTCTTCGTGTAGAACGCGGGTATGCCCGCTCCGCCCGCCCTCAGTCGCTCGGCCAGTGTGCCCTGGGGCACGAACTCGACATCGAGCTCTCCGCTCAGAAACTGCTGGGCGAAGAGCTTGTTCTCGCCGACGTACGAGGCGAGCACCTTGGCGACCTGCTTGTTCTCGAGAAGAATGCCGAGACCTCTTCCGTCGACCCCCATGTTGTTCGACACAATCGTGAGGTCGCGTGCCCCACTGTCGCGGAGTGCCTCGATGAGGTCTGTGGGGTTCCCGCTCAACCCGAAACCTCCGACGGCGATTGTGTCTCCGTCGCGGACGAGATCACGCAGGGCCTCTGCGGCGCTGGCATAGATGGTGGTCATGGCACTCCTTTGTGTTCAGTACGCAGACGAGACCAACCAATGATCGTCGGAGTCGCCACTTCGAAACGTAGGCGGGTCTCCCGGTCGGAGTCAAAGGCCTGTTGCCGCGGAATCCCGGGTATGTCGACAGGTGGGCAAGCCGCCCCTCTTTGTCCACTATGTGAACAGGTGTAGCGTTCGACTATGAGAGAAGAGTTCCTGTGAGTGAAGTTGTCAGGGGAGGGCAGGTCGTCTCCCGCGTCGGCACCGTTCTGAGGGCGCTCAGCGGATCGCCCACGCACGGGCTTACAACCGCGGAGGTTGCCGGTGCCACGGGTCTGTCCCGCCCGACTGCGCACCGCCTGCTCTCCGCCCTGCTTGCCGAGGGATTCGTCGATCGGGAGGCATCGGATGCCCGCTGGCACGTCGGCCCGGAACTCTACCTGCTCGGCACTCTCGCCGCAGACCGCTACGACGTGACCGAACTCGCCAGGGAGAGCGTGCGTACCCTGGCCGAGGTGACGGGTGAGAGTGCATTCTTCTCTGCCAGGCGCGGAGACGAGACCATCTGCCTGATGCGAGAAGACGGCAGCTTCCCGATCCGTTCGTTCGTTCTGTATGAGGGGGTGCGATTCCCGTTGGGGGTCGCCTCCGCGGGGCTGGCCGTTCTGGCGTATCTGCCTGAAGACGAGATGATGCGGTACACCGCCGACGACCGGCTCGTGGAACGGTTCGGGACCAGGCACTCTGGTGCGAGCATCCGGAATCGAATCGCGGTGACGCGCAACACCGGGTACGCACTGAACCCCGGGCTGATCCTCGAGGGGAGCTGGGGCATGGGAGCCACCGTCTTCGATGCGGCGGGCAGGCCCGCGTACGCCCTCAGCCTGACCGGGGTGGAGTCGCGGTTCCGGCAGGAGAGACAGCAGGAGCTGGGCGCACTGTTGCTGCAGCACGCGCATCTGGTGACGCAGAGGCTGAGGTCGGCGACGAGGGTGTGAGGGTGCACCGCGATCGCTGGGGCCCCGGTTTGTGACGCGCACCGGCCTCGACGATGGCGTATGATTCCGCCCCGAGCGCAGAGGGCGAGAGAGGCCTCCCGGATCGGGTAAACTGTGTGTCTCAACCTAAAGGCAGATTAGATGAAAATTGAAGTCGGCGAAACTCTCGTCTACCCCCACCACGGTGCAGTAACCATCACAGCACTCGAAACTCGCGTGGTCAAAGGCGAAGAGAAGCAATTCATGACGCTGAACGTGCACACCAGCGAGCTGACCATCAAGATTCCGGTCGAGAACATCGATCTTGTCGGCGTTCGCGATGTCATCGACGAAGCCGGCGTCCAGGCCGTCTACGCCGTATTGCAGAACGAGTTCGTCGAAGAACCGGGCAACTGGTCGCGACGGTTCAAGGCCAACCAGGAGAAGATGGCCTCGGGCGACGTCAACCGCGTCGGCGAAGTCGTTCGCGACCTGTGGCGCCGCGACCACGACAAGGGTGTCTCTGCCGGCGAGAAGCGCATGCTCGAGAAAGCGCGCCAGATCCTCGTCTCCGAGCTCGCTCTTGCTCAAGACCTGACCGACGAAGAGGCTTCGGTGCTGTTGAACGGCGTGCTCGAAGCCGTTTGACGCGGTACGTTCAGCGCGCCAGCGGGCTGCGGGTTCGGTTCGCCCTGATGGCACCGGCCAGGCCCGCTGCGCTGAAGACCAGCGTCGACACCACGATGATGCTGAGGGGCAGCGTCCACGCGCCCGTGGCATCGTGGGCTGCGCCCAGCAGGGTGGCCGACGTCGCACCGAGCGCGTAGCCAACCCCTTGGATCATGGCCGAGAGGCCGCGGGCGTGTGTGCCGTTCAGTGCGAGCTGCACGATGAGCATGAAGACGATGGTGATTCCGCCGCCCTGTGCGACACCGCCGAAGAAGCCCCAGATGAACCAGGCCGAGGGGTCCAGCAGCAGGCCGACTGGGCAGCTGACCCACAGAATGGCGACCAGTACGAAGGTGCGGGGAATGCCGATCCGTGTCGACAACAGCGGCACTCCCAGTGCCCCGACGACGGCTGCGATCTGAAAGATCGACGAACTCGAGCCGGCGGCAGTGACCGACAGCCCCACTTCGTCTTCGAGGATCGTCGGGAACCACGCGGTCACGCCATAGTACGAGAAGGCCTGGCCGGCGAACGCCAGCGAAAGCAAGAGGGCTGAGGCGCTGCGCCACGTGCGGGCATGCACCCCTTGGATGCTGGGTATCGACTGGGTGTCGATCGCCACCGTCTCGAAGGCCCCTGACTCGAGCGTCGGCCTGAGAGGCCCCACATGGAAGGCGGCCCGGGGGCCGATCGCCAGAAGCCAACCCGCTGTGGCGATGACGGCGAAACCGCCCCACGCCAGCAGGGCGGCCTGCCAGCCGAACGCCTGGGCGAGCGGTGCGGTCGCAAGCGAGGTGATCATTGAACTCACGTTCATGGCCGAGGTGTACGAACCCGTGACGATTCCCACCCGGCGCGCGGGGACATCCCGGCGGATCAGCACCGGTACCACCACATTGCCGACGGTGATGAACGCACCCATGATGATGGTGCCCACAAAGACAGCCTCGACCCCGCCGGCCGAACGGATGATCGTACCGAGCCCCACGCCGATGACAGTGATGGTCGTAGCGAAGTTCGCTCCCGCTCTGCCGACGAAGAACGAGGCGAACGGGGTGATGATGGCAAAACACAGCACGGGCAGGGTGGTGAGGAGGCCGACCTGTGCGGCGGTGAGGCCAAGATCGGCGCGCAGGGTTCCGCTGATCGGCGCGATGGCGATGATCGGACCTCGAAGAACCAGCCCGATCAGCACGATGCCGATGACGACGGGCCAGGGGAACGATCGGGTGGAGGTGGTGGGCATGACCTGGCGATTCTGAGGATCGGTCCGCCCGCCCGGAACTCGGACAGACGAAATTCTGTCAGCGAATTTGTTGGGGTGTACTAACGATATACCAGCGATCGGATCGGCTCAGATGCCGTGCTCTGCGTTATGCCGGCTGAGCTCACAGATCGGGCGCGGCAGGCTTCTGGTTGGCGATTCCGATCTGGTCGGGCACCGAGCGGGCGACGTCGCGGAGCCAGGGCCCCGGCTCCGGCCACGATCGGCCCGTCGGCAACGATCGCAGCACGCGTGTCAGCGGTGTCGAGCCGGTGGCCCAGGGAATGACACGCGTCGGTGCGGCCTGGGGTAGTACCCCGAGCCACCAGTGCTTCCAGGTGGCCGGGAGCCGCTCGGGGTCGACCACGATGTAGTAGTCGGGCATGCTGAGGGTTCCACCCTGGAACCCTGAAGTGGCCCGGTCCACCTCGAGGTCGAGGGTTCCGAGTGTTGCGAGATCGTCGAAGAACTCGACCCATGCGGCCGCGACGTGCGCCAGAGGGTCACGGTCGTGAACGACATAGGGTGCGCTGGACCTGCTCACCCAGCGTTGCACTTCGTCGTCGGTACTCTCGGTGAGCGACGCGGCATGCACGTTGGCATGGTGGCCCAGCGCGCCAAGTGCCGTGGGCGATTCGTTACCGACCAGAACGAGTGTGGTGCTTCGCGGGCTCCCCATGAACAGAGTTTACGCGGCTGGCTGGGGCGATCGACAGGGCCTGCCGTGACGATCGCGTTACAGGGGTCTGAGTGTCAGCGACCGTAGGCCGACGCTGCCGGGCACTGGAACGCATCCCGGCCGGCAGCGAGCCCGACCTTGTTCAGATAGGTGATCACGATTCCATAAGCCTCAGGAAGCGTCGTCTCGGTGTACAGGATCGTGTGGGTCTCGCAGTATTCGCGGGCGATCTGTTGCGCGGCCTTGAGGTGCGGGCGTGCCATATTCGGGAAGAGGTGGTGTTCGACCTGATAGTTCAGGCCTCCCATGAACCAGTTGATGAACCAGCCGCCGCTGATGTTGCGCGAGGTCAGCACCTGGCGGCGCAGAAAGTCCACCCTGGAGTCCTTCGGCAGTATGGGCATGCCTACGTGGTTCGGAGCGAAGGACGAACCCATGTACACACCGAACACGGCCAGTTGCACGCCGATGAAGGCGAATGCCATGCCCAGGGGCAGCATCAGGAAGATCACGGCGACATAGGCGCCGATGCGTGCCAGGAGCATGGTGATCTCGACGGCCCTCTTGTCGACTTTGCCCTTGCCGAAGACGGTACGAAAGCCGTGCACGTGCAGGTTCAGGCCCTCGAGCACGAGGATCGGAAAGAAGAAGTTGCCCTGGCGTTTCGTGAACCACGCATAGATCCCGCGGGTCTTCGCCGCATCGTGTTCGGTGAAGGAGACGACGTCCTGGTCGATGTCGGGGTCTTTGCCGATGATATTGGGGTTGGCGTGGTGGCGGCTGTGCTTGGTCATCCACCAGGAGTAGCTGATGCCCACGAACAGATTGGCGAGCATGCGGCCGACGATGTCGTTCGCCTTGCCCGATTCGAAGACTGCTCGATGGGAGGCCTCGTGCGCCAGAAAGGCGAACTGCGTGAGAATCACGCCGAGAACGGCCGCCATCAGGAGCTGGTACCAGGAGTCACCCAGCAGGATGAAGCCGGTGACTACTCCGCCGAGGGCGACGAGCAATGCACCGAACATCGCGTAGTAGTAGCCCGTGCTCCGGCGAAGCAGGCCGGCGTCACGAACGGTGCGGAGGAGCGCCGAATATTCGGTGGTCGGGTTCGCGCGGTTGCCGCCGGGCTTCGTCCGCGTGAACTTCACCACGGGAGTCGAGGTGCCCGATGCCGCCAGAGCGACGGAGGGCACCGAGGAGTTCGAGAGCGCCAGAGACTCAGACGGCACAGAAGGATTCATAGACAGGCTGCTCATCAGAGCCTCATTCCGCGGTTCGGCCTTGCAGAGAGTGCGGATCGCAAGAGGGCGATGCACCTTCATCGATATGGCAACCAAGGTCTGGGGCAACCTCTATTGACGCTACTGGGAAGCGCGCTGGGCCGCGTGCAGAAGGCGGTCAGGAAACCTCTTTGGCGGCAAATCAGCAGGTTGGGCAGCGCGTGGATGAGCCGGGAATTGAGGGCTGATCGAGACCCGTCAGGAGAGGATGTCTTTGGTCGAGAAACGACCGTACGCGAGCGCGCCGAAGACAAGCACATACGCGAGCTGCAGGAGGGCGTTCGTGCCGAACGACGACCATTCGATGGGCTGGCGAAGCAGGTCAGCGAAGCTCAGCCAGTAGTGGCTGAAGAGCCACGGGTGCAGCCAGTCGAGTTGCGGCAGTGAATCCAGCACCTGCGAGACGATCGAGATGACGACGGTGGCCGCCATGGCACCCACGGGAATGTCGGTCAAGGTCGAGATGAACAAGCCGATGGCCGAGAGACCGAGCAGCGAGACCGTCACATAAGCGGCAATCAGCAGGGCGCGGAGGGCCGCTTCTGGCACGCCGATGGTATCTCCGGAGAGCAGCGTGACCGGGCCGATCGGGAAGAGAGCCGCCCCGATCACAGCACCCGCGAGCGTGATCACGATCACGGCGGCAAGGCAGAACGCTATGGCACCGGCGTACTTCACGATCAGCAGCCGGCCCCGGCCGACGGGCGAGACCAGCAGGTACCGGAGGGTGCTCGCGCTGGCTTCGCCGGCGATCGTGTCTCCGGCGACGACGCCCACGGTGAGGGGCAGGAACAGCGGAATGCAGATCGTGAGGGCGACCAGGCTGACGAACAGCCCGTTCTGGGTGATCTGGTCGAGGAAAGCGGGCCCCCTGCCCGATGGTGGTCGGGCCGTCGAGACCCGCACGGCGACGGCGATCAACACCGGAATCGCGGCCAGCGCGGCCAGCATCACCCAGGTGCGCCGACGGCGGAAGAGAACCGACAGCTCTGACGCGAGCAGCGCCCATCCGGCGTTCGCTTTTCGCGGCACACTGGTGAGCGCGCCCATCTGATCTCCACTGGTTGTTTCATTACTGGGCAACGTCGAACCCCTCCCCGGTGAGGGCGACGAACAGGTCTTCGAGCGTGGCTCGTTCGACAGAGAAACCGCGCACGCGGACTCCTTCGGCAACCAGGGCCGCGACGATCGACTCCGGAGCCCGGTCATCACCGAGCGGGGCTGTCACGATTCCGTCTGCCGACGCCTGCTCGACCAAGGGGGTCGGATGATCGGGGTCGAGCCCGATCATCCGCAACACCCGTTCGGCCGCCGCCGTGTCGGGGGTCACCACTCTGGCACGGGTCTGCCCCGCGAGCCGCAGTTCGTCGAGGCTGCCCTGCGCAACGAGCGAACCGGCGCTCATGACTGCTGCGTGGGTGCACATGTGCTCGATCTCGGCCAGAAGGTGGCTCGAGACGAACACCGTGGTGCCTTCTTCGGTGAGCGAACGGACGAGGTTGCGAACCTCCCGTGTGCCCTGTGGGTCGAGGCCGTTGGTTGGTTCGTCGAGCACGATCAGTTCACGGGGGGTGAGAAGCGCATTCGCGATGCCGAGACGCTGCTTCATTCCCAGCGAATAGGCGCGTACCTTCTTCTCGGCGGCGTGGCTGAGGCCGACCCTGTCGAGTGCTGCATCGACGCGCGCGCGCCGGGTGTGACTCGAAACGAAGCGATCGGCCGAATCGAGGCGGCGCAGGTTCGCAGCCCCTGAGAGGAACGGGTAGAAACCGGGCCCTTCGATCAGCGCGCCGACGCGTGGCAACACGTCGGGGAGCATCTTCGGGAGCGCGCGACCCAGCACACTCACCTCGCCCGACGTTGCAGAGGCCAGGCCCAGCAGAACCCTGATGGTGGTGGTCTTGCCCGACCCGTTCGGGCCGAGAAAGCCGAACACCGACCCGCGAGGCACAGCGAGGTCGATGCTGTTGACCGCGGTCTGCCTTCCGAACTTCTTGGTCAGGCCGTGGGTCTCGATCGCGAGTTCGCCTGGCGCTGTCGTGGCCATGGGTACGGTCGGCAGGGGGGTGGTGACCACTACTTGGCCGCGGCGGCCGCCTGGAGCTGGGCTGCGGGCACCGACCCTGCCAGCACGCGGCCGTCGCTCGTGATGAACACCGTCACAAGCGTGGTCTGCAGAACGTGACCTCCGTCGACCGGAGTCGTAAGGCTGGCGAACAACGGCGAGCTGGTCATCGTGCTGAGGTCAGTGGCACTCGACGCGGGCAGCTCGACGATCGAGTCCCACCCCGTGCCGCTCACCGTCGGCTTGCTGTTCGTGGCCGGTGCGGAGGGGGTCTTCGCTTCGCCGTCATGGCTGGGTGCAGCCTTCTCTGTGACGGTGGTGCCGGCCGGTGGAGTGAACGTGAACAGGTCGGCCGAGGGGGTGTCCAGGCTCAGCGAGGTGAAGGCGGTGCTGAACGCTGTGTCGCTTGCCCCGCGTGCAGTGACCTGCACCTGCAGGGGCATCCCGGTCGCCGAGTCGACCGCGATCGAGACGGTACCGACCAGGGTGTCAGTGGCCTGTGGCGCGAGGATCAGGTCGTACGCCGACCGGCCGGCGACGGTGACATCGCCTCCGACCGAGACATTCGTGGATGGGTCGACCGCTGCGAGGAACTTCTGCGCGAGCTGGTCTGGAGTCTGCGGTGCCGCAGCAGGATTGCCCGGGTCGGCCGCCTTGTCGGTTTTGGCGGGCAGGGTGGTGTGAACGGCTGTCTGCTTGCTCGAATCGTAGGCCCAGACATCAGTGCCGTTCGAAATGACGTCGCGCTCCGCCAGTTGGTCGAGGACCTGTACGCGGGCCTCTGCATGGCCCGCTCCTGAGGCGTCTACGTAGACACGTGCGGTGTGTGAACCGGTGAGGAGTTCGAGTGCCGAGGCGGCATCGGCGGTCGACGATCCGGATGATCCTGAGCCAGCGGTGCCGGTGACGGGCAGTTCTGGCAGGCCGAGGTTCGACGTCTGCGTCACAGTACCCGAGAATGCGCTCACCGAGCTGTTGCCGATCATGGCGATGACCTCTTGAGGGGTCTTCGACGGAAGGTTCGCGGTTGCGTTGGCGGAGATCGGTACGGCGATGGCGACCCCGGCGATCAGCACCGGCACTGCAAGTGCCGGCATCCACCGTTTGACGTTGCGATTCATGAGAGACGAGCCTCCTGCACACCCGCACGAACTGAGCGGATGCGAGCGAGAATACACCCGTCAGCCGTCAGTTTGCCCTGCGTTTCCTGACCCGTTCTGTGACCCGTTCTCGGACCCGTTTCGAGTCGGTATGTGGGGCGAACGCGAGAGGCTTCTCTAGCGCGCCGACACCGTCACGACAGGTGCTTTCGGTGCGGCCGTTGCAGACACCTGAAGGCCGACCCTGACCGTTTGGCCCGCACTGAGCTTGCCCGCCCAGTCGATGCCCGTGCAGGTGATCGAGGTGTGTGCGGTGATCGTGCAGGTCATGCCCCAGGCGTTCACGATCGAGGTCGCTGCGGTGTCGGGCCAGGTGACGGTCCAGCCTGCTGCACCCGTGGGACTGGTGACTTCGATGTCTGCGACATAGCCGGCCCCCCACGCGCTCTGCAGCATCCACTTCGCGGTGACGGTCGGTTTCTGCGTGGGCGTCGGCGTGGGCGTGGGTGTGACCGTGGGCTTCGGAGTCGGAGTGACCGTCGGTTTGGGAGTAGGTGTCGGTGTGACGGTGGGCTTCGGCGTGGGTGTCGGTGTGACGGTGGGCTTCGGCGAGGGGGTCGGTGTGACGGTGGGCTTCGGTGTGGGCGAGGGGGTCGGTGTGACTGTCGGCGTCGGGGTCTGCACCGGTGTCGGGGTACCCGATCCGAGAAGTGGCTGGAGGGCGGCGAGCTTTGCCGTCTGAGGTGTGACCCAGTCGTCTTTCACCAGCCCGCCGGTGTCGCCGCTGTTCGGGTTGAACGACCAGTAGGCAAAGCTCATCGAGTTGGCTGCGAGGTAGCTGACGATGGAGCTCAACCATTTGCGGTCGGAGTCGGTTTCGAGCTTTGTTCCGAACTCGCCGAGCAAGACCGGTGCCTTGCCGGTCTTGGCGATGTAGCCCCAGTTCTTGTCCCACACACCCGCGAGATTCGCCGGGTAGTTCGACGCAGAGAACCAGGTCTGGTTGTAGACGGTGGAGGGGTAGTCGTGGGGTGAGTACACCACATGGTTCGGCACGGTGAGGGTGACCGGCTTCGCCGCAACACCCTGGAGCCCGCCACCCCACCAGGTGGAGCTGCCGTCTGCCTGCTTCTCGACACCTTCGACGATCACGAGCAGGTTCGGGTTCACCGTCTGGACGGCGTTGCCTGCGCGGGTGGCGGCAGCCTGCCAGTCGGTGGCGGCATTGCCGCATCCCCAGCAGGCAGTGTCGTGCGGCTCGTTGTGCAGGTCGAACCCGATGACAGTGGGGTCGTTCACGTAGCGTTTTGCGAGCATCTTCCAGTCGCTGATCCAGGAGGCTTCGCTGTAGGCACTCGTGTACCAGAGTGACGACTGAGCGCCGGAATCGGGGCGATGCTGGTCGAGAAAGACATTGAGGCCGTAGACCTTGGCCCGGGCAACCACTGCATCCATGATCTGAAGGGGAGTCAGACCCTGCAGCGTGGGGTTCACCTGGTAGTTGATCGAGTTGCTCGTCTTCGCGGCGAGGCATTCGTTCGAGAACGGCAGGCGAAGCGTGTTGAAGCCCATCGACTTGATCTGCGCCAACCCTGAATCGAGACTGATCGACCAGAGGCCGTGCGGTGCGCAGTTCGACGTCTCCAGGCCGAACCAGGCCGCGCCCTTGATGACGTATGGGGCGTTGCCCGCTGTCTTGATCGTCGCGCCGTCGGTGTGCAGCCAGCCCGACCCCGCCGCGCCGACCACTGAGGCAGGTGCTTGAGCGGGCGTTGCGGCCGAGGCCACAGAGACGCCGCTGGCGACGAGGGCGATCGCGCTGATCGCTGTGACGATGCGGCCGGGCAGACTCAGTCTCATGTCAATCCATCAGGGGGTCAGAGAGCGCTGGAATACAAGGGGGTTCAGTGACGAGCGGTGGTGTTGGTTCAGCGTAGGGCACCTCGGGGGCATTTCCCGAATTGGTGCCACCAGAACAGGGGTGACGATTCGAGCGCGGCTGACGACGGGATAACATTGCGGGCGGAAACCGCAACAGAGAAAGCCGATGATGACCGACACTTCCCGCCCTGAAGGCACCACGACTTCGGCGTACCGTGCAGACCAGATCCCTGCAGAAATCGCTCGCTCATGGTTGTTGGTCGCTGCCACACGCCCAGAGACGTTCGATGAGGTGGCGAGCTCACGCGCAGACCAGATCGTTCTCGACATCGAAGACGCGGTCGACCCCAAACTCAAGCCGGCCGCGCGGAACGACGTCGTTGCGTGGTTGAGTAATGGTGGCAGCGCGTGGGTCCGGATCAACGACCACAGCACCCCGTTCTGGTCCCACGACGTAGATGCCCTCAAAGGTCTCCCTGGCCTTCTCGGAGTGATGCTCGCGAAGACCGAGTCCGGTGCCCACGTCACCGAAACGTTCGACCGCCTCGGCGGGGGCACCGCTGTCATCGCCTTGATCGAGTCGGCGCTCGGCATCGAAGAGGCCCGCTCGATCGCCGAGGCACGAGGGGCTTTTCGACTCGCATTCGGCAGCGGTGACTACCGTCGTGACACCGGTACGGGCGCAGACGATCTCGCCATGGCCTACCCCCGGTCGCGTCTCGTCGTGGCCAGCCGCATCGGCGGCCTGCCCGGCCCGATCGACGGCCCCACCGTCGGCAGCAGTCATCCGGTTCTTCGCGAGCAGTCCGCGCTCGCCGTCACACTCGGGCTCACGGGCAAGCTGTGCCTCGACGTCGAACAGTTGCCGGTGATCAACGAGGTCATCAGCCCGACGCGCTCCGACGCGACGTGGGCCCGGGACTTCCTCGAGGATTTCGAGTCGCGGGGGCGGGTCATCCGTGACGGCAGCGACCTGCCGCGCCTCGGCCGCGCCCAGAAGATCGACAAGCTCGCCCAGGCCTTCGGTATCAAGCCTCTCTGACTCCCGCCGGGCACCCCGGTGCCTCCCAACACCCACCCACCCCCCGGTGCCGCTCCATCAGGTGCGGCCAAACGTCCCGACAGCGCCGGGTTTCGGGCCGTTTGCGCGCACCCCGAGTTGGTGGGTGAGGTGAAACGTCCCCAAGGCGCCGGGTTTCGGGCCGTTTGCGCGCACACGGGGCCCGATCAGCGGGTACCGGGTCAGCGCGTGTAGCTGACGAAGCGGTACCGGATGCCCGTGGCCGACTCGAGCCAGGGCGACGCCGCGACGCGCTCCCACGTCGCGTCGATCGCGGGAGCGAGCGTGTCACCCTTCACCCCGAGGTCGAGCTCAGTCACCTCGAGGCGGGTCGCGGACGGCATGGCCTGCCGATAGAGCTCGCCGCCGCCGATCACCCAGAGGCCCCCGTCGTCATCGGAGGAGACCTCGGCCAGACTGTGCACGACCTCTGCGCCGGGGGAGGTCCATTCGGCATCGCGCGTCAGCACGAGGTTGCGGCGACCGGGGAGCGGCCTGAACCGCACCGGCAGTGAATCCCAGGTGCGTCGGCCCATCAGCACCGTGTCGCCGAGGGTCAGCTCCTTGAAGTGCGCGAGGTCTTCGGGCAGCCGCCAGGGGATTGTTCCGCCGTGGCCGATGACGCCACCGCGGGCCTCTGCCCAGATCATCCCGAGCGTCATACGGCGACCGGCGCCTTGATCGCAGGGTGGTGCTGGTAGTCGACGACCTCGAAGTCATCGAACTGGTAGTCGAATATGCTCTCAGGCACCCTGGTGATCTTCAGCGTCGGCAGCGGGTACGGGTCGCGACGGAGCTGCTCGGTGACCTGCTCGCGGTGGTTGTCGTAGATGTGGCAATCGCCACCGGTCCAGATGAAGTCGCCCACCTCGAGACCGGCCTGAGCCGCCACCATGTGGGTGAGCAGTGCGTAGCTCGCGATGTTGAAGGGAACCCCGAGGAACATGTCGGCGCTGCGCTGGTACAACTGGCACGAGAGCTTGCCGTCAGCGACGTAGAACTGGAAGAAGGCGTGGCAGGGCGCCAGTGCCATCGAGGGGATGTCCGCTACGTTCCAGGCCGACACGATCATGCGCCGGCTGTCGGGGTCAGCCCCCAGGGTGTGGATGACCTGGCTGATCTGGTCGATGTGCGAGCCGTCAGGCGTGGGCCACGACCGCCACTGCACCCCGTAGACCGGGCCGAGTTCGCCGTCGGCGTCTGCCCACTCGTTCCAGATGGTGACGCCGTTCTCCTGTAGCCACCCGACGTTGCTCTCGCCGCGCAGGAACCACAGCAACTCGTAGGCGATCGACTTGAAGTGCACCCGCTTGGTGGTGATGAGCGGAAAGCCTTCACTCAGGTCGAAACGCAGCTGCGCTCCGAAGATGCTCGTGGTGCCGGTGCCTGTGCGGTCTGACTTGGCCGAGCCCGTCTCGAGGGTGTGGCGCAGCAGGTCTTCATACGGGGTGGTGAGTGAAGTAATCATCGGTTCGAGAGTACGGCAAACACGCATGAAATCGGGCTTACGATTCAGCTATGACTTCGTTGAATGACATCCCGATCACAACCATCGATGGCACTGATACTTCGCTCGCCGCTTATGGCGACAAAGTGAAGCTCATCGTCAACGTTGCTTCGCGCTGCGGGCTCGCCCCGCAGTACAGCAAGCTCGAAGACCTCCAGAAGACCTATGGTGACCGGGGGTTCACGGTGCTCGGTTTTCCGAGCAACCAGTTCCTGCAGGAGCTCGGTACCGAAGAGGCTATTGCCGAGTATTGCTCCACCACCTGGGGCATCACCTTCCCGATGTTCGAGAAGATCAAGGTGAACGGCCGCTCCGAGCATCCGCTCTACACAGAGCTGAAGAAAGCAGTCGACGCTGAGGGCAAGGCCGGCAAGGTGAAGTGGAACTTCGAGAAGTTCGTGGTCACCCCAGACGGTGAAGTCCACCGCTTTCGCCCCCGCACCGAGCCGGATGACCCCGCCATCGTCGCCCTGATCGAGGCGTCGCTGCCCGCCGTCGAATAGGACATTCGCCTCAGGTAAGGCGCGGACTGAGCGTGTGAGTGCCGGGCCGTGCTGGACCGTGTGAATCCTCTCAGGCGAAACACTGCGTTCACGTTGCGTGGTTAACGTGGAGGAATGAGCGACACAGCCGCCCTTTCTGCCCGCGTGGGCACACATGCCCTGAGCAAGGTGCCCGAAGCCACTGCACTGTTCTGGCTGGCGAAGATCCTGACCACCGGCATGGGTGAGACGGCGTCGGACTTTCTGAATGTGAATTTCGAGCCGCTGTTCGTCATTCCCTTCGCGGCCCTGGCGCTCGCCGGCGCTCTGGTGCTCCAGTTCCGAACGGCAAGATATACGCCCTGGGTGTACTGGCTGGCCGTCGCCCTCGTCAGCGTGTTCGGCACGATGGCGGCCGACGTCGCTCACGTTGCGCTCGGCATTCCGTATCTCGCATCGACTGTGGTCTTCGCCGTCGCGCTGGCTGTGGTGTTCGTTCTCTGGCGACGAACCGAGAAGACCCTGTCGATCCACAGCATCACGACGCCCCGGCGAGAAACCTTCTACTGGCTCACGGTGCTGGTGACGTTCGCGCTCGGCACCGCCGCCGGTGACCTCACGGCCACCATCTTCGGGTTCGGGTACTTCGGCTCAGGAATTCTCTTCGCCGTCATCATCGCCGTGCCCGCGATCGGGTACTGGAAATTCAGGCTGAACCCGGTCTTCGCGTTCTGGTTCGCGTACATCGTCACCAGGCCGCTGGGTGCCTCGTTTGCTGACTGGATTGCCGTCTCTCCGGCCCGCGGAGGGCTCGGCCTCGGTACCGGCCCAATCACTCTGGTGCTTGTCGCGCTGATCGCCGCGTGTGTGGCAGTGATGGCCTCGCGCCATCGCGCACAGGATGCCCGGGCATCCTGACGCGAAAGGTGCATGCCTAATCGGCGAGGATGAGGTAGAGCGCTCGCCTGGCTTCGTCGAGCTTCGCGGCCGCGGCGGCGCGCTGGGCGTCGGTTGCCGGTGACCGGAACTGCTGCACGACTCCGATCAGTTTGGCGACGCTCTCGTGAAAGGCCGTGTCGCTCTCTGAGCGGCCCGGAGTCGCCTCCCACGCCTTGGTGAGTTCATCGGCGTGTTCCTGGAGATACGAGCGACCGGATTCAGTGAGCTCGTATTCGGTGCGGCGACCGTCGCCCTTCGAGACGATGAGTTCTTCGTCGACGAGCTGCTGCAGGGTCGGGTAGACCGAACCGGGGCTGGGGCGCCAGGTGCCGCCTGTGCGTTCGGCGATTGCCTTGATGAGGCCGTAACCATTCGAGGGGCCGTCGCCCAGAAGCGACAGGATGACGCTCCTCACGTCGCCCTTGCCTGCACGACGTGGCCCGCGGGGCCCGAATCCTGCTGGGCCGAAACCGGCGAAACCGCCGGGACCGAACCCGCCGGGCCCGAAGCCTGCAGCGCCGAATCCGCCACCGTTGTGCCCGTGTGGGCCTCGGCGGGCGAACTCGCGGGGGGAATGCGCGAGTCGAGGATCGTGACCCGCGTGGGTGCCGTCGTCGGAGTGACCGGCACCGGAGAAAGTGAAGTGTTGTCTGTGAGTGCGTTTCATGATCGCGTTCACCTTTCGAGTTGAGTAATGACACCGAGTAACGGTGATGTGTCAAAGATACACACCGATATATCGTTAAGTCAACTCCGGAAGAAGAGTGCCGGGTCAGCCCGTGGATGCCCTGACCAGAAGCGTGGTCGGGAGAAGTGTCACCCGTGGTGCCGGTTTGCCCTCGATCAGGGCCATCAGGATCTCGGCCATCATCGCGCCGAGCTCGTGGGAGGGCTGGTGCACCGTGGTGAGGGGAGGTGTCGAGGTGGCGCCGAAGTAGTTGTCGTCGAACCCGGCGACGGCGATGTCGCCGGGAATGGTGAGCCCGCGTTCGTAGATCACCGAGTATGCGCCGGCCGCCATCTGGTCGTTGGCGACGAAGAGCCCGTCGATCGGTCTACCCCGATCGAGCAGCCGCCGCATGGCAGCGGCTCCGGAGAGCGGAGTGAAGTCGCCGTACTCGACCAGTGACTGGTCCAGGCCATGCATGGCCAGTGTGCGTCGCCAGCCATTGAGGCGGTCCACTCCCGGTGGCATGTCCTGGGGGCCGGCGATTGTGGCGATCTGCCGTCTCCCGGTCGACAGGATGTGCGCGGTGGCGCCCGCGGCCCCAGCCGCATTGTCGACATCGACGAAATAGCTGCTGCTCTCGCCGGGGAGGAGTGGTCGACCACCGAACACCACGGGGAGTGACTGGCCGAGGTGCCCGAATGACTGGTCCCCGCTGTGGTGCGAGACCACGAGGGCGCCGTCGACGTTGCCACCGAGGAGATAGCGCCTCGTCTTCTCGGCACGAGTGTCGGAGGAGATCAGCATGTTGAGGGTGTACTCGGTGTCGGCGAGGGCGAGGGCGATTCCCTGGATGACGCTCGCGAGGTAGGGGTCTGTGAAGAGTTTCGCCGTCGACTCTGGCACGACCAGGGCGATCGCCTGCGTGCGCCTGCTGGCGAGCGAGCGAGCGGCCCGATTGGGCACGTAGTTCAACTGCGCGATGGCGTTGTTGACGACCTCGGCGATTTGCGGAGTGACCTTGGGAGAGGAATTGACAACCCGCGACACGGTGGCCCGGGACACGCCGGCGAGGGCTGCCACCATCTCGAGAGTTGGCACCGGTTTCACCTCTGTGAGCGAGTCAGCGGGCCATCGCTGTTGAATGCTGAGAGCTCCATGGTGCCCGGATACTGATTCCGTCGTGCTCGTGGTGGCAGATACGTCTTCGGACACAGCCATCTCCCTACAGTTTCGTCAATCCCCCCCAGTGTAAACGCTTGCCGCGCTCTTCGAGATGATCTCAGAATAGGCGAGACCACTGTCTTTGATCGTTCGTTCGCCGGTCGCATAGTCCACGCCGACGATGCCGAATCTCTTCCCGTAGCCCCACGCCCACTCGAAGTTGTCGAGAAGCGACCAGACGAAATACCCGCGAACGTCGGCACCGTCGTCGATCGCACGGGAGACGGCCGTGATGTGCGCACGAATGTAGGCGGTGCGTTCTGGATCGTGAATGCACCCGTCCGGGGAGATGACATCGTCGTACGCAGCCCCATTCTCGGTCACATACAACGGAGGGAGCTTCGGGTACTGCAGCCCCAGCCGGACCAACAACCTCCGGAGGCCATCAGGATGAACCTCCCAGTCCATGCTGGTGCGGGGAAGGCCCCGCGACGGAAAGGTCACGAACTCCGAACCGACGAACGGTGACGACTTCGGGCGTGCGGTCGGTTGCGCGGCACGCCGACTGCCCGGGGCTTGAGGATGACCGCTGACGGCGTCGTCGTGATAGTGATTCACCCCGAGAAAGTCCAGGGGCTGCGCGATGACTGCGAGGTCGCCCTCCATGATCACGTCGTCAAGGCCCTGGCCCTCCAGGTCCCGCAGAAGGTCGGCGGGGTACGCGCCCAGAAGCAGGGGCTCGAGGTACATCCGGTTCCACAGTGCGTCAATGCGTCGCGCGGCGTCGAGATCCACGGGGTCGCTCGGGTCGATCGGCACGGCATTCGTCAGGTTGAGGGTGATGCCGATTCGGTCGCCCGTTTCGCCCGTCTTACCCTGCGAGGCACCGAGCTCGCGAAGTCTCTTCGAAGCGAGCCCATGTGCCAGGTGTTGGTGGTGTGTCGCCGCGAGGGCAGCCTTCGGCTCGGTGCGCCCCGGAGCGTGCTCGCCCGCCGCGTAGCCGATGAGTGACGAGCACAGCGGCTCGTTGAAGGTCGTCCAGTGGGTCACCCTGTCTCCGAGACGGCCGTAGACGGCCTCTGCGTAGTCAGCGAACCGGTAGGCAGTGTCGCGGTTGGTCCACCCGCCCCGGTCTTCGAGAGCCTGCGGCAGATCCCAGTGGTACAGGGTCAGCCAGGGAAGGATGCCCGCCTCCAGCAATTCGTCGACGAGGCGGGAATAGAAATCCAGACCCGTGTGATTGACGAATCGGTCGCCGGGCTTGATGCGTGCCCAACTGGTCGAGAATCGATAGGAACCGAGTCCGAGGCGCTTCATCAACTGCACGTCTTCCGGCATGCGATGGTAGTGGTCGACCGCTTTCTCCGGCAGGTCGCCATTCGCGATGGCTCCCGGCACCCTGGCGAAGTGGTCCCAGATCGAATCCTCTTTGCCGTCTTCGTGGGCGGCGCCTTCGATCTGCGCGGCGGCCGTGGCCGAGCCCCAGATGAAGCCGGCCGGCCAGGGTGTGAGTTTCGGTTGCGTGATCACGGCTCAGCCCTTCACTGCGCCGGCCATGATGCCCGAGACAAGCTGGCGACCGGCGAGGATGAACAAGACGAGAAGGGGCACCGTGGCAAGAACAGCACCGGTCAGAACGATCGAGTAGTCGACGTACTTGGCCGACTGCAACTGGCTCAGTGCGACCTGCAGCGTGGGGTTCTGCGGCACCACCAGCAGTGGCCAGAGGTAGTCGGTCCATGCGGTCATGAACGTGAACAGCCCGAGAATGGCCATTGCCGGGCGGGCCGCCGGCACCCCGACGTGCCAGAAGGTGCTGATCATGCTTGCCCCATCGACCCTGGCCGCTTCGATGAGTTCGTCGGGAATGACATCGACGAGGTACTGCCTCATGAAGAAGACGCCGAAGGCTGTCACGAGTGTCGGGATGATGACGGCGCCGAGAGTGCCCGTCCATCCGAATTGCTTCATGACCATGAACAACGGGATGATGCCGAGCTGCGTCGGCACCGCCAGGGTTGCGATGACGAAGACCAGGAGCCCCTCTCTGCCGCGGAACTTCAATTTCGCGAAGGAGTATCCGGCGAGGGTGGAGAACAGAACAACAGAGACGGTGATCACCGTCGACACGATGACGCTGTTGAGCAGTGACATCCAGAACGGCACAGTGTCGAAGACGGCAGAGACGTTCTGCCAGAAGAGACCGCCGGGAAGCAGGGGTGGCCAGGTGTCAGTCAGCACCGAGCTCGGGCTCGAACCGGCCAGGAATGACCAATAGAGCGGGTAGGTGCCACCGATGAAGAACACGATGAGCAGGCCGTAGGTGAGAAAGCCCGGGCGCTTCTCGATGCCGAGTGGCTTCCGCCGCCTCGAACGATTCAGCGCGAGCTTGCTGTCACCCTCCACCGGCGTGGATGATCGGCTGATGGTCACGCTCATGATCGGTGCTCCTGCGTTGGTGAGTCGTCGGGTTGTGCTCTGGGCGCCGCAACAGTTTCAGCTGGTTCTGAAGCAGCAACGGGGATGCTGTTCCTCTGCTCGTTGATGCGCGCGAGACGACGCGCGGTCGAGCGTTTCGAGGCCCGGGCCTCACCGGATGCGATGCGCCGCGAGATCAGGAAGTTGAGTACTCCGAAGAGCACGATGATGAGAAAGAGAAGCCAGGCGACCGCTGAGGCCTTCCCGAAGTTCTGTCGGTTGAACGCGAGGTCCCAGAGGTAGAGCACAGTCGTCTGGTATTGCCGCTGCGGCCCACCCGGTGTGGCGGTGGTGGGGTTGAAGAGCTTGGGCTCGGTGAAGATCTGAAGACCCCCGACTGTAGCTGTGATGATCACGAAGATCATGGTGGGCCGGATGCTCGGCAGCGTCATGGAGAAGAAGCGTCTGATCGGGCCGGCGCCATCCAGTGCCGCCGATTCGTAGATGTCGCGGGGAACGGCCTGCATCGCTGCGAGCAGAATGAGGGCGTTGTAGCCCGTCCAGCGCCAGTTCACCATCGTGGCGATTGCGATGTGAGACGGGAATGTCTCGGTCTTCCACATCACAGGGTCGAGGTGGAAGGCAGTGAGGAGGTTGTTGATCAGACCGTACTTCTCGTCGAACGCGCTGGAGAAGATGAGGGTGACTGCTACCGGCGTGACCACATAGGGAATTAGGACGCTCATGCGCCAGAACGTCTTCGCCCGGATGTTCTGGTCGAGGACCGCGGCGATGACCACGGCGATGACGAGCTGGGGTATCGCGGAGAGCAGGAAGATGCTGATCGTGTTGAAGAGTGAATTCCAGAAGAACGGGTCTGTCAGTTCTGCGACGTAGTTGTCGAGACCGACGAAACCTGCCGGGCCGGTGAGCAGGTTCCACTTGTTGAGGGAGACGACGAATGTGTAGCCCAGGGGGAACAGTCCGACGAGCCCGAACAAGACGAAGAACGGGGCGATGTAGAGATAGGGAGACGCTTTGACGTCGAAGCGATTGAGCCGGTGCTTGAGCGGCACCTTCTGCTTGGGCTTCGGGGAGGGCGCGTCGTCGGTGGTCTGCGGGGGAGTCGTCAGCGTTGCGGTCACGGGGCGGTTCTCCTGTTTGGTGGTGCGTTGGGGGGTACCGCTGGTTGAGTAACCTCCGACGATGTCTGGGGTTACTCAACCAGCGAGTGGTGGTGTGGTGCCGCCCGCCTGGCGAGGCGTGCCGCCCTTGGGGGCGAGCGGCTGTTCAAGCCGCCCGCCGGGTGCGCCGTGCCGCCCTTGGGGGCGAGCGGCTGTTCAAGCCGCCCGCCGGGTGCACTTATTTGTTGACGACGAGCTGGTTGAGCAGGGTGATCGCGTCATTCCATGCGGTCGCTCCGTCTGCCTTGCCCGAATCGATCTCCTGGATGGACGGGCCGAAGACCTGCGACTGGATGACGGAGTCGTCGGGTCCCTTGAACTGCGCGACGACGCCCTTTGCGCGATCGGCGAGGATCTGGCCGATCGGTGCGTTGTTGAAGAAGGTCGACAGCGCGTTCGTGCCGGTGACGGCTGGGTCGGTCTGGGCGGCTGTGACACTCGGGAAGGTTCCGGCGACGCCGAACGCGGCGGCCTGCGACTTCGCATCTGTGAGGAATGCGGCGAGGTCAGCCGCCTCCTGCGGGTGCTTGGACTGTGTCGGAACGGTCAGGAAGCTCCCGCCCCAGTTCGCAGCTCCTCCGGGGAAGACGTTCGCGAAGTCCCAGCCGGTCGACGCGTCGCCGCCAGCAGAGGTGACCTGTCCCTTGACGACCCCGAGCATCCAGCCCGGGCAGACGAACGTGGAGAACGTGCCATCGGTGAAGGCCTTGCCCTTGCCCCAATCCCAGGCGGTCTGGTTGGCGGAGAGGCCAGAAGACGTTGCCGCGGAGAGCTTGGTCCAGAGAGCTTTCAGGTCGGCATTTCCGTCAACGTTCAGGGTGCCATCAGCCTTGTAGTAGCCCTCTTTCTGCTGGTTGACCATGGCGTTCCAGAGAAAGCCGGACTGGTCGTAGAACGCCTTGCCCGTTGCGGCCTTGTATTGGGCGCCGACCTTGAAGTAGTCATCCCAGGTTGCAGAGGAGCCGCCGAAGAGGGTCGCAACCGCATCGCGGTCGGTCGGCAGACCGGCAGCGGCGAAGTCGGTCTTGTTGTAGCACAGGCCCTCTGGGCCGATGTCGGAGCCGTAGCCGATGATGCGGCCGTTCTTGTCGGTGGCCTGCTTCAGTTTCCAGTCGACCCAGCGGTCCTTGATGTCGTTCGCGCCGTACTTGCTGAGGTCGTTGAACTGGTCGGAGACCTGCATCACCGCACTGAGCCAACCTTCCTCCACAGCCTGCACGTCAGGAAGACCAGAACCGGCCGCCTCCTTGGTCTGCCAGTCGGTCTTGGCGTTGTCGCCGGTGTCGATGTTCGTCGCTTTGATCGTGATGTTCGGGTGATCGGCCTCGTACTGCTTGTAGAGGTCGTCGTAGCCCATCGTGCCGAACGTCGAGACCGTGAGGGTGATCGGGTCGGTCGATGAGCCGGTGCTGGCTGGCGTGCTCGAGCTCGAGCATCCGGTCGCTATCAGTGCGAAGGCTGCGGCGCCTGCAATGGCGGCAATCCTGGTTGTGCGTCGTGAGAAGGTCACGTCACTCCTTTGTGTGCAATGGGAACAGGGTCAGTCTCTGAGAGCGCTCTCAGTCGTGTTGTGAGAGCGCTCTCAGGGATTGTGAGTGAGCGTACGCAGAAGACGACGTCCGTGTCAAGCGGAACGGTCCAGGTGACCGATTCTGAGCGTGTTCGACGCTTCGCTGGCTCTCCATCGGTCTATATGCGAAAAATGGCATATTCGCCATCGGGGAGCATCGAATGCGGCAGACTGGAACGATGCTGACCGTATCCGCCAGACGAGTACCGAATTGCCTGGCTGCCGCTGACTCCGGTCCTGATGCCGTTCTGGGCGAATGAGCGCGAATCTGCCCGAAGTGACGGAGGGGGACTCTCTCCCGCGTTTCCCGCGTCTGAGGCGCGTCCTGCACCAGAGACGGGGTTTCTCCGACAGTGAGAAGACAGGAGCCGCCCTGCTGCTCGGTGCGACGGTGCTGGCCCTCGTCTGGGCGAACCTTCCGTTCGGCAACTCGTACGCCGAGTTCTGGAGCTCCACTGTTTCGTTGCAGGTCAGCGGTACGGGCATCCAGCTCGATTTTCGGGCCCTGGTCAACGAGGCACTGATGACGCTCTTCTTCTTCGTGGTCGGTCTCGAGGTGAAGCGCGAGTTCGCAGTGGGGGAGTTGAGTGATCGATCGCGCGCGATAGTGCCGGTCGCTGCGGCCATCGCCGGACTCGCTGTTCCCGCCGGGATCTTCCTGCTCTTCAACCACACGGGAGAGACCGGGCATGCCTGGGGTGTGGTGATCTCGAGCGATACGGCGTTTCTGCTGGGCGCCCTCGCCCTGGTCGGCCCGCGGTTGCCCGGCCACCTGCGAATCTTCCTGCTGGCGCTCGCTGTCGTCGACGATGTGGGTGCGCTCGCCGTGATCGCCTTCTTCTACACCGACCAGGTGCACTTCCTGCCGCTGGTGGTGGCTGCCCTCGGGCTCGCGATCATCTGGTCGCTGAAGTACCTGCGGGTCGGCCAGGGCCCGGCTTACCTCGTGTGCTCGGTTCTGGTGTGGGGTGCGTTGTACGCGTCCGGCGTTCAACCGACTCTGGCCGGTGTGGCCATCGCGTTGCTCATTCCCGTGTACGCGCCACGCCGCAGGGAGGTCGAGCGGGCTGCCGAACTCAGCCGCGCGTTCCGGCAGTCGCCGAACCCTGCCTATGCGCAGGCGGCGGTTCGTGGCCTGCTGAATTCGGTGTCGGTCAACGACCGCCTGCACACCCTGTATTCGCCGTACACGAGCCTCATCATCCTGCCTGTCTTCGCCCTGGCGAACGCCGGGGTCAAGCTCAGCGGAGAAACCCTGGCTGCAGCGTTCACGTCGCCGTTGACCTGGGGTGTCATAGCGGGTCTGGTCGTCGGCAAGTTCGTGGGCATCACCGGCATGACAGCCCTCATCAAGGTGCTGAAACTCGGCGAACTCGCCCCCGGGCTGACGCTGGGGCGGGTGGCAGGCGGGGCGGCGCTCTCTGGCATCGGCTTCACCATCTCGCTCTTCATCATCGACCTCGCCATCGACGATCCGGCCCAGCAGGATGAAGCAAGGGTCGGAGTTCTGGCCGCATCGCTCATCGCCTTCATACTGGGTTGGGCCATCTTCAGGATCGTCGACAAGGTGCAGCCGCCAACACGTATGAGCCTTGTGCTCGCCCGGCCGGTCGACCCCCGCCGTGACCACATTCGGGGGGCTGCCGACGCGAAGCTGACCCTGGTTGAGTACGGCGATTTCGAGTGCCCGTTCTGCAGCCGTGCGACAGGGTCGATCGACGAAGTCAGGGCGCACTTCGGCGACGACCTGCAGTATGTCTGGCGGCATCTGCCGCTCACCAAGGTGCACCCGCACGCGATACTCGCAGCGCGGGCCAGCGAGGCCGCGGCCCTGCAGGGGCGGTTCTTCGACCTGGCCCCTCTGATGTTCAGTCACCAGGACGAGCTCGAACTCGACGATCTGCTGGCGTACGCTGCGACCCTCGGTCTCGACCTCAACCGGTTCGAGGAGGACATGCGGTCGGCCGACGTGGTCAACCGGGTACGCGACGACGCCATCGATGCCGATCTCATGGACGTGCATTCCACTCCGACCTTCTTCATCTGCGGCAAGCGCCACTTCGGCCCCTACGATGCTGCAACCCTCATCAGGGAGCTGGAGGATTCGAGGGAGATGTTCACTCTCGCCGAGGCCAAGAGGCTGGATAAAGCGCGGCAGGAACTTCAGCATCGGGGCCGATGACAGCGTCGGTTAGGCTTGAAGCCCGAGTGCTGAGGAGTGCATGCGTGAAGAGGATGACCGGGATCGAGGTTCGGCATTCGCTCGCCAATGCCTCAGCGAGCGAAGCAGCCAACATGGTGCTGCCGTCGAACTTCGTCGAACTCGACTGGGACAACCTCGACTACCTCGGCTGGCGGGACTCGCATTCGCCGCACCTCGGGTACATCATCCAGTGGCAGGGTGACATGGCCGTGGGCATTGTGGTTCGCGAGGCGGATGGGCCCTTGTCGCGCCGCCGCATGATGATGTGCCAGCTGTGCCGCGCCACCCATACGGAGCACGGCGTCTCGCTGTTCAGCGCGAAACGCACCGGTGAGGCCGGCGAGAACGGCAACACGGTCGGCACGTATATCTGCGCGAACCTCGGCTGCTCGACGAACATCCGGGTGGATGTGCCGCACTCGTCGTACTACCGCGACCCCCAGAGCCTGCTCGCCGAGAAGGTGTCGGGGCTCGAGGCTCGCGTGACGGGCTTTATGAACGACGTCTGCCGCTCCTGAGTCAGAGCGGTGCCGGCCGGTGTTCGCTGGCCCGTGCTCTACAGGCCCGTGGTACCGAAGGCCAGGCCGAGTAGATAGGTGACCGCTGCGGCGCCATAGCCGATGAGAAGCTGGCGCAGGGCCCGCTTCAGCGGCGGGCCCCCCGAGAGGATGCCGACAATCGCCCCCGTGCAGAGCAGTGCGATTCCCACGAGTACCGACGCGACGATGAGGGCAACGAGACCCTGCAGACCGAACAGGTAGGGAAGCACGGGGATGATCGCCCCCGAGGCGAAGAAGCAGAAGCTCGAGAGCGCGGCGCTCAGGCCTGTGCCGACGGCCTCATGTTCGTCGATCTGTTCGTTGACCGCCGGGTCGCTGACATCGGCCAGGGCATCCGTGCGATCGATCGCCTTCAGCGGGCCCGTGGCGAGCGACATGCTGAGCAGCATGGCGTTGGCCTTCGCGGCGGCGTCGTCCACCGACATTCCCCGGGCGCGGTAGACGAGGGCCAGCTCGTTCGCGTTCACGTCGAGGTCTGGGAGGGCGCTTGTCGCATCGAGGTTGGGAGAGGATGCCTCGAGGAGCTCACGCTGGGAACGCACAGACACGTACTCGCCGGCACCCATCGAGAGTGCGCCGGCCAGCAGGCCGGCGACGCCGGTGACCAGCACCACGGAGTTGTCGACACCGGTCGCCGAGATGCCGATCACGAGAGCCAGGTTGCTCACCAGCCCGTCGTTGGCGCCGAAGACGGCTGCCCTGAACGTGCCGGAGAGCCGGTTCCGGCCCCGGGCAGCGAGACCGCGCACAACTTCGGCGTGAACCTCCTCGTCGGCGGCCATCGCCGCCGTCGCATCGGAATCGTGCGCGTAGGGCGAGCGGGTCTCGGCGCGCTGGGCCAGTGCCAGCACGAAGACCGAACCAAACCGGCGAGCGAGAAAGCCGAGGCTGCGGGTGCGCAGGTCTCCGCGGAGCGGCTTGCCGGCCTGATCGCCGAGCAACCGCCGCCAGTGCGACTCGTGGCGGGACTCCGCCTCGGCGAGGGCCATCAGAATTGCCCGCTCTTCGCCGGTTCGACGTTCGGCGAGATCGCGGTAGACAGCGGCTTCGGCCTGTTCGTCGGCCATGTACTGTCGCCAGCGCTTGATGTCGGCGGGGCGTGGCTGTGTCACAGTCATGAGTCAATTATCCAAGATGAAAGTCGTGGTCCGGCCCTGGCGGGTCGATTGTCGCCGGTCGCGCGCGGCGGGTCTCAGCGCGCTTTGGGCGCGATCGAGTTGGGGTTCGTGCGTGCGTGACGTTCGGCACGCTCTTTCTGCGCGGCTTTTTCAGCGCGCTCGACCTTGATGCGGGCGTTCTCTTCGTGCACCCCGGCCTGGCGCGCGCGCTCGACCACGAGCCACTCGGGCGGTGCTTCGAGCAGACCCTTGATCTGGGCGGTGGTGTACGCCTCATCTGCCTCGGCGCGGCTCAGGCCCGAAATCGAGATGCCCAGCTTTCGCGCGACCTCCTGGCGGGGGTGCGGGCCGTTCAGGCGCAGTTGCACCAGCCATTCGGGCGGTGAAGTGAGAAGTGTGTTGAGCTCGTCACGCGTGACGTCGCCCTCTTGAAACTCGGCCGGCGCGGCCGGCAGGTAGATGCCCAGCTTCTTCGCTGCCGTTGCGGGCTTCATGGTCTGGGGCGATTTCTGACTCGTCATGAGGCCAGCGTATCCTGAAGGCCTGTCAATGCTGTGGCGGATGATCGGGGCAGAGAATGAGCGAAGCACACTCTGACGCGCCCGGGCTTCCCCCTGCCGAGGACTCTGCAGCATCTGACGAGGCGCGCGAGCTGCCCCCAGTCGAGGGCGACCTCGCCCCCCAGCTGCCCGGCCAGGCTGACGACGCGGCCGAACCGTTCAGGATCGCCTTCGCCGTCGGCGTGACCGTCACGAAGTGGACGCGAATCTGGCAGGAGCGGCACCCCGACGTGCCTCTTGTGGTGTTCCGCTCGGAGCCGGGTGAACAGACCGCCGTTCTCGTCGATGGTGGCGCCGACGTCAGTTTCGTTCGGCTGCCGATCGACACGGAGGCCTTCAGCGCAATCGCGCTCTACACCGAGGTGCAGGTGGTCGGTGTCGCCAAGGATCATCCCGTGTCGGCCTTCGATTCGGTGACCGTCGCTGACCTGGCAGATGAGCACCTGCTGCAGGAGCCCGACACGGTGCCGGAGTGGCGGGATGTCGCGATCGAGATCGCCGAGGGCTCGCGACGACCGCTGTTGGGCATCCGGGATCTGGACGACGCGGTCGGGCAGGTCGCGGCAGGCGTGGGGATCGTCATTGTGCCGCACGCGATCTCGCGCATGCATGGGCGCAAAGACGTGGTGTTCCGCCCCGTCACCGACGTCGCTGAGACGCAGGTCTCGTTGGCCTGGCCGCAGGGCTCCGACTCACCGCTGGTCGAGGAGTTCATCGGCATCGTGCGCGGGCGATCGGCGGCCAGCTCGCGCACCGGTTCCGGCGTCGGTGCAGCTGCGGGGGGCCAGAGCGGTGCCGGCGATGAGAAGCCGGTGAAGAAGATCGGGCCGGTGGCGAAGGCCAAGGCGAAAGCGCGGGCGGCGGCAGAGGCAGAAGCCGCAGCGTCGTCGAAGAAGGGCGGCGCAGCTGCGAAGAGACCGGGAGCGAAACCCGCGAAGCCCGTGAAGAAGAAACAGTCAGACCAGGCGAATGCGGCGCAGGCGAGGCGTCGCAAGTTCGGCGGAAAGAGGTAGTGCGGGTGAGAGCGATCGTCTACAGCAAGCCGGGAACGGCCGATGTGCTGCAGCTTGTGGAGCAGGAGACACCGCCTGTCGGGCATGGCGAAGTGCGGGTTCGTATCGTCGTCTCCGGAGTGAACCCGACGGACTGGAAGTCACGCGCTGGCTCCTCCGGAGTGGCACACTTCGACCCACCCCAGGTACCAGGGCAGGATGGCGCAGGCATCGTTGACGCGATCGGTGACGGGGTCTCGCGCGTCGCCGTGGGCGACCGGGTGTGGCTGCGCGACGCAGCGTTCAAGCGCCCGACGGGTACCTCTGCCGACTACGTGGTTCTTCCCCAGTTGCTGGTGAACGATCTGCCGCCGGGAGTCTCCTTCGATGTGGGAGCCTCGCTCGGGATCCCGGCGCTTACAGCACACCGGGCGTTGACGGCGAGAGAGGGCGGACCCGAGCGCCTGGCCCCGGCAACGCTGGTGGGCCAGACCGTGTTGGTGGCCGGGGGAGCCGGGGCTGTCGGCCACGCGGCGATCCAGCTCGCTGCATGGGCGGGCGCGACTGTGATCACCACGGTGAGTTCTGACGCGAAGGCAGACCTGGCCTGGAGAGCGGGCGCGAAACACGTGATCAACTACCGCGACGAGAACCTCATCGCACGAGTGCAGGAGCTCGCTCCCCGCGGAGTGGACGTGATTGTCGAGGTGAACCCGCTCGCGAACCTCGCTGCAGACGTCGAGGTGCTCGCAACCGGCGGGACCATTGCCATCTACGTATCGGGCGACCCTGACGGCGTGGTCGTGCCTGCCCGCGCGAGCATGACCAAGAATGTGCGGTACCAGTTCATTCTGACGTACACGACGAGCGAGGTGCAGAAGGGCAACGCGGTGGCAGCGGTTACGGCGGCCGCTGCGGATGGCGCGCTGGGGGTGGGGGAGGAGAACGGGCTGCCAATCATCCGGTTCGCCCTCGAAGAGACGGCCGAGGCGCATCGGGCAGTCGAGGGCGGTTTCGTCGGCAAGGTGCTCATCGACGTGCAGCCACCCGGCGCTGGGAGGCAGACCCTTGCAGACGGGCAGAGCGTGATGGCACCCGACGGTGACGCGTGGTGAGCGGAATGGCTGACGCCGCACCAGACTCAACGGGCCCAGACTTCGCCGCAGTGCCGACCCTCGTGGGTACGCGCCTCACGCTCGAGCCGCTTACCCTAGGCCACGTCGCGGAGCTCTCTGCCGCTGTCGCAGAGGGCGAGCTGTGGCAGACCTGGTACACGCGCATTCCGTCACCCGACGAGATGGCAGAGGCGGTGCAGACGCGCCTCGAGCTCGGGGAATCGAAGCAGTGGGTCTCGTGGGCCGTGCGGCGTCACGACACCGGGCTCGCCTGCGGAATGACGTCGTTCCTGAACATCAGAGCTGACAACCGAAAGCTCGAGATCGGTTCGACCTGGCTGAGTAAGAGTTCGCAGCGAACCGGGCTGAACAGCGAGGCGAAGCTGCTTCTGCTCACCCACGCCTTCGACACGCTCGGCTGCGTTGCCGTGGAGTTCCGAACGCACTGGCACAACCAGCAATCGCGCGCCGCGATCGCCTGGCTCGGCGCGAAGCAAGACGGGGTGCTGCGCAACAACGATGTCTGGCGCGACGGCACTCTGCGCGACACTGTGGTCTTCTCGATCATCGAGTCGGAGTGGCCGACGGTGCGCCTCTCCCTCACAGAGAAGGTCGCCGGCCGCGCGCGCTGAGTATCAGCATCTCCGGGGGGATCGGCGCTGCGTGCGCTCAGCTCAGCTCGGTTAAGCGCAACTCAGCGCAGGGCGAGGGCTGTGGATGCCCGGGCCACGGCGCTCGCGACGACAGCTTCATCGACCCGCGCGAGCTGCCCGTCTTCGACCACGGCGACACCGTTCACCAGCAGCAGCGCGAGTGGCGGCTGGGCCCCGAGGGTGAGGGCCGCCACGGGGTCGAGGATTCCCGCGTGCTCCACCCCGTCGATCTTCCAGACGGCGAGGTCGGCGAGTTTGCCCACTTCGAGCGAGCCGAGTTCGCCGTCGCGCCCCAGCGTCTTCGCCCCGCCCATGGTCGCCATTCGCAGCGCCGTTCGCCCGGGCATCCGGTCGGCCCCGGCTCCCAGCCGGTTCATCAGTACGGCCATGCGGATCTCGGTGCCGAGTTGGCCGGACTCGTTCGAGGCGGCGCCGTCGACGCCGAGCCCCACGGTGATGCCGGCGTCGAGCATGGCTGGCACACGGGCGATGCCGGCCGCCAGCCGTGCGTTCGAGGAGGGGCAGTGGGCGACGGCCGTTCCGGTCGCAGCGAAGCGGCCGATCGCGTGGTCGTCGAGGTGCACGCAGTGGGCCATCCACACGTCGCTGCCGAGCCAGTCGAGGTCTTCGAGGTACTGTGTGGGAGTCTTTCCGAACTTCGCCAGACAGAACGCGTCTTCCTCGACGGTCTCTGAGCCGTGCGTGTGCAGCCGCACGCCGAGCGACCGCCCGAGGGCTGCCGATTCGCGCAGCAGGTCGGCGGTCACCGAGAACGGCGAGCAGGGTGCCAGGGCGATCTGCGCCATGGCCCCTCGGCCCGCATCGTGGTAGCGCTCCACGGCCTCACCGCTCGCCGCCAGGATCGCATCGATCGACTCGACGGCGAAGTCGGGTGGCAGTCCGCCCTGGCTCTGCCCGAGGTCCATCGAGCCGCGGGTGGCGTGGATGCGAACGCCCAGCTCGCCGGCCGCCTTCACGATTCCGCCGAGGATGTCGCCGGCACCGCTGGGGAACACGTAGTGGTGGTCGCCGACGGTCGAGCATCCCGATTTCGCGGCGACCGCCATCGCACCCATCGCTCCCGCTTCGACGAGCTCGGCATCGATGCGGGCCCACAGCGGGTAGAGCGAGGTGAGCCAGTCGAAGAGAATGGAGTCCTGCGCGTAGCCGCGGGTCAGCCACTGGTAGAGGTGGTGGTGGGTGTTGATGAGCCCCGGTGTCACCAGGTGCCCGCGCCCGTCGACGAGGCGAATGGATGCCCGGCTGCTGCCACCCGTCGCACCGACCCCATCGGGGGTCAACCCGTCCCGCGCCCACTGCGGAGAGCTGCCGCTGCCGACGGCCACGATCGTGTTGCCGTCGACGACCACGTGCCCCACCGCGAACTCGCTGCCAGCCTCGTCGACTGTGGCAATGAACGCCCCTTCGATGATCGTGCGTGCGAGGGGCAATGCTGAAGAGCTCATGCCGCCACGCTACCCACCGAAGATGTCGTGCATGTTGCAGACACCACTACGTGCGGCGGATGACCGCAATCTGCGCGCCGAGGGCTGCAACGAGGTCGGCCGGGGTGACCTCGATGTCGAAACCGCGCCGGCCGCCCGAGACGTAGATGGTTTCGAAATCGAGGGCACGATCATCCAGAACCGTTGGCAGTCGGGTCTTCTGACCGAACGGGCTGATGCCCCCGACGACGTAGCCCGACTTGCGCTCAGCGACAGCTGCATCGGCCATCACGGCGCGTTTGGCCCCGACCGCTCTGGCCAGGGCTTTCACGTCGAGCTTCGAGTCGACCGAGACGATGCCGATGGCGAAGCCCTTGTCAGTGTCGACCATCAAGGTCTTGAAGACCCGCCCACCGTCGATGCCGAGCGCGCTCGCGGCCTCGGCGCCGAAGTCGGTCGACGATTCGTCGTGGTGGTAGGCGTGTGGGGTGAAGGAGATGCCTGCGTGGGTCAGAGCCACGGTCGCGGCGGTGGTCGGCCCGGCCGCCTTCGAGCCCTTCGGGGTCTTGGACACGGTCAGACTGCGGTTGCCCCGTCGGTGCTCAGTGCGGCATCGCTTGTCACGAGCGGGTTGGTGTGGGTCTGGATGGCACTCAGAAACTGCGAGACGTCGGTGATCTCTTCTTGCGAAACCCCGTGACGGATGCCCGGGTAGAGCTTCGCCGTGAGCGTGGAGTGTTCGGGCAGCCACGCTTCGGTGCGTTCGACGGCGACGCCGTTCACGATGGGGTCTGCCACGTCACGGCCCCAGAACACGGGCGGCCGCGACTCGCTCATCACGCGGTCTCCGTGTACCTGCCCGTTGACGACGAACCCGGAGAGGTTCACCGCGGCGACGAATCGCTCGGGGGCCGTGCGCAGCAGGTGGATCGCCATGGCACCGCCCTGGGAGAAGCCGAGGGTCGCGATGCTGGCAGGCGTGCCGAAGTGGGCTTCGACGCGGTCGAGCCAGTCGAGCACAGACGCCGCAGCGTCGTCGAGGCCCGACACCCGGGGGTTGCCGGGCTCGCCGATGGTGAACCACGCGAACCCGTTCTCTACAGGGTATGGGGCGAGGAGTGGCGCGCGCAGTGAGGCGGCTATGGTGCCAGCTGGCAGGAGCGGGGCGAGGGAGATCAGGTCGTTCTCGTGTGAGCCGTACCCGTGCATGATGATGACGAGCGGGCTCGACTTCAGCCTGGCCGCAACCTCGTCAGTGGGAACCGACCAGACGACCGCAGCGTCGTTGATCGGGGCGCGGCGTGGGGAATCGGTCACGATGTTCCTCTGGTGAAGTGAATGATGCAGTGGGGCAGAGCGCGGTTGTCGAACGACGGTATCACCCACTGTAAACCGTACGAATGATTTCGACCCTCGAACAGGGGGTCGAATTTTTACGGAATGAGTCACGGGTGGCGCGGAACCACTGACCACGGCTCGACCCAGCCACCGGCCTCCAGCCAGGCGTGCCTCAGCGACACTGGGCGGCGACCGCGATCTGCGCGTTGCTCGGGCGGCCGTAGGCTTCGATGCCAGAACCGGGGATGTCGAATCCCTGGCTGATCGACCACGCCGTCGCCCAGACCTCCTGCTGTCCCTTGATCTCGGGGCTGTTGAACAGCGGGGCGCAGCGGTACACCTGCGAATGCCCGACTTCGTGCGCAACCAGGGCGCGGGCATCCCGGCCGTCGTACCACGCCGTCTCAACGGTGTAGTTGAGGTTGATGATCGCGTACCCGCCGTCGGTGTCGAACGACTGCGTGGTACCAGAGAGCCAGTTCGCGCCGAGGCCAGAGACCTCAGGCGACCAGATGAATTCGAGTGCGACGCCATTGCTCAGGGATCGGGCATAGTTCTCGATCTCGCGTCGGACGGCCCAGGCCGGGTCATCCAATTCTGACTGGTGGGTGGCCTGCGAGGCGCGCACCTGCGATTCGGCGTCGCTCATCGAGGCAAGAAACGCGCCATCGTGCGACATGCTCATGCTCGGGTTTCGCGCCTGCTCTGTGAGCCGGATCAGAGCGACCTGCAGCGATCGGTTCGACAGTGTGTTGCTTGCAATGAGCTGGTCTGCCTCGGTTGCGGCAGCGGTGAAGAAGCCGGCTTCGGCGGTGTTGAGGCTGCCTTCTGCGTCGGCTGTGTTCTTCGCAGCCGTGACGAGGTCGCTGGCCTGCTGCTGGGAGGACAGTGAGCGAGCCTCGAGCTGTTCGGAATCGGTGGTGAGCTGCCATGGCGGTCGGTACCCAGCAGGAGGGGTGGCGAGTGCGTCGAGTTCTGCTGAGCTCGGCGGTGTCGAGGCGGCGGCGGTGGCCAGGGCATCCATCGCCGTCAGCGATTGGCGAAGCGCAGCGGCTTCGGCCAGCGTCTCAGCGGCGAATGCCGGGCTGTCGACCACGGAATGGATGCGCTTGGCGAGACTCCGTACGTCGGCGAGCCGGGCGTCGAATGCGTGCGATGCGCTCACCTGGGTCGTGAGCTGTGACTGCAGGCTGCTGGCCGCCGATTCGTACCGGTTCTCTGCGGCCACGCTCCAGCCCCAGAAGCCACCGATCACTGCGGCCACAACGACGATGACGCCGGCGAGCTGAAGAATCCGTCGCCGCCGTCGACCACGAGGTGGATGACCGGCTGCCGAGTCTCCGTCTTCACTGCCGTGCTCGTTCAGGCGATCTGCCCCGAGTTCCTCGCTCGTTGCGGGTGTGCCCACAGCGGCCGGGGCTGACCGCCCCTCGTCAGGCATGCCCTCGCCAGGATCGAGGTCTGAAGCGCGCGCAGCCCCCGTCGATGGGTCTTCGGTGGTGGGTTCGGTCATTCGGTCGGGTCCTTCTGAGTACCTAGCGAGTCCAGCGATACGGGGTCGTCGTTGAAACCCTGACAAGGCCGGAGCGCTCGAGTATCGGGCGGGAATATTCGGTCGAATCGCTGTGGATGAGCGACTTTCCCCTTCCGACCGCGGAGCGTGCCCTGGCGGCCGTGACGGCTCGGTAGATGCCGCGCCCTCGCCACTCTTCTCGCGTTGCTTCTCCCCAGATACCGGCGAATCGTGAACCGCGGACTGGCTCGAGCCGGCCCGCCGAAACGATGACCCCTCGGGCTTCCGCGATCCACAGCTCCATGCCGTCGTCAATCGCAAGCCGGCGAAGAAGGGTGTCTGCTTCTTCCCGCGAAACGGGGTCACCGAAGACCTCGTCCTGCATGGCGCTCATCGCACGGACGTCGGTCTCTTCTGTGATGCGGCGAAGGGTGACGCCGTCTGGCAGCGCGACGTCGAGGGCGAGTGACGCCGCCTCGCCGATCATGATCGACACCGCTTCGTCAGCCAGAAAGCCGTTCGAGAGTAGGGCTTCATGCAGACCGAGCGCCCTGTCGTGAGCCCGGGTCTTCCACTCGACTCGGCTGATGCCGGGGTCTGCCAGGTAGTACGCGACGGCTTCGGCAACGAGGTGGTGAACGGTGGTCTCGTCGGCGTCGCCGAGGGTCTGGTAGGTGATGAATCCGCGGCCGTTCGCGACGTCACCAGCCGAAGCGGGCCGAGCCGACTCACGTTCGTCGCGCTGGGTGTTTCTGCATCGGTGCGCAGTTCGTCGTCGTAGGCCTTCAGGAACTGCTGACGTCGATCCAGCGCCACCGATTCGTCATTCGAAGCCACGTCAGCGGCGGCCTTCGGAGTCGGGCCTCAGACGGATGAGACGCTGCGAACCCTCGTCCTGTAGGTCTGCTACCTCGCTGCGGGAGGCGAGAAAATCAGTGAACGAACGAAAGCCGAGAGGCTTCTCGTTGAACGAAGGGTCCATTCGCCGCATCTGGTTCTTGACGGTGCCGGTGTTGAGCCACTCGTCTGCGTCGCCCTTGGCGTGGCCGATCTGCAGGGCCCGAACGAGCAGCTCGGTCGCAACCGACTGTGGGTCGACGTCTTCTGCGACTTCGGGTTCGTCGAACGACGTGTCTTCGGTGTGCGAGAACATCGGGATCGTCGAAACCCGTCTTGATTTCGCCGGAGCCTTCGTGGGCTGGGTCTCGGCGGCCTCGGCAGCTGCCTTGCCCGCTGCAGCCTTGTCGGTCTTCGGAAGAGCACTGGCCGCCGTGGCCGCCACTTTCTCGATGCCGGGCAGCGAGTCGTAGTCCTCGAACTCGTCGCACGCGGCCGCCAGCGAGGTGCTCGTCGAACCGGCGACTCCGATGCCCACCACGAAGCGCCCCAGGCGCTTCGTCTTCTGCGCGAGGGCGATGTAGTCCGAGTCGCCGGCCACGATGATCACGTGCGTGAGGTCGGGCAGTCGAAAGAGATCCTCGACCACGTCCACAGCGAGACGGATGTCGGCACCGTTCTTCGTTCCCCGTGTGGTGGTGGTGAAGAGCTGCGTCAGGTCGACGGCCCTCGACATGAGCTGGCGCTGGTAGCTCGCGTTGACGGGCACAGACCAGTCTGCGTAGGCGCGGTTGACGACCATTGTGCCGAACGACGCGGCGAAGTCGATGATCGCATTGAAGTCGACCGTGGCAGCGGCCAGCCGGGCAGCAACGTCGGGGTCAGCATCCGGGCTCGACTTGTCGAAATCGCGGATGCCGTCGCGCTGGAAGGCATTGCGCCCGTGCAGCTGTTGGTACCGCGAGATGACGATGTTGTCGAAGTCGATGTACAGGCCGACGCGGGAATCACTCGGTTCGCTCATGATGGGGGTTGGCTCCTTGGTCGCTGTCGGAAGACTCTCTCGCGATCCGGTGCCTTCAGTCTGCTGTGAGCGGTGGGTGCAGGGCAACTTGCGGGCCGGTCTGTCGCCGGCTCGGGATGCTCGGGGTGAGGTACGCGTTCACGATCAGGTCGCCGCGAATGACGCGAAGTGTGTCGAGAAGCCTGTCGATGAGGCGATCAGACACGTTTGTCGCCGTGAGGTCGAAAGGGCCGAGCGGATGCAGCTTTCCGCAGCGGATGCGCACCACCTCCCAGCCCACCGCACGCAGGAGCCGGTCCTTGCGGCGGTCGGTCTCTTCGCGCTTGCCCACGTGCTCCAGGCCATGCCTGCCGACGGTGTCATACTCGATCGCCACCCGGAGTTCAGGGATGACGATGTCGGGCCACACCTCGACGTGGGTGAAGAACGGGCGGCTGGTCTTCACCGCATTCACCGACAGGTCGACGGCCAGTCGTTCGGCGAGGAGCTGCCGCAGGCGCGCTTCGGCCGCAGAGGCGGGTCTCGGTGCCCGCGGGCTGACGAAGGCGTCACCGGCGAAGACGCCGTCTGGCGCGCGTGCTGCCTGCCGTGCGGGTCGGTCGGGCGTGGCGGCCGGGCGTGCCGCTGTGCTGCGTTTCGGCACAGCCAGCGCCGTGCATTCGGGGCACCACGATGACCGGCGACGTGTTCTGCCCGGCCGCGACCGCTGCTCTTCAGGGGTTGCCACGAAGAGGTGACCGGTGTCGCACTGCCACAGCAGGTACACCTCGGCTGCGGGCGGGATCTGGGTGAGGGTGATGTGGTGATTCAGCTCGGGGTGATACTGCCTGATCAGCACCGGGTATCGCTCCCAATCGCCCCGGTACGTTCCGATCTCGTAGGGCATGAGGGTGCCCTTCGAGCGCTGTCGCCTCGACCACCATGCCTCGATGTTCTCGGCCATGCCGGGCACCTCCATTCCTGACTCTGGCATTTTCGCTGCCGCTCCGTCTGACGAACGTAATCACGACCACCGACGCTGTCGGAGCATCCCGTCTCAGAGCCTGCCGTCCCAGCGTCCGTCGTCAGAGGTCGGCCCTACAGTGGCGGCATGGTCGAATCCGTTGGTGAGCTCGCGACAGGAGAAACCCCGAGCCGGTGCGGCATCCGGGATGACGGCGTGCCCTGCCCGAACCCGGTCGCTGGGGCTCGCGGGCTGAACCTCTGCGACCGGCATCTGCTGGAGGCCTACTCCCTGGTCGCCGAAGACGTCGGCGTGAGCGATGTGCTGCCGACGCCCTGTGTGGCCTGCGGCTCGAGGCTGGGAGTCGCCTACCCGTCAGGCTGGCTCTGCGGAGTCTGCGAGTGGAGGCTCGGAGACCTGCCCGACGGCACAGACCGCCAACCCCGCGTCGACGTGGTCTACTACGTTCGCTTCAGGAACACCGTCAAGATCGGTACCAGCGCCAACCCCCGTGCACGGCTCGCCCAATTGCACTTCGACGAGCTTCTCGCCTTCGAGCGCGGTACACGGCAACGCGAGCATCGGCGGCACCTGCAGTTCGCGAGTCACCGCATCCCGGGCAGCGAGTGGTTCACCCTGCACGACTCTCTCGACGCCCACATCCGTGAGCTCCAGGCCGGCGTCGACGACCCGTGGGCCCAGTACAGTCTCTGGGTCAGCCAGGCCATCGCCCTCACCGAGTGATTTCTGGCCCAGTCTGCTTGACCGAAGGGCTCTTCTGAGATGGATCAGCCTGTACGGGTGTACAAACAGGGTATGACGTTTCAGGAAATCATCGAGATCGCCGCATCAGTGATCGAGGGCGCGGGGGTCGCGATCATTCTCCTGGGTGCGGCGTGGTCGAGTGTTGTCGCCATTCTTCATGCCCTGCGGCGCGAGCCGTCGGTCTACAAGGAATATCGCCGGATGCTCGGGCAGTCCATTCTGCTCGGCCTCGAGTTTCTCGTGGCCGCCGACATCGTTCGGACCGTCGCCGTGACCCCGACCCTCGAGAGTGTCGCCGTACTGGCGGCGATCATCCTGATTCGCACGTTCCTCAGCTTGTCGCTGCAGCTGGAGATCACCGGCCGCTGGCCGTGGCAGTCGGAAAAGGAAGTTGCACCCGTCACCGCCGGTGACTGAGCTGCGCGGTACCGTTGCGGGTCAGACGGGCTGCGATTCTTCGACGTCGAGCATCACCTCATTGTGCCGCAGGAAAGCGGGCAGGAACGGCGGATCGAAGCGGGCGAACCTCGGTTGCCCGGTCGAGGTGAAGCCGGCAACGGCGAGGGCCGACGTGAGCTGTTCGAGGTGCTTCAGGTAGCTCTCTTCGGTCCAGCGCCCGCGGTACCGGATTGCAGCAACCAGGCTCTCCGGCACCGCACGGAGCTGTACGCGGGGGTTCGTCGGGCGCGGGGCCGTCTCGAACGCGAAGTCCGCGGGCAGCACGAAGGCGACCCTGAAGCCGCTGCTTTCGCCGTCATCCGGGTTCGCGGAAGCGGGTTGTTGCACCACAGGCGCGGTCATCGCGATGCGTGACGAGGCATCGGCCTGCACCACGGGCGCCGTCATCGCCACCTTCGAATTCGAAACGTTCTCACCGCCGATGTAGGCGAAGAGGTACCTGAACGCCTTGTTGCCTGCGTCTTCGAAGGGCGCATCGACGACCGCCTCAGCCAGGAGATGGCCGGGGTACCGGCGAAGTTCGAAGTCGTCGTAGCTGTGAAGCACGTCGTAGGGCTGTTGCTCGGTCATAGCCTCAAACTACTCTCGCCGCCCGTGAGTTGCAGGGGCCCACACGGGTGAGCAGAGTGACGATGATTCGCAGCTGGTCTGCCCGGGCCCGCGCGTCTACTCCCCGCGGTTGCGACTCAACTCGTAGATGCGCACGAGCTCGTCGATCGCTTTTTCTCGGGTCTCGCCGCCCTCGTCGAACATCTCGGTGACATGGGTCTTCAAGTGGTTCTCGACCATCAGCTTGTTCAGGGAGCCGAGTGACTTCTGAATGGCGAGCGACTGGGTGATGATGTCGACGCAGTAGTCCTCGTTCTCGATCGCCTTGCTGAGGCCACGCATCTGCCCCTCGAGGATGCGCGCGCGGTGCAGGGCCCGTTTCTTGATGTCGTCGATCACCCCCCAAGAATACGATGTCGCGACTCTGCTGGTGCCCCCACTCGCGCTCCCAGCCAGGCCTCGTGCAGGTGCGCGCAAACGGCCCCCGGAGACGTTTCTTGGGGCCGATTGCGCGCACCAGCAGAGAGAGCCGGAGCGCACGGGCCCGAATCAGGTCTGGCAGTGGGGGCACCAGTAGGTGTCGCGGAGGCTGAGTTCGGTGGCGCCGAGCTTGCCGCTCTCGATGCGGGTGCCGCAGCGCCGGCAGGGCTGCCCACCGCGACCGTAGACCCAGAGCATCCGCCCCGGTCTCATGTCGCCCGTCGTCGTGCGTTCGACGCGATCGCGGTTGGCCGTGATGAGTCGATGCGCGAGCGCGACGACGGCATCGAGCTTCGGCACCTCGCCGACGGGTCGCGTCGGCAGAACACCCCGCAGAAAGCACAGCTCGTTCGCGTACACATTGCCGAGCCCGGCCAGGTTGCGCTGGTCGAGCAGTGCCACGTCGATCTCGCGGAGCGGGTCGGAGGCCAGGCGGCGCACGGCCTCGTCTGCGTCCCACTCTGGCCCGATCAGGTCGGGGCCGAGGTAGCCGACGACGCTGTCTTCGGCCTCGCGTGGCACAACCTCCAGCAGGCCGAGCTCGAAGCCCACGGCCATCCAGTCTTCGGTCTTCAGGATGGCCCTGGCCTGCCACGCGGGTTTGCGCCAGCGGGTCTCAGGGCGATAGAGGTGCCAGGTGCCCTCCATCTTCAGATGCGAATGGATGCTGAACCCACCCACCCGCATGAGCAGGTGTTTGCCGCGGCTGATGACCCCCTCGACCGTCTCGCCGGTGAGGTCGACCGTGGCGAACTTCGGCACGCGGATGTCGCACGCGGTCAGCACCCGCCCGGCCAGCACGGCGTTGAGGTGCTCGGCAGTGCGGTAGACGGTGTCGCCCTCAGGCACTGCGGAGCCTCAGCCCTCGCGGGGTGTTGTTGAAGCCGGCCGCCTCGAGAATACGCCCGACGGTCGAGCCGACCGAGAACTCGCCGTCGATCTTCTCGATGGTGAGCTTGTCGACCCGGCCAGAGGTCACGGTTGCGGCGAGGGAACCGGCGGCATCGACGAGTGTTTCGATGTCGTCGGTGAACGAGAGCACGGTCTTGCCGCCGCGCTCGACATAGAGAACGAGGGCGCCGTCGACGAGAACGACGAGGGCGCCGGCCTTGCGGCCGGGTCGGTGGCCGGAGCCGGTGGGCCAGGGCAGTGCTGCCCCATAGGCGTTCGCGGGGTCGCTCGCGGCGAAGGTGGTGGCTCGGGGCTTGGCCTCGCGGTCACGTGCAGTGCCGCCTCGACGCGGCGGTGAGGCTGCTGCGGGGCCCTGTGCGTCACGGACCTGGTTCGTTCCCGCAGCCCGGGATTCGGAGGAGCCGACCCGCACGGTGGAACCGCCGTACCCCGCGCTGGCGGGGTTTTCGCGCGGGTCGTAGCCGAGCATCCCGCCGCTGGCGGCGACCGGCCCGCCACGGCTGTCGCCCGGGAGAGCGTTGCCGGGTGTTGCTGGCTCGTCTGTGAGAATGTCTCGCGCGAACGAGCGCAGGCGGTCGACGGTACCGCCCGTCGCGAACTGCGAGGCGCCGAGCCCTTCGATGAAGTAGCCGCGGCGGCACCGGCCCGTCTCCTCGAACTTGCTCAGCACCCGGTAGGCCAGCGCGAAGCCGCCCGGCAGATGCTCGTTCATTACGGAGCCGCGGGTCACAACGCCATAGCGGTCGAGCAGGAACTCGGCCATGGCGTGGGCACGGAGAGTTGCGTCGCCTTCAGCGCGGGGGAGCAGCGACCACCTGCCGCCGACCGTCGGGGGCCCCACACGGGTGGCCATCGTGGGGCGGGCGTAGGCGCGGCCGCGGTAGAGGGAGCTGCGGGGCGTCGATCGTTTCGTAGAGTGCGCCGATCGGCCCGCCGTCGTGCTGCCGGTCAGGGTGCGCAGCGGCGCGAGGGTGTCGTTCGTGATGAGACCGGCCCAGACGAGATCCCAGAGCGCGGTGACGAGTTGGTCGTCGCTGAAGAACCCGGTCGGGGGTACGAGAGGAGCTGGAGCTGTGCCGGCGTCGGCGGCACCGGATGATCGACCGACCGTGTCACCTGCCGAATCCGTCGTGCTCGCTGACGTCGGGTTAGACGAGGACGCCTGCTCAGAGGCGCCCATCGCGAGCTGACTCGCTGTCGATGTGGGCATGCCGTTTGCGGCTGCCAGACGCGCACTCCGGGAGACGCGGGGCGCGATCTGCTCGGCGTCGGACAACGCTGCTGCTGGCTCGCCCGCTGAGTGGGCTGCGCCTGCGCGGGTCGCCTGTGCCGGAGCGGCCGGGTTCGCGGGTGTCGTCGCTGCAAGGTTGGCTCGGAGCGTCATAGCGACTTGGTCCGCCAGGGTGCGGAAGAAGTACGCGCCGCCACCGCTGAGGGCCTCCAGGATCGCAGACTGCAGGTCGGTCGGCGTGAAATCGATGGGCTCAGGCAGGGTGACACGCACGGTGTCGGCGAGATGGAGCGAGACCCAGCCGTCGCTGCCGGGCAGCGAGCCGTTGCCTGCCCAGACGATCTCGCCCGAGGCGGTGAGTTCGTCGAGCATGGCCGGGCTGTAGTCCGACACGCGTGATGGCAGCACGAGCGTCTCCCAGGCGGAGGCCGGCGCCGGCACTCCGGCGAGCTGTTCGATCACGGTGAGCACGCCGTCGATTCCCCGGAGGGTGCCTCCGACGTGCTGCCACGCGGGCAGGAATCGGCCGAACGCACCCTGGTCGACGGGTTCGACTTCGTGTCGCAGCGCTGCCAGCGAGCGGCTGCGCAGTCGCCTCAGCACCTCGGAGTCGCACCACTCCGTTGCCGCTGCCGTCTGCCCTCCGATGCCGGAGTTCCCGGTGGGCCTGAATTCGCCCTCGATCACTCGGCGCGTGCGCTCGAGCCGCTTGAGGGTCTCGTGCACGACCGCAGACCCGAGCCCGAGGCGCGCACCGACCTCCGCCGCGGTGAACGGGCCATGTGTTCTGGCGTACCGGCCGACCAGGTCACCGAGGGGATCTTCGACCGGCTCGATGAAGGCGTCGGGGACTCCGAACGGGATCGGCACCCCCAGCGCGTCACGCAGGCGGCTCGCGTCTTCGATGGCCGCCCAGCGCGGCTCACCGGCGATGTTCACCGCGAGCACGCGTTTCGCCTGCAGCAGTGCCTGCAGGTGCTGCTCGGCTGCCTCGGGCGCAGATTCGCCGTCGGTCGTGCTATCGGCGTCGCCGTCGCTGAGTCGCTCGGCTATCTCGGCCGCAGTGAGCGGCCCGAGCATCCGCACCAGGTCGGCGACACCCTCGACCCCGTAAGCCTTACGACCCGGGGCGAGACGCTGCAATTCGCGTTCGGTCTGCTCGATGACGGCCGGGTCGAGTAACTCACGGAGCTCTGCGCGACCGAGCAGTTCGGCCAGCAGGGTCGGGTCGAGCGAGAGGGCGGCGGCGCGGCGTTCGGCGAGCGGGCTGTCGCCCTCGTAGACGAAGGAGGCGACGTAACCGAAGAGCAGCGAGCGTGCGAACGGAGACGGCTCGGGCGTCTCGGTCTCGACGATACGGATCGTGCGGCTCTCGATCTCACCAGCCAGGGACTTCAGTGACGGCAGATCGTAGACATCCTGGAGGCACTCGCGCACGGTCTCGAGAATGATCGGGAACGTCGGGTACCGCCGGGCGACCTCCAGCAGCTGCGCCGAGCGTTGCCGTTGCTGCCAGAGCGGTGACCGCTTGCCGGGGTTCTGCCGTGGCAGCAGCAGCGCCCGTGCGGCGCTCTCGCGAAAGCGTGAGGCGAAGAGTGCAGACCCGCCGACCTCGGTGGTGACGAGGATCTCGAGCTCGTCGGCGTCGAAGACGAACAGCTCGGCCCCCGGAGGGTCGCTCTCGGTGTCGGGCAGGCGCACCACGATGCCGTCGTCGCTGGCCACGACCCCACCGTCGACGCCGAAGCGCTCCCGAATACGGGCTCCGATCGCCAGCGCCCAGGGCGAATGCACCTGCATGCCGTACGGGGAATGCAGGATGACCCGCCAGTCGCCGAGCTCGTCCCTGAAGCGCTCGACGACGAGCGTGGTGTCACCCGGTACATGCCCGGTTGCTTCCCGTTGTTCGGTGATGAACGCCACCAGGTTGGTGGCGGCGTTCTCGTCGAGACCCGCGTCTCGCGCGATCTGCAGGGCACGGCTTTCGGATGATCCCGCCACCGTGCGGGTGAACTCGCCGATCGCGCGCCCGAGTTCGGCGGGCCGCCCCAACCCGTCGCCCCGCCAGAACGGCAGCCGCCCCGGCTCGCCGAACGCCGGAGTCACCCGCACCTGGTCGTGCGTGATCTCCTGGATGCGCCAGCTGGTCGCCCCCAGGGCGAACACATCGCCCACCCGGGATTCGTAGACCATCTCCTCGTCGAGTTCGCCGACCCGGGAGGCCTTCTCTCCCACCATGAACACGCCGAACAGGCCGCGGTCGGGGATGGTGCCACCACTTGTGACGGCCAGACGCTGGGCCCCGGGCCTTCCGGTGAGTGTGCCGGCGTCGCGATCCCAGACGATGCGCGGGCGGAGCTCTGCGAATTCGTCGGAGGGGTAGCGACCGGCCAGCAGGTCGAGCGTGGCTTCGTAGGCCGAGCGGGGCAGGCTCGAGAACGGCGCGCTGCGCCGCACGGTGTCGAACCACTCCTCGACGTCGATCGACTCGAGGGCGCAGGCCGCGACGGTCTGCTGGGCGAGGATGTCGAGTGGGTTCTTCGGAACACTGAGCGTCTCGATGAGCCCGTCGGTCATGCGCTGCGCCGCGACAGCCGAGTGGATGAGGTCGGCCCGGTGTTTCGGGTAGATGATGCCGCGCGAGACCTCGCCGACCTGGTGCCCTGCCCGGCCGACGCGTTGCAGGCCGCTTGCGACCGACGGGGGTGACTCCACCTGCACGACGAGGTCGACCGCACCCATGTCGATGCCGAGCTCGAGGCTCGAGGTGGCGACAACGCAGCGGAGACGACCCGTCTTCAGGTCGTCTTCGATGATCGCCCGCTGCTCCTTGCTCACCGAGCCGTGGTGCGCGCGCGCGAGCAGTGGTGCGGCACCCTCGGTCTGCCCGCTCTGAGCCATCGTCTGGGCCGGTGGACGACCGCTCGCGACGCGGTCGTTCGCGGCAGGAGCGCCAGACCCGGCGTACCGGTCGTCGGGGCGGCCGGAGCCCGGGCGCCGGGCGGGATCGGCCAGAATGCTGCGATTGGTTCCTGCCGCACGAATCGTGCGCGCCGAGGTGGGCACGTCACCCGTCTCGTCGTCGTACCCCGAACCGAGCTGCAGTCGTTCGGCATAGATCTCGTTCAGCCGGGCCGTGAGCCGTTCGGCAAGGCGCCTCGAATTGGCGAAGACGATCGAGGAGCGATGCGCCAGGATGCGGTCGACGATGCTCTCTTCGACGTGCGGCCAGATCGACCCCTGCTGTGGTGTGGCAGCCGCGGCAGACCCCTCGAGTGCCGGCGCCGCACCGAGGTCTGACATGTCTTCGACGGGGACGACCACGTGCAGGTCGAACTTCTTCGTCGAAACCGGGGCCACGATGGTGACGGGTGCGCCCCCGGCCAGGAAACGGGCGACCTCTTCTGGAGGCCGCACGGTGGCCGAGAGACCGATTCTCTGTGCGGGCTTCTCGAGCAGGGCATCCAGTCGGTCGAGGCTCACCGCCAGGTGTGCCCCACGCTTCGTGGAGGCGACAGCGTGCACCTCGTCGATGATGATCGTGTCGACAGCGGCGAGCGTCTCGCGGGCGGCGGAGGTCAGCATGAGGAACAGCGACTCGGGGGTGGTGATCAGAAGGTCGGGTGGGTTCTTGATCATGGTGCGGCGGTCGGTCTGGGTCGTGTCACCCGAGCGCACGCCCACGGTCACGGTCGGGGGAGCGGCGCCCAATCGCTTGGCGGTCTGGGTGACGCCGACGAGAGGCGCACGCAGGTTGCGCTCGACGTCGACTGCCAGCGCCTTCAGCGGCGAGATGTAGAGAACGCGGGTGCCCTGCTTCGCTTGCGGGTCACGCGGATGCGCGATCAGCCGGTCGATCGCCCAGAGGAACGCTGCGAGCGTCTTGCCCGACCCGGTCGGTGCGACCACGAGCGCATGCGCGCCGTCGGAGACCGCCTCCCAGGCGCCGAGCTGGGCTTCGGTGGGCGCGGCGAAGGCCCCGCCGAACCACTCCCGGGTGGCAGGCGAGAACCTCTGTAACACCAGGTCGGCCCTGCTCGCGGCCGTTCGGGCTGCACTCATCGCTCATCACTCCTGCTCCTATGATCGCCCACTCCACTGACAGGCGCGGCCCGGTTGCGCCGACGGGCGGTGTCATGCGTCTGTGTGGGGCTCCAGCATCCACCGCTCGCGAGGCGCGCGCGGGCTACGCCCCGAATATGGGTAAGAATGAACCATGAGCGTGCGCACCCCTGACCCGAACCCCGGCTGGCTGAGTGACCAGGAGCTTGAGGAGATCCGGCGACGCCTGCCGCTGCTCTACGTCGAGGCGGTTCCGGTGCGCGTCGACGGGCTCGGCCAGGTCACCGAAGTCGGCGTGCTGCTGCGGGTGTCGAAGAGCGGCACCATGACGCGCACCGTCGTCTCTGGCCGCGTCATGTACGGCGAGACGCTGCGCGACGCGCTCTTCCGCCACCTCGAGAAAGACCTGGGGCCGATGGCGTTCCCCCAGTTGCCGACGAGCCCGATTCCCTTCTCGGTCGCCGAGTACTTCCCGCTGCCGGGTGTGTCCTCGTTCACGGATGACCGGCAGCACGCCGTCTCGTTGGCCTACGTGATCCCCGTCACCGGCACCTGCGACCCACGGCAGGATGCCCTCGAGCTCACCTGGATGACACCCGAAGAGGCGGTGAGCGATGCCATCCACGCCGAGATGGAGGGCGGGCGCGGTGCCCTCCTGCGTGCGGCGCTCGCCTCGGTCGGCCGCCTGTACTAATTCGGCGCCCGTCCCCGCCGGGCGCCGGTACTAATTTGTCGCCCGTCCCCGCTGGGAGTCTGTACTGATTTGACGCCGGTCCCCGCCGGGCGTCTGTACTGATTTGTCGCCCGTTTCCGCCGGGCGCCGGTGCTGATTGGGGGCCCGTTTCCGCCGGGCACCGGTGCTGATGCGGGGCACGTCCCAGGCTCCGTGAGGCAGCCGCGGCGAATTGAGACGGGTCTGCCCGACTCGACGTGTCGCGGGAGTCTCGGCTGGGCGTCGCGGATCGCGTCTGCGCGCTCGTCAGGCCAGAGTCGCGATGGTGCGCAGGTACAGGTCCACGAAGCGCGGCGCGTCCACGCCGAGGGCGACGTCGGTGAGACCGGTCGCTGCCGCGAGGCCGTGCAGCGAGTCTTCGCCCGGAAAGACCCTGCGGTCGACGACGGTCTGGCCGCGGGTCGCTCCGGAAAGCTCGACGTAGACCGGCCGGCGCTCGATGTGCAGGGCATCCGGATCGACGAGCGCACAGAGCGCGCCGGCGTCACCGAGAAGCCCGGTGTAGACCGGCTCGTGGTTCGCTCCGACGCCCATGCGGTGCCCAATGAGTGCCCCGGCCAGCCGAACCGCCCGTGACGGGCTCTGCAGCATCTCGCCTGCTGTCTCCTGGTCGACGGCCACGTGATTGAACACGTCGAGCCCGTACATGAAGGTCTGGATGCCCGAATCCAGCACGATCGCAGCAGCCTCCGGGTCGTGCCATACATTGAACTCGGCCACGGCAGTAGCGTTGCCGATACTGGCCGATCCGCCCATGAACACTACGCGCTCGATCTTCGGCACGATCTCCGGGTAGGTGCGCAGCAGCAGGGCGAGGTTGGTCTGGGGGGCGAGCGCGACGATCGTGACCGGTTCGGGGCTGTTGAGGAGGAGCATCCGCATCATCTCGACGGCGCCCACGGGCCGGCCGTCGACGGAGTGGGTCGTTCGCGTGGTGGCAGGCAGTTCGATCCCGCCGAGCCCGTCGGCCCCGTGCACGTGCGAGGCATCGCGGGTGGGGTTGATCAGCGGCCTGCTCGCCCCGCCCGCGACCGGCACGTCAGGTGCCCCGGCCGCGTCGAGCACCCGAAGCGTGTTCTCGACGACCTGCGGCAGCGCGGCGTTTCCGGCCACGCAGCTCACGCCCAGCAGCTCGATCGCCGGGTGGGCGACGGCGAACAGTATCGCGAGGGCGTCATCCACGCCCGTATCGACGTCGAGCAGAACTCTCGTGGGTGCCATGCTCCCAAAATACCGCCCGGCATCGACTTTCCCGGATGCGCAGCTTTTCGAGTGAAACAGTGCACTTACGGGAAAGTCGATCTTCGCCCCAGGAGGCGTTTCGCGTCATTTCGGTGAGGAGACTATCCCTGCGCGCGGCGCGGAGCCGAGCGGCGAACGCGAGGAGCTGAGGTCGCTCCGGCGCTGCCGGTCGAGCTCGACCAGGCGGTGGTGGAGCCACCGCTGCGGCCGCCGGCACCAGAGCCCTGCGGGCGGCGGGTTCCGCCGTTGCCCGAGCCTGCGGCCGGCGCTGAACCGTCACGAAGGGCGCGCTTGCGCTGGGCATTCGCTCCCTGCGATCCGCCCTGGCCGCCGCCGGCGCCGCGTGAATTGCCGCCCTGGCGCGAACGCCCGCCGCCGTTACCGCCATTGCCGCCGCCGAATGCACGACCGCCACCGGTGAGGGTGACCGGGGCATCCGAAGGCTTCACGTAGGCTGCGACTTCGCCGACCAGTGCGTCGACCGACGGGGAGTCGAGTGCAACACGCTCGACGGCGACCGAGATCGCTGCCTTGCGCATGAGCTGGTCGAGGTCCTTGCGCTGTGCGGGCAGGATGATCGTGACCACGTCGCCCTCGCTGCCGGCGCGTGCCGTGCGGCCCGAGCGGTGCAGGTAGGCCTTGTGCTCGGCCGGCGGGTCGACGTGGATGACGAGTTCGATGTCGTCCACGTGCACACCACGCGCGGCGACGTCGGTCGCAACGAGAACACTCACGTCGCCAGCGCTGAACGCCGCGAGGTTGCGGTCACGGGCGACCTGCGAGAGGTTGCCGTGCAGGTCGACAGCCGGAATTCCGGCCTCGATGAGCTGGCGCGCGAGCTTCTTGGCGTGGTGCTTGGTGCGCATGAAGAGAATGCGGCGGCCGGTTCCCGAGGAGAGCTTCTTGACGAGAGCGGTCTTCGCCTCGGCGTCGTTGACCTCGAACACGTGGTGGGTCATGGCAGCGACGGGCGAGTTGGCCTCGTCGACGGAGTGCAGGACCTCGTTGTGCAGGAAGCGGTTGACGATCTTGTCCACGCCGTTGTCGAGGGTCGCGGAGAACAGCAGGCGCTGCCCGTTCTCGGGCGTCTTCGAGAGGATGCGCGTGACGACGGGCAGGAAGCCCAGGTCGGCCATGTGGTCGGCTTCGTCGAGCACGGTGATCTCCACGGCGTCGAGTGAGACGAAGCCCTGCTTCATGAGGTCTTCGAGGCGGCCGGGGCAGGCGACGACGACATCGACACCGGCTTTGAGAGCCGCGACCTGGCGCTGCTGCGAGACGCCACCGAAGATGGTGGTCGACTTCAGGCCGTACGCGTCAGCGAGCGGCTGGAGAACGGCGGAGATCTGCGTGGCGAGCTCGCGGGTCGGCGCGAGAATGAGGCCGAGCGGGCGACCGGGGCGACGCTTGCCGCCGGCGAGTGCACCGGAGAGACGGGCGATCATCGGAATCGAGAAGGCAAGGGTCTTGCCAGAGCCGGTCTTGCCTCGGCCGAGCACGTCGCGCCCGGCGAGGGTGTCTGGCAGGGTGTCGACCTGGATGGGGAACGGCGACAGAATGCCGTCGGCCGTCAGCTTGGCAACGATCGGGGCGGGAACACCGAGGGTGGCGAAGTCGGGCACGGGCTTGGAATCGGCCGGTGAAGTGTGTGAGGTGCGGGTGTCAGTTGACATGGGGTTTCGGTGCCTTTCGCTGGCATCGGTTCCACCTGGGCTGTGAACTGCGCGTGCACGGCAGAGCTCTGCTGTGCGAGGTGCGTCTGCGCAATCTCGATCGACACGCTGTTGCACAGCGGATCGAACTCCGTGGTGGAAGTTGTGGCGAAGGTGCCGGTGGGCACATCCGTTCGCCGTGAGAATTTTTCTTCGAAAGCAATCGCCTGGCCCACTGTTTTTTGATCAGCGTGTGTTGATCGAAGCGATGTGTGTGCATCGCGCAGGGGCCGAAATTGCGCAGAAGAGTTGCGTTCTACGACGCAGGGAGCGCGTAATTGCACTCACAAGTGTCTCCAGCATAGCGCACCGGATGCCCGGCCCAGCTGGGGCCGCCCAGCATCACGAACGTCGGTCTGGAATTCAGCCTGCCGTCAGGTCGTAGACCGTCGCGCTACCCACCGTTGTGGCCGTGAACGTCGACGTCACCCACGTCTCGATCGCGCTCGCCGTGCTGGTGCCACCGCCGGGCGCACCCCCTCCGCCCTGGCCGCTCACCACGTAGTAGCCGACGTCCCCAGCGGCTACGTAGGCCTGGAACTCCGCGAGTGTAGGGGTGGGATCACTGCTCCACCCGCCGATCGCCATCACTGCGGTGCCCGAACTCAGCTCGAGAGTCGCTGCCGACTGCGAACCGTTGACGGCCGCGGCCCAGCGGGTCGTCGTCGCTGAGAGCAGAGCGTCGAGCGCCTCCGACGACGCGGTTGTGGATGCTCCCGCCTGCGCTGGTGCCGCTGAATCCGTTGCCGCGGCATCCGCGGTGCCGCTCGTCGTGGTTCCCGTGCCGGATGCGCCCGCTGGCGGCGTTCCACCCGCGGTTCCGCTCGGAGGTGTGCCACCGCCAGAAGCAGAGCCGCCCGAAGCCATGCCGCTCGGAGCCGCCCCGCCACCTGCGCCGCCTGCGGTTCCGCCGGGGGCGCCGCCGCCCATACTCATCGAGCTCGACGATCCGACCGTCGGGATCGAGCCGCCGTGCGCCACCGACGCTGTCGCCACGGCATAGGCGCCCGAGCCGCCGAGAGCGAAGAGTGTGCCGGCGAGAACGGCCACCACGGTCATCCTTCGCAGCCCGGCGACCGCACCCACCACCAGGGCCACCGCCGAGAGCACAGAGCCCACCAGCAGCACCCAGCGGAGCCACGGTAGCCAGTCGGCGTTCTCAGTGAGCAACACGAACGACCAGGCGCCAGAGCCGGCGATCATGACCGCCAGGCCGAGTCTGCCGAGCCAGGTGTTGCGTGCCGTCCAGAGGGCAACACCGCCGAGGGCGACGAGCGCGCCGATCGCGGGTGCCAGCGCGACGGTGTAGTACGGGTGCACTGTGCCGCTCATATAGCTGAAGACGAGCCCTGTCACGAGTAGCCAGCCGCCCCAGAGAACCAGTCCGGCGCGAAGCGGGTTCGACCGGCCGCCTTTGCGGGTGACGATGAGCCCCAGTACGAGAGCCACAAGGGCAGCGGGCAGAAGCCACGAGATCTCGAGCCCCATCTCGCTGCTGAAGAGTCGCTGCAGCCCGGTTGCACCACCGAAGCTCGAACCTGACACTCCGGAGCTTGTGCCACCCCCGCCGCCAGAACCCCCGAAAAGCCGACCGAAACCGTTGTACCCGAACACGAGGTCGAGCACGGTGTTGTTGGTCGATCCGCCGATGTAGGGCCGGGCATCCGTCGGCCACAGGGCAACGGTGAGCACCCACCAGCCGGCCGAGACCACGAGCGCGCCCGCGGCCACCAGAAGGTGCGCGAACCGCTTCCAGAGCACGGTCGGAGCCGCAAGCAGGTAGACGAAGCCGAACGCGGGCAGCACCAGCAGGCCCTGCAGCATCTTGGTGAGAAAGGCGAACCCGAGGGCGACGCCGGCCAGAGCGAGCCATCTCCAGCTCGCCTTCGGCAGCGCGCGAACCACGAAGTAGGCGGCTGCCGTCATGAGCAGGGTGAGCATGGCATCCGGGTTGTCGAAACGGAACATCAGTGCGGCCGCCGGGGTGAACGCCAGTATCGTGCCGGCGAGCAGGCCGCCCGCGACGCTGAGCGTGGGGCCCACGGCGACCAGGCTGCGTCTCACCGCGCCGAAGAGCAGCGCCACCGATGCCACGCCCATCAGGGCCTGCGGCACCAGGAGGCTCCAGCTCGAGAACCCGAAGAGTCGCGCCGAGATGCCCATCACCCAGAGCGAGGCGGGCGGCTTGTCGACGGTGATGAAGTTCGACGAGTCGAGAGACCCGAAGAACAGGGCCTTCCAGCTCTTGGACCCGGCCTCGACGGCCGCTGCGTAGAACGTGTTGGCATAGGCGCTGTCGCTCAGGTTCCAGAGGTACACCGCGGCGGTCACGAGCAGCAGGGCGACGAGGCTCGGCCGTGCCCACGAGGGGGCGGTTCGGTCGCCGAACACGATTCGCCCGATTCGGCTTCGGCCACCGGATGATCGGCCGACAGTCGCCGGCTGTGAACCCTGCGGCGCAGAACCGGTCGGCACCGAACCGGTCGGGGCAGAAGCTGCAGCCGCGCTGGAAGCTGCCGAAGGAGAAGCTGTTGAAGCAGACACGATGCCCACCTTTCACTGAGGATGACCCTCAGCTTCTGGTAGCGGGCTATGAGCTCCCTTGTCTGTTTCTATGGCCTTCCTATGAGAGGGTGCGCATGGGCGAGCGGATCGGTGCCCGCGGTGGCACCGCCGAGGCGACGCTCCTCACGAATACAGCTCGCCGACAGGGATCGCCGCCGCCACACGATTGCCCAGCGGGGCCAGCGGGCACGCCCACGCCGGGTCGTAGGCGCACGAGGGGTTGTAGGCGAAATTGAAGTCGAGCACGAGGGAGCCGGGCCCCGCCCCCTCACCCAGGTGGGCCCCCTTGATGGTGTCGAGCAGATACCGGCCCCCGCCATAGGTGCCGCCTTCGCGCCCGGCAAGCCCGTCGCGCACCGGCACGAAGATGCCGCCACCGTAGGACTTCAGCCGCCAGACATCGAGCACGCCGACACCGCCGATCTCTGCGCGGCCGATCAGCTCGAACGGCACGACGCCGTCGGTGCCTGTCTCGAAGTCGAATCCTGCAGGCTCTGTGGGGGCAACCAACTCGACGTCGAACCGCCAGGCAGGGTCGTAGTCGGCCACGGGCAGCCCGGCGAAACCCACGCGATCCTCCGGCAACAGTGGAGTCTGGGGGTGGGTGGCGAAGAGCTCGTCGCGAGCCGCTCGCCAGTACGAATGCGCACCCACAACGTCGTCGACGCTGAGGCGTCGCACTTCGGCGTAGATGGCGAACACCCGGCGGCGCCAGTCAGCGACCTCGATCGCCGTCACGGGCATCGCAGCGGCTGCGCCCTCGACACCCGCAACGCTCATGACACGCCCAGGTCGGGGTCGACGCCGAGAACGTTCGATCCGGCGACCGGCGGTTCGGCGAGCACCTCCGCCGGCGACTCGGCGCCCAGGCGATCCTGCTCCGCCGCTTTCTCAGTAGCATCGGCAGCCTCGTCGGCGCCGACGATCTCCGGGTCGAATGCCCAGGTCGGTGCCAGCTCGCGCAGGCGGATTCCCCTGAGCTGCCAGAACGCCCAGAGGCTCGCCCAGAGGGCCGGGGTCATCGGGCCGGCGCCGATCACCAGGCGATCACGGTAGAGCGTCTTGCCTGTGCCGGCGGGGTCGGCGGCCACGGCCATCCGGTGGTCCCAGATCGTCGCGAGCTTGAGAGCGCCGGTCACGCCCCGGCCCTTGTCGCGAACGATCCGTACCCCGGGGTGCTGCGTGCGCGACCGGTCGATGTCGATGATCTGCCGACCGAGCGGAAACAGCCCGAGAGCATCTATCTCGACGCGATTCTTACCCTCCGGCCAAGTCGTTGCGAAACCGCCCGGTTCGAGCGACTTCATGGTGAGGAGAGGGGCCGAAACCTCTCGGAAGACCGCCGGACTCTGCAGCGCACGCCAGGCAGCGTCGGGCTCGCAGTCGAGAATCAGCTTCAGCATTATCTTCATCGCTCCAGTCTCACTCTTCTGGCGCGCGGTTGCAGACAATTGCGGTGGCTCTTGCCAGCGGTTCGCCTGTGGCGTAGGGCCACGCAGGCATACTCGCCGAACGGGGCCCTCGCCACGCACGCCTGCGCTGTTCCTGCGCGCTATTACGATGAACGAGTGACTGACTCCATCGCCGCACAGGCGCACTACCAGGTCCGGTTCGGCCGCGGCGCGGAGGGGCTCGCTGTGGTGGGTGCCGCCGCCGACGTGATCGTCTACGTCGACGTGCTGCCCGGCGTCGACGGCGAATTCACCGAGGCAGTCGAGGTGGCTGTGCCGAGCATCCGTGCCGATCTTGCCACCCGCACGGCCGCAGCCGAATGGATGCTCGCCCAGCAGGTCGCGAGAGGCTCGCGTGTCTCGGTAGCAGTGATCGCCGCGAGCGACGGCGCCGAAGACACCCTCGGCGCGGGAGCCGTGATCGACGCCCTTGCTACCCTCGGCATCGACTTCAGCTCACCGGAGGCCGCTGTTGTCTGCGCGGCCTTCACCTCGCTCGAGCGGGCCGTCGGTCATCTGCTCACGGCGTCAGTTGCGGGCCGCGCGCTCGTCGAGGCAGGGCGAGTGGATCTGGTTTCGGCCGCAAGCGGTATCGATTCCCGGCAAGGCGTGGTTGCATAGCAGGAGAGGCGCACGTGTGATCAAGCCTCTGGGCCGCGGGGCCCGCGTTCGTGTTTCTGTTCGTCATTTTCTGTTCGTGATTCGAGAGGACCCATCATGAAGGCAGTAGTCAACGGCACGGTGATCGCCGAAGCTCCGAAAGAAGACCTCATCTCCATCGAGGGCAACTGGTACTTCCCCCCAGCGAGCGTGAACGTGGAACTGCTCGCCAAGAGCGATACCCCGTACACCTGCCCATGGAAGGGCGAGTGCCAGTACTTCAGCGTCGTTGACGGCGGCACCACGCTCACAGACCGTGCGTGGAGCTACCCGAACCCGTACCCTTCCGCGTTCGATCGGGTCGGCAAGGATTTCACCAACTATGTCGCCTTCTGGAAAGAGGTCTCCGTAGTCGAGTGAGCGTCGTCGAGTGAGCGTCGCCGAATGAGCGTCGCTGGGTGAGTGCGGCCAAGCGGATGTGAAGGATTGAGAATCGTCCTGCGAGTGACGACGGGGGACCTTCGGCACTATCCCCCAGTGCGTGACTCCGCTTGGCTTGCCTCTGAGGGGCAGCGCAGAGGCCGCCCCCTGGGCGGTCACGAACCTCCCATCGCATCAAGCAGGGAGAACTCCATGAAGGCGCTCGTCTACAAAGGTCCAGGCCAGAAGAGCTGGGAAGAAGTGCCGAACCCGGTGCTGAAGGCACCGACCGATGTGATCGTGAAGATGGTCGCGACCACCATCTGCGGCACCGACCTCCACATTCTCAAAGGCGATGTGCCAGAAGTGAGTGCCGGGCGCATCCTCGGGCACGAAGGCATCGGTGTGATCACCGAGATCGGCGAGGGCGTCACCCAGCTGGCCGTCGGCGACAAGGTGATCCTGGCCTGCGTCAGTTCGTGCGGCCGGTGTTCGAACTGTCGCAAGGGCCTCTACAGCCACTGCGAAGACCCCGAGGGAATCGCCGGTATCGGCTGGATCTTCGGCTACATGATCGATGGCACCCAGGCCGAGTACGTGCGGGTGCCGTTCGCCGAGAACTCCGTCTACAAGGTGCCAGAGGGCGTGACGGATGCCGAGGGCATCCTTCTCTCCGACATTCTGCCGACCGGCTTCGAGATCGGCGTTCAGTACGGTCACGTTGCTCCCGGTGACGTCGTTGCCGTCATCGGATCAGGCCCCGTCGGTCTTTCTGCCGTCATGACAGCACGACTCTACGGCCCCTCCAAGATCATTGCGATCGACCTCGACGACGCGAGGCTCAAGCGTGCCGCGGACTTCGGCGCGACGAACACGGTCAATTCAGGCGACGCCGACTGGAAGGAACAGGTTCTGGCCCTCACCGACGGCCAGGGTGTCGATGTCGCAATAGAAGCGGTGGGCATCCCGAACACCTTCACGATGTGCACCCAGATCGTTCGCCCCGGCGGCCATGTCGCCAACGTGGGTGTGCACGGCAAATCGGTCGACCTCGCCCTCAACGAACTCTGGATCAAGAACATCGACATCTCGACCGGCCTCGTGAACACGAACACCCTCGGCATGCTGCTGAAGCTCGTCGCCGAGCACAAGCTGCCTGCCGAGAAGTTCGTCACCCACGAGTTCGGGTTCGACCAGGTGCTCGACGCCTACGAGGTCTTCGGCAATGCGGCCCAGCACGACGCCCTGAAGGTGCTCATCCACTGAGTAGCCCAGTCACGGGAGGCCGGCTCAGACCGACTCGTGTCGGCTCACCCCGACAGCGAGTTGGTCGAGCAACTCTCCGATTCGTCCCGACACCCACGCTGAGATCGCAGGCGGTGTGTCTGGGTAGCGCTCGTCGGCGTACTCCGTACCCGCCCTGAGTGCGACCAGCGTCTCTTCGACTTCATGCCGCGCTTCGTTCTCGCGCATGCCCCACGATCGAGCTTCGTCGATGATCTTCGTCGTGGTGACGCGGTCTGCAAGGAGCGTTCCGCCAACTCGAAGACCCATTTCCGTTGTGGCCGGGTTGACGACGGCTGCCGGCACGACGTCATACATCGGGCTGAGGCTGATTTCGACTTCGGTGCGATGCATGATGCCGTAGTTCTTGGCGTGTGCGTCCGTATTTCCGACGGCGACGTTCACGACCACCTGTTGCAGAAGGCGATGGAGGTCTGTTCGTGGTGCCGCGGAATATCGTTCCAGAAGCCCGGCGATCTTCAGCAACGACGGGTCAGACTTCGACGCCTGTCGGCTGGCATATTTGCGGTCGGGGTGGATCCCCATTGCCTGCGCGGCGTCTTCCTGATGAATACGGATCAGCGTCCCGCCGACCTCGATCCGATCGAATCGCGTGACGACGAGAGTGAGAGGTGCCCCGTCCAGGCGCATCAGGTCGACCTCTGCAGTGGGGGTGGTCGAGGCAGCAAGCGTCATAGTCCACGCTTCGCCTTCGATGATGCCAGGCCACTGCCGTGCCGGTTGCGGCTTCAGAATGTGAGTCGAAATCGCGCCGTCGAGGGGGAGCGACCATCCCTCGGCTGAGCTGGTGACGAGCATCTTGGCCTGGTACCCGCCCAGTGAGATCCTCAGGGCGTCATTTGCGTCAAATGGATGCCCGGGCAAGGCGTTCAGCCGTTCTGTGATGTCGCTCGCCGTCAACGCCCGAAGTGAAGCGGATCGTGGAGCACCCTGCGGTGGAACGACGACGACGGCACCCGCGCATTCCCAGCCGGTTTCACGGAGCATGTCGAAATAGCTACCGGATTCCAGCCCGAATCGACGCGATACTTCGACGCGTTGCTGGCCTTCGGGCAGTAGCCCGGTGAACCACGCTCGTGTGAGTTCCGCATCTGCTGATGGCGCTCTCACCGGTAGGGCAGTTGAGAGCGTCGGCAACCCCGGCGACGAAGTCACAATGTCTTCGTCGAAGCTGAAGCTCGCGCCTCGCCTGGTCGGTTTGAGCGAGCCGATTCTCCGGTCTCTCAGCCAGACCTCCAGCGCCTCACTCATGAGGGAGCTCGCGAACGGTGACTGCCGCCGACTTGGGGACGATGACCAGGCGCGATCCCAGTGAATTGATCGCTTTCACCATGAGCCGGGCCGACACGGCCCCACCGTTCTCAAGACTGGAGATGGTCGGTCTCGACACACCAATCCGTTCTGCGAAGTCTGCCTGTGTGAGACCTTCACCTATGCGCAGGTGAGCGATGTACGCGCCGATGTCTTCGCTCGAGAAGACATTCATCCAGTCCACAGGGCCTCCGTGTCAAGTATTCTATACAAAGTGCCTAATGTAGGACAATGTAAAAAATATCTTACAACGATTGCCAAGTCGAGAGTGTAAAGAATATTTTACAGAAATCGGACTTCCCGCACTGTGGTCGGCTCGGTGGCGAGAGTGGCCAGCCTCCCAAGGGTGTCGTGCAATATCTCAGTCAAGGGCAGGTCATCGTTCAGATCTAGCCAGCGCTCGACCGCGACGCTGAAGACCGTCACTGCGAGATGGGCGCTGAGCCGCGCCGTGAGCTCATCGAGACCCCGATCGTGAAAACCGGTCTCGACCGCCTTGATCATGATCGCCTGCTTGCGAAGCGCCCGCTCACGAAGACCGTCGTCCGACTCCACGATTGCTCGATGGGCCCGAAGGTAGTGCTGCTGGCCCGCGAGTTGATTCGTGGCGATGACGTCGAGACTGTGGCCGATCACGGCGAGTGGGGTCATTTCCGGCGGTGCTTCGGCCATGACCTCCGCAATGATGTGGGGCAGCTGCTCGTCGAAACTGAAGAGCACTTCACGCTTGTCGGTGAAATACCGGAAGAACGTGCGGGTGGTGAGGCCCGCTCGCGCCGTGATCTGAGGAACCGTCGTCTCAGCGAATCCATTCTCAGCGAAGAGTTCGAATGCCGCGCGTTCCAGCCGTTCGCCCGCTTCGGGCATCCATCGTCCCATGCCCAAATCCTACTCAGTGACCTTTCGTGACGGCCCCGGCTCCACGGCCAGTGACGCGATCCAGTCTGGCTCGACCTGCAGTGTGACGACGAGCTACAGTGCGACGACCGCTACAGAGTGACGACGAACTTCTGGGCTCGCGCTCCCTGCCGAAGTCGGGCCAGAGCCTCCGGTAGTGCTTCCAGTCCGTTACCGACGACGACTGCGATGGGAGCAGCCGAGTAGCTCCCGCTCGCAAGCGCCCCGGGCAGAAAATCGTTCCACACCGCAGGCCCGACGGGCGTGTCTTTCGGGTTGCCGCCCCAGATCGCGGTGACCTGGATCTTGTGGCGCCGTGCCAGAACGGCCCGTATCCGCGTCACCGGCGTGGGGTGCGCAGAAGCAACACGCCGTGTGCCGACCACCGTCGGTGCAGCGTTCACGGCGATCGCCTGGCGCAGGGAGCCGCTGGCCACGGCCAGGGTTCCCGCGAGGTGTCGCCCCGAGAGGTGGTGGATGATCTGCTCCACGGCATCGGGGTCATGGTAGTCCACCACCTTCGAGGCGCCGAGTTCCTCGAGCAGTTCGAAGTTGCTCCGGGAGGCGGTGGCCAGCACGGTGTACCCCGCGCCTCGCGCAAGCTGGATCGCGTTCATGCCGACGCTCGTCGCCCCGCCGAAGACGAGAATGGTCTGGTTGCGCGGGCTCGCGCCGGCGGCAGGCAGCTCGAGGGCGAGCTGGTCGTGTTCGAAGAGGCCGGCGGCAGCGGTCGTGAGCCCCATCGGCAACACGCAGGCGTCGGCGAATGACATCGTCTCCGGAAGGCGCGAGACAAGCCTCGCGAGCAGAACCACGTGGGTCTGGAAGGCCCCCTCCGCAGCACTGTTCCGACTGCGCTCGATTCCGACCGCGTACCCGACAACGCGGTCACCGACGCTCAGACCGGCGACAGACGAGCCGACGGCCACGACCTCGCCCGCGACATCCGAACCGATGACGGCGGGGTACGTCAGCCAGGGGAGCACGACGCGCCGGGCGATGCCGCCCATGGCGTCGATCGGGTTGACGGCAATAGCCCTGGTTCGCACGACAATCTCGTCCGCGCGCGGCGTGTGGATGGGGGCATCCTTCAGCTGCATGGATGCTCCCGCTGAACTGAGCCAGAGAGCCTGGTGTGCCTCGCCGGGGTTCGTTGACGCATTCGAGGCGGAGGTCGGCTCGGTGTTCTGCGAGTTCGTCATCAGGCTTCCATCCCGACGATCGCGTCGCGAAACGGCCTGTCCGATCGGCCGAGAATCTCCCTCAGCTCAGTCGGGTCACCCACCATGTCTCCCCGTGCGCCCTCGCCGACAAACCCCGAAATCGCCCCTGCTGGCACCCGTGCGATGCGCTCGATGGCCGGAGCGAGGAACCGGATGACACGGCCAGGAATGAAGACGATCATGCCTCGCCTTCGGCCCAGCGTGTCGGCGGTGATCGTCGCCATCTCTCTCATCGTCAGCACGTCGTCCGATCCGACGTCCAGCGCGCTGCCGAAAGCCTGGGGAAGATCGATGAGGTCGACGATGTCGTTGGCCAGGTCGTCGACAGCAACAGTGCGGAACTTCTGTCTCGGGCCGGCAACGGCGATGGCGTACGCCTTCGTGGCTGCCCGCGTCACGATGCCGAAACCGTCACCGCCCTGCCCCACGATTATGCCGGGGCGCACAATGGTGGCGTCGAGGCCGCTTGAGAGGAGCGCCTGTTCAGTCTGCCACCTCCCTCGAAGCCAGCTGCTGGTGGCGTGTTCGGCCACCCCGATCGATGTCACGTAGACGACGCGCTTCACGCCGGTGACGCGGCAGGCGGCAATCACATTCGACATACCTGCTGCTTCGATGTCCATGAAGCCCTGATCGCTCTGCGCGGCGATCTGGCGCGAAAGAGTGTGCACGCAGACGACCACCGTGCTTGACCCCGTGAGAGCGTCTTCTACTGCTCGAAAGTCAAGCATGTCGCCGTGCAGAACCTCGACGCCGTCCCCGGCGAGCGTCTGGCCCTTGTCGGCATCTCGCACCAGGCATCGCACGAGATGACGTCTTTCACGCAGGGCCGCGACGACTCGTCCACCGACGAAACCTGTGGCTCCGATGACGACAACGGGCAGCTCGTTCCTGGGCATGGTTTCCTCTCACGCCCTGACTTATGACATGGCGTGTCATCACTATGACTGATGACACGCCATGTCGTCAAGTTGCGAGAGCGCGAAGGTGAACGGCCAGCGACTGACCTGAGCGGAAGCTGCGTCGAGGTCTCGGGGTCCGGTCACGACGATGGTCTCCATGTCGAAGTCGTGAGTGATCACTGCCTCGACCCGGTACCCGTCATGATCGCCGAGGAACTCCGCCCGGATCTCGCCGACAGCCCCCTCTTTGCCCAGTGGCTGCTGACGAGTTGTGTCCCGTCGTTGACCAGCACCGAAAAAGAGCTCTAGGCCACCCGCCACGAGGCACGCTCTGTCACGCCCAGGCTCCGACTGATGCGACCCGCCACCTCGTCAGGTGTTCCCTCACCGAAGACCCTGTGCAGTATTCCGCGCTCTTCGAAGGCCTTCGCCAACGGGGCCGTCTGCAACTCGTACGTGTTCAGCCTGACCCGGATCACCTCCGGAGTGTCATCGAGCCGGCCTTCGACGCGCGCGCGCTCTGCCAGGCGCTCGCGGATCTGTGCTTCGCCGACGCTCAGCAGCAGTGCGGCATCCAGTACCGTACCCAGCTGGGCGAGGGTGTTCTCGAGCTGGCCCACTTGTTCGAGTGTTCGGGGGTAGCCGTCGAGTATGAACCCTTCCGCGGCGTCAGGTCGAGCGAGGCGCTCGGCCACGACGGCGTTCACGATCTCGTCGGGCACGTACTTCCCTCCGTGGATGAGGGCGTCGACCTCCATCCCGAGCGGGGTGCCCAGGGCGACCTGTTCGCGAAACAGGTCGCCCGTGGAAATGGCCGGCACGCTGATGCTCTCGGCGAGACGCTTCGACTGGGTGCCTTTGCCCACGCCGGGCGGGCCCATCAGCAGAATGCGTCGGGCGGGGGATGATCGTATCCCGGTTGAGCCCATCGAATCCGGATTTGTGTCGGTCATAGCTGCCTCTCAGTCGTCGTGCATTCCCGTGGAGATACCCGCCGAGATGGTGGCCATCACGGAGGTGTCGGCCAGCGTGGTGACGTCGCCGACCGGCCGGTTCTCCGCCACATCGCGAAGCAGTCGGCGCATGATCTTGCCCGAGCGCGTCTTCGGCAGTTCGGCCACGATCATGATCTGCCGCGGGGTCGCGATCTTGCCGATCTGGGCTGCCACGTGCATCCGGAGCTCGTGGACGACGTGCGGGCCGCCGTCGCCTGCTTCGCTTCGCAGGATGACGAACGCCACGATGCCCTGGCCGGTCACCGGGTCTGAAGCGCCGACAACCGCAGCCTCGGCGACCTTCGGGTTCGACACCAGTGCCGACTCGATCTCGGTCGTCGACAGGCGGTGGCCAGAGACGTTCATCACGTCGTCGACGCGGCCGAGAAGCCAGATGTCGCCGTCGTCGTCACGTTTGGCTCCGTCGCCGGCGAAGTACTTGCCCGCGAACTGCGACCAGTAGGTGTCGACGTACCGCTGGTCGTCGCCCCAGATCGTGCGGAGCATCGACGGCCACGGCTCGCTGATCACCAGGTAGCCACCTGTGCCATTGGGCACGGAGACCCCGTCGTCGTCGACCACGTCGGCCACGATGCCCGGCAGCGCCTTCATGGCCGCCCCCGGTTTGCCGTGGGTTACTCCCGGTAGCGGGCTGATCATGATCGACCCGGTCTCGGTCTGCCACCAGGTGTCGACGACCGGTGCCGTGTTGTGCCCGATGTTTTCGCGGTACCAGATGTACGCCTCGGGGTTGATGGGTTCGCCCACCGAACCGATGAGGCGCAGGCTCTCGAGCGAGTACTGCTCCACGATCTCGTGGCCCCACTTCATGAAGGTCCTGATCGCCGTTGGTGCGCAGTACAGCGTCGTCACCTTGTACTTGTCGATGATCTCCCACCAGCGACCCTTGTGCGGCGAGTCGGGCGTGCCCTCGTACAGCACCGAGGTGGTGGCGTTCGAAAGCGGGCCGTAGACGATGTAGCTGTGCCCGGTGACCCAGCCGATGTCAGCGGCCGTCCAGTAGACATCAGTCTCGGGTTTGAGGTCGAAGACCTCCCACTGGGTGAACGAACTGCCGGTCAGGTACCCGCCGGAGGTGTGCAGAATGCCCTTCGGGTTGCCGGTTGTGCCCGAGGTGTACATGACATAGAGCGGATGCTCGGAGTCGAACGCCTGCGCATCGTGCACGCTGCTCGCCCGCTCCACGCTCTCGTGCCACCACACGTCGCGCCCCTCGTTCCACCCGACGTCGATGCCGGTGCGCTTGACTACGAGCACGGCCGTCACATCCGGGCAGTCGACCAGCGCCGCGTCGACAGTCGGCTTCATGGGGCTGATGGTGCCCTTGCGATACCCGCCGTCGGCCGTGATGACCACGGTCGCGTCGCAGTCGAGAATGCGGGTCTTGAGCGCGTCGGCGCTGAAGCCGCCGAACACCACGGTGTGCGGTGCCCCGATCCGGGCGCAGGCGAGCATCGCGATCACGGTCTCGGGGATCATCGGCATGTAGATCGCCACGCGATCGCCCGCCTTCACCCCGAGCCCGGTGAGCACGTTCGCCGCCTGGCACACCGAATCGGTGAGTTCGGCGTAGGTGATTGTGCGGGTATCACCGGGTTCGCCCTCGAAGTAGTAGGCAACCCTGTCGCCGAGGCCCGCTTCGACGTGCCGGTCGAGGCAGTTGACGGCGACGTTCAGCGTGCCGCCGACAAACCACTTGGCGAACGGCGCATTGCTCCAGTCGAGCGTCTGGGTGAACGGTTCTGCCCAGGTCAGCCGCCCTGCCTGCTTCGCCCAGAATTCCAGGGTGTCGGCAGAGGCTTCTGCGTAGATCGCCTCGGTGACATTCGCGGCGGCAGCGAACTCGGGCGAGGGCGCGAACCGCCGGTTCTCGTGGGCGAGGTTCTCGAAGGCTGCCGGATGATGCACTGTCGATTCACTGATCGTCATGATGCCCGCGCCCTACTTGCTGGGCCAGACGGGAAGCACCACGCGCTTCCACGTCGAGTTGATGACGACAGCGAACGCCCCGTACCAGGCCAGGGCCGCCGTGAGCAGGCCCAGCCAGCCGCCGAGCTGGGTGATACCCGTCAGGCCGGTGAACTTGCCGATGGTGAGGGCGATGAACGTCAGGCTCAGAACGACGAACACCGATAGCAGCAGGCCGCTGGTCTTGACCGCCGCGACGGTCATGAAGACGGTGAAGATGGTCCAGGCCAGGAGGAAGGCACCGACGCCCGCGGCGCCGGCCGTTTTGGCCACTTCAGGGTTCGTGTCGAGCCACCAGAAGGCCAGCCAGAATGCACCGTACGAGGTGAACGCCGTGGCACCGAAGGTGTTGCCCTTCGTGAATTCCCAGAGCCCGGCGGCAACCTGGGCGATTCCGCCGTAGAAGAGCGCGATGCCGAGAACGGCTGCACCTGCAGTCGGGATGATTCCCGAGTTCGCCAGACTCAGCATGAAGGTGGTGAGCGCGAAGGCCCCGAGCCCGAGGGCGCCGGGGTCGGCGATGTCGGGCCGGCCCATCGCACTGGGGCGGAGCACAGGCAGCATGCCTGCTTCGGCTTCTCCTGCTCGGGCGATCGGGGGTTTCTCTGTTGCGATACTCATGGTGACACTCCTTTGTGTTGCGATGAATGGTTCAGTGATGAATGGTCGTGCTGGTGGTACCCGCTGGTCGAGTTGCTCCGCAGTGGCGTCTCGGAACCGGTGCTGCCGGTGACGTGGTTTCGAGGGCGCGCCTATGAAGCTGTGACTCAATCGGCGGTGCTGATCGTCGCGACGATCACGCTGATCGCCTCGACGTTGTCGATCGTCGGCGGAACCACGTAGTCCTCGCCGTTGATGATCTGCCGCATGGTTTTGCGCAGAATCTTGCCCGACCGGGTCTTCGGCAGCGCCGAGACCACGGTCACGTCCTTGAATGCCGCAACGGCGCCGATCTGCCCGCGCACCATGGCGATGAGCTCCCTTGCCAACACCTCGGCGTCAGCATCCGTCACGCCGCTCTTCAGTACGACGTAACCGGCAGGCTTCTGGCCCTTGATCGGGTCGTGCAGGCCGATCACCGCGCACTCGGCGACGAATGGATGCTGTGACAGCACCTGCTCCATCGACCCCGTCGACAGGCGGTGCCCGGCCACGTTGATGATGTCGTCGGTGCGCCCCATGACGTAGAGGTAGCCTTCGCGGTCGAAGTAGCCGGAGTCGCCGGTGAGGTAGTAGCCGGGGAAGGCACTGAGGTAGCCGTCGATGTAGCGTTGGTCGCCCTTCCACAGGGTGGCCAGGGTGCCGGGTGGCAGGGGGAGCTTGATCACGATGTGACCCTCGTCGAGCACGCCGACCTTGAGCCCTGCGTCGTCGACGATCTCGACGTTGTAGCCGGGCGAGGGGAACGACGGCGAACCGGCGCGCAGTGGCAGGTGTTCGATGCCGTGCGGGCTCGCGCAGATGGCCCAGCCGGTCTCGGTCTGCCACCAGTGGTCGATGACGGGTTTTTCGAGCAGTGCTGTCGCCCAGGTCCAGGTGTCGGGGTCAAGGCGCTCGCCAGCCAGAAACAGGGCGTCGAGGCACGACAGGTCGTAGTTCTTTGCCAGGCTCGCGTGTGGGTCGGCCTTGCGTATCGAGCGGAGGGCTGTGGGAGAGGTGAAGAGCGTCTTGACCTTGTAGTCCGACACCACGCGCCAGAACGCCCCTGCGTCGGGGGTGCCGACGGGTTTTCCCTCGTAGAGCACGGTCGTCGCTCCCGCCAACAGCGGGCCGTAGACGATGTAGGAGTGGCCGACCACCCAACCGACGTCACTCGCGGTCCACATGACGTCACCCGGGTGCACGTCGTAGATGTTCGTCATCGACCAGGCCATTGCGACCGCATGGCCGCCGTTGTCACGAACGACGCCCTTCGGCGAGCCCGTGGTGCCTGAGGTGTAGAGAATGTAGAGCGGATCAGTGGCGGCCACTGAAACGGGCGCATGGGGGGCGGCATCGACCATCGTGCTGTGCCAGTCGATCCAGCGGGTGTCGTCGTCGCCGTGGTAGTCGGCGGCTGCGCCGGGCACTTCCGGCCGGTCTTTGACGATCACCGTCTCCACCGTGTGGGCACTCAGCGCCAGGGCTTCGACGATGGTCGGCAGGTACTCGACGACCCGGCTCGGTTCGATGCCACCGGATGCTGTGATGATCACTTTCGCACCGGCATCGTCCAGTCGTGCGGCGAGTTCCTTCGCGGCGAATCCACCGAATACGACCGAGTGCACGGCGCCCAACCGGGCGCAGGCAAGCATTGCCACGATCGCCTGGGGAATCATCGGCAGGTAGATCACGACCCGGTCGCCCTTCACCACGCCGAGGTCAGCGAGCATGCCGGCGCACCTGGCGACCTTGTCGAGCAGCTGGCTGTAGCTGTAGCTCTTCGACTTGTTCACCACGGGGGAGTCGTAGATCAGCGCAGTGGCGTCACCCCGGCCCGCGAGCACGTGGCGATCGAGGGCGTTGTAGCTGGTGTTGAGCCGGGCATCCGGAAACCAGTGGTAGAGCGGAGCCTCTGAAGCGTCGAGCGCCGAAGTCGGGTAGACATCCCAGTCGATCGCCTGCGCCGCGTCGAGCCAAAAGCCTTCGGGGTCGTCGGTGGAACGCGCCACGACGCTCTCGTAGGCGCCGAGTACCTTGTGTTCGGCTACGCGCTGGCTCACGAGAGAACCCGGGTTCGGGCTGTGAGGGGTGCGAAAGGCATGGCATTTCTCCTTTGAAATGGTCGATGTTCCGTAGGCTGACACCTCGTGCAATTGACTGCTACGCTGCAGGCTACGAGCACACCGCAGTGCCGTACTACCGCCCAAAGGAGGTAGACCATGGGGCCCGACGTCCCCTCGTACGACCTGGCTCAACTCCAGAAGGCCCTCAAGGCGCTCACGACGCGCGCCGAATTCGCGGTCGCTTTCGGTGGTCTCGTGACTCGTGACGGAGCCCCGCTGACCTCCTTCGTCGGCACCCGGGGGCAGAGCCTCAACGGGCTGCTGATCGAGCCCAGCCAGGGCCTCGGGGGCCGGGCGATCTCCGAACGACGGCCGGTGACGGCGACCCAGTACCGGCACGCGACGACCATCACCCATCGCTACGACAGGGAGGTCCTGGCCGAGGACATCGTCTCCCTGTTGGCGATTCCGGTTGTCGTCGACGGCTCTGTTCGCGCTGTGATCTACGGGGGGCACCGTCTCGCCACGCAGTTCGGCGACACCGTCGTGCGCCAATCTCTGGCTGTGGCGAAGGGTCTGGCCTGGGAGTACTCGGTGCACGACGAGGTCGAGCGTCGCGTTGCTGTTCTCGAGACAGAAGGCGGTCTGGGCGGGTCAGCTGCGCTGGATCGACACGAACGCGACGAGCTCCGGGAACTCTATGCAGAACTGCGCGAGATCAGCCGCACGGTCACAGACCCCGAGGTGGCGAGACGCCTGGGCTCTGTGGGCCGGGCCCTGGGTGCCCATGCGAAGCCCAGCCTCCCTCTGAGCGACGTCCTTCGCCCGGGTGATGTCCAGCCCGCTGCACACGGGGCGATCGAATCGCCCGCTGGTGGTCTCCGGCCTTCGGTCGGCCGTGGCGTGCCCGTTTCACTGGCGCCGACAATGAAGGCAGAACTCGGTTTGCATTCGTCGTCCGAGTTGTCTCCCCGTGAACTTGACGTTCTGGCCCATGTTGCACTGGGCAAGCGCAATACGCAGATTGGCGCGCAGCTCAACCTCGCCGAGAGTACGGTGAAGAGCTATCTCTCGTCGGCGATGCGCAAGCTCGATGCCGCCGGGCGTTTTGAGGCGGTGCTCGCTGCTCGCCGAAGAGGGCTGATCCCCTAGGTTGACGGAGGGTGTCGTCGGAGTTCGATCATCCGAGTTGCACTCGGGGCCCAGTAGTGGCCAGGTCGGGGCATCCGACCAGCGCCTCGTGTCCCTGGGTGGATTGCTCGCGGGTGTTGCTCAGGCCGTGTTGCTCAGGCCGTGTTGCTCAGACAGGGGAGCGCGGTGCGCGCGCCAGACGCCGTGTGGCGGCGCTGATCTCTCGGCGCTCCCAGCTGATGAGGTAGGCGCTGTCGAATCGCTTGGAGCACTTGCCGCATGCCGTCTCGCGCGTGGGCCTGCGATGGCGGTAGTGCAGGTGGCCGTGCGGGCAGGTTCCGACCCAGGGTGCGAGCTCCTTCGCCGTCTCTCCGTGGTGCAGGCGATCTCCGGCGTAGCCGAGTTCCCTCGCCACAGCTCGCCACCGTGGCCCGTGGCCAGCTCGCGGGCCAGCCATCGCGTGGGCGATCTCGTGGAGGAGCACCTGGTGGATCTCGTCGTCGTCGAAGCGAGCGGCGAGATAGCGCGAGACAGTGATGCGCTTGGCGGTGAAGTCGCAGAGGCCCGCGCGGGTCTTCGCATTGTCGAAGCCGAACGACCATTCCGAAGGGTCGAGATGGAGAGTGATGAGTGCGTTCGCCCAGCTGCGAACACGGAGTAGTTCAGACACGAGCACAGCCTAAATCAGACCGCAGACGTTCCCTCGAAGTTATCCACAGGCTGGGTTGGCGGCTCCAGAGTAGCGACTCAGGAGGCGAATGCTTCGGCAACACCGATCGCGATCATCGTGCTCTCGAGCTGATCGATCGAGGCCCCGGTCTTCTCCCAGAGGAAGACAGCCGCCTTGAAGTCACGCAGGGCATCCGTATAGTCGCGCTGGTCGAACGAGGTCTTGCCCCGTGCGAGCAGGGCCGTTGCCTCCAGCGCGCTCCATTCATGGCCCCGGGCTTCTTCGACGCAGATGGTCAGGTCTGTCAGCGCCGGAGCGAGTTTGCCCTGGTACTGCTGCACCTGGGCCCGGCGGATCCGAGCGGCGAGTGCCTGCTCCCTGTCGCCGGAGAACCGTGCCTGGCGCAACGCTTCGTTCGCGACGTCCCAGGCCTCATCGAGACGGTCGAGCAGGCGTAGGAGGCTGACCTTCTCGTTGAGGGCCGAAAGGCTCCGAAGGGTGCCCAGTTCGGCGAGTCGGCTCTCCGCCGCGGCAACATCGATGGTCTCGCGGAGGGTTTTCGGGTCGTAGCCGGTGATGATGCTCAAGGGGTACGCTCCAGAACTTCGTGGCCGACCGGGGTTCAGCAATCCCCGTCGGCTCGTGTGCAGCTGTCGCAGCCGGTGTCTTCACTGCGACACTCCAAGGTTACCCAGAACGGGGGTGGGGCGGCTATTCTGACGCGCCCGGCTTGACCTGAAATATACTTCGCGCCGGGGGAGGCGAGGCGATGGCGGTCTGGTCGGTCACCACGGGTGCGCTGGCGATGAAGGCCCGCAATTCGGCGCCATCGATCACCTTCGCAGGGGTCGGATCGCTGGCAACCAGCCGCGGGAGCCGGTCGAATGGCAGGGGGCTTGCCGAGGCGAACATGACCACGTTGCCGAACCGCCGGGACTTCAGCACTTGGGGGTCGACGACCAGGGCCACGTGGGTGAACACTGCAGACAGCGTGGCCGCCTGGCTCCGCGCGAACGCGAGTCCGGCTCCATCTGCGACGTTCGCTGCCACGATGCCCTGTGCCGAGAGCAGGCCGGAGACCAGAGCGTAGAACTCCATGCTGGTCACATGTGCGGGTGTGCGCGCACCCGAGAACACGTCGACGACGACCACGTCGACGGTTCCCTTCAGCCCGGGCGGCAGCTTCGCCAGAACGTCACGCGCGTCTCCGTGGCGAATGCGGATCTGCGCTTCGCGAGGCAGGGGGAGCTGTTCACGCACGAAATCCACCAGGTCGCTCTCGAGTTCGACCACCTGCTGGCGCGACGAGGGCCGCGTTGCGGCGATGTACCGGGGCAGCGTGAAGGCGCCTCCGCCGAGGTGAACTGCCGTGATCGGCGCTCCCTCCGGCGCGACGAGGTCGATTCCGTGCCCGATTCGCCGCACGTACTCGAACGACAGGTAGCGCGGGTCGTCCAGCGCGACGTGCGACTGGGGGGTCCCGTCGACCACGAGGGTGAAGGCACCCGGCTGGTGGCGATCGGCCTCGACGACGGCGCGAAAGCCGTTCGAAAGCGTGACCGAGGGGTGATCATCCGCCCCACCCCGCCGGCGTCCCCTGCTCTGCTCGCTCACCCGCCGACTCTACCGCCGCACCGCCGTCGCTGCGCGCTGCTCACGGCCGCGCGCAGCTCACGGCCGCTCGCTGCCATCGAGTTGCTGTCGGGCCGCTGATGCTCGCGGCCGCCTGCTCCGGCTGCACCGCTGTTCTCGCTCACCTGGCCCGCCCCACCCGCTGCTGCCCCCCACCGGCAGGATGCGTCCACTCGATCGTCCAGGCGTGCCGCAACGTGCAGCGTGCACGTGAGATCGTGTCTGGACGAACGAGTGGATGCCGCCGTTTTCCCCGCCGATGCCCGGCGCGGTTCGCAACTCTGACCCACGTGTCCGACACTGTCGGCCGATGTCGTCCACTCGATCGTCCGGGCGTGCCGCGACGTGCAGCGTGCACGTGAGACTGTGTCTGGACGAACGGGTGGATGATCCCGCCTGCGACTGGGCCCGCCCAGGCGTCCTTCGGCCCGGAGTTATCCACGGATTCCGACCAGATCCGATTCAGGACCAAGGCTTTCGACACGATGGATCAATGTCACTCGTTTCCCAATACATTCCGCAGTGGCCGGGGGTAGTGCATTATCAAGCACTTCTTCGAGCCGGTGCCTCGCAGGCCGACGTGCGAGGGGCGGTAATTAACGGCGCAATCCATCGGGTGAGTCGCGGATGGTTCGCCTTGCCATCCGCGCACAAGCCCGTTGTCGCTGCCGTTCGTGCGGGAGGATCTCTGACGGGGCCGTCCGCAGCAAAGCTGCGGGGGTTGTGGGTGCCACCATTTCAGGGGCTTCATATTTCGGTTGCCCGCGGTGCGAACGGGGCCGCAGTGCAGGGCGCGGTGCGGTCGCGGCAACACTGCGTGCACTGGCGCAAAACACGGCGACGCAGCCACGAAGCGGTCGAGCCGCTCACAACACTGTTGCTGGACTGCATCTCGTGTATGACGGAGGAGATGGCGCTGACGGTCATCGATTCCGCGCTCAACAAGTCGCGCAGATACCTGATTCCCGAACGCATAACCCAGCGCACGCTGCAGGCCGCCGCCGAGACGCTTCCCGAACGCTATCGTCGCACCATCGAGAAGGCAGACCCGCTCAGCCAGTCCGGGCTCGAGACGCTCGTTCGGCTGAGGCTCAGGTCGCGCGGGATCAGGGTGACGACGCAGAAGCACCACCCAGGGGTCGGTCACGTCGACCTCCTCGTCGGCGACCGCCTCGTGATCGAGGTCGACGGGCGCGAGACACACGACACAGACGACGGTTTCGCGACGGATCGTGTGCGCGACCTCCGACTCTTTAGCGACGATGTGCGTTGTCTTCGGCTCACCTACGCGCAGGTGATGCACGACTGGCCAACAGTCGAGCCCATCATCCTCAGCAAGATCCGAAGGAGAGACCACCGCTGGGGCCGCGGAATCAACGGGCCACAGCGGGAATGGGCCCGCCGACCTCTGGGTTATACCTGACAACGCAAAATTGGTCAAGATATCGACTTTACAACTGGCCATCACAGGCATATAGTTGTTCTTTGCGCTCCCAGTACTCCTATGCCTTCATATTGTGGTCGGCTCGCGCTGCAGAAACCCTCCGATGGTCCCGCGAACCAAGTATCACCCAAGTGATGCGACCGCTCGCGTGAGTCCGATGAATGGCGACCCGCAGCATCCTCTGGAACTAATCGAACAAGTTCCGACGACGAGTCTGGCGCGTTCTCGACCAAACATAAACCCAGTACTGAGACCCGACGGGGTCCACGGAGGTTATTTCCTTGGCTGCTGCGAGCAACGCAACCACCACCACACCCAAGAACGGTCGCGGAGCATCGCGACTCTCGTTCGCCAAAATTTCTGACAACCTGACGGTTCCCGATCTGCTTGCACTGCAGACCGAGAGCTTCGACTGGCTTGTCGGCAACGACGCGTGGAAGACGCGTGTTGCCGAAGCCAAGAAGCAGGGTCGCAAAGACCTGCCAGAGCACTCCGGTCTTGACGAGATCTTCGAGGAGATCTCTCCGATCGAAGACCTCGGCGAGACCATGCAGCTCAGCTTCACGAGCCCGTTCCTCGAGCCCGAGAAGTACACCATCGACGAGTGTAAAGAGCGTGGCAAGACCTACGCCGCTCCGCTGTACGTCGAGGCCGAGTTCATGAACCACCTCACCGGTGAGATCAAGACCCAGACCGTCTTCATGGGAGACTTCCCCCTGATGACCGAGAAGGGCACGTTCATCATCAACGGCACCGAGCGTGTCGTCGTGTCGCAGCTCGTCCGCAGCCCCGGCGTCTACTTCGACCGCCAGCTCGAGAAGACTTCTGACAAAGACATCTACTCTGCTCGCATCATTCCGAGCCGCGGTGCCTGGCTCGAGTTCGAGATCGACAAGCGCGACCAGGTCGGCGTTCGCATCGACCGCAAGCGCAAGCAGAGCGTCACCGTCTTCCTGAAGGCCCTGGGCCTCACGAGCGAAGAGATCCTCGAGCAGTTCAAGGGCTACTCCAGCATCGAAGCGACTCTGGAGAAGGATTCCATCCTCACCAAAGAAGAGGCGCTCAAAGACATCTACCGCAAGCTCCGCCCGGGCGAGCAGGTTGCTGCCGAAGCTGCGCGTGCGCTGCTCGACAACTTCTACTTCAACTCCAAGCGCTACGACCTCGCGAAGGTCGGTCGCTACAAGATCAACCGCAAGCTGGGCCTCGAGAGCGAGCTGTCGAACTCCGTTCTGACGAACGAAGACATCATCGCGACGATCAAGTACCTCGTGGCCCTCCACGAGAACCAGGTCACTCTCCCCGGCGTGCGCGCAGGCAAGAAGGTCGACATCCGTCTCGACATCGACGACATCGACCACTTCGGCAACCGTCGTATCCGTGCCGTGGGTGAGCTCATCCAGAACCAGGTCCGCACGGGGCTCTCCCGTATGGAGCGCGTTGTTCGCGAGCGCATGACGACCCAGGACATCGAAGCGATCACCCCGCAGACCCTGATCAACGTGCGCCCCGTCGTCGCAGCGATCAAGGAGTTCTTCGGTACCTCGCAGCTGAGCCAGTTCATGGACCAGAACAACCCCCTCGCGGGCCTGACGCACAAGCGTCGCCTTTCCGCGCTGGGCCCGGGTGGTCTGTCACGTGAGCGCGCCGGCGTCGAGGTTCGAGACGTGCACCCCAGCCACTACGGCCGCATGTGCCCCATCGAAACCCCTGAAGGCCCGAACATCGGCCTGATCGGCTCGCTGGCGTCGTTCGCCCGTATCAACTCCTTCGGCTTCATCGAGACCCCGTACCGTCGCGTCGTCGACGGCGTGGTCACCGAGAACATCGATTACCTCACGGCCAGCGAAGAAGACGAGTACGTCGTCGCCCAGGCCAACGCCCCTCTGACGAAAGAGGCCCGGTTTGCCGAGCCTCGCGTTCTCGCCCGCCAGAAGGGTGGAGAGGTCGACCTCTTCCCGATCGAGGTCATCGGCTACATGGATGTCTCGCCGCGCCAGATGGTCTCCGTCGCGACAAGCCTCATTCCGTTCCTCGAGCACGACGATGCAAACCGCGCGCTCATGGGTGCGAACATGCAGCGCCAGGCTGTTCCGCTCCTCATGAGCGACAGCCCCTACGTGGGTACCGGTATGGAGGGCTTCGCAGCCATCGACGCCGGCGACGTCGTCACGGCGTCACACTCCGGTGTCGTGCAGGAGGTGTCGGCCGAGGTCGTCACCGTCGCGCTCGACGAGGGTGGCACCGAGACGTACTACCTGCGCAAGTTCGACCGCTCGAACCAGGGCACGAGCTACAACCAGCGTGTCATCGTCAACGAGGGCGACCGCATCGAGGCCGGAGAGGTCATCGCCGATGGCCCCGCCACCGAGAACGGCGAACTCGCACTCGGCAAGAACCTGCTCGTGGCATTCATGCCATGGGAGGGCTACAACTTCGAAGACGCGATGATCCTGAGCCAGAACCTGGTGAAGGACGACACTCTGTCGAGCATCCACATCGAAGAGTACGAAGTGGATGCCCGTGACACGAAGCTCGGCAAGGAGGAGATCACCCGTGACCTCCCCAACGTCAGCCCCGAGTTGCTTGCCGACCTCGACGAGCGAGGCATCATCCGCATCGGTGCCGAGGTCCGCCCCGGTGACATCCTCGTCGGAAAGGTCACCCCCAAGGGCGAGACCGAGCTCTCTGCCGAGGAGCGCCTGCTCCGTGCGATCTTCAACGAGAAGAGCCGCGAAGTCCGCGACACGTCGTTGAAGGTTCCCCACGGTGAGCGCGGCACCATCATCGCTGTCAAGGAGTTCTCCGCTGACAACGACGATGAACTGGGTTCAGGCGTCAACCAGCGCGTCGTGGTCTACATCGCCCAGAAGCGCAAGATCACCGAGGGTGACAAGCTCGCCGGCCGTCACGGCAACAAGGGTGTCATCGCGAAGATCCTCCCCGTCGAAGACATGCCGTTCCTCGCAGACGGCACTCCTGTCGACGTGGTGCTCAACCCACTCGGTATCCCGGGCCGCATGAACTTCGGCCAGGTTCTCGAGATCCACTTGGGCTGGATTGCCAAGCAGGGCTGGAAGGTCGAAGGCAAGGGCAACAAGTGGGCCGGCCGTCTTCCCGAGGCAGCGCACGAGGCCCCGGCCAACACGAAGGTCGCGACCCCCGTGTTCGACGGAGCCCTCGAAGAGGAGATCGCAGGTCTGCTCGACTCGACCCTGCCGACCCGTGATGGCGACCGCCTGATCGACGGCACCGGCAAGGCGACTCTCTTCGATGGCCGCTCAGGTGAGCCGTTCCCGAACCCGATCTCTGTCGGCTACATGTACATCCTGAAGCTGCACCACCTCGTCGACGACAAGATCCACGCTCGCTCGACCGGTCCGTACTCCATGATCACGCAGCAGCCGCTGGGTGGTAAGGCCCAGTTCGGTGGCCAGCGCTTCGGTGAGATGGAAGTGTGGGCGCTTGAGGCCTACGGCGCCGCCTACGCACTGCAGGAGCTTCTGACGATCAAGTCAGACGACATCCTCGGCCGCGTGAAGGTGTATGAAGCCATCGTCAAGGGTGAGAACATCCAGGAGCCCGGTATTCCCGAGAGCTTCAAGGTGCTCATCAAGGAGATGCAGTCGCTCTGCCTCAACGTCGAAGTCCTTTCGGCAGACGGCACCGCAGTCAGCCTGCGCGACACCGATGATGAGGTCTTCCGCGCTGCAGAAGAGCTCGGCATCAACATCTCCACGCGCTTCGAGAACTCGTCCATCGACGACATTTGAGCCAGCCAATGATGTGATTCGCGAGACAGTGAATCGAGTCTCGCGAATCACATCATCACCAAACTTCAAAATGTAACTTCCTAATTTCAGGAGAATATAAATTGCTCGACGTTACAACTTTTGACGAACTGCGAATCGGTCTCGCTACGGCAGACGACATTCGCAAGTGGTCACACGGTGAGGTCAAGAAGCCCGAAACGATCAACTACCGCACGCTGAAGCCCGAGAAGGATGGCCTCTTCGGAGAGCAGATCTTCGGACCTTCCCGTGACTGGGAGTGCTCGTGCGGCAAGTACAAGCGCGTGCGCTTCAAAGGCATCGTCTGTGAGCGCTGTGGTGTAGAGGTCACGAAGTCGTCGGTGCGCCGTGAGCGCATGGGCCACATCGAACTCGCCGCGCCCGTCACTCACATCTGGTACTTCAAGGGTGTTCCCTCGCGCCTCGGCTACCTGCTCGACATGGCTCCGAAAGACCTCGAGAAGGTCATCTACTTCGCTGCCTACATGATCATCTCTGTCGATGTGGATGCTCGTCACGAAGATCTTCCTGGCCTTGAGAACGAACTGCGTCTCGAGATCAAGACGCTCACCGACCAGCGTGACTCCCGCATCGCCGACCGTCTTGCGAAGCTCGAGACCGACCTTGCTGCCCTTGAGGCAGAAGGCGCCAAGAGCGACCAGAAGCGTCGTACGAAAGATGCTGCTGAGAAGGAGATGGGCCAGGCCCGCAAGTCCTTCGACGAGCAGATCGCCCAGCTCGAGCGCGTGTGGGAGGACTTCCGGAGCCTCAAGGTCGGCGAACTGAAGCCCGAAGACAGCGTCTTCCACGAGCTGCAGGACAGGTACGGCCAGTACTTCGAGGCCTACATGGGGGCCGAGGCGATCAAGAAGCGCCTCGAGGCCTTCGACCTCGCCACCGAGTCGGACACGCTGCACCTGCAGATCTCCGAGGGCAAGGGCCAGAAGAAGATCCGCGCCATCAAACGACTGCGCGTGGTCAACTCCTTCCTGATCACCGGCAACTCGCCGGCCGCGATGGTTCTCGACGTGGTCCCCGTGATCCCGCCGGAACTTCGCCCGATGGTCCAGCTCGATGGTGGACGTTTCGCGACCTCCGACCTCAACGACCTGTACCGCCGCGTGATCAACCGCAACAACCGCCTCCGCCGTCTCCTTGACCTCGGTGCCCCCGAGATCATCGTGAACAACGAGAAGCGCATGCTGCAGGAGGCCGTCGACGCACTGTTCGACAACGGTCGCCGTGGTCGCCCCGTCACCGGTACCGGTAACCGCGCACTCAAGTCCCTGAGCGACATGCTCAAGGGCAAGCAGGGTCGGTTCCGCCAGAACCTGCTCGGTAAGCGCGTGGACTACTCCGGCCGTTCGGTCATCATCGGTGGCCCACAGCTCAAACTGCACCAGTGCGGTCTGCCCAAGCAGATGGCGCTCGAGCTGTTCAAGCCATTCGTCATCAAGCGACTGATCGACCTGAGCCACGCCCAGAACATCAAGGCCGCGAAGCGTATGGTCGAGCGGAGCCGCCCCCAGGTGTGGGATGTGCTCGAGGAGATCATCCGTGAGCGCCCCGTCATGCTGAACCGTGCACCCACGCTTCACCGACTGGGCATCCAGGCTTTCGAGCCCCAGCTCGTCGAGGGCAAGGCAATCCAGCTGCACCCGCTCGTCTGCACCGCATTCAACGCGGACTTCGACGGTGACCAGATGGCCGTGCACCTTCCGCTGTCGGTCGAGGCCCAGGCCGAGGCCCGCATCCTGATGCTGGCGTCGAACAACATCCTGAAGCCGTCTGACGGTCGCCCCGTGACCCTGCCCACACAGGACATGATCATCGGCCTCCACCACCTCACCACCGTGCGCGAAGGCGTCATCGGCGAGGGGCGTGCGTTCTCGAGCGTTGCCGAGGCGATCCTTGCGAAAGACCAGGGTTCACTCGACCTCAACGCGAAGGTGCGCATCCGCCTGGAGAACATCACGTTCGCCGAGGGAGAGGTTCCTGAGAACGCCGTTCTCGCCGAGGGCAACCACGCACCCGGTGTGACCCTGGTCGAGACGACCCTGGGCCGCGCGCTGTTCAACGAGACGCTGCCGACCGACTACCCGTACGTCGAAGCCGTCGCAGACAAGGGCCAGATCTCGGCCATCGTCAACGACCTCGCCGAGCGGTACCCGAAGGTCGAAGTTGCCGCGGCACTCGACCGCATCAAGGATGCCGGTTTCTACTGGGCCACCCGCTCAGGCGTCACCGTTGCTCTCTCTGACGTTCTGACCCCGCCGAACAAGCGCGAGATCGTTGCGACGTACGAGAAGCAGGCCGCCAAGGTGCAGTCGCAGTACGAGAAGGGCCTCACCACCGACGCCGAACGTCGCCAGGAGCTCATCCAGATCTGGACCCGCGCGACCGAAGACGTCGCAGAGGCCATGCAGGCGAACTTCCCGGCCGACAACACCATCAACCGCATGGTCACCTCCGGTGCCCGCGGTAACTGGCTGCAGATCCGCAACATCGCGGGTATGCGAGGCCTGGTGAACAACCCGAAGGGTGAGATCATCCCTCGCCCGATCATCTCGTCGTACCGTGAAGGTCTCTCGGTCGCCGAGTACTTCATCGCGACCCACGGTGCCCGCAAGGGCCTGGCCGACACCGCGCTGCGTACCGCCGACTCGGGGTACCTCACGCGTCGTCTGGTCGACGTCTCGCAGGACGTCATCATTCGTGAAGACGACTGTGGCACGACCAAGGGACTCGACCTCATCATCGCGGCGCACGACGCCAACGGTGTACTGGTCAAGGACTCGAACGTCGAGAACTCGGTGTTCGCACGGAGCCTTGCTGCTGACGCAGTGGATGCCCAGGGCACCGTCGTCGCTGAAGCTGGCGAAGACATCGGTGACGTGTTGATCGACAAGCTGGTCGAGGCCGGCGTCGAGAACATCAAGGTGCGCTCGGTTCTGACCTGTGAGTCGGCCGTCGGTGTGTGTGCTGCCTGCTACGGCCGCTCGCTCGCCACCGGTCTGCTGGTCGACATCGGAGAGGCCGTCGGCATCATCGCCGCGCAGTCGATCGGTGAGCCCGGCACCCAGCTGACCATGCGTACCTTCCACACGGGTGGTTCCGCATCGGCTGACGACATCACGCAGGGTCTTCCCCGCGTGCAGGAGCTCTTCGAAGCGCGTACCCCCAAGGGTGCGTCGCCCATCGCAGAGGCCTCTGGCCGCATCACGATCGAAGACACCGACCGCAGCCGCAAGCTGATCCTCACGCCAGACAACGGCGACGAGGCGATTGCCTACCCCGTGCTCAAGCGCGCGAGCCTCCTCATCGAGGATGGCGAGCACGTCGAGCTCGGCACGCAGCTGCACGTCGGCGCGATCGACCCGAAAGAGGTCCTGCGAGTGCGTGGCGTCCGCGCCGTGCAGGAGCACCTCGTCGGTGGTGTGCAGGGCGTCTACCGCTCACAGGGTGTCCCCATCCACGACAAGCACATCGAGGTCATCGTTCGCCAGATGCTCCGCAAGGTGACTGTCGTCGACCACGGTGACACCGACCTGCTCCCCGGTGAGCTCGTCGACCGCCAGCGCTACAACATCCTCAACCGCGAGGCGCTGACCGAGGGTCGCAAGACCGCTTCGGCCCGCCAGGAGGTCATGGGTATCACCAAGGCTTCACTCGCAACTGAGTCGTGGTTGTCGGCCGCTTCCTTCCAGGAGACCACGCGTGTTCTCACGCAGGCCGCCATGGAGGGCAAGAGCGACCCGCTGGTCGGCCTCAAGGAGAACGTCATCATCGGTAAGCTCATCCCGGCCGGAACGGGCTTGCAGAAGTACCGCAACGTCACCGTCGAGGCGACCGAAGAGGCCAAGGCCGAGCGCTACCCGAACCGCATCTTCACCGATGACGCCGTGTTCAGCGAAGCCGACCTGTCGTTCGTCGACTTCGACAGCTTCTCGAGTGACGACTACACCCCCGGCACCTACAACTAGGTGACGGTTGGTGCAGTTCTCTGCACCGGATGATCGAACGAAGGCCCCTCGCGCAAGCGGGGGGCCTTCGTCGTTTCGGGGGTGTGCCAAGAGACCAGCGTCACGAAAGTCAAGCATTCTGCTCACGCAGCGACACAGAACGAAACACAGCGACGCACGACGTCATCGACGCACCATCCGCCCACTTCGTTCACTACTGTCGACGAATCGCGTAAATCGCTCTTTCGCCTGGTTCTCGATGAGGAATCCGGGTGAACCCGAAATTCTGTGGAGATGTGCCAGATGTCAGACCAAGCAGTAGTTGAGACCGCCACCCCATCGCTCTGGGCCAGCCTGCCCGTACCGAGCTCAGCCGCCGAGTGGATCGCGCGCGCCGAGCAGGTTGCAGAGATCCTGGCCGAAGACGCCCTCGCCAGGGACCGCGCCAACGAGGCGCCCTACGCCGAAGTGCAGCTGCTCAAGGATTCCGGCCTCGTGACACTGCTGGGCCCGTCAGCCTTCGGAGGCGGCGGCCAGGAATGGGTCACCGCTCTCGCCGTTGTGCGCACCGTCTCGCGCGCTGACGCGTCGATCGGTCAACTGCTCGGCTATCACTACCTCTGGGCCTGGGCCGTGCGCCTGGTCGGCACTGAGCCCCAGATCGCCGCAGTGGAGGAGCTCTATACGACGAACACCTTGTTCTTCGGGGGAGCGGTGAACCCCCGTGATGGCGACCTCACGATCTCCGAAGAGGGCGAGGAGCTGGTCTACAACGGGCGCAAGTCGTTCTCGACCGGCGGCCGCATCTCCGACCTCACCGTTCTCGAGGGAGTGCTCGACGGTACAGAGACGCACATCTTCGCCATTGTGCCGACCGATCAGCCGGGCATCCGGTTCGCCGGTGACTGGGACAACCTGGGCCAGAGGCTTTCGGAGTCGGGTTCGGTGGTCATCGACGGTGTTCGCGCCGACTGGGCTTCAGCAGCTGGTTTCGAGAACAAGGTCTACCAGCCCCTCACGTACAACTCGCTGAACGTTCCTCTTGTGCAGCAGATCTTCAGCAACATCTACCTCGGCATTGCGCAGGGTGCGGTGGCCGCTGCCGCCGAGTACACCCGCACCACCACGCGGGCCTGGCCCTACGGCGGTGACAACAAGCTGGCTGCGACAGAGGAGTTCTACATTCTTTCGGGCTACGGCGAACTGCAGTCGAAACTGTGGGCCGATGAGGCACTGATCGACCAGGTCGACCGTGAGCTGAGTGCGGTACTGCACGCCGAGCGCGAGGCCCTCACCGAGAAGGCCAGGGGAGACGTCGCCGTTCGAATCGCGGCGGCAAAGCTTCGCATCGCCGAAGACGGTCTCGAAGCGGCAACGAAGGTGTTCGAGTTGACCGGCGCCCGCGCTTCGTCGAACAAGGTCGGCCTCGACATCTACTGGCGCAACCTCCGCACGCACAGCCTGCACGACCCGCTGCCATACAAGAAGCGCGAGGTCGGCGAGTACGTGCTTCTTGGCGCACTGCCGGCACCGAGTTGGTACACCTGATCCGGCTCAACTGACCGTACACACGCCGAACCACTGAGGATGAAGCTATGACGAACGACACAGCACAGCTCGACGATGCCGCCGTGGGCAGCGCAGTCGATGAACTGTCGACCGGAACGGACTACGAAGCCCTCGCAGGGCGGTTCCGGCCACTGTTCGAGACGATCCGGGCCACCGCCCTCGAGCGTGAGAAAGAGCGCGCTCTGCCGTACGGCGAGATCCGTGCACTCAAAGAGGCGGGGTTCGGGGCGGTGCGGGTGCCGAAGAAGTACGGCGGCGCCGGGGCTTCGCTGCCCCAGTTGATCGAGCTGCTGATCGAACTCGCCGAAGCCGATTCGAACATTCCGCAGTCGCTGCGTGGGCACTTCGCCTTCGTCGAAGACCGCCTGAACGCCCATGCGACAGCAGACCAGAGCGAGTGGTTTGCCCGCTTCGTCTCCGGAGACCTGGTCGGAAACGCGTGGACCGAGGTCGGCGCTGTCGAGGTCGGCACCGTCGACACGAAGGTCACGCCGGGGCACGACGGCTGGGTGGTCAACGGCGAGAAGTACTACAGCACCGGCAGCATCTTCGCCGACTGGATCGACGTGTTCTCCCAGCGCTCTGACACCGACGAACTGGTGATCGCCGCCGTGAGCACGCACCAGGATGCTGTCGCCCAACAGGATGACTGGGACGGCTTCGGCCAGCGAACCACGGGTAGCGGAACGAGTACCTTCCGCGACGCGCTCGTGCTGCCGGAGAACGTGTTTCCCTTCGAATCGCGCTTCAAGTACCAGACGGCGTTCTACCAACTGGTACTGCTCGCAGTTCTGGCCGGCAGCACACGGGCAGCAGCCCGCGAGGTCGCCGCGCAGGCCAAGGGGCGCACCCGCGTCTACAGCAATGGTGTCGCCCCGGTCTGGAGTGACGATCCGCAGATCCAGCAGGTGGTGGGTGAGGCGACGTCACAGGGATTCGCGGCGACCGCGATCGCCGTGCGCTCGGCCGAAGCGTCGCAGGCCGCCTACCTGGCCCGCTACGAGTTCGACGACGCGAGGGAGCTCGAGGCGAACATCCGGGCCGAACTCGACTCCGCCCAGGGCCAGGTCGTGCTCGTGAAGCTCGCTCTGGAGGCAACCAGCACCGTTCTGAACGCGTTGGGAGCATCGGGCGTGAGCGAGTCGAAGAGGCTCGATCGCTTCTGGCGCAACGCCCGCACGGCATCGTCGCACAACCCGGTCGTCTTCAAGGCACGGATCGTCGGCGACTGGGCGATCAACGGCACGCCGCCGCCCTACGTCTGGTGGATCGGGGCGTCGAAGTCCGGCCCGGCTTCTGGCAAGACAAGCTAGTAAGGAGAAGGCTTGTCACGTGCCCGTCCCGTGGCACGGCGGGCACCGAGCACGGATGATCGCGACACCTCCATCGGGACCTTCGGCCCTGCTGCCACGCCCGGGCCAGAGCCACGATGAGAGGGTCGCGCGCAACAGAGTGCGTGCGCCCGCCTATTTCAGGGAGAGCCATGAACCGTTTCGGGATCAGTATGCACACCAAGCTCAGCCCACTCCAGCAGAAGATCCTGGCTGCCGTGATGGTCTGGGGCCTCGCCTGGAAGGCGGCGTCGCTGTGGCGGGCCGCCCGCAATGACAGCAAGCCGTGGTTCGCCACGCTGTTCCTCGTGAATTCAGCCGGAATTCTCGATGCGTTCTACCTGTTCGTGGCGAGCCCCATCGCTCGCCGGGCCCGGGAAGAGCGCGTCGTCGAAGAGGTTCTCGAGCTCGCTGCCGAGGTGGAGCAGTACGCCGAGGCGGTCGAAGAGGCAGTCCGTGAGGCAGAAGGAGACCAGGAGCCGTTAGCCTGATCACCAGACGAAGGGACTCCGTTGAGTAAATCCGCCCCGAACCGCGCCAAACGCATCGACAAGGCCATCTACGAAGCCGAACTGCAGCGGCTCCAGGCCGAGCTCGTCGCCGCCCAGGAATGGGTGATCGAAACCGGCGCGCGGGTGCTCGTGCTCTTCGAGGGTCGCGACGCGGCGGGCAAGGGATCCGCCATCAAGCGAGTCACCGAGTACCTCAACCCGCGGGTCGCCCGAATAGCGGCTTTGCCCGTTCCCTCCGAGCGCGAACGCGGCCAGTGGTACTTCCAGCGCTACGTTCAACACCTCCCCACTAAAGGCGAGATCGTGCTCTTCGACAGATCCTGGTACAACAGGGCGGGCGTCGAGAAGGTCATGGGCTATTGCACTGCTGACGAGTATCGCCGGTTCCTGCACCAGGCTCCGATCTTCGAACGGATGCTCGTCGAAGACGGCATCATCCTTCTGAAGTACTGGTTCTCCGTGTCAGACCGCGAACAGGAGGCGCGTTTCAGGTCGAGGCTGAACGACCCGATGCGCCGGTGGAAGCTCTCGCAGACCGATCTGCTGTCGATCACGAAATGGGCCGACTACTCGAAGGCCAAAGACGAGATGTTCGTGCACTGCGACATCGCCGAGGCGCCGTGGTGGACGGTCGAAAGCGAAGACAAACGCTCCTCACGACTCAACATGATGAGTCACCTCCTCTCGCAGATCCCCTACGAGCACCTCGAACCTCCGCACGTCGAGTTCCCCAAGCGCCCGCCGGCCACCGACTATGAACGACCGCCCCTCTCGCTCACGCGGTACGTGCCCGACTACGCGGCGACGCTCTGACTCAGCCGTTGGTTCGTGTTCGGCGCCGGGGAGTATCGGATGCCCGGTGCCTCGGCGCCGGGGAGTATCGGATGCCCGGTGCCTCAGCCCCGGGCATCCGTCGCTGCCACTGCATCGCCGATGAACGTCGCCAGCTCGTGCGGTCGCACCAGGCCGCTCGGGTGCGGCCCCGCTGCCTTCAGCTGGGGCAGCCAGGCGAGCATGTGCTGGCCCGCCGACCCCAGGATCACCGCGTTGCCCTCCCTCAGCTGATCCGTGAGGGCGGTCGGGCCGACCACCGCAACCAGGCTGAACGCGCGGCGAACGGCGTCGGCCTGCGATCGCACGGCGGCGAGCCCGTTGTCGTCGGCCACGTTGACGGCCACGACTCCCTGCGGGGCCAGCAACCCTGTGAGCTCCTCGTAGAAGCCGGTCGTCTTCAGGTGGGGTGGTGTGGATGATCCCACGTACACATCCGACACGATCAGGTCGAACGGCGCAGACGCCGCTGCCCACCTGAGCCCTGTGCGTGCGTCGTCGACACGCAGTGTGAGGTCGTCGTTCGCGTCGAGCGGCAGATGTTCGAGCACAAAATCGACAAGGCCGGGCTCCAGTTCGATGATGAACTGCTGCGACCCGGGCCGGGTGGCCGAGATGTACCGTGCCAGGGTCAGGGCGCCGGCGCCGAGATGGAGCACCCGGATGGGAGCGTGGGCTTCGGCGACGAGGTCGGCGGCATTTGCGATCCGTCGTACGTAGTCGTACAGAACCTCTTCCGGCGCGGCCGGGTACACGTGCGATTGTGCTTCGCCCCCGATTTCCAGCGTGACTCCGGACGCACCGAACGTGTCGGGGACGAGTTCGGCGAGCAGGCCGCTCTGTTCGAGGGTTCGGGAGTGTCTGGCGGTCATTGCCCGAATCCTATGGCGTCCGTGCGTCGCCGGTATCGTCGCACACGCCACGGGCCGCGTTTCTGAAGCGGATTTCCCCGAGGTTCCGCCTGCTCGTTGTTAGAGTGTGGCTGCGGCACGTTTGCCGTAGCAGTGCGGCCGACCGGCCCGTGAAGGAGTGGCATCATGAGCACCGACGAACACAGCGCTGGCGAAGAAGCCGCAGCTCCTCTCGGCACAGCCGACGCATCAGTGCCGGCTCCGGAGACGAGCGACTCAGTGGCACCCGCGGGAGATTCGGCCGAGCATCCGGTGGCTGAGGCGGTTGGGCCGCAGCAGGTCACCTCGCCCGAGCCTTCAGGGACCACACCGAGAGAGCTCTCAGAGCCGCAGCCTGTTGCGGAATCGCGGGTAACAGAAGCTCCCGTCACCGAATCAGCTGTTGTCGCACCGCCTGTCGTCGAACCTGCCTCTCCAGGCCCGACGGTTGATTCGGCAGTCGCCCCGACGGCTGCCGTCGAACACGCCGCTCATTCTGAAACTCACACTCCGGTTACCGACGGCGTTGCGGCTGCGCCCGTTGCCCCGTCCGAGGCACCGCATGCTGCTCCCGGCGCTGCGCCGGTCGCTGCCGCTGCGGCCGGAGCTGTAGGTGGGGCCGCCATTGCGTACCCGGCCGCCGCGTTCGCCCCGCCGGCTGCCTATGCGCCACCAGCTGGGTATGCGACGCCCGTTGCGTACCAGACACCTCCGTCAGAACTCGCCGCACGGTACCCCAACGGAGCGCCCGTCGAGGCCTACCTGCCGCCGGGCTACGTACCGCCGGTGCCCGTTGTGGTGCCAGTGCTGACGCCCCCCAAGCGGCGAAGCAATCGCGGTGTCGGCGCACTCATCGCCCTCGCTGGTGCGGTCGTGTTCGCGATCGTGTACGCCCTCGTGAGCCTCGCGATCCTCTCCTTCTCTGTCGCCGGCAGCAAGGTCGGGTCGGTTCTAGTGCAGTTCATGACCAGTCCGGCGTTCTACGTGCCGGTCATCTTCTTCGCCATCGCCCTCATTCTCGTCGTGCTCATCGTCAACCGTGCCAGCTGGTGGGCATACGTGTTCGGCGGGTTCCTCGTTGCTGTCGTGGTCTACGGCGCAGCAATACTCGGAGCACTGCTCGCCGTCCAGGCGTGGAACTTCACTCCGGACCAGGCGGCACAGTTCATTCGGGGACTTGTGATGGATCCGCTGACGCTCGCCGCGGCGATCGTTGCTCGCGAGGTCACGATCTGGGTCGGTGCGTGGATCAGCTCGCGGGGGCGCAAGATGAAGGCGCGCAACGCGACCGACCGCGACGAGTATGAGCGAAAACTCGCCGATCAGACTGCTGCGCAGAACGCGGCACAATACCCGCAGCAGGCGGTTGCGACACCCTTGGTGTGACAACGCAGGCGCACGTTCGACTGCCGGCGGATCGTCCGGCGCACGGGGTATCGGCGCAAGGGTGAGGCGTCCAGCGCTCGCTTGACCGGAGCCCTCCACGCGAGTATGATTTTCGAGGTGTGCGCTTTGTCGTGCGCTCGTTCGGTGCCCGCGTCTTCACGCCGCAGGCTACCGCTCGGCCACGCATGCTTCATACAAAGCAGGGTTTGACTGTTCAGCTCTTTCGAACGATCAGCCCCCACGGCATACCTACCTCAATCAGATTCACTCTGTGCGGTCTGCAGGTAGGTCCAATTGAACTCGAAACACGCGGCCGTTTCCATGGGAACGGCTTGCGCCGTCTTCGAATGCTCATTTTCAGTAGCAGCTGTCACCGTGCAGTAAACACAAGGAGTCATGTAGTGCCTACCATTCAGCAGCTGGTCCGTAAGGGCCGAACGCGCAAGGTCTCCAAGACCAAAGCGCCTGCTCTCAAGTCCAACCCGCAGCAGCGCGGTGTGTGCACTCGCGTGTACACCACCACGCCGAAGAAGCCGAACTCGGCTCTCCGCAAGGTCGCCCGCGTCAAGCTCTCCAACGGTACTGAGGTCACGGCCTACATTCCCGGTGAAGGCCACAACCTGCAGGAGCACTCGATGGTGCTCGTGCGCGGCGGTCGTGTGAAAGACCTGCCCGGCGTTCGTTACAAGATCGTTCGAGGCGCGCTTGACACCCAGGCTGTCAAGAACCGCAAGCAGGCTCGCAGCCGCTACGGCGCGAAGATGGAGAAGAAGTAATGCCTCGCAAAGGACCAGCTCCCAAGCGTCCCGTAGTCGCAGACCCGGTCTACGGCGCTCCCATCGTCAGCCAGCTCGTCAACAAGATTCTTCTTGACGGCAAGAAGGGCCTCGCCGAGAAGATCGTCTACGACGCTCTCGCCGGCGTCTCGAGCAAGAACGGTGCCGACGCTGTCGTCACCCTCAAGAAGGCCCTCGACAACGTGCGCCCGACCATCGAGGTCAAGAGCCGCCGCGTCGGTGGTTCGACGTACCAGGTGCCCGTCGAAGTCAAGCCGCACCGTGCGAACACTCTCGCACTGCGCTGGCTCACGACATACGCGAAGGGTCGTCGCGAGAAGACCATGACCGAGCGTCTGACCAATGAGATCCTCGACGCGTCGAACGGTCTCGGTGCCGCTGTGAAGCGTCGTGAAGACACTCACAAGATGGCCGAGTCGAACAAGGCCTTCGCGCACTACCGCTGGTAAACCAAGTTCTTCGAAATTCGGTCGAAGCGGGGTCAGCCCGCTTCGACCGAATTAGTACCAGCCCCCATCTTTAGCAACACAATCGGAGGAAATCCGTGGCACAGGACGTGCTTACCGACCTGAACAAGGTCCGCAACATCGGCATCATGGCCCACATCGATGCCGGCAAGACCACCACCACCGAGCGCATCCTGTTCTACACGGGTATCACTCACAAGATCGGTGAAGTCCACGATGGCGCAGCCACGATGGACTGGATGGCGCAGGAGCAAGAGCGCGGCATCACGATCACGTCTGCTGCAACCACGTGTTTCTGGAACGAGAACCAGATCAACATCATCGACACCCCCGGCCACGTCGACTTCACGGTCGAGGTCGAGCGCTCACTTCGTGTGCTCGATGGTGCCGTCGCGGTATTCGACGGCAAGGAGGGCGTCGAGCCCCAGTCGGAGACCGTCTGGCGCCAGGCCGACAAGTACGACGTCCCGCGCATCTGCTTCGTCAACAAGATGGACAAGCTGGGTGCCGACTTCTACTTCACCGTCGACACCATCGTGAAGCGCCTCGGCGCTCGCCCGCTCGTCATCCAGCTCCCCATCGGCGCTGAGTCGAGCTTCGAGGGTGTCGTCGACCTGGTCGAGATGCGCGCGCTGACCTGGCGCGGTGACTCCAAGGGTGACGTCGAGCTCGGTGCGAAGTACGACATCGAGCCCATTCCCGCAGACCTGCAGGAACTGGCCGACGAATACCGCGAGAAGCTCATCGAGGTCGTCGCTGAGACCAGTGACGAGCTGCTCGAGCGCTACCTCTCCGGTGACATCGACTTCTCCGTTGCCGAGATCAAGGCTGCGATCCGCAAGCTCACGGTCAACAGTGAGATCTACCCGGTTCTCTGTGGCTCTGCCTTCAAGAACCGCGGTGTCCAGCCGATGCTCGATGCCGTTGTGGACTACCTGCCGAGCCCGCTCGACGTTCCGAGTGTCGAGGGACACGACGTGCGTGACGAGGAGATCATCATCTCCCGTGGTGCCAACTCGACCGACCCGTTCGCCGCTCTGGCGTTCAAGGTCGCGGTTCACCCCTTCTTCGGTCGCCTGACCTACATCCGTGTCTACTCGGGTCACGTCGACTCCGGTGCACAGATCATCAACGCGACCAAGGGCAAGAAGGAGCGCATCGGCAAGATCTTCCAGATGCACGCCAACAAGGAGAACCCGGTGGCTTCGGTCACGGCCGGTCACATCTATGCGGTCATCGGCCTGAAGGACACCACAACCGGTGACACCCTTGCCGACCCGGCGCACCCCGTTGTGCTGGAGTCGATGACGTTCCCTGAGCCCGTCATCGAGGTCGCCATCGAGCCGAAGACCAAGGCCGACCAGGAGAAGTTGGGCCTGGCCATCCAGAAGCTGGCCGAAGAAGACCCGACCTTCCGCACCGAGCAGAACCAGGACACCGGCCAGACGGTCATCAAGGGAATGGGCGAGCTTCACCTCGACATCCTCGTGGACCGCATGCGTCGTGAGTTCAACGTCGAAGCCAATGTCGGCAAGCCGCAGGTTGCCTACCGTGAGACGATTCGTCGCACGGTCGACAAGCACGACTACACCCACAAGAAGCAGACCGGTGGTTCGGGCCAGTTCGCGAAGATCCAGATCTCGATCGAGCCTCTTGAGGTCACCGCTGAGAAGATCTACGAGTTCGAGAACAAGGTCTCGGGTGGTCGTGTTCCCCGCGAGTACATCCCCTCGGTCGACCAGGGCTTCCAGGCGGCAATGGCCGTCGGTGTGCTCGCCGGTTACCCGATGGTCGGCGTGAAGGGCATCCTCCTGGATGGCGCGGCGCACGACGTCGACTCGTCTGAAATGGCGTTCAAGATCGCCGGCACGATGGCGTTCAAGGAGGCGGCTCGCAAGGCGCAGCCCGTTCTCCTCGAGCCCCTGATGGCCGTCGAGGTCCGGACTCCCGAGGAGTACATGGGCGACGTCATCGGCGACCTGAACTCACGTCGTGGCCAGATCCAGTCCATGGAGGACGCCACCGGTGTAAAGGTCATCCGTGCGAATGTTCCCCTGTCGGAGATGTTCGGTTACGTCGGCGACCTGCGGAGCAAGACCTCCGGTCGCGCCGTCTACTCGATGACGTTCGACAGCTACGCCGAGGTCCCGAAGGCAGTTGCCGACGAGATCATCCAGAAGAACAAGGGCGAGTAACACTTACTGCCGCTCGCTCCCAGAGCGAGCAACCGGCTAAGCTGTTCCGGTTGCCCAATACCGTAAAATAAAGAAATCCCCCGTAGAGACCTGAGTCTTCAGAGATCTACATTGAAGTCCTGAGGAGGACCCAGTGGCTAAGGCCAAGTTCGAGCGGACCAAGCCGCACGTAAACATCGGAACAATCGGTCACGTTGACCACGGAAAGACGACGCTCACCGCGGCCATTTCCAAGGTGCTCGCAGACAAGTTCCCGTCGGCGACCAACGTTCAGCGCGACTTCGCGTCGATCGACTCCGCCCCAGAAGAGCGCCAGCGCGGCATCACGATCAACATCTCGCATGTTGAGTACGAGACCGACAAGCGTCACTATGCGCACGTCGACGCTCCGGGCCACGCTGACTACATCAAGAACATGATCACGGGTGCCGCCCAGATGGACGGCGCAATCCTCGTGGTTGCTGCGACCGATGGTCCCATGGCCCAGACGCGTGAGCACGTGCTGCTTGCGCGCCAGGTCGGCGTTCCCTACCTGCTCGTCGCTCTGAACAAGACCGACGCGGTTGACGACGAAGAGATCCTCGAGCTCGTTGAGCTCGAGGTCCGTGAGCTCCTTTCGAGCCAGGGCTTCGACGGAGACGACGCACCTGTCGTCCGCGTTTCCGCACTCAAGGCCCTCGAGGGCGACGAGAAGTGGGTCGAGAGCATTCTCGAGCTCATGGCTGCCGTCGACGCTTCGGTTCCGGACCCTGTGCGTGACCGTGACAAGCCGTTCCTCATGCCGATCGAAGACGTGTTCACGATCACCGGTCGTGGCACTGTCGTCACCGGTCGTGCAGAGCGTGGCACGCTCGCCATCAACTCCGAGGTCGAGATCGTCGGCATCCGCCCGACGCAGAAGACCACGGTCACGGGTATCGAGATGTTCCACAAGCAGCTCGACGAGGCCTGGGCCGGCGAGAACTGTGGTCTGCTCCTGCGCGGCACCAAGCGTGACGACGTTGAGCGTGGCCAGGTTGTCGTCAAGCCCGGTTCGGTCACACCGCACACCGGCTTCGAGGGCACCGCCTACATCCTCTCCAAGGATGAGGGTGGCCGTCACAACCCGTTCTACACGAACTACCGCCCGCAGTTCTACTTCCGCACCACCGACGTCACCGGCGTCATCACGTTGCCAGAAGGCACCGAGATGGTCATGCCCGGCGACACCACCGACATCAGCGTTGAGCTCATCCAGCCCATCGCCATGGAGGAGGGCCTCGGCTTCGCCATCCGTGAGGGTGGCCGCACCGTCGGCGCCGGAACGGTGACCAAGGTCACCAAGTAGTACCAGCTCTCCAGAAGTTGGGCCGTGCCGAATGGTGCGGCCCATCTTTCGTTAAGGCGTTCGGCTGAGGGCCGTGCGCCGAACTGAGTCGCATACGCGAGTCTCACCGTGGCGTAGGCGACCCACTGGCGTCCGTTTCGATCCGGTCGGGTTCCCCCTTTCCACAGCGGCGAACCCTCCGGAGTCATCCCGAGCTGGCGTTGCGGCCAGGTGCCACTGTTGGCGATTCCGAGAGCCGAGGTGAATCGGGTGCGCCGAGTTGAGTCCTGCGCACCGGTCGCAAGCTGACTGCAGGGGCCTCACGAATGGTAGATACCCCTCCGTCAAGCCCCTCCGGGCGAGTGGAGTGCCTCTGGCGCTGGCAGGTACCGTAGTCCAGTGGTGAGACTTAGACGCAGCGACTCCTCAGGCAGCGGGTTCCGACGGATGGGTTCCGGCACAGGGTTCATGTACAAGCATCCCGACGGAAGCACGTTGACCGATCCAGACCTTCGCTCGCGAATCGAACAGCTCGCGATTCCGCCAGCCTGGACTGACGTGTGGATCGCGCCGCATGCAAACGGGCACATCCAGGCCACCGGAATCGATACGGCGGGGCGCCGCCAGTACATCTACCACCCCACCTGGCGCGAACAGAAGGATCGCATCAAGTTCGACCGTGCTCTCATGCTCGCTGAAGCACTGCCGACGGCGCGTCGCAAGGTGACGATCGATCTTCGGCGCGAGCAACCCGACCGAGAGCGGGCGTTGGCAGCGGCATTCCGGATGCTCGACCAGGGCTCCCTGCGCGTCGGCAGCGAACGATACGCCCAGGAGCACGGCAGCTTCGGCCTGTCGACTCTGCTCTGCGGCCACGTGAGGGTCAGCGGAGATGATGTGCATTTGGAATTTCCCGCGAAGAGTGGGCAGCCCTGGGAGTCAGACATCCACGACGCCGAGCTTGCGCGCGTCATTGCCGGACTCAAGCGGCGAGGGGCGAATGCCCACCTTCTCGCCTATCGCAGCGAGACACTGTCTCGCTCGACACCCGCGGACGCTCCGCTGAAGCATCGTTCGGTGTGGCGCCCACTCGATGCCGCAGAGATCAACGTGTACGTGCGGGAGCAGACCGGGGGAGACTTCACGGCAAAAGACTTCCGCACACTGCACGGCACGATCGCTGCGGCAGTCAGCCTCGCGAAAGCAGGGCCCCAGAATTCTGAATCAGCGCGCAAGCGCGCGATTGCGCAGAGTATGCGCGACGCCTCAGCTGTGCTCAGCAATACGCCATCGATTGCTCGCAAGAGCTACGTAGACCCCCGTGTGATCGACAAGTTCACCGACGGCGTCACTATCGACCCGGCCCGCCTGGGTTCAGCTGAGACCGAGCTGCGGAACCTGCTCTACGAATAGAACGGATGCGCGACCGGAGCCCATGCGCCCAGATGCCGCCCGGGCTGCGGCCCCGCAACCCATGCGCGTTTCTTCGGCGTCGTCGTATCGCTTGCTCAGCTGTGTGGCCGCAAGCGGCGGGCCTGCGTGCTTGGTGAGCGCTGGCCCGCCAACGGTGGACCATTGCGTCTCGCATACGGACGTGCGCCACTCCTTGGCCCACATGTGACAAATGTCACAGCCGAGACGTGACGTTCGGGTGAGGCCTGCTTGCCTCGAACGCGAGATGATCATTGCATGGCACACATCTCCGCTGTGAACTCCCGGGTCGACTCATTGACCAAGCACGACGCAGTCGCCTTGCGCGGCGTCACGAAATCGTTCGGTCGAGTCCGCGCCGTCACCAACGTCGACCTCCGCGTGAAGCCCGGCGAGGTGGTCGCCCTCCTCGGCCCGAATGGGGCAGGCAAGACGAGTTCGATCGACATGATCCTCGGCCTCAGCAAGCCAGACGCTGGTGAGATCACGATCTACGGCATGGCGCCTCACCTGGCAATCGCTCGTGGCCAGGTGGCCGCCGTCATGCAGACCGGTGGCCTGCTCCGCGACCTCACCGTGCGCGAGACCGTGCTCCTGACCGCGACACTCTTCCCCGGAGCGAGGCCAGCCGACGAGGTACTCGAGCGGGCGGGCATCCTGAGCATCGGCGACCGCCGAGTGGGCAAGTGTTCGGGCGGGCAACAGCAGCGCCTGCGCTTCGCGCTCGCCCTGCTGCCAGACCCCGATCTTCTCATCCTCGATGAGCCGACCACGGGCATGGATGTGGAGGGCCGCCGCGACTTCTGGAACGCCATCCGCGCCGATGCGGCAACCGGCAGAACGGTCATCTTCGCAACGCACTATCTCGAAGAAGCCGACGCCTATGCTGACCGCATCGTGCTGATGCGTGAGGGCGAGATCGTGGCCGACGGAACCGCCGCTGAGATCAAGAATCTCGCATCGGGCCGGACTGTTCGCGCCACAGTGTCGAATCTCGACCGGGCAGAGGTGGCGGCGATGCCCGGCGTCGACGGCATCGAAGACCGTGGCGAGTCCGTGCTCATCCATGCCAGTGACTCAGATGCTGTAGCCCGCTACCTCCTCACCCAGACGGATGCCCGCGACCTCGAAATAGCGTCGCACAACCTTGAAGACGCCTTCGTCGCATTGACGTCATCCAAAGCCACCCTGCCCCAGAGCGGCGACCGAACCTCATTCACCAGCCGAACCGATTCCACCGGGACACTCTCATGACAATCGCACCCCCACCCACTGACCGCAGCCGCATCGAGCGCCGCATTCCGCCCCTCGGCGGGTTCAATGTCACCTTCCTCGTGCTCGAGATCAGGCGCGTGCTGCGCAATCGACGCACGCTCGTCTTCACCATCGTCATGCCGATCATCTTCTTGGTGCTCTTCGCTCTGCCCAACAAGAACGATCCGCTGGGCACGACCGGGTACAGCTATGCGGCCTACGTCATGATCAGCTTTGCCGTGTACGGTGCAATGATCGCGGCTACGAGCGGTGGCGGAATGGTCGCGGTGGAGCGCGCTCAGGGGTGGAGCCGCCAGCTCAGACTGACGCCCCTGCGTCCAGCCGCCTACATCAGCATCAAGATGCTCTCGGCTATGTTCCTGGGACTGATCGCCGTTCTCGCGGTGTTTGCCGCCGGGCTCGTCATGGGCATCACGATGCCGCTGCAGGTGTGGATTCTCTCCGGCCTCGTGGCCTGGATCGGCTCAATGGTGTTCGCCACGCTGGGTCTTTTCGTGGGCTACCTCGTACCCAGCGAGAACGTCATGCAGATCCTCGGTCCGCTGCTGGCCTTCCTCGCACTCTTCGGTGGCCTTTTCGTACCCCTCGAAGTGCTGCCCCAGGTGCTGCAGGACATCGCGAAGTTCACCCCGGCGTATGGCGTCGGTGCGATCGCGAGAAGCCCTCTGCTCGGCAACGGTTTCGACTGGTGGGCCCTCGTGAATGTGCTGGCATGGGGCGTGATCTTCGGGCTGGCCGCGGCTCGCATGTTCCGCCGCGATACGAAACGGGTCTGAGCAATGGCTGCAGGCGAATCGACGTCGAACATCCGTGCCACCGATTCCGGTGGCGCAGATGCCCGAAGGGGACCCCGTGCGTGGTACCTCGGTTCGACCGTGGGACTGTTGTGGCTGGCCTTTCCGATCAGCATCCTATGGACCACCGGCCTGCCGCTCGCTGCCGGTCAAGGCCGAACGAGTCGTGGCCTCGTTGCAGAGATTGCCGCAGAATTGTTTCTCTCCGAGGGAACCGTGCGCAACTATCTCTCCAGCGCCATCGGTAAGACCGCCGCACGCAGCCGCGCAGATGCCGCACGAATCGCCGAGGAGAACGGCTGGCTGCTCGGCTGAGCCACGGATGCCCGGCAGCGCTTCGTCCGTCACCAGGAGATGGTCGCGGCCGGCCCGGGTACGAGCGATACGTTCTGCGCGTCGAGTACCGAGCCGTCGTCGCCGACGAAGGCCAGCGATGCGTGCTGGCCTGTGCTCGTATCCCGGGTCAATGAGACCCGCCCTCCCGGGTTGGGCGAGAATTCGTCTCCCCACTCCTGCAGGGCGACGAGCACGGTCTTGAGGGCGAAGCCCTGCTCCGTCAGGTGGTAGCTGAAGCGCTCGCGCTCACCCTGCTCCCGGTATGACCGGCGTTCGAGTACTCCAGCGTCGACCAGCGACGCGAGCCGGGCAGCCAGGATGTCGCTCGGGATGCCCAGATTGTCGCGCAACTGAGAGAACCGGCTCTCTCCGCGCAGGGCGTTGCGCACGATGAGCAGCGACCACTTCTCGCCCACCAGGTCGAGACTGCGGTGGATGGAGCAGTGATGTTCTTTCTTCGGCCGGGAATTCGTCGGAGTGACCACGCCTTAACGATAGAACCAGCCAGCTAGATTGGCAATTCCAACTGAGATGGGTAGAGTTCAGCCATGGCACAGACGATCACGAGATCTTCACGCAGGGGCAGCTTCTGGGCCTCGGCAGCAGTATTGGCCTTGTGCCTCTGGTCCAGTGGCGCGCCCTCGGTGCTCTACCCGACGTACGCTGCGGAGTGGCACCTCACGTCGACCGTGATCACGACGATCTTCGCGACGTACCCGGTCGTGCTCCTCGGGGGGCTGCTCGTCGTCGGCAACATCTCCGATTCGATCGGCAGGCGGCAGGCCATGCTCATCGGAATCGGGCTCATTCTTGTGTCGGGTGTGATCTTCGCATTCGCCCCGAATGTCGGCTGGCTCTACGCTGGCCGAGCGTTGCAGGGTATGGGTACCGCGTTCGCGCTGGGTGCAGCCAGTGCATCCCTCGTCGAGAACAACACTTCGTCGAATGCTCGTCTCGCCAGTTCGCTCACGACGGCCAGCACTGCTCTCGGGTTGACGCTCGCCCTTCTCGTGTCGGGAACGCTCGCCCAGTACGCTGTCTGGCCGCAAGGGCTGAGCTTCCTGGTGTTGTCGGTGCTGAGCGCGGTCGTGTTCGCTGTCGTCTTCGTGATGCCAGCTGATGCAGAGGATGCCCGCCCAGCCTGGCGCCCACAGCCCATCCGCGTTCCACGCGGCACTGTGCGCGTGTTTGTCGCCGCCACCCTCTCGGTGTCCCTGGCGTACTCCGTTGGTGCTGTATTCCTGTCGCTCGGAGCATCGATCGCTCGCGATCTCGCTGAAACTACAGACCTCCTTGTCGTCGGATTGCTGCTGGCAGTCTCGTCGGTCATGATCGGGGCCACCGCGATCGCACTCCAGCGCATCCACACTCACATTGCAGTGATTCTCGGCGCACTATTGTCGCTGGCCGGACTCACTGTGCTCGAGATCATGACACGTTCCGGTTCGATCGGTCTGTTCCTGGTGTGGTGCGTCGTCGGCGGCGCCGGCTATTCGCTGGCGTTCATGGGCGGGCTGCAGTTGATCGGCCGAACGAGCCTGCTTGCGCACCGCGGAGCCACCCTTTCTGCCCTCTACCTGTTCTCGTACGTATTTCAGGCGCTCACCGCGATCGGTGCAGGAGCCCTGGCGACCGCACTGGGGCTGGCGGCGTCGATCGAAATCATTGTGCCGCTTGTCGGTGTTCTGGCCCTTGCCTCGGGTGTGTTCGCCGCGGTCGATTGGCATCGGCGTACTCGATCCACGGCTGCTGTCGCCTAGTGCGCTCGCGGGCCTTCTTCCCTTTATTGGCGCGACACGCCGCCGCGACACGCCCGGGTTGCATGAGCCTTCCCGGTGTGGCAGAATCTTCTAGTTCGGTATTGCGAGTGAACTGTGCCCGCATCACTACCAGGCAGTGCATAGCTATAGGCCTTCAGGTCTTGTAGGGCTAGGCCGCGGGTAGCAGAACGAAGCTTCACAAATCCCCCTCAGAATCGCATCTTCTGATGCGCACTGTTCGCAGCTGCGCGGTCGTGTGTGCCTGGCCCAGTCGGGGGAATTGAAAGAAAAACAGTGGTAAGCGCGTCCAATGCGACCAGGGCTAACTCAGCCCGGGCGTACGACGCAAGACAAGAGAGATGAGTCAAACATGGCGGGACAAAAGATCCGCATTCGACTTAAGTCGTATGACCACGAGGTCATCGACAGCTCGGCGCGCAAGATCGTCGACACAGTCACTCGTGCTGGTGCAACCGTAGTCGGCCCTGTGCCGCTGCCGACGGAGAAGAACGTCATCGCGGTCATCCGTTCACCCCACAAGTACAAAGACAGCTTCGAGCACTTCGAGAAGCGCACTCACAAGCGCCTCATCGACATCATCGACCCGACGCCCAAGGCTGTCGACTCGCTGATGCGCCTCGACCTTCCTGCCGATGTCAACATCGAGATCAAGCTGTAGGGGTCGACTGATGGCAACCACAACAAAGACTTCCAAAGGTCTGCTCGGCATCAAGCTCGGCATGACCCAGGTGTGGGACGAACAGAACCGTCTCATTCCCGTCACCGTCGTTCAGGTCACCCCGAACGTCGTCACCCAGATTCGCACCCCCGAGGTCGACGGCTACGAAGCGATTCAGATCGCCGGCGGCCAGATCGACCCCCGCAAGGTGAACAAGCCCCTCACCGGTCACTTCGACAAGGCAGGCGTCACGCCTCGCCGCCACGTCACCGAGATCCGCACGGCTGACGCTGCTAAATACACCGTCGGCCAGGAACTCACCGTCGACGGCATCTTCGAAGCCGGCAAGAAGGTCGACGTCGTCGGCACCAGCAAGGGCAAGGGTTTCGCCGGTGTGATGAAGCGTCACAACTTCAAGGGTGTCTCCTCGTCCCACGGTTCGCACCGCAACCACCGCAAGCCCGGTTCCATCGGTGCTTCCTCGACCCCGAGCCGTGTCTTCAAGGGCATGCGCATGGCCGGTCGTATGGGTGGAGAGCGCGTGACCGTGCTGAACCTCGTCGTTCACTCTGTAGACGCAGAGAAGAACCTCATTCTGGTCAAGGGCGCCGTTCCCGGCGGCCGTGGCCGTCTCGTTTTCGTTCGCACCGCAGTGAAGGGGGCGTAGCTCATGGCCGACGCAACTACTGTCGACATCATCGACGCCCAGGGCAAGAAGGCCGGCACAGTCGACCTTCCCGCTGAGCTCTTCGATGTGCAGACCAACATCCCGCTCATCCACCAGGTCGTTGTCGCGCAGCTCGCTGCCGCCCGCCAGGGTACCTCCAAGGTCAAGCGCCGTGGCGAGGTCTCCGGTGCCGGCCGCAAGCCGTTCAAGCAGAAGGGAACCGGTCGCGCCCGCCAGGGATCGATCCGTGCTCCCCAGATGACCGGTGGTGGCATCGTGCACGGCCCGACGCCGCGCAGCTACGACCAGCGCACCCCGAAGAAGATGATCGCGGCAGCACTGCTGGGTTCACTTTCCGACCGCGCCCGCGGCAGCCGCGTGCACGTCGTCGACTCGCTGACGCTCGGCCCTGTGCCCTCGACCAAGACGGCCATCGCCCTGCTCGAGCAGATCGCAACCAGCAAGCACGTTCTCGTGGTTGTGGAGCGCGGTGACGACATCGCTGTGAAGAGTGTCCGCAACGTTCCCGAGATCCACGTCCTGACGTATGACCAGCTGAATGCCTACGACGTTCTGGTGAGTGACGACATCGTCTTCACCAAGGGCGCAATCGACGGCTTCATCGCGTCGAAGACCACTAACACGAAGGCTGAGGTTGCAGCATGAGCGGCAACAACAAGGACCCCCGCGATGTCATCATCTCGCCGGTCGTCTCCGAGAAGAGCTATGGACTGATCGACGAGGGTAAGTACACCTTCATCGTCTCGCCCGACTCGAATAAGACCGAGATCAAGCTCGCCATCGAGAAGATCTTCAGCGTCGAGGTGGCTTCGGTCAACACGCTGAACAAGCAGGGCAAGACCCGCCGCACCAAGTTCGGACTGGGAAAGCGCAAAGACACCAAGCGTGCCATTGTGACCCTCAAGTCCGGCACCATCGACATCTTCACGGCTGTTGGCTAAGTCGGAATCCAGAGGATAAAAACATGGCTATTCGCAAATACAAGCCGACTACTCCGGGTCGTCGCGGTTCTTCAGTTGCAGACTTTGCAGAGATCACGCGCACCACTCCCGAGAAGTCGCTGCTTCGCCCCCTGCCCAAGACCGGTGGGCGCAACAACGCCGGCCGCATCACGACGCGTCACATCGGTGGTGGCCACAAGCGCCAGTACCGCGTGATCGACTTCCGTCGCAACGACAAAGACGGCGTCAACGCCAAGGTCGCTGAGATCGAATACGACCCCAACCGCACGGCTCGCATCGCGCTGCTTCACTTCGTCGACGGAACCAAGCGGTACATCATCGCTCCGAACAAGCTGAGCCAGGGCGACATCATCGAGTCTGGCGCCGGCGCGGACATCAAGCCGGGAAACAACCTCCCGCTGAAGAACATCCCCGTCGGTACCGTCATCCACGCGATCGAACTGAAGCCGGGCGGCGGTGCCAAGATGGCACGCTCAGCTGGTGCATCCGTTCGCCTCGTGGCGAAAGATGGCCCCTACGCACAGCTTCGTCTGCCTTCCGGTGAGATCCGCAATGTGGATGCGCGCTGCCGCGCGACGATCGGCGAGGTCGGCAACGCCGAGCAGTCGAACATCAACTGGGGCAAGGCCGGCCGCAAGCGCTGGTTGGGCGTCCGCCCGACCGTTCGAGGCGTCGCCATGAACCCTGTCGACCACCCACACGGTGGTGGTGAGGGCAAGACCTCCGGTGGTCGCCACCCGGTCAGCCCGTGGGGTCAAAAAGAGGGCCGCACCCGCCACCCCAACAAAGAGAGCGACAAGCTCATCGTTCGTCGCCGCAACGTCGGCAAGAAGCGTAAGTAGGAGTCGAGAAGATGCCACGCAGTCTCAAGAAGGGCCCCTTCGTTGATGACCACCTGCTTCGCAAGGTGGTCGTACAGAACGAAGCCGGTTCGAAGAACGTCATCAAGACCTGGTCACGCCGGTCCATGATCATCCCAGCCATGCTGGGCCACACGATCGCCGTTCACGACGGTCGCAAGCACATTCCGGTGTTCATCACCGAGACCATGGTCGGTCACAAGCTCGGCGAGTTCTCGCCGACGCGTACCTTCCGCGGCCACGTGAAAGACGACAAGAAGGGTCGTCGCCGCTAACGCGGTGGCGAAAAGGAGGAGAGTAATGGTGGAGTCGATCGCACGCGTGCGTCACATCCGCGTCACCCCCATGAAAGCTCGTCGCGTCGTCAACTTGATTCGCGGCAAGCAGGCCATGGAGGCCCTGGCAATCCTGAAGTTCGCCCCGCAGGGAGCGAGTGAGCCTGTTTACAAGCTCGTCGCCTCGGCGATTGCGAACGCGAAGGTCAAGGCCGATGCAAGCAACAGCTACCTCGACGAGCAGGACCTGTTCGTCACGGCGGCATTCGTCGATGAGGGTACGACCCTCAAGCGGTTCCAGCCCCGTGCACAGGGACGCGCATTCCAGATCCTGAAGCGCTCCAGTCACATCACCGTGGTTCTCTCCACGCCTGATGAGACCGAAGCAGTTGTCAAGGGTTCACAGAAGGCAGGAAAGAAGTAATGGGCCAGAAAGTAAACCCCTACGGCTTCCGTCTGGGTATCACGACCGACCACGTGTCGCGGTGGTTCTCCGACAGCACCAAGCCCGGCCAGCGTTACGCCGACTTCGTTGCAGAAGACGTCAAGATCCGTAACCTGCTCACCAAGTCACTCGACCGTGCAGGCGTTGCCCGCATCGAGATCGAGCGCACCCGTGACCGCGTTCGTGTCGACATCCACACTGCCCGTCCCGGCATTGTGATCGGTCGCCGCGGCGCCGAGGCAGAGCGCATCCGCTCCGACCTCGAGAAGCTCACCAAGAAGCAGATCCAGCTGAACATCCTCGAGGTCAAGAACCCCGAGGCTGAGGCTCAGCTCGTCGCCCAGGGCATCGCTGAGCAGCTGTCTGCTCGTGTGGCGTTCCGCCGTGCGATGCGCAAGGGTCTCCAGGGCGCCCAGCGCACCCCGACGGTCAAGGGTGTGCGTATCCAGGTCTCCGGCCGCCTCGGCGGTGCAGAGATGAGCCGCTCTGAGTTCTACCGCGAAGGTCGTGTACCTCTGCACACGCTGCGCGCCAACATCGACTACGGCTTCTACGAAGCCAAGACGACGTTCGGCCGTATCGGTGTGAAGGTCTGGATCTACAAGGGTGACATCACCAACAAGGAGCTTGCCCGCGAGCAGGCCAACCAGAAGTCATCGCGCCCCGAGCGTCGTGACGACCGCCGTGGTGGCGACGACCGTCGCCCGCCGCGTTCTTCGGCTCCGCGTTCCGACGCGCCGAAGGCAGACGCAGCCCCCGTGGCAGCAGCAGGAGTTGAGGCCTAACTATGTTGATTCCCCGCAGAGTCAAGCACCGCAAGCAGCACCACCCCGGCCGCAGTGGCCAGGCGACCGGTGGCACGACAGTGTCATTCGGTGAATGGGGCATCCAGGCCCTGACCCCGGCTTACGTGACCAACCGCCAGATCGAGTCCGCTCGTATCGCGATGACGCGTCACATCAAGCGTGGCGGGAAGGTGTGGATCAACATCTACCCCGACCGCCCGCTGACCAAGAAGCCGGCCGAAACCCGCATGGGTTCCGGTAAGGGTAGCCCCGAGTGGTGGATCGCGAACGTCAAGCCAGGTCGTGTACTCTTCGAGCTCTCCGGTGTCTCTGACGTCGTCGCTCGTGAGGCACTCACCCGTGCAATTCACAAACTGCCTTTGAAGGCACGCATCATCAAGCGCGAGGAGGGCGACGCATAATGGCGATCGGTTCTAAGGAGCTCACCCCCGTCGAGCTCGACACATTCGAAGATTCACGTCTTGCAGAAGAGCTGCGCAAGGCCAAGGAAGAGCTGTTCAACCTGCGCTTCCAGTCGGCCACCGGCCAGCTCGAGAGCCACGGCCGCCTGCGCGCCGTCAAGCGTGACATCGCTCGCATCTACACGATCGTTCGCGAACGCGAGCTGGGCATCCGTGCCACGCCCGTCGCCGTGGAGGTCGCTCCTGTAGAGGCAGCACCCAAGAAGACCCGCAAGGCGAAGGCCGCTCCTGTCGAAGAGGCGCCCGAAGCTGAGGCCGAGGTCGTCACCGAAGAGACAACTGAGGAGGCCAAATAATGGCTAAGACTGAGGCAGCGTCAGCTGCAACCGTCGAGACTGTTGCCGCGCCCGATCACGAGCGTGGCTACCGCAAGACCCGTCGTGGCTACGTCACCAGCGACAAGATGGAGAAGACCATCGTCGTTGAGGTCGAAGACCGCGTGAAGCACCCGCTGTATGGCAAGGTCATCCGCCGCACCTCCAAGGTGAAGGTCCACGACGAGGCCAACTCCGCCGGCATCGGCGACCTGGTGCTCATCTCCGAGACCCGTCCGCTGAGCGCCACCAAGCGCTGGCGCCTGGTCGAGATTCTCGAAAAGGCCAAGTAAGCGCCGCGCGCTTACCAGACCTCTCGATTAGGAAGAGTAGAAAATGCTTCAGCAGGAATCACGAGTCAAGGTTGCCGACAACACCGGTGCCAAGGAGCTCTTGACGATTCGCGTCCTCGGTGGCTCAGGCCGTCGTTACGCCGGCCTCGGTGACATCATCGTGGCGACCGTCAAAGATGCCATCCCCGGCGGCAACGTCAAGAAGGGTGACGTCGTCAAGGCGGTCATCGTTCGCACCAAGAAGGAGACCCGTCGCGTAGACGGTTCGTACATCAAGTTCGATGAGAACGCCGCAGTGATCCTGAAGGCTGACGGTGACCCCCGTGGTACCCGCATCTTCGGCCCCGTCGGCCGCGAGCTTCGCGACAAGAAGTTCATGAAGATCATCTCGCTGGCACCGGAGGTTATTTAATCATGGCGAACATCAAGAAGGGTGACCTCGTCCAGGTCATCACCGGCGCAACCCAGGCCCGCGGCGGAGACCGCGGCAAGCAGGGTCGCGTCATCGAGGTCCAGGTCGAGAAGAACCGTGTCATCGTCGAAGGAATCAACTTCGTCAAGAAACACGTTCGTGTCGGCCAGACCCAGCGCGGCACCAAGACCGGTGGCATCGAGACCGTCGAGGCCCCGATCCACGTGTCGAACGTCGCACTCATCGACCCCGAGACCAAGAAGCCCACTCGCGTCGGCTTCCGCGTCGAGCAGGTCACCAAAGACGGCGTCACCAAGAACGTTCGCGTTCGCTACGCCAAGAAGTCAGGTAAGGACCTGTAATGACTGACACCACAACTGCAGCGGTCGCTGGCAAAATCCAGCCCCGCCTGAAGCAGAAGTACAAGAACGAGATCATTCCCCAGCTCACAAAGGACTTCAGCTTCACGAACATCCACCAGGTTCCTGGCCTCATCAAGGTCGTCGTGAACACCGGTGTCGGTGAGGCAGCCCGTGACGGCAAGATCATCGATGGTGCCGTCAAGGACTTGACCGCCATCACCGGTCAGAAGCCGCAGGTCACCAAGGCCCGCAAGTCGATCGCCCAGTTCAAGCTTCGTGAGGGCCAGCCCATCGGCGCCCACGTCACGCTTCGTGGCGACCGTGCCTGGGAGTTCCTCGACCGCCTGCTCTCGCTCGCGCTTCCCCGAATCCGCGACTTCCGCGGGCTCTCAGACCGCCAGTTCGACGGCCAGGGCAACTACACGTTCGGCCTCACGGAGCAGTCCATGTTCCACGAGATCGACCAAGACAAGATCGACCGCGTTCGCGGTTTCGACATCACCGTCGTGACCACGGCGAAGACCGACGACGAGGGTCGCGCGCTGCTCAAGGCGCTCGGCTTCCCGTTCAAGTCAGCCGAGAACGCTTCCTAAGACCGCTCCATCGCAGTGAACCAAGGTCGGCAATTCGGCCGGCCTTGGCAGAGACCACAGGTCGGCATCCTTGCACAGGGTGTCGAAACCAGGTCAGAAAGGCACTATCCGTTATGACAATGACAGATCCGGTCGCAGACATGCTGACCAGACTGCGCAATGCGAACTCGGCATTCCACGACACCGTGTCAATGCCGCACAGCAAGCTCAAGTCGCACATCGCCGACATCCTGAAGGCTGAGGGTTACATCTCAGCGTGGGACGTCAAAGACGCAGAGGTCGGCAAGACCCTGACGCTCTCCCTCAAATTTGGCCCCAACCGTGAGCGCTCCATCGCTGGAATCAAGCGTGTCTCGAAGCCGGGTCTGCGTGTCTACGCAAAGTCGACCGAGATTCCCACCGTTCTCGGCGGCCTCGGAGTCGCAATCCTCTCGACGTCGTCTGGTCTCCTGACCGACCGTCAGGCCTCAAAGAAGGGCGTAGGTGGGGAAGTCCTCGCTTACGTTTGGTGATCTCTCATGTCACGAATTGGAAGACTGCCGATCGAGATCCCCGCTGGGGTCGAGGTCACCGTTGACGGCCAGGCCGTCACAGTGAAGGGCCCGAAGGGCGAGCTCGCGCTCACCGTCAAGGCTCCGATCGAGGCGAAGGTCGAAGACGGCCAGGTCCTCGTGACCCGTCCGGATGACGAGCGTGAATCACGCTCGCTCCACGGGCTCACCCGCACACTCATCGCGAACCAGATCATCGGCGTCACCCAGGGTTACACCAAGGGTCTCGAGGTCGTTGGAACCGGTTACCGCGTTGCTGCCAAGGGCGCGAACGTCGAGTTCGCTCTCGGTTACTCCCACTCCATCACCGTCGAGCCGCCTGCGGGCATCAGCTTCACGGTCGAGGGTGTCAACAAGCTCACTGTCAGTGGTATCGACAAGCAGGCCGTTGGCGAAGTAGCCGCAAACATTCGTAAGTTGCGCAAGCCAGAGCCCTACAAGGGCAAGGGTGTGCGCTACGCCGGCGAAGTTGTTCGTCGCAAGGCCGGAAAGAGCGGTAAGTAATCATGGCTACTGGAACCAGAGGCAAGAGCAAGGCTGCAGCACGCGGCCGCCGCCACGACCGTCTTCGCAAGAAGATCGAGGGCACCGAAGCGCGTCCGCGCCTCGTTGTCACCCGCTCCGCCCGTCACGTGTTCGTTCAGGTCGTCGACGACAGCAAGGGATTCACCCTCGCGTCGGCATCGACGCTCGAAGCGGACATGCGCACGTTCGACGGTGACAAGTCTGCAAAGGCCCACAAAGTCGGCGAGCTCGTCGCAGAGCGGGCCAAGGCTGCCGGCATCGAAGCAGTTGTATTTGACCGCGGTGGCAACCGTTACGCCGGGCGCGTAGCAGCAGTCGCCGACGGCGCTCGAGAGGGTGGATTGGACCTGTGAGTACCGAAAACGCAAAGGAAGCTGACGTGGCAGAAGCTACGACCGCTGAGCCGACCACGGCTGCGGCAACGACAACCGAAGCGCCAGCGGCGCAGAACGAGCCTCGTGAGGCTCGTCGCGGCGGTCGCGAACGCAACCCGAACAAAGACCGCGGAGCACGCGACTCTGAGAAGAGCCAGTTCCTCGAGCGCGTCGTCACGATCAACCGCGTCTCCAAGGTGGTGAAGGGTGGTCGTCGCTTCAGCTTCACCGCTCTCGTCGTCGTCGGTGACGGCAACGGTCTTGTGGGCGTCGGCTACGGCAAGGCACGCGAGGTGCCGACCGCGATCTCGAAGGGCGTCGAAGAAGCCAAGAAGAACTTCTTCCGCGTTCCCCGCGTGGGCAACACCATCCCGCACCCCGTCCAGGGTGAAGCGGCTGCTGGTGTCGTCCTGCTCCGTCCGGCCGCTGCAGGTACCGGTGTTATCGCCGGTGGCCCCGTGCGCGCCGTACTCGAGTGTGCGGGCATCCACGACGTTCTGAGCAAGTCGCTCGGGTCGTCGAACACCATCAATATCGTTCACGCGACCGTCGAGGCTCTCAAGCAGCTCGAGGAGCCGCGCGCTGTTGCCGCTCGCCGTGGCCTGACGCTCGAGCAGGTCGTGCCCGCACGTCTGCTCCGCGCCCAGGCTGAGGCCGATTCGGCTGCAGCTCTCGCAAAGGCAGGTGCCTGATGGCTACGAGCCTCAAGATCACGCAGATCAAATCCAAGATCAGCGAAAAGCAAGACCAGCGCGACACTCTACGTAGCCTTGGCCTCCACCGCATCGGCCAGTTCGTTGTGCGTGAAGACAACTCGCAGAACCGCGGCTACGTTCGCCACGTCGCTCACCTGGTGAAAGTCGAGGAGATTGACTAATGGCTGAAGAGAAGAATGACGCTGCAGAAGCAACTGCAACGCCGGTAAAGAAGGCACCAGCAAAGGCTGCTGCAGCAAAGGCACCCGCGAAGGCCGCTTCGGCAGCCAAGACCGGCACGACTGACGCTGCGCCGAAGGCCGCTTCGAGCAAGACCGCTGCGGCGAAGGCCGAGAAGTCGGCTGTCGTCGAGGCCAAGCCCGCGAAGGCGAAGGCGGAGCCTGCTGAAGCCCGTGACCAGGTTCTGAAGGTGCACCACCTTCGCCCGGCCGCTGGTTCGAAGAAGGCGCGCACGCGTGTCGGTCGTGGTGAAGGTTCCAAGGGTAAGACCGCGGGCCGTGGTACCAAGGGTACGAAGGCGCGCTACAACGTGCGTCTCGGCTTCGAGGGTGGCCAGATGCCGCAGCACATGCGTACGCCGAAGCTGCGTGGGTTCAAGAACCCGTTCAAGGTGTACTACCAGGTCGTCAACCTCGACCGTCTTGCCGAGCTGTACCCGACTGGGGGAGACGTCACGATCGCCGACCTCGTCCTCAAGGGTGCTGTGCGGGGCAACGAGAAGGTCAAGGTTCTCGGCGACGGCGACATCGCCGTCAAACTGAACGTCACTGTCGACAAGGTCTCCGGCTCAGCTGAGCAGAAGATTGTTGCGGCCGGCGGTTCGGTCAAGTAACGCATCACGTTTGTCGTGGGGGCGGCTGTCTTTTGAGGCAGTCGCCCTTTCGCGTTCTTCTCCGGTTGTCGGGATTGCAACTCCCTGCAACCTGGATCGGAATCAACTAGCGCTCAGTTCGAGTAGAGTCTTCGTGGGAATTCTTTCCTGTGATGGCTGTGCTGTGGCACGTCTCGTATTCATATAGCAGGAGGCCTTTTTTTGTTTAGAGCCGTCGGCAGGATCTTCCGTACTCCGGATCTCCGCCGGAAAATTCTGTTCACGCTCGGCATCGTCGCGCTGTTCAGGCTGGGATCCTTCATCCCCGCCCCCTTCGTCGACTTCGGCAACGTACAGGCCTGCCTGTCAGCCAACCAGAACACCTCGGGCCTGTACGAGCTGGTGAACCTCTTCAGTGGTGGGGCCCTGCTCCAGCTCTCGATCTTCGCGCTCGGCATCATGCCGTACATCACCGCGTCGATCATCGTCCAGCTCCTCCGAGTGGTTATTCCCCACTTCGAGACCCTCTACAAAGAGGGCCAGGCCGGCCAGAGCAAGCTGACCCAGTACACGCGCTACCTCACCATCGCGCTCGGTGTCCTGCAGTCGACAACGCTGATCACGGTTGCGCGAAGTGGCGCACTGTTCGGCACAAGCACGACGACCCAGTGCACGCAGCTGATCACCAACGACGCCTGGTACGCGATTCTGCTGATGGTCATCACCATGACCGCTGGAACCGGCCTCATCATGTGGATGGGTGAGCTTGTCACAGAGCGCGGCATCGGCAATGGAATGTCGCTGCTGATCTTCACGTCGATCGCGGCACGATTCCCGAACTCGCTCGGCGCCATCGCGCAGCAGCAGGGCATCGAGATCCTGGTCTTCGTGATCGCCATCGGCCTGATAATCATGGCCGCTGTCGTCTTCGTCGAACAGTCGCAGAGACGAATACCCGTGCAGTATGCCAAGCGCATGGTCGGCAGACGAACCTACGGTGGCAACAACACCTACATTCCCATCAAGGTGAACATGGCCGGAGTTGTGCCCGTCATCTTCGCGTCGTCGCTGCTGTACCTGCCGGCACTGATTGCGCAGTTCAACCAGCCCGCGGCCGGCCAGGAACCAGCAGCCTGGGTGACGTGGGTCACGAACTACCTCACCAAGGGCGATCACCCGCTCTACATGCTCCTGTACTTCCTGCTCATCGTCGGGTTCACGTACTTCTATGTGGCGATCACTTTCAACCCTGAAGAGGTGGCCGACAACATGAAGAAGTACGGTGGCTTCATTCCGGGTATCCGTGCGGGTCGTCCGACAGCTGAATATCTCGACTATGTGCTGACGCGAATCACGCTTCCCGGTTCGTTCTATCTCGGCATCATCGCGCTCGTTCCCCTCATTGCGTATTCGCTCGTCGGAGCCAACCAGAACTTCCCCTTCGGTGGTGCCTCGATCCTGATCATCGTCGGTGTCGGCCTCGAGACAGTCAAACAGATCGATTCGCAACTCCAGCAGCGTCACTATGAAGGACTCCTGCGATGACACGAATGCTCCTGATCGGGCCACCCGGGGCAGGCAAGGGTACGCAGGCAGTGCGGCTCTCTGCGGCCTACGGAATCCCGGCGATATCGACCGGCGATATCTTCCGGGCGAACGTCGAACAGGGCTCCGAGCTCGGCCTCCAGGCCAAACAGTTCATGGACGCAGGTAAGTACGTACCCGACAGTCTCACGAATGACCTTGTGAGAAGTCGTCTGAACGATGCAGACGTGTCCGACGGGTTCCTGCTCGACGGTTACCCCCGCACGAGCGCGCAGGTCGACGAACTCGATGACATCCTGGCCCAGAGTGGTCACGCGCTCGACGTGGTCGTTCTGATTGTCGCCGAGAAAGACGAGATCGTCACGCGGTTGTCGAAACGTGCCATCGAGCAGGGGCGCAGCGACGACACGGTCGACGTCATCCGGCACCGCTTCGAGGTCTACGAAGAGCAGACAGCACCATTGATCTCGATCTACACTGCCCGAGGGTTGGTTGTCGAGGTCGATGGCCTCGGCGCCGTCGACGATGTCACGGGACGCATTGTGTCGGCCCTCACTGCGCGGGGCCTCGCCCAGCCAGTGGCCTGACGCGACACCGCCCAGTCACCTGATCCCATGGCTTTTCGCACATCGATCTACAAGACTCCCGACGAGCTCCGGCTGATGGTCGCGCCGGGCCTCGCGACCCTCGCCTCACTCGATGCGGTGCGCGAGGCCATCAGGCCTGGCGTCACCACCCTCGAGCTCGATTCGATCGCCGACGCCGCCATCCGCGCCCTCGGCGGGCGGTCCAATTTCCAGATGGTGCCCGGTTACCGTCACACCATCTGTGCGTCGGTCAATGAGAACGTCGTGCACGGCATCCCGGATGACCGGCCCCTCGAGCCCGGAGACATCGTGTCGATCGACTCGGGTGCCGATGTGGGCGGCTGGAGCGGGGATTCCGCGATCACCGTAGTCGTTCCCGGTGCAAGCCCGGCCATGTCAGGCCCACGCCATCACCTCAGCGACGTCACTGAAGCATCGCTGTGGCACGGCATCGCCCGGCTCGCCTCGGCGAAGCATCTCAATGAGGTCGGTGCAGCCATCGAGGAGTACATCGACTCCCAGGGCGAGTTCGGCATTCTGACCGACTACATCGGTCATGGAATCGGGCGGAGCATGCACGAGGATCCACCGGTCTACAACTATCGGGTGCGCGCAAAGGGCCCCGCTGTGAGGCCCGGGCTCGTGGTGGCCATCGAGCCCATGGTGACCTCAGGAAGCATCGACACGCTGACCCTCGACGATGACTGGACTGTCGCCACTGCAGACGGCAGCATGTCCGCTCATTGGGAGCATTCCGTCGCCGTGCACGCCGGCGGGATCTGGGTGCTGACCGCAGCGGACGGTGGCGCATCGAAGCTGGCGCCCCTTGGCGTCCGCCCGGTTCCGATTTCCTGAGCACAGTCCGCGTGGGCGCAGAGTGCCCGCTGGATGCCCTACGCGTCCATCAGGTGCACGAGCTGTTCGATGAACGACGTGAAGTCCGGGGACGCCCGCACGAGCTGTTGCACGTCGTCATGGTCAGAGAAGACTTCGACGAACTGGTCGAAGACCGTCTGGAATGAGTTGCGCCCGTTGCTGCTGAACGCGATCAGCGCCACCACGCTGACCCGGTTCTCGCCCCAGGCCATCGGAGTGTCGTTCAGGGCGATCGCGATCGCCGTTCTGTTTGCGGTCATCAGCATCGAATGGGGCACGGCGACGGAATCGGTGAACGCCGTCGACGACATCCGCTCGCGCGTGATGGCCGCTTCGATGTAGTCGTTGTCGATGATCCCTGCCTCGAGCATCCGTTCGCCCAGCTGGCGGATCATGTCTGCTTCTGATGTTGCCCGCAGATTCCGCACGAACTGATCTTCGCTGAAGTACAGGAGCAGTTCGTCTTTGAGCTGCCTGCGTCGCTGGCCACGCCTCACGCGGTTTGCTGCCTTGCGGATGCTCTCGACGTCGGCGTCGGTGAGAAACGGTTGAACGAGCACGACGTTCTCGGTCAGTGCCAGCGCAGGGACGGTCGTGATCACCAAGTCAGTCGAGATCTCGCTGCGGTCGATATCGGTGCGTGTGATGATCTTGTCGACGCGTACCTGGTCTCCGAGCGCATGCTCGAGCCGGCGCAACATCATCAGGTGGATGTCGTGGTAGTTCGGGAAGACGAGGGTGCAGGTCACCATTTCTTCTCGCCGGGCCTGGCGTTCGAGGTGCGAACCGACATGCAGGGCGATGTATGCGATCTCATCGTCGTTGATCGTGATGCTCTCGCGCTGCTGGATCTCGCTGGCGATGTAGACCGCGAGTTCATAGGTCATCGGGTACGAGGTCTTTATCGAGCGCGTCATGGGGTTTCGCGAGAACGAGCTGACCCTGGCTCTCGCGACGAGGTTGCGCACGTGCAGGGCGAGCCTGACCGCGAACTCGTCGTCATCGAGATCGATCAGGTATTGGGCGCTGGCCTGCTTGGCTACGAGTTTGATGAATTCGACGTCGTCGGTGAGGCCCAGTTCGTCGGTCTGCACCGGAGCGGGCAGGTCATGCCCCGGCGTGATCACCCGTGTCGTGAGCAGGAGCACGATGTGATCGAGGTCGGCGTTCGGCAACGACACTCCGAAGTGCCGGTCGACGAGCGTCAGGATGCCCGCGGCAACGTCGGACTGGCCGGGCACCGGTGCGCTGGCCGACTCGAGGAACTGGTCTTTTGAGATGCGGTCGACCGCGATGGCGAGGTGCAGCATCACGCTGTCGAGCCCATATTCGTTGATGAAGTACCCGCCGGAGTCGAGCAGTTCGAGTAGCTCTGTCTTGAAGACGGCCAGGTTCTCGGAGGCGAATTCGTTCTGGATCCGCTCGATCTCGAGAAAGCCGCGGGCGCTCTCCTCGCGGAACATCTTGCTGATGAGGGCGCGCCGATCTTCTTCGGACCCCGTGATCAGAAGCAGGCTGCCCTGGCGACCCAGAGAGAGGTTCGACTCACTGAGGAGAGGGCGGATCTTGCGGAGATCGGCCTCCAGTGTTGAATCGCTCACGAAGAGACGTGCGGCCAGCTCGTAGAGATCGAGGCCGTCGGGCGCATCGAGCAACCGGCGGACCACATGGTAGAGCCGGTCTCCGGGTGTCTCCGGTTCGCTCGCCCGGGTTCGCGTCGACAGGTACGCAGCGTAGGCTTCGCGGTTCAGCCGGTAGCCCTCTGCCGAAGAAGCAATGATGTCGAGCGGCTCAGCCGCCGACTTTGCAGCCGTGACGTAGCTCCGGACACTGCGTGTCGTCACACCCAGGCGATCCGCCAGCTGCGCTGAGGTGATCCAGCCGGAGGATTCGGCCAGGTACTCCAGCAATCGTTGGCGTTTGTCAGCCATGTGTGTAACCCGTCATTGGAGAAACTCTAGACACCTTTCGGTGTGTCGGTGGCCGCATGCCCGATGTTCTTGCACATTTCCGCAGGGGCGGAAGGTTTCCTGCTGGAAGCGAGGAGTGGATCCGCCGCACACTTACTTGTGCACAGCCTGTAGGGGCACCGAATTCTTGCACAGAGCAAGACGGACCAGCACGATCGCGCAAGGGGGCGAGAAACGTGAAGAGAATTCTTGTGGTCTGCGGCGCAGGCGCATCGAGCACGTTCCTGGTTCACCGCATGCGCAAGGTGGCAGCGATGAGAGGGCTCGAGCTCACCATCACGGCCACCAGCCAGAGCGAGTTGGCTGCCGCCATTGCCGACAGCGATGCCCTGCTCGTCGGGCCGCATCTCGCACCGGAGTACACAGCGCTGGCAGCGTCAGCAAGGCTCGTCGGTGTGCCGAGTGCACTGCTGCCGTCAACGGCCTTTTCGGCCGGGGGAGACGACGAAGCTCTCACCCTCGCCCTCACTCTCTTCGACCACCCACAGACAGAAAGCCTGCTCTCATGACGGAACGAACTGCACTCATCGCCTCGACACACGGTCTGCACGCCAGGCCGGCGTCGCTCTTCACCCAGGCCGTCGCGAAGTCGGGCGCCAAGGTCACGATCTCGAAGCCCGAAAGCAAATCGGTCAATGCCGCCAGCATTCTCGGCGTCATCTCGCTCGGTATCGAAAGCGGTGACACTGTCACGCTGAGCGCAGAAGGTGACGACTCCGTCAGCGTTCTCGAAGACCTCGTCGCACTACTCGAGAGGGACCTCGATGCTGAGTGACAAGCAGGGCGCAGCCGTGATGGATGCGCCTGTCACCCGCCGCCTTCAGGGTGCCGGTATCGGTCGGGGGCTTGCCGTCGGTGTTGTGGCACGGATGCCCGAACCACTGCCGGAGCCCACGAATTCGCCGAGCGGGCTGACACCGGGTGCCGAATCGACCCGTGCAACGACGGCACTCGCCGCCACAGCGTCGGACATCCGCACCAGGGCTGAGAATGCCGGCGGCACCGCGGGCGATGTTCTCCAGGCACAGGCATACATGGCTGAAGACCCGACCCTCCTGGAGGACGTCGAGGCGCGCATACTCAGTGGGCTGACCGCTGAACGTGCTGTATTCGAAGCCTTCGCCGGATTCCGCGAGCTCCTGGTGGGTATGGGCGGGTACATGGCCGAGCGGGCAACCGATCTCGACGACATCTCCCAGCGCGCTGTGGCCCGGCTGCAGGGAGTTGCGGCCCCCGGAATACCCGACCCCGGGCATCCATTCGTGCTCGTCGCTCGTGACCTCGCTCCAGCGGATACGGCTCTGCTCGATCTGACCACGGTTCTGGCACTCGTGACAAGCGAGGGTGGCCCGACCTCCCACACGGCGATCCTTGCCAGGGACAAAGCCATCGTCGCGGTTGTGGGTGCGGTGGGCGCAGCTGAGCTTCGCGAGGGCGAGCTGGTCATCGTCGACGCCGCCACCGGCACGATCGTCGCCTCACCGATCGACGACGAGGTGGCAGCGGCGCACGCGGACCTCCTCGAGCGGAGCACTCGCACGACGGCCCTCACGGGCGCCGGCACGATGGCAGACGGCACGCTGATTCCGCTGCTGGCCAATCTGGGTTCTGCAGCGGCAGCGGCCGACGCCGTTGCCAAGGGCGCTGAGGGCGTCGGGCTCTTTCGCACCGAGTTCCTCTTTCTCGACCAGACTGAAGCTCCCACGGTCGCGGCACAGCAGGCCGAGTACACCGCGCTGCTCTCAGCGTTCGCCGGCAAGAAGGTCGTCGTCCGGGCACTCGACGCTGGCGCCGACAAACCGCTGAGCTTTCTGAATGACGCTGCTGAAGAGAATCCCGCGCTCGGGCTCCGAGGCTTGCGGGCATTGAGGGCGAACGAGCAGATCCTGCGGGACCAGCTCACGGCGCTCGCCAACGCGGCTGCCGTCACCGATGCCGATCTCTGGGTGATGGCGCCCATGGTCTCGACTGTCGAGGAGACCCGGTACTTCACCGGCCTCGGGCGTGAACTCGGGCTCCAGACGCTCGGCGTCATGGTCGAAGTTCCGTCAGCGGCGCTACTGGCCGACCGGATTCTCGCCGACGCGGATTTTGCGAGCATCGGCACCAACGACCTCACCCAGTACACCCTCGCTGCAGACCGACTCCTCGGGTCGGTGGCCGCCTTCCAGGATCCCTGGCACCCGGCCGTGCTTCGACTCGTCGGAGAAGTCGGTCGGGCCGGAGCAGCACTCGGCAAGCCCGTCGGCGTGTGCGGCGAGGCGGCAGCAGACCCGCTGTTGGCCGTCGTGCTGGTCGGCCTCGGCGTGACGAGCCTGTCGATGTCGCCAGCTGCCCTCGCCGATGTGAGGGGCGAACTCGCGCTCTACTCCCTCGAGCAGGCCCAGCAGTTCGCCATGGTCGCGCTCGCGGCGAACTCGGCTTTCGAAGCCAAGGCCGCTGTGGTTGAGGCCCTCTCAGATTCACAATCCCACCCTGAAACACCCACTCACAATGAAGGAGCACGGCAATGACAACGTTGTCACAACCACAGACCAGCGGCCCGGGCGCTGCCACAAAGCCAGGGGGTGCCAGGGTCGCCGTTCAGCGGTTCGGTACCTTCCTCAGCGGAATGGTCATGCCGAACATCGCCGCGTTCATCGCGTGGGGTCTCATCACGGCCCTGTTCATCAAGACCGGCTGGCTGGCGCAGTTCGGCATCCTGGTTCCGGTCGTCGGCGGGTTCCCGAACGCTGACGGTACCGAGAACGTCGGTCTCGTCGGCCCGATGATCACGTACCTTCTGCCCCTGCTCATCGCGAACACGGGTGGCCGGATGATCTACAGCACGCGAGGCGGTGTCGTCGCCGTTGTGGCGACCATGGGTGTCATCGTGGGCAGCCCCGTTCCCATGTTCATCGGCGCGATGGTCATGGGGCCGCTGGCGGCATGGATCATGAAGCAGGTCGACAAGATCTGGGCGAACAAGGTCAAGCCCGGCTTCGAGATGCTCGTCGACAACTTCTCTGCCGGTATTCTGGGTGCGATTCTTGCGATCGCCGGGTTCTTCCTGGTGGCTCCGCTGATCACCGCGTTGAGTGCCGCACTCGAGTCGGCCGTGAACTGGCTCGTCTCCCTTTCGCTGCTGCCGCTGGCGAGCATCCTGGTCGAGCCGGGAAAGGTGCTTTTCCTCAACAACGCGATCAACCACGGTGTGTTCACCCCGCTGGGAGTCCAGCAGGTCGCCGAGAACGGCAAGAGCATCCTGTTCCTGATCGAGGCGAACCCCGGCCCCGGCGCCGGAATCCTGCTGGCCTTTGCGATCTTCGGTGTCGGTCTTGCCAAGGCGAGCGCCCCTGGCGCATTCATCATCCAGTTCTTCGGCGGCATCCACGAGATCTACTTCCCGTATGTGCTGATGAAGCCGATGACGATCATCGCAGCGATCCTCGGCGGCATGACGGGCGTGTTCGTCAACGTTCTGTTCCAGACGGGGCTCAGGGCACCCGCTTCGCCCGGCAGCATCATCGCCGTGTTGATCCAGACCGCGCCTGACAGCTATGTCGGCGTCATCCTCTCGGTCATCCTCTCCGCTTCGGTGTCGTTCCTGGTGACGGCTGTCATTCTGCGGGCGACCCGCAAGCGTGACCTCGCAAACGAGAACGCTGGCGACCTCAGCGCGGCCATCGCGCAGACCGAGGCCAACAAGGGCAAGTCGAGTTCTGTTCTCTCCCACCTGCAGGCAGATGGCCTGGCAAACGAAGATGTCGCTCTCAAGGCCATGGCCGCCCAGGGTGGTTTCGAGTCAGCCGAAGAGGTCGAACGCATCCAGGAAGCCCAGAACCTCTCGGCCATCCACAACATCGTGTTCGCCTGCGACGCGGGAATGGGGTCGAGTGCGATGGGCGCCTCTGTTCTTCGCAACAAGATCAAGAAGGCGGGCATCACTGACGTTACTGTGGTCAACAAGGCGATCAGCAACCTGACCGACGACATCGACCTGGTGATCACTCACCAGGATCTGACGGCGCGGGCCCGGCAGCAGTCGCCCAGTGCAGAACATGTCTCTGTGGAGAATTTCATGTCGAGCCCGAAGTACGACGAGATCGTCGGGCTTCTGCAGAACCAGAGCCACAACCAAAAGGCGTAGCAACGTCAGAAGGAGAACAGCAGTCTCATGAGCGACACCGTACTCACCCTGAACTCGATCAAGATCAACGGCTCTGCCACCACCAAGGAAGAGGCGATCGCTGAAGCGAACGACCTCCTGCTTGCTGTAGGTGCCGTGTCGAACGGGTACCTGGAGTCGATGCTCGAGCGTGAGGCTTCTGTCTCCACGTACATGGGCAACTATCTGGCAATACCACATGGCACGAACGAGGGCAAAGATGCGATTCTCGCCTCGGCGCTCTCGTTCGTGCGGTACGCCAAGCCGATCGACTGGAACGGCGAAGAGGTGCGGTTCGTTGTCGGCATCGCCGGAAAAGACGGCGGTCATCTCGACATCCTGTCGAAGATCGCCATCATCTTCAGCGATGAAGACGAGGTCGAGAAGCTGTTGAAGGCACCCAGTGACGAGGCAGTCTTCGCTCTCCTCGCTGATGTGAACGACGATTAGAAAAGGAAGAACTTCGTGAAAGCCGTACATTTCGGAGCAGGGAACATCGGCCGCGGATTTGTTGGGCTGATCCTGCACAATGCCGGCTACGAAGTGGTGTTCGCCGACGTCAATGCCGAACTCATCGATGCGTTGGCAGCATCGAGCAGTTACCAGGTGTTCGAGGTGGGCATGGCACCGAAGACCTGGACGGTCGGCAACTACCGCGCGCTGAACAGTGCGAGCAACACCGACGCCGTGGTTGAAGAGATAGCGACGGCCGACATCGTCACGACGGCTGTGGGGCCGAGCATCCTGCGCTTCATCGCGCCGCTCATCGCCCGGGCGCTCGACGCCCGAGCCGATTCGCTGCCGCCGCTGCAGGTCATGGCCTGCGAGAACGCCATCAACGCGACGGATGCCCTGCGGGAGCACATCGTCTCCGAGCTCGGTGCCGCCGCCTTCGCCGGTGTCTCGGGGCGGGCCGTCTTCGCGAACACCGCCGTCGACCGCATCGTGCCGGCGCAGGTTCCGCACGCGGGTCTCGACGTCACGGTTGAGGACTTCTTCGAATGGGCGATCGAGAGTGGGCCGTTCGGCGAAGCACCTCCCGAGATCGCCGAGGCGCATTTCGTGCCCGATCTCGCCCCCTTCATCGAGCGCAAGCTCTTCACCGTGAACACCGGTCACGCTGCGACGGCCTATCTCGGGTACCTAGCGGGAGTGGCGACCATCGCCGAGGCGATCTGTGTTCCCGAAATCTTCGTTGCGGTGAAAGCCGTGCTCGATGAGACCAAGGCTCTGCTTGTAGCCAAGCACGAGTTCGACGACGACGTGCAGGAGGCGTATCTCGAGAAGAATCTCACCCGATTCGCGAACCCGTACCTGCCCGACACGGTCGAAAGGGTGGGCAGGGCCCCTCTTCGCAAACTGAGTCTGAACGAGCGTTTCATCGGCCCGGCTGCACAGCTGGCAGAGCGCGGGATCGAACCGGTTGCCCTGCTCGCCGCGGTGCGAGCGGCGCTGAGGTTCGACTTCGCCGGTGACCCGGAAGCAGTTCGACTGCAGGGTCTGCTCTCGTCGGCAACTGCCGAAGAGGCGACGTCAGAGATCACCGGGCTCGAGCCCGGGCATCCACTTTTTGCCAGTGTCGTGCGGGTCATCGAGTCAGTGCAATCGAACCGCTGAAGACCGGCAATATACACCGTTCGTTATGGTAGGCTCGATCTTTGGTGTCTCCGGCGTGTTCACACGCGCTTTGCCCCTCTCTCCAAACCGTCACGATCACGTGTCGGTTCCGAACGAAGCGGCGCGGCACCGACAAGAAGAACGCACGACCAGTAGTCACTATTTAAGTGAAACGCAATTTATAGCAGACAGTGAGTTATGGCCAAAAAAGACGGTGTCATCGAGATCGAGGGCGCAGTGGTCGAGGCTCTTCCCAACGCGATGTTTCGTGTTGAGTTGACCAACGGACACAGAGTTCTTGCCCACATTTCGGGCAAGATGCGACAGCACTACATCCGTATCCTCCCCGAGGACCGCGTGATTGTGGAGCTCAGCCCGTATGACCTCACCCGTGGTCGTATTGTCTACCGGTACAAATAAGCCGCCGCTATAAATAAGCCCGCCGAATAGCCGCTTCACACGAAGCACCTGCTGGAAAGTAACGGCCGGATCGAACTGAACCGGTACGAAGACAGCGAAAAAGGAAATCATGAAGGTCAACCCCAGCGTCAAGCCCATCTGCGAGCACTGCCGCGTCATCCGACGCAACGGCAACGTGATGGTCATCTGCAAGTCGAACCCGCGCCACAAACAGCGCCAGGGTTGAGTTTTTTCGCCCGCGTCCGCGCGGTCGAAAAAACCCAAGAGCCACTTGGTTTTGTGAGCGCACGCGCTCACAAAACGTATGAATCTCGACTGAAGTCTTACAACTGAATATCGATTGATAGCACGGCCAGAACCGGATGCTCGGCAACGATCATCCGTGGACACCTGCGGTGGAGGCCGCAGCACAGACCGTGCACCACACCTCCACTCATCTACAGGAGCATGCCACCATGGCACGTATTGCAGGAGTAGACATTCCACGCGACAAGCGCGTGGAGGTCGCACTGACTTACATCTACGGCGTTGGCCGTACGAGGGCACTTCAGACCCTCGCCGATACCGAGATCTCGGGCGACATCCGCGTCAAAGACCTCACTGACGAGCAGTTGCTTGCGCTTCGCGAGCACATCGAAGGCGCGTACAAGGTGGAGGGTGACCTCCGCCGCGAGGTCGCCGCCGACATCCGCCGCAAGGTCGAGATCGGCTCCTACCAGGGCATCCGTCACCGCCGCGGGCTTCCCGTGCACGGTCAGCGCACCAAGACCAACGCTCGTACCCGCAAGGGCCCGAAGCGCACCGTAGCCGGCAAGAAGAAGGCCCGATAGCCAACACTTCCGGGTTTCGACCCTGAGGTAAGGCATCGCCATAAACGTTTTAGGAGAACATCATGGCAGCACCAAAATCGGCCGCTCGTAAGCCGCGTCGTAAAGAGAAGAAGAACGTTCCTGTGGGCCAGGCCCACATCAAGTCGACGTTCAACAACACCATCGTGACCATCACTGACCCCTCAGGCGCTGTTCTGAGCTGGGCTTCGTCAGGCACCGTCGGCTTCAAGGGTTCGCGCAAGTCGACCCCGTTCGCCGCCCAGCTGTCTGCTGAGTCTGCTGCTCGCCAGGCACAGGAGCAGGGTGTCAAGAAGGTCGACGTCTTCGTGAAGGGCCCCGGCTCCGGCCGCGAGACCGCGATCCGCTCACTCCAGGCTGCTGGCCTCGAGGTCGGCTCGATCAACGACGTCACCCCGCAGGCGCACAACGGTTGCCGCCCGCCCAAGCGTCGTCGCGTATAGCCTTCCTTTCTTTCAAGCCCGAAGCGGCGTGACGCCTGTGCGTTACGCCGCTCAGGCCGTTCAGCTTTGAAAATTCAATAACGTCGGGCTTAGCCACCCGCATCGCAAACGAAAGTGTCATATAGCGGACACTTCGCCGAAAGGAATCAACAGTGCTCATTGCACAGCGTCCAACGCTCACCGAAGAAAACATCTCGGAGTTCCGTTCGCGGTTCGTCATCGAACCACTGGAACCCGGTTTCGGTTACACCCTCGGTAACTCCCTCCGTCGCACCCTGCTCTCGTCGATCCCGGGAGCTGCTGTCACGAGCATCCGCCTCGACGGCGTACTTCACGAGTTCAGCACGATTCCCGGTGTCAAAGAAGATGTCACCGAGATCATCCTGAACATCAAGGGCCTGGTCGTCTCGAGCGAGCACGATGAGCCGATCACCGCCTACCTGCGCAAGCACGCGTCTGGCCAGGTCACCGCTGCGGACATCTCTGCACCTGCCGGTGTCGAGATCCACAACCCCGAGCTCGTCATCGCCACTCTGAACGACAAGGCGAAGTTCGAACTCGAACTCATCATCGAGCGCGGCCGTGGATACGTTTCGTCGACCCAGAACCGCAGTGAGTTCAGCGAAGCGGGTCAGATCCCGATCGACTCGATCTACTCGCCCGTTCTGAAGGTCACGTACCGCGTCGAGGCGACTCGTGCCGGTGAGCGCACTGACTTCGACCGCCTCGTGGTCGACGTCGAGACCAAGCCGGCCATCACGCCGCGCGACGCCATCGCTTCGGCCGGTCGCACACTGACCGAGCTGTTCGGCCTCGCTCGCGAGCTGAACACCGCCGCCGAGGGCATCGAGATCGGCCCTGCGCCGGTCGACGCTGTGCTCTCGAGCGAACTCGCCGTACCGATCGAAGACCTCGATCTGTCGGTTCGTTCGTACAACTGCCTCAAGCGTGAGGGCATCAACACCGTCAGCGAGCTCGTAGCGCTGTCGGAGACGCAGCTCATGAACATTCGCAACTTCGGTCAGAAGTCGGTGGATGAGGTCAAAGACAAGCTCGTTGAGCTTGGTCTGTCGCTGAAGGACACGGTGCCCGGCTTTGACGGTGCGCACTTCTACGGCGGCTACGACGACGAGAACATCTAACCCACTTTGTTGTTACCCGGCTTGATGGCCGGGCCGACCGCACAGACTCACTTACTGGAGAAATGAAATGCCAACCCCAACTAAAGGGCCTCGTCTCGGCGGTGGGCCGGCGCACGAGCGCCTCATGCTCGCCAACCTGGCCGCAGCCCTGTTCACCCACAAGAGCATCAAGACCACCGAGACCAAGGCCAAGCGCCTTCGCCCGGTAGCCGAGCGTCTCATCACGTTCGCAAAGAAGGGCGACCTTCACGCCCGCCGCCGCGTTCTTGCCACGATCGGTGACAAGACCGTCGTGCACGAACTCTTCACCGAGATCGCCCCCCTGGTCGCTGAGCGTGACGGGGGCTACACCCGCATCACGAAGCTCGGCTTCCGTAAGGGTGACAACGCATCGATGGTGCAGATCGAGCTCGTTCTCGAGCCCGTGACCCCCAAGGTCCGTGCCAAGCGCACCTCGACTGCTTCGGCCAGCGTCGAGCCCCTCGTCGAGACGCCCGAGGCTGAGGCCCCCGAAGCCGAAGCCTCCGACGTGCCGGTCGAAGAGACCGAGACCGTCGAAGCAAGCGAACCTGTAGCCGAGGAGGCGCCTTCAGAGGCTGCCGCCGAGGTTGAGGCCGACGCTGCCGAGAAGGCTGACGACTCCTCCAAGTAGGTGTGACAGTTCGACAAGCCCCAGACGACTCCATCGAGTCGTCTGGGGCTTTCTTCACGAGGGGAAATGCATGGCCACGGCCCGCACAACGATTCCTGTGCTCGACGACTCGGTTCGAGTGCACGGCCAGACTGTTCACATCCTCGACCGCAGGGTCTTTCCTGAATCCCTGAGCTGGGTTGTCGCCGAATCGGCAGAAGACGTTGCTCGGGCGATTCGGGAGATGGTGACCCAGAGTTCCGGCCCGCTCTTCGCCGCCTACGCGGGTATGGAGATCACCGCATTGCAGGTCGCAGGGCTCGATCTGGCACTCGCGCAGACGCGGATGCAGCAGGCGGGTGCCGCACTGGCTTCGGCGAGGCCCACCAACAATCATCCGCGCGAAGCGGTGAACCATGTACTCGGCGCGGTCGACGCCGCACATTCAACGGGCAACCTCGTCGAATTGGCCCTCGAGGCCGTACGATCGGGGCCACAGGACTATCGAACCCGTAGTTACGCCCTCGGCAGAGAGACTGCGACGTTGCTTGCTGACGGGTCGCGGATCCTCACCCACTGCTGGATGGACAGCTACCTGATCGAACTCGTGCGTGCAGCGGCAGACGCCGGCAAATCGTTCGACTGGGTCGCCACAGAGACGCGCCCCTACCTCCAGGGAGCGAGGCTCACCGCTCACACGCTCGCGGAACTCGGCCAGAACGTCACCCTCATCACCGACGGTATGGGCGCCGCTGCCCTCTCGCCGGGATCATCCATCGGCCCCATCGACGCGCTCGTGACGGCAGCCGATCGGGTGAGCCTCGACGGCAGCGTCGTGAACAAGGTCGGTACGCTCGGTCTGGCGATTGCGGCGTCGGCCTTCGACGTGCCGTTCTTTGCGCTCGTTCAGGCTCCGGATCAGGCCGCCCAGACGGCAGCCGACATCGTCATCGAGGAGCGTGACCCAGCGGAGGTACTTCACACGCTGGGGCGCCGTACGGCATCCGGCCTCGTAACCGAGGCGTGGTACCCCGCCTTCGATGTGACACCCGGGCGGTTCGTGTCGAAGATCGTCACCGACAGGGGTGCCTACTCACCCCAGGAGGTGCACCGCTACTGGTCGGATGCCCGGGCCGAGGTCGACCCCAACGGCGCAGCATGACCGCGTACGCGTCGGCAGGGTACGGGCTGCTCGAAACCAGCAGTGATGTCTCCTCCTATCTGAGAGATTCAGGGCTTCTCTCTCTCGTCGCGCACCACGAGTCGCAGGTGACCGTGGTCGAGGTGACCGCCGGCAACATGAATCGGGTATTCCTGGCGCGCGGACCGCGGGGGAGTCTTGCCGTCAAACAGGCGCCTCCCTGGGTTCAGGTTGCAGGCCCCGGATGGCCGATAGACCCGGGCCGCATCACTTCAGAAGCTCGCACCTATGAGCGTCTGGCCGACCGGGTCCCGGAGTCCATTCCGACCATTGTGCACTTCGACGAACAGCGGCACATCCTCGTGATGGAAGACCTCTCCGACCTCGTCGTGTTGCGTGATGAGCTGGTGGACCAGTTGGCACTCCGTGCTCCCGCCGAATCGAATGGCGAAGGGCGCCCCGATTCCGGCCCCGTGTCATCGACAGCTCGAGATCCGCTGTACGACTGGGGCGATGTCGGCGAGGTCGTGGGCCGGTTCGTCGGTGAACTGTCGAAGTCCACGAGCCGCGCGGGGCTCGGAGAGGCGGAATTCGAACGGCTGGTCGAATCGGCAGCGAACCCTGAACTCTGCCAGCTGACCGTCGATGTCGTGCTCGACGAGCCCTATCGCGCGCATGAACACAACCACTGGCATCCTGTGCTGGATTCACGCGTGCGGGACCTCTATGTCGACGAACACGTCCAGCGCGCGGTCGCGATCGTGCGATCGACGTTCGAGACGGCGAAGCAGGGGCTCGTGCACGGAGACCTGCATACCGGGTCTGTCATGGTCGGCCACCGGGGCGGCTCCCAGGTGACGAAGATCTTCGACCCAGAATTCAGCTTCGTCGGGCCGGTCGGGCTCGACCTCGGTCTCTTCTGGGCGAACATGGAGATCGCAGCGATCGCCGCACGCGCGGTCGGAGACCACTCTGCAGCTGCCTCCCGCCTCGAGGCCGTCACTCGAAGTCGCGTCGCGTTCGCCACACTGTGGAGCGGCGACCCGCTCCTACCCGTCATCGAACGAGAGGCCTGGGGCTTCGCCGGCGTCGAGATGATGCGGAGGGCCGTCGGGTACTCGCACGCCGCAGACATCGACACCCTTCGGAGCGCACAGTGTGAAGCGGCCTCGATCGAGCTCTGCGACACCGCTCTGCGGCACCTGCTTTCAGTGCTGAGTCCTCCACGCACGTCCGCTTTGCTTTCCGTATCCCACCCCGCCTCACCGAGCACGAAGGATCTCCCCGCGTGACACCAGACACAACCCCGTTCTCAGCCTCTCTCTCCGTGCGGGCCAGATTCGTCGTGCTCGATCTGGAGGGCACCACGAGCGCGGCCGGTTTCATCCTCGGCGACCTCTACGACTATGCCCGCCCTCGCCTGGCCGGTTGGCTCGACGATCACGCCTCAGACACCGCGATCGCTGAGGCGCGGGCGCAGGTGATCCAGGACGCCCGGCTTGCCGCTGGCGCCTCAACGAGCGATGTCGTCGCGGTGCTGCACCAGTGGATGGCCGACGACGTCAAAGCGACTCCGTTGAAGACGATCCAGGGCCAGATCTGGGCTGAAGGATTCGCCCGCTCCGAGATCAGCTCGCACTTCTTCGACGATGTCATTCCGAAGCTGCGCCGTTGGCACGATGCGGGGGTCGAACTCGCTGTGTTCTCCTCAGGCTCGATCGCGTCACAGGTACCGTGGTTCCGTCACTCGCCGGCTGGCGACCTGACCGGTCTCATCACCGACTACTTCGACACGGTGAATGCCGGGCCGAAGAAGCTCGCGTCCTCGTACGACACCATCGCCAAGGCGTTGGGCGCACCCGGGTCGGAACTGGTGTTCTTCACCGACAATCCGGGTGAGGTGGCAGCGGCCGCCGAAGCCGGGTGGCAAGTCGTGGCGTTCGCTCGTCAGGGCGAACCGTTCTTCGGAGCCGACTTCGATGGAGCATCCGTTGTCTCGTCGTTCAACGGCGTCGAGGTGAGTGCACCGTGAATGACACTGCACGTGCAGGTGGAGATGGCGCGGTGACCTCGGAATCGGTGTTGTCGGCCGGGGCGGCGCTGGCGACGGAGTCGGCCCGTTTCGCGGCCCGCGGGTGGATGCCCGGCACCGCTGGCAATCTGTCGATGACCCTCGCGCGGAATCCACTGCGTCTGGCCGTGACGGCTTCTGGCCTGGACAAGGGCGAACTGAGCGCGACCGACGTCGTTGTGGTCGATGGAGTCGGAGACTGGGTGGCTGAGGCGGGGTTGCCGTTTCGACAGCCCTCCGCCGAAGCGGGGCTGCACGCGCGTATTGCTGCGGTGACGGGAGCCGGCGCGGTCATCCACGTTCACGCCCTCGCTGCCGTTCGAGCCGGATACCAGTGGCCGCACGGGGTCGAGCTGCACGACCTGGAGATGCTCAAAGGAATCGGGCACAGTGCTCACCATGAGCGAGTCACCATTCCCGTCGTCAGAAACCACCAGGACATGGCGATTCTCGGCGACGACTTCGATAGGGTCTACCTTCCGGCGACGGAATCGACCGCGGAGGTACCGGCGCTGATCGTGGCAGACCACGGTATCTATGCCTGGGGCAGGGATCTCCGGCAGGCGCGATGGCACCTCGAACTCACCGAGGCGCTGCTGCAGATCGCGTTGGCGACGAGGGCGTAGCTTCGCGCCGTCGGCCGGCGAGGTGCCTCACTCTGCCGGCGTTGCTGCGCTCTTCAGAATCAGTGCTGTCTCGGCCGAGAGGTCGTCGGCTGGCCTGCGCGAGGCGTGGGCGAGCGCCAGAGCGCGCCCGGCTCGCAGAACACCCCGTGCAGCGCCCTCCCGCAGAGGTGGCTCCAGCGACTCGATGTCGCTCGCTTTGGCGAACCCGATGATGCGGCGAATGCACTTTGCGCCGGCGAAGACGATGGCGTCGTCGAGGATGCCCGCCAGGAGTGCATCGAGAACGTCGTCATTCCACACCCGTGGGTCGAGCCTGGCCGGCCAGAGCGCGCGGTACTGCGCTTCGAAACTCGCCCAGAGGCGCGACGGCAGGGTCAGGATGAGGGCTGCACGCTCGCTGTCGCCGAGTGCTTCTGCGCGGGCTGCAGCGATCACGAAGTTGGCCCAGAGTGCCCCGAGGTCGAACCCCGTGGGGCCGACGAAACCGAACTCGCTGTCGAAGGCCCGCACCGATGCGGGAGTGGTCGCGGTTGCCGCGCGAACGAAGACGGAGCCCGTGTGCAGGTCGCCATGGATGAGCGATTGCGCCACCGTCATGAATCGCAGTTTGGCCAGGCCGATCTCCTGGACGAGTGCTCTATCGCCCTGGATCGCACGGACATCGGGTTCGTTCGCCGGGAGCACGGCATTGTGCTCGTGCTCGATGTAGGGTTCGGTGAAGACCAGGTCTTCGGTGATCTCGCAGAGTTCGGGGTTGATTGCGCGGGCGACCAGCAGCTTGTGCTCGAGCGGAGACAGGCCCACCGGTGAGGTCGAGAACGCAGCACGGGCCGCATACTGCCCCAGATCATCCGCAGCGTAGGCGTGCACTCGACCGGAATTGAGTTCGTTTCGCCACACCGCATGGTCTGACAGGTCCTCGATGGCGAGGATGTAGTTGGCGTCGTCGAAGTCGTACAGTGCTGGCACATGGCTCGCGTCGGCTTCGAAGTGATGGGCGAGCACGGTCGCTTCGCGAGCGGAGCGTTCCCTTGTCATCGGCCATGACGGGTCGGTGCGAACATGGGGCAGAGACTGCTTGAGAACGAGTGAAGCGCCGCGTGCGTCTCCGACGATGAAGACGAGGTTGAGGTTGCCATCGCCCACCTCCCTCACAGACGTCACGCTGGAGGCATCGATGTGCCCGGCGAGCGCAGCTCGACTGGACAGGTAGGGGACGACCGTGTCGGCGGTCAGGATTGAGAAGTCGATCATCTGCGCTGTCTTCAGTTCGAGGTGGTGGAGCCTGCCGTGACGACTGTACGCCGTCTCGAGAAGGTGAAGCTGAACAGGAGCGCGATCAGCAACACCACGCCTTTACCGAAATCCTGGAAGTAGTACGGCAGGCCCAGCATGGTGAAGCCCGTGACCATGACCGCGATGAGAATCGCGCCGAGGGCCGTGCCCCAGGCGTTCGGCCGGCCGATGCCGAGAACCGAGACGCCGACGAGCGCGACGGCGACCGCGTCGAGCAACAGTGAATTGCCTGCTGTGACGTCGCCCTGGCCGATGCGAGCAGCAAGAAGAAGCCCCGCAACAGAGGCGAGCAGCCCGCACCCCATGTAGGCGAACGTGCGGTACCACTGAACCCGGATGCCCGCCAGACGTGCAGCCTCTGAGTTCGTTCCGACGGCGAAGAGTGCGCGCCCCCAGCGGGTTCGTTCGAGCAGGAACCACAGCAGCACTGTGATGAGGAAGAACAGGATGACGGGTACCGGAACCGGCCCGATGCTGCCGCGGTCGAGCCAGAGGAAGTCGGCAGTGAACTTGCCCTGGGCCGTCTGGCCATTGGCGAGCGTCATCTGCGAGGAGATGGATTTGCCGTCGACGATGATCAACTTGAGCCCGACGATCACGAACATCGTCGTGAGGGTTGCCAGCAGGTCGGGGATGCGCGCCACCACGATCAGAAAGGCATTGAGTGCGCCGATCAACAGACCGCAGATGAGAACCACAGTCACCGCTACGCCACCGACCTGGTTGGCGACCACCATCGTCCAGGCGGCGATCGACACGGCGAAACCTGCCGATGCGCCCACCGAGAGATCGATCCCGCCGACGGTCATCGCCAGCATCACACCGAGGCCGGCGATCGCGGTGGGCGCGATGAATTTGAGCATTCCGAAGAGGTTGTCGACGGTTCGAAAACTCGGTTCGCTTATCGCGAAGAACGCGACGAGACCGATGGTCACGCCGACGAAGCCCCACTTGACCACGAAGGCGGCGAACTGCTCCCCGGCGCTGCTCTTTCGCACTCTGATCAGGGTCGCGCTGGTCATTCGGGGTCCTTTCGGGAGGTACTGGTCTGCTGCGAACCGAGGAACGCTTCGATCACGGTCGCGCGATCGAGTTCATCGGCGTAGGCATCGAGTTCGATGCTGCCCGAGACGAGCACGACGATCCGGTCGGCGACTTCGAAGATCTCGTCGACATCGCTGGACAACACCACGGCGGCAGCGCCGTCCGCGGCGATGGCGGCGAGTCGGGATCCGATCTCCCGGCGCGCAGCGATGTCGACCCCGCGGAAGGGCTCATCGAGAATGGCGAGCCGCGGCTTTGCCGACAACCATCGCCCTACGACGGTCTTCTGCTGGTTTCCGCCTGAAAGATCGTCGATCAGCGCGCCCGGGCCGCTCGCCACGATGCCGAGCATGTCGATCACCACATCGGCCCGCGACGTCTCAAAGCGTTTGCGTATGATCCCGGCAAGGCTCGATTCAGCGAGAAACGGCACGGTGATGTTGCGAAGCACAGACCAGCCAGGGAGGATCCCCTGGCGCTGCCTGTCTTCGGGCACCAGTACAACGCCGGCTGCGATCGCATCGCCGGGACGCCGGGGGGAGTAGGGGGCACCAGCGAGAGTCAGCGTGCCGGCGAGCGGTGAGCCCAAGCCCGCGAGCAGCTCAGCTATCTCACTCTTACCCGCGCCGATCAGCCCCAGCACACCGAGCACTTCACCAGACCTGATCTCGAGGTCGATGGGGGCCGAGCCGCTGAACAGTGTCACCTGCGAGAGTGTGGCAACAGCATCCGTACCCCGGTGAGTGAGGCCGCGGTCGTGTTCGAGGTCGGCGGATCTGCCGAGCATGTCGTGCAGAATGCCGCTCCAGCCGAACGGGCGTTGTGAGGTGCTCTGCACGATGCCGTCACGCAGCACGACCACTCGGTCGGCCAGCGCCTCGATCTCACCGAAGCGGTGTGACACGTAGATGATCGAGAGGCCGGATGCACGGAGCGATCTCAGCACGTCGAACAGCCGTTCGGCCTCGGCGGTGGTCAGGGCAGAGGTCGGTTCGTCGAGAATGAGCAGTCTCGGGGTGCCGCGCAGGGCCCGCGCCAGCACGAGGAGCTGCGCGTCAGAGATCGGCAGGTTGCGGGCATCCTGGTTCAGCACACGATCGGGCCAGTCGAGGCCGAGGGTCGCCAGGGCCGAGCGCGCGTCTGCCAGCTGGCGCCGGTGATTGCGCAGAATGTGCTTCGACCCCTGCGCCAGGTCGTCGAGGGTGAGGTTCTCGGCGACGCTCAGGCCGGGCACGATTCCGTCGGCGACCTTCTGGTGCACGGCAGAGATACCGAGTGACTTGGCCTGCACGGGTGTGGCCAGGTGCACTGCCTCGCAAGCGACCCGGATGATGCCGCTGTAGCGCGAGTTCGCGCCGGAGAGTGCCTTGATCAGCGTCGATTTGCCGGCGCCGTTCGCGCCGAGGAGGGCCGTGATCTCGCCAGCTCGAAACTCGAGCGAGATCTCCGAGAGCACCAGGTTCGATCCGTACGAGACGGAGACGCCGACGAGGGACACGACAGAATCATCGTGTCCCTCGTTCGGGTTCAGTGGGGCAGAGGTCATCCGGAGACCGCGGGGAGCCAATCTGCAACGACGGTCGTGTCGAGCTTGAGCTTCGGTTCGGCAACGCGGAGCTGGGTCACGTTGGTGACCTTGTTGTCGGCCAGGAACTGCTGAGTGATCGTGACAGCGGGGAACTGTTCGCTGGTGTCCTTCAGCTGGCCGGCGAGCGATAGAGCCAGGGTGCGGATGACGCCGGCACCGACGGCGGCCGGGTCGGTGGCCGAGGTGGCGACCCAGGGACTGCCGTCTGCGGTGATGACCTGGATGTCGGCGTTCGAGATGTCGATGCCGTAGACCTTCACCTTCGACTGCAGGTTGTTCTGGATGACGGCCTGGACCGTTCCCTTGGTGATTTCATCGTACGGGGCGAAGATCGCCTGAACGTCGGGGTTCTGCTTGAGAGCGGCGTCGACGAGGGGGATGTTGTCGGTCGCGGTCGACTCGGTGACCTTGCCGGTCGAGAAGACGACGTTGAGCTTGTGGGCCGCGACGACCTGGTCCCAGACCTTCGCGCGGGCGTCGAGAGGAGCGAAACCGGTGGCGGAGACGTAGCCGACCTTCGCACCGTCTCCGACGTCTTTCACCAGTTGATCGAGAACGCCCTGAGCCATCGAGGCATCGGACTGGCTGGTGGTGATGACGCCGGTCGCGTCCGTGAGGGCGAGGTCGTAGGTGACCACCGGGATCTTGGCGGCGACGGCCTCGGTGATCAACGGCTGGAGCGTGTCCGTCTGCCCGTGGTCGACGATGATGGCGGCGGGCTTCGAGGCGATGGCCTGTTCGAGGTCGCTTGCCTGCTTCGCGTTGTCGTTGCGGGCATCCGTGACGGTGAGTTCGATGTTGGCGGCCTTGGCCTGCGCCGTCGCGCCAGCACCCCAGGCCTCGAAGAAGTCGCCTGCGCCGCTCTGGCGGACCAGGGCGACCTTCACAGGTGCGCCGTTGAACGGGCTGGGCAGGGGAGCAGAAGCGGTGGCAGCGGGAGTGGACGCTCCCGCAGAGGTGCTGGAGCTCGTCCCGGACTGCGAGCAGGCGGTCAGCGCGAGCAGGGTCGCTGCGGCAACGACCAGTATCGGGGCTCGACGGGAAATGGCCATGAAGGCTCTCCTTGAAAGGTGTGGGGGAGTGGATTGAGAGACGACGCCTGAGGTGAGTCAGGCAGAACGCACGCGGGCTCTCTGGTGAAGGGAACCGGCGGCTGCTGTGTTCTCCACCATTCAAGGGCGTAATCGGTGGCTTCTGCCAATTGTGTTTCGCTCTGTTACTTTCATGAACAATTCGAGTTGGCCGTCTGGAGGACGCGTTTACGATGAGTACATGACGCTGCTGACCGTGTGGAGCACCACCGACCCTTCGACCCCTGAAATCCAGACCCGCGATGCCGATACGATCCGAGGGATCCTCGCGGGTGTCGGTGCCCGGTTCAGCCGGTGGGAGCTCAAGGAGCTGTCGGAGAACCCGACACAGGACGAGGTGCTTGCCGCCTACGCAGACGAGATCGCCGCCGTGAATGCTGCTCAGGGCTACAGCCTCGTCGACGTTGTGTCGATCGTGCCTGAGGATTCGGACGCCTACCGACAGACCGCCGAGACGGCGCGACAGAAGTTCTTGAGCGAGCACCGCCACGATGACGACGAAGACCGCTTCTTCGCGCGTGGCAGCGGGGTCTTCTACCTGAACGTCAACGGCAAGGTGCACGCGGTGTTCTGTGAAGAGGGCGACCTGCTCTCAGTGCCGGCCAACACGACACACTGGTTCGACATGGGCACGACACCGAGTTACGTTTCGGTGCGCTTCTTCCACGACGACGACGGCTGGGTCGGCAACTTCACCGGCAGTGACGTCGCCACGCACTTCGCCACGTACGACGAGTTGGCCGCTGTCTCGGTCTGAGCTCGGTCGAAGGCCAGTCTGACTCAGCTGTAGCCGCTCGGCGCCGGGAAGGTGCCCACGAGGCCGTGGTCACCGACCTCCTGGGCTTTGTAGGCAACCGGGTCGTGCAGGGTGATAGTGCGTGCGTTCCGCCAGAACCTGTCGAAGGCATAGCTCGAGGCTGTCGCTCGGGCTCCCGTCAGTTCGAAGATGCGAGACGACACGGTCAACGCGACTTCTGTGGTGAAGACCTTTGCAGCGGCGATCTCCACGGCGGCTTCACCGCGTTGGGCATCAGTCAGTTGCCAGCCGCGCTCGGCAGCCTCGACGAAGGTCTCCGTCGCTTGCCAGGTCAGGGCATCCGCTGCCCGTGTCTGTGCCTGGAGCTCACCGAACAGCGCGCGAATGTGTGGGTCATCTGTGGCGTGTTCGACTCCGCTGGTGGACCAGGGCCGTGTTGTGGAGGTGACGTAGTCGGATGCTGCGGCCAGGGCACCCTCGGCGAGGCCGACGTGCACGTGGTCGAGGGCGAGCTGGAAGAGAAGGATCGACAGCGAGGAGTACGGGCGGTAGCGAGGCCCCTCCTGTCCGCCGAATCCGAGGACGTGGGCCGTTGCTACGAAGGCATCGGTGAACGAGACCGAGCCGGAGGCCGAGAGGCGCTGCCCGATGCTGTTCCAGTCGTCGTGGTGTGTCACTCCCTGCTGGGTCGCGTCGATCACGATCGACAGCTTCTCCCCGGTGTCGACCCGAGTGCCGCTGGCGGTGATGCGGTCGGACACCTGTGCTCCGGTCGCGAAGAACTTGCGGCCAGAAACCGTGAAACCACCCTCGACGGGGGTGAGGGCGAGGTTCGCATCGCGGGGATTGCCCGCCCCGCCCCAGAACCAGTGGTTGGCTGCGAGGCCGCGCTGCAGAGACGTGATGGCTGCGGAGTCTTCGTTGAGTGCAAGCCGCCACGAATTGACGAAGTGATACGCGAACACGTGGCCGAGCCCGGCATCTGCCCTGATGATCGGGCGCAGGGCGACGAAGACGGAAGTCCAGTCGAGCCCGCCACCACCGAGCCCGGATGGCACCAGGGCAGGAAGCAGACCGGTCTCGCGTAGTGCGGCGACCTCGCCGAACGGCGCCGTGCCCTCGCGGTCCCGTTCCGCAGCGACGTCTGCGAACTGTTCGGCCAAGCGAACGCCAGCTTCCCCTGCTGCTGTTGCGCTGGTGATCACCGGCAGGGGAGTGGTGAACGAACGAGGGGCGTGAGGCGGCAGGGGCACGATGATCTGTCTCCAGCGTGAGGTGTCGTTTGTCGTGCGGCGGTCGTAGTACCACCACGTCTACTCACCACTATGCCCGGTCCGGGTGCCTTTGTGCGTCGGCGAGTCTTTCAGTGACCGTGTACCTCAGAGAAGACGCGTGCAGGTTCTGTGCAGGCCTCCACTCTGGCGAGTTTTCGCGCTGGTGAGTTTTCAAGAGCTAAGCGAGATATACTCATATCCAGTCATCGTGGGGGTCACGTGAGGAAATGCAACGATGTTGCCCAGAAAAGCAAAACGCAGTCCGTTCTCGTCGTACGTCGGGGCTCGCTTCGAACAGCCCGAAGTCGAACTCGATGACAAGGATCTCTCCCTCTTGAGGGAGCTCGCAAAGGATTCGCGGCAGTCGCAGCGGGCATTGAGCCGTTCGGTCGGCATGTCGCCTCCGGCTGTCGCTGAACGGCTCGCGCGTTTCGAGCGCACCGGCATCGTCAGGCAGTACTCCGTCTCGATCGACTGGAACAAGCTCGGGTTGGGTGTCGTTGCGCTGGTCAACGTGACGCTCAAGCCTGGTTGTGATCGCCAGGAGGTCTTCGACGCACTCGCCGGCATGGTCGAGCTCGAACAGCTCACCATCGTCACGGGCAGGTATGACCTTGCTGCACGATTTCGAATCAGTGACCAGGCGCATCTGCGTGAACTGATTCTCGACAGGGTGCCCACGCTCCCGGGAATTCTGAGAACCGAGACGCTGCTCGGTCTTGGTACTCTCGACACCGAAGACTTTGCGTCGAGAATGTTCGACGCATTTCCGGGCGACGAGTGCGTCGAGAGGGCGGTCTGAAGCACACGGTTCGGAGCGTACGGCTCGGAGCATACGGGTTGAGAGGTGCATGCGGTGGTGGTTCGAGTTCGCCTCGATCTCGCTTACGACGGCACCGATTTTGCCGGCTGGGCGCGCCAGCCTGGTCTTCGTACCATCCAGGGCGAAGTAGAGAAGGCTCTCGCGGGCCTGTACTCGAAACTGGGTCCCATCGCCTCCCTGGTTGTCGCCGGGCGCACCGATGCAGGTGTGCACGCTCGCGGTCAGGTGGCCCACCTCGATCTCAGTGACGAGCAGGCTGCGAAGATCGAGGTGAGTCGTATTGCACTCAGCGTGAATGGATTGCTCAGCACGATGCCGAGTACCATGCCGAGTAACACGCCCGGTGGCAACCAGGACATCGTGATTCGGCGCAGCACCATCTCCGACGAAGGATTCGACGCGCGGTTCTCTGCACTCTGGCGTCGGTATGAGTACCGCATCGCCGACACGCTTCCCGCCCGCAACCCCCTTACCCGCCGAACGACAGCGTGGACGACCAAACCCCTCGACGTCGAGCTCATGAATGAGGCTGCGGCCCAGATGCTGGGGCTGCATGACTGGGCGGCGTTCTGCCGCCCGCGGCCGTTCGCCACGACCATCCGTACTCTCCAGGAGTTCATGTGGGTCCGGACTGGCGACGACACGGTCGTCGCCTCGCTGGAGGCTGATGCGTTCTGCCACAGCATGGTGAGGGCTCTGGTTGGCGCGACAGTCGCCGTCGGGGAAGGGCGACTGAGCGTGGATGATGTCGTGCGACTGCGTGAGGCGCTCGAGCGCACAAGTGCCTTCAAGGTGATGCCGGCGCGCGGGCTCACGCTCACAGAGGTCGGGTACCCTGATGCGGCGGGCCTCGCCGTTCGCGCCAACGAGACGCGGGCACGGCGCACGCGCGAGGCGCTGATCGCTGAACGAGCCGAACAGGCCGCGCGAGCCGAGCAGACCCACGGGACGGGCGCGCGCCAACTGGCCAATCAGCCAGAAATGGGCTAGGCTCGCTCTTTGGTGTGTGCAGCATATTTGCGCCACCTGAAATTGAGCCCTCCACCGGCACGTTCCCCTGCTTCTTGCAGGGCAGAATCTTCCACGGAGCGGGATTTCACGAACACCTCATTTCAACCAGAAAGCACTGTTACTGTGACGCGTACCTATTCCCCCAAAGTGAGCGAGCTCGTTCGCAACTGGGTCATCATCGATGCAACCGACGTGGTGCTCGGCCGTCTGGCCAGCCACGCCGCGATCATTCTCCGTGGTAAGAACAAGCCGACCTTCAGCCCCCACCTCGACGGTGGCGACTTCGTCATCATCATCAACGCCGAGAAGGTCGCCCTCACCGGCTCGAAGGCCCTGCAGAAGAAGGCGTACCGCCACTCCGGTTACCCGGGAGGCCTCTCGGCTGTCACGTACGCCGAGCTTCTCGAGAAGAACCCCACCCGCGCGGTCGAGAAGGCCATCCGTGGCATGCTGCCGAAGAACTCGATCGGCCGTTCGCAGCTGACCAAGCTCAAGGTCTACACGGGCAGCGAGCACCCGCACGCCGCGCAGCAGCCCGTTCCGTACACCTTCGACCAGGTCGCGCAGTAGCGCCCGCCGGTCACCTCCTCTTAGACATCTTTAGATTTAGACAAAGGAATTCGTAACCAAAGTGGCGAAGATCGCAGATCAGATTGACGTGGCTCCCGAGAGCTACTCGACCGAAACCCCCACCATCGAGACCCCCAAGGCAGCTCGCCCCGTACTGAGCGTCGGTGGCGCAGCCGTCGGTCGTCGCAAGCAGGCCATCGCCCGCGTGCGTCTGACCCCCGGCGCAGGCACCATCGTCGTCAACGGCCGCGAGTTCGAGAACTTCTTCCCGAACAAACTGCACCAGCAGCTGATCAACGACCCTTTCAAGCTCCTCGACCTGCTCGGCAGCTACGACGTGATCGCCAAGATCTCCGGTGGTGGCCCTTCCGGCCAGGCCGGTGCGCTGCGCCTCGGCATCGCCCGTGCGCTCAACGAGATCGACGAAGAGAACAACCGTGCAACCCTGAAGAAGGCCGGCTTCCTGAGCCGCGACGCACGCGTGAAAGAGCGCAAGAAGGCCGGTCTCAAGAAGGCTCGTAAGGCTCCTCAGTTCTCGAAGCGCTAAGCGCTTCGCAGCCCATAGACTTCACCTGTGCTGTTGCAAGTCGTGCTTTTCGAGGGTGTCTTGTCTGAAACAGCGCTGTCTGAAGTCGTTCAGTGCATGTCATTCTCAACGAAGAAGTCTGCTGGCTCGGCAGTAGTCGGTCGGCGTTTCGGGCAGGGGAACTTCTGTGGGTAGCCTCTTCGGCACTGACGGCGTGCGTGGGCTCGCGAACAGAGATGTCACGGCAGATCTGGCCCTTCGTGTAGCCCAGGCGGCCGCGGTTGTGCTCGGTGCTGAGGCGCGCCGTGCCGGCCGCAGGCCTGTCGCGGTCCTCGCACGCGACCCGCGTACATCGGGCGATTTCATCGCGGCCGCGGTTGCAGCGGGATTCGCCAGTTCTGGTGTCGACGTCTATGACGCCGGCGTCATCCCGACCCCCGCGGCGGCATACCTCGTCGCTGACTTCGGCGCTGATTTCGGCTGCATGATCTCGGCTTCGCACAATCCTGCTCCTGACAACGGCATCAAGTTCTTCGCCCGCAAGGGGAAGAAGCTCGACGATGACATCGAAGATCAGATCGAGGTCGCTCTCACCGAGCCGTTCCTCACCCCGCTGGGTTCCGACGTCGGCAGGATCCGCAGGTTCGCTGACGCCGAGGATCGCTACGTCGTCCACCTGCTGTCGACACTGCCTCACAGCCTCGAAGGCCTGCATGTCGTTCTCGACTGTGCGCACGGGGCTGCGGCGGGAGTCTCTCCGCACGTCTTCGCCACTGCGGGAGCGACTGTCACCGTCATGGGCAACGACCCCACCGGCGACAACATCAACGACCAGGTGGGCTCGACCCACATGCAGGCCCTCATCGACACCGTGCGCGAGTTGGGTGCCGACGTGGGCATCGCCCACGATGGTGACGCTGACCGGTGCCTGGCGGTCGACCATAACGGCGCGATTGTCGACGGCGACCAGATCATGGCTATCCTCGCCACCGCACTCGATGCGCGAGGGGCGCTCAAAGACCGAACACTTGTCGCGACCGTGATGAGCAATCTGGGGCTTCGTGTCGCGATGGCTGAGCAGGGCATCCGGATGCTCGAGACCCGTGTCGGTGACCGTTACGTTCTCGAGGCCATCAACGCCGAAGGCTACAACCTCGGTGGTGAACAGTCCGGCCACATCATCTTCGGCGACTACGCCACGACCGGAGACGGAATTCTGACCGGGCTGCAGCTCGTGAGCCAGATGGCTGCGACCGGAAAGTCTCTCGCCGAGCTCGCGTCGATCATGAAGGTGTACCCGCAGACGCTCGTGAACGTTCGTGGTGTCGACAGGGAAGCTGTCGCGTCTGATGACGTCATAGCCCAGGCGGTGCTCGAGGCCGGTGTCGAACTCGGCAACACGGGTCGCGTGCTTCTGCGTCCGTCCGGTACCGAGCCTCTCGTTCGCGTGATGGTTGAAGCCGCGGACCAGGCAACGGCAGACAGGGTTGCTGCGCGGCTGGCGGATCTTGTTCGCGAGCGACTGGCGCTGACGCCCGCCACGTAGCGCACAATCCGCCGCGAGTGCAGTGGGGGCAACCTCAAGCGGTGATTCGGATCGCTTTCAGATCTTGCGCAGCAACACGCGGCTGACGTGGTGCTGGGCGTCTTTTCTGAGCACCAGCGTCGCGCGCGAGCGTGTCGGCAGTACGTTCTGGAGAAGGTTGGGCTGGTTGATCGACTCCCAGATGGAGTTTGCTGTCTGGCGTGCCTCATCGTCAGAAAGACTCGCATAGCGGTGGAAGTACGAGCTCGGGCTCGCAAACGCGCCCTTCTTGAGCTTCAGGAAACGTTCTTCGTACCAGCGGGCGATGTCTGTCGTTCGTGCGTCGACGTAGATCGTGAAGTCGAAGAGGTCGCTGACCGCGAGTCGGTTGCCCGGTGTCGGCGGTTGCAACACATTCAGCCCCTCGACGATGAGAATGTCGGGCTGGTGCACGACGATCTGGGCGTCGGCGACGATGTCATAGCTCAGGTGCGAGTAGAAGGGCGCGCGTACTTCGCTTGCGCCGCTCTTGATCGCGGTGACGAAACGGAGAAGCGCCTTTCGGTCGTAACTCTCGGGGAAACCCTTGCGATTCATGAGACCCAGTCGCTCGAGTTCCCGGTTGGGCAGCAGGAACCCATCGGTGGTGACAAGCTCGACACGTGGTGTGTCATCCCAGCGCGCAAGCAGCTCGCGCAGGAGACGCGCGATCGTCGACTTTCCCACGGCAACAGAGCCCGCAACGCCGATGACGAACGGTGTGCTCCTGGCCTTCTCCCCGAGAAAATCACTCGTCGACCGATGGAGATTCTTGTATCCGGCGGCATACAGGTTCAGAAGCCGGCTGAGCGGCAGGTAGACCTCTGACACCTCCGTCATGTCGAGCGGCTCGCCGAGACCTCGGAGTTGCACGATTTCGGTTTCGAGCAATGGATGCGGCGTGGCCGGTGCCAGCGCGGCCCACTCAGCACGGTCAATCTCGACAAAAGGGGTGGTCTGGCCCGCTGCTGAATGCGACGCGGGATTCGACGTGGGATCGGCCATAGACCTCCATTGTGCCTCAACACAGGTACCCACCTGTAAAATCGAATTCATGTGTGGAATCGTGGGCTATGTCGGACGACCCCAAAGCCTGGAGGTTCTCCTCGGCGGCCTTCGGCGTCTGGAATATCGGGGCTATGACTCCGCAGGCGTGGCGATCATCACCGAAGACGGTGATCTGGTGACGCGAAAGCGTGCCGGCAAGCTCGCGGTGCTGGTCGACGATCTTGCAGCCAATCCGCTGCAGAACGGATCGACGGGCATCGGGCACACCCGCTGGGCTACGCACGGCGGGCCCACCGACGTGAACGCGCACCCGCACCTGAGCCAGGACGGCACGCTGGCACTCATCCACAATGGCATCATCGAGAACTTCGCCGAGCTGAAGGCCGAACTGCTTGCTGAAGGATTCACCTTCGAGAGCGAGACCGACACCGAGGTCGCAGCCAAGCTTCTCGGGCGCGAATACGACAAAGGCGACGGCCTCGCAGCTGCGCTCGGGCGTGTCGTGGTGCGCCTCGAGGGTGCTTTCACGCTTCTTGCCCTGCACAAGGGTGAACCCGGCGTGGTCGTCGGTGCCCGCCGCAACTCTCCGTTGGTGATCGGGTTGGGCGAGGGCGAGAACTTCCTCGGCTCCGACGTCGCGGCCTTCGTCGAACACACCCAGCGTGCCGTTGCCATCGGCCAGGACCAGATCGTCACCATCACTCCCGACTCGGTCGTCGTCACCGACTTCTTCGGCACCGAGGTGCCGGTTTCGGAATTCCAGGTCTCGTGGGACGCGTCGGCCGCCGAGAAGGGTGGCTGGTCGAGCTTCATGGCCAAGGAGATCAGCGAACAACCCGAGGCGGTCCTGAAGACCCTGCTGGGTCGTGTCGTCGACAAGAAGGTCGTGCTCCCTGACCTCGGCGTGCTGGCAGAACATCTCGAAGCCATCGACCGCATCGTCATCATCGCGTGCGGCACGGCCAGTTATGCCGGGATGCTCGGCAAGTACGCGCTCGAGAAGTGGGCGCGCATTCCGGTCGAAGTGCAGCTCTCGCACGAGTTCCGTTACGAAGACCCGGTGCTGACGCCGAACACCCTGGTCATCTCGATCAGCCAGTCCGGTGAAACGATGGACACGCTGATGGCCGTGAAGTACGCGATCGACGCGGGCGCACGGACTCTCTCGATCTGCAACACCCAGGGCGCAACGATCGCCAGGGAATCAGATGCTGTGATCTACACCCATGCCGGGCCCGAGGTCGCCGTAGCTTCGACGAAGGCATTCGTCGCCCAGATCGCCGCCCTGTATCTCTTCGGTCTGCACCTCGCCAGTGTTCGGGGCACCCTTCCAGCGGCCGAGATCGCGGGCGCGCTCGACGAGCTCCAGGCCATCCCGGAGAAGCTCGAAAAGGTGCTTCTCACGGCACCGCGGATCAGCGAACTCGCCGGGTGGATGTCTGACACGAGGGCCGTTCTCTTCCTCGGCAGGCACGTCGGCTACCCGGTGGCGCTCGAGGGCGCTCTCAAGCTCAAGGAACTCGCATACATCCACGCTGAAGGCTTCGCAGCGGGCGAGTTGAAGCACGGCCCGATTGCCCTGATCGAACCGGGGCAGCCGGTCTTCGTGGTCGTACCTAGCCCGAGGGACCCGAATTCGCTGCACGCCAAAGTCGTGTCGAACATCCAGGAGATCAGGGCTCGTGGTGCCCGAATCCTGGCCGTCGCCGAGCAGGGTGACGCCGCTGTGTTGCCGTTCGCCGACGAAGTGATCCCCATTCCTCTTGCCGGCGCGCTGTTCGAGCCGCTGCTTGCTGTGGTTCCCTTGCAGATCTTCGCCATGGAGCTCGCCACGGCCAAGGGGCTTGATGTCGACCAGCCGCGCAACCTGGCCAAGTCCGTCACGGTCGAATGAGCGGTCCCGGTCGAGTGATTGGCCCGGTCGAATGATCGTGGGCGTGGGTGTGGACATCGTCGACGTGCCCCGGTTCCGTCGGTCGCTGGAGCGAACGCCGGCGCTCATCGAGCGGTTGTTCGCTCCCAGCGAACGCGGACTCGCGGTGCGGTCGCTCGCGGCCCGGTTCGCTGCGAAGGAAGCACTCGTGAAGGCGGTCGGAGGCCCGACAGGCTTTCGCTGGCACGACATCGAAATCGTGACAGACGAACACGGTCGCCCCTCGTTCTCGCTCGAGGGTACTTCGGCTGCCCGCGTCGCATCAGACGGCGTCGCGGCCCTCCACCTCTCTCTCAGTCACGACGGCGATTCAGCCTGCGCGTTCGTCGTCGCCGAGGGCCCGGAGAGAACCCAGTGACGAACACCCCGCTCCGGCTGGCGACGATCGACCTCGCAGCGATCAGCCACAACGTTCGAACCGTGGACCGGCTGGTGGGCGACTCCGAAGTCATGGCCGTCGTCAAAGCCAATGGATACGGCCACGGCGCAGTCGAAGTGGCTCGCGCCGCACTCGAGGGTGGTGCCACCTGGCTCGGTGTCGCCGATGTCGACGAAGCACTCGAGCTTCGCGCGACCGGGATCACCGCGCCGATTCTCGCGTGGCTGCATGCGACCGAACCCGATTTCACCGACGCTGTTCGCCAGTCGATCGACCTCGGCATCAGTTCCCGTGCGCAGCTCGACGCCGTTGCCCGCGCCACTGAGGGCCTCAGGATGCCCGGCGGAGCAGCCCCGGAAGCGCGGGGTGACGCACAGACACCGGCGACGGCAAGGGTTCACCTCAAGATCGACACCGGCCTCGGGCGCAACGGTGCGGAGTCGTCGGACTGGGCCGGGCTCTTCGAGCGGGCGGCTGAGCTCGAGTCACAGGAACTGATCACTGTGGTCGGCATGTTCAGTCACCTGTCGAATGCGAACGACGAGGAAGATCGTGCCCAGTTGGCGATGCTCGAGAGTGCCGTCGCGCAAGCTCGGGATGCGGGCCTGGCTCCCACGATCATCCATCTGGCGTCGACGGCGGCAGCCCTGCGATTGCCAGAGATGCGTCTTTCGCTCGTGCGCCTGGGAATCGGAATGTACGGCCTCTCACCGTTCGACGATGAGGACTCCGCTGCGCTGGGCCTCCGGCCGGCGATGCGACTGGAGGGCCGGGTCATCGCAGTGAAGCGAGTCGAGGCCGACAGCGGAGTTTCGTACGGTTACACCTATCGCACCGAGGGAGCGTCGACGCTGGCGCTGGTCGCACTCGGCTATGCCGACGGTATTCCTCGGTTGGGCTCGAACCGGGCGCCCGTGTGGATCAATGGGGCGACGTACACCGTGTCTGGCCGCATCGCAATGGACCAGTTCGTGGTCGATGTGCACGATGCACAGGTCGAGGTGGGTGACAGCGTTGTGCTGTTCGGCGACCCCGCGACAGGTGTGCCGGCAGCCGAACACTGGGCAGAGAGCGCTGAGACCATCAACTACGAGATCGTCACCCGCGTGGGCGGCCGCATCGAGAGACGGTACACGCGGTGAGCGAGGTGCGTGATTCAGCGCACGCCGGCAGTCTGCCAACGGGCCGCGAGTCGACGGTCAGTGGCTCGCTGGATGACCTCTCGTTGGGGTCTGCTCGCCTGGGAGCGGCGCCAGAACGGGTCGCCCGCATCAACGTCGATGCGTTCCGGCACAATGTGCGTCTGCTCAATCAGCTCGCTGCGCCGGCCGAAACGATGCTCGCGGTAAAGGCAGACGCCTATGGGCACGGCATGGTTCCGCTCGCCTTCGCTGCCCTGGAGGCGGGCGCGACCTCGCTTGCCGTGCTCGACATCCCGGCGGCGTTGGTGCTGCGGGCGGCAGGAATCACGGCCCCGATCTTCGCGTGGATGCACGCACCCGACGCTGATTTCGGGGCCGCTGCCGCGGCCGACATCGATCTCGGCCTCTCCGCAGTGTGGCAGCTCGAGGCCATCGCTGCCGCAGCCCAGGCGAACGCCCCTCGGGTTCATCTCAAGATCGACACGGGGCTTCATCGCAACGGCGCCAGTGTCGAACAGTGGCCGGGTCTCGTGCAGGCCGCGATGGCCGCCGACGCTGCCGGTGTCGTGCGCCTTCATGCCGCCTGGTCGCACCTCGCAGACGCGTCGCCGGCCGATGACGAAGAAGCGTACGCCCACTTCCGGCAGGCGGTGGATGTCGCAGAGGGGCTGGGTGCGAGATTCGAAGCCCTGCATCTGGCGGCCAGTTCGGCCGGAATCCGGATGCCGGGGGCCAGGCTCAGTTTTGTGCGCTTCGGCATCGCGGCCTACGGAATCTCGCCGTTCGACGATGAGACGGCCCTGGAGCTGGGGCTTCGCCCGGTGATGACGCTCGCAGCACCGGTTGCCTCTCTCAAACGGGTCGGCGCCGGGCACGGGGTCTCGTACGGATTCGACTACCGCACCACTCGGCCGACGACGCTCGCACTTGTGCCCCTGGGCTACGCCGACGGCGTTCCGCGTGCGGCGAACGGGCGGGGCCAGGTCTGGCTGAAGGGAAGGCGGTACCCCATTGCGGGTCGTATCGCTATGGACCAGTTCGTCATCGACGTCGGTGACGACGTTGTGGCCGTCGGCGACGAGGTGATCGTCTTCGGCGAAGGCCGGACTGCGGTCGAACAGGAGCCGGGCACCGGGGTTCCGACGGCGGAGGACTGGGCCGGATTCGCGCACACGATCGGCGACGAGATCGTCGCGCGGGTGGGCCCCCGGGTGCCTCGTGTCTACCTGACCGACGACGCTGATGCGGGTGAAGATGCCGCCGAAGCGAGCGCCACCGATGGGAGCGCTGCAGACCCGGACCGCTGGGTGATCGCCGACCCGGAGGCCATGCACGATTTCGGATTCGGATTCGCCTCACGTCTCGGCGCGGGCGATGTGCTCGTTCTGACGGGCGAGCTCGGTGCCGGCAAGACGACCTTCACCCGGGGGCTCGGCGAGGGCCTGGGTGTGCGGGGCTCTGTCACGAGCCCGACGTTTGTACTCGCCCGGACGCACCCCAACCTCACCACCGGCGTGCCTCTGGTTCACGTCGACGCCTACCGGCTCGGAAACGCAGCAGAACTCGACGACCTCGATATCGATTTCGGCGGTTCGATCGTCGTCGTCGAATGGGGTTCCGGTCTCATCGACCGTATCGTCGGCGACTACCTCGAACTCGTTATCGAGCGGCCGATGGGCCGCGCGGGCTCGACAGACGGCGGTGGGGCAGACGCTGACGAGACCGGCGAGGCGCCGGTCGAACCCCGTGTCGTGACACTTCACCGGCGCAGACGGGCCGATGGATGACTGCCACGACGAAATCCGACGTGATCGTTCTGGCGATCGACACCTCTGCAGCGACGAGTGTGGCTGTCGTGAGTGGCGAGCGGGGCATCCTGAGCGAAGCCAACGGACTCGACACGATGAAGCACGCCGAGGTCATCGGGCGGCTCATCGAGCAGGCCCTCACCGAAGCGGGAGTCCGGCCGGCAGAGCTGACGGCCGTGGTCGCGGGGATGGGGCCGGGGCCGTTCACCGGGCTTCGGGTGGGCATCGCCGCCGCGCACGCCTTCGCGATCGGCGCGGGCATCGACGTACTGCCCGTCGTCAGCCATGACGCCGTCGCTTTCGAACGCCGTGCGGCGGGCGAGCACGGTGAACTCCTCGTGGTGACCGATGCGCGACGCAGGGAGGTGTACTGGTCGCTGTACGACCTTGGCGCGGCTGAAGCTGTTGCAGACAGTGCCAGCCCAGGAGCTTCTGGAGAAAGCGGCGGGGCACGAATTGCCGGGGCAGCGCGGAGGCTCGACGGCCCGGGCCTGGCGAAGCCCGATTCGCTTGCGTACAACGCGGCAGCGCGGGTCGACGCGACCCAGGTCTCGGCCGGGGCGCTCGGCACAGTCGCGCTCGGAATCCTCGAGTCGGGAGACGAGTTCGCCACCGGCCAGGCGCTGTACCTCCGTTCTCCGGATGTGACCGTCTCGACCAGCGTGAAGCGGGTCAGCCAATGAGCTTCACACTGCACCGGGCCGGCCCTGCCGATGTCGCCGACATCATGCTGCTCGAGACCAGCACCTTCGGTTCCGACGCGTGGTCACCCGCGATGATGCTGGCCGACGTCGCCCAGCCGCACTGTTACTACCTCGTCGCCACGAGTGAGGGCTCCAGCGAGCTCCGCGGGTACGCCGGGCTGCTGAGCCCGCAGGGAGCGCCCGACGCCGACATCCAGACGATCGCCGTGGCACCGGATGCCCGGCGGCACGGCCTCGGCCGCCAACTCATGCTGGCACTCCTCGTTGAAGCCGAACGCCGCGGTGCGCGCCGGGTATTCCTCGAGGTCCGGGCAGACAATCCCGGCGCCCAGCACCTCTACAACACCCTGGGCTTCGCGCCGATCGGCACACGACGGGGGTACTACCAACCCGACAATGTCGACGCGATCGTGATGCGCCTGGATCTTGCGCACAACACGGCACAGAGCGGAAGCAGGACGTCATGACTGACCCCGCCACCCGGCCCATCGGCATGGATGACCTGCTCGAAGCGACCAGGCCGATGCCGGCAGAGCCTGTCGTGCTCGGCATCGAGACCTCGTGCGACGAGACCGGCGTCGGGATCGTGAGGGGCACCACGCTGCTGGCCAACGCGATCGCCTCGTCGATGGATGAGCATGCACGGTACGGGGGAGTCGTGCCCGAGATCGCGGCGCGTGCGCACCTCGAAGCTCTGACCCCGACCATCCTGCTCGCCCTCGAGCAGGCAGGCCTGGGCATCCACGACATCGACGCAATCGCTGTGACGAACGGGCCAGGGCTCTCAGGCGCACTCATTGTCGGCGTCGCTGCGGCAAAGGGCCTGGCTGTCGCAACGGGAAAACCGCTGTATGCAGTGAATCACCTGGTCGGCCATGTCGGCGTCGATCTTGTGACTCCCGACAGTGCGCCGCTCGAGTACCCCACGATCGCCCTGCTGGTGTCGGGTGGCCACACCTCGCTGCTCTATGTGCGCGACCTCGTCGACGACGTGGAGCTGCTGGGAGAAACCATCGACGACGCAGCGGGGGAGGCCTTCGACAAGGTCGCGAGGGTGCTCGGGCTTCCCTACCCCGGAGGCCCGCACATCGATCGCGTCGCTGTGGGCGGCAATCCCAAGGCGATCCGTTTTCCTCGTGGGCTGAGCCTGCCCAAAGACATGGCTCTGCATCGGTACGACTTCTCGTTCAGCGGGCTCAAGACGGCCGTCGCGCGGTGGGTCGAGGCCCGTCAGGATCGCGGGGAGGAAGTGCCCATCGCCGATGTGGCTGCCAGCTTTCGCGAGGCCGTTGCCGACGTGCTGCTGACCAAGGCGCTCGCGGCATGCGCCGATCTCGGCGTTCCCCGGTTGCTGCTGGGAGGTGGAGTCGTGGCCAACGCGCGCATCCGTGAGCTGGCCGCCGTGAGGGCCGAGAGCGCCGGAGTGACGCTGCGCATTCCTCCGTTCGATCTCTGCACCGACAACGGGGCGATGATCGCTGCACTCGGTGCCCAGGTGATCATGCGGGGACTGCCCCCCTCCACTCTCGATTTCGGTGCGGATTCCACGTTGCCTGTGACCGACATCCACGTCATCTGACAGTCATTCGCGTCATCAATTGACATTTCTTCAGACAATCTGTCACTATTGTCAACGCCGCCGCGACAATGCTGTCGGCCAACCACCGCACCCGTGCCGCGACGATCGCCCGGGTCCGTAGTCGAAGGAGCAGACCATGACCACCCCAGCCCCCTACACCGCCGGCCCCGCACCCGTGGCAGCGAAGACGAATGTCATCTCCATCGTCGCCCTCGTGCTCTCGATCATCGGGTTCACGGTCGTCGGCATCATTCTCGGCTTCGTGGGGCTGAACCAGGTCAAGAAGACCGGAGAGGCCGGCCGCGGACTCGCGATCGCGGCCATTGTGATCGGCTTCATCGAGCTGGTTCTCGGAGTCATTCTGATCATCGTGTATGTGGCGGCACTCGCGAGCCTCAGCGCCTCGACCTACTGACGCACCCCCGGTCACACGTCAATTTCTTTGCCGCGGGGGTGCCGCTCGGCAGGTCTGCCTCGGTAGGCTGTGGCACAAGCAGACCCGCACTGCAGGCAGGGCCGATGAACATGGCCTGCTGGAATGCGGCGTCTCAACCGAGACTGGAACAGGGAAGGGATGTCACCATGACCGATCCGAGCACACCCACAGGCAACGGTATTCCGGGCCAGCCGGCAGGGCCCGGGGCATCCGACACCCCGCCACCCCCTCCTGCGCCGAACGTGCCACCCACTGCTCCGCCGGTTCCTCCGGCTCCGCCGGTCGCACCTCCCGCGCCCAGCTACACAGCTCCCGCTGCGCCTGCGTACCCGGCACCGAGCTACTCGGCTCCAGCAACTCCGCCCCCGGCTTACGCGTCGCCGCCACAGGCGTACGCCGCAACACCCCCCGCGCCACCTGCCGCTCCGGGATACCCTGCGCCCGTAGCAGGGTACGGTGCCCCTGTGGCGAAGTCACCGGTGCTCAGCATCATCGGAATGGTCGCCGGAATTCTCGGAATCCTCATCTCATTCGTGAGCCTGGGAATCGGCGGCTTCCTCTTCTCCGTCGGCGCCGTTGTGCTCGGGTTCCTGGGCCGTAAGAAAGAACCTGCTGCCCGTGGATTCTGGCTCACCGCACTGATCACCGGGTTTGCTGGCATCGCTTTGTCAGTGATTCTGATCCTGGTCTTCATCATCGCGATCGTCTCGAATATCAATACCTCGTACTCGTACTGAACCGTCGTAGGCAGAGCAGCTGTGCCCTTCTGGCCCGCGTCGTTCTGACCCAGGACCCCCACAGCCTGACTCAGGCGGTGGGGGTCACCCGGTCGGCGAGGATCGCGACATGCTTGCCGCCGGCGCGCGTCACGAACAGGGTGGCAGACTCCGTGCCCTTGAGCGCGAGCTTCGTGCGAAGCGTCGCGGGGTCGACATCCACGCCTCGTTTCTTGATCTCGAGCGAACCGATGTTGCGACTTCTCAGCTCGCGCTTCAGCGTCGGCACGTTGAACGCGAAGACCTCGCGCGCCCGGAACACCTGCGCGAACGGCGATTCGACCAGTGTGTCTCCGGTGAGGTACGCGATCTGGGCCGAGACCAGTCGCGTGTCGAGGGCGCGGGCGAGGTCGCCGATGAGGCGTGCGCGAATGACACTGCCGTCGGGTTCGTAGAGATACGCTCCCAGCTCACCGGGCTCGACATCTTCGCTGTCCCCTGGCCCGGTCAACTCGTGGCGTGCGTCTCCACGCATCACCAGTGCTGCCCGCCGGATGCCCGGGCGGGCGAGGGGTCCGAACCAGAGGCCCATCTCCACGACCTGCCCGTCGACCGAGATCCACTGCGCTTCACAGTCGCCGGGAATCAACCCCCGGTCGATTCCCGGACCGAGCTTCACTCCTGTGGGCACGCGACGCGCGACATCGAACACGAAATCGAGGGTGGGGCTGAAATCGGCCGGGTCGATCATCCGTGTCGTATTGGTGTGTCCCGAAGAGCGCCTCGCCGGGTCGAGATAGACCCCGTCGACGCGTGTGAGGTCGAACGACTCTGCCTCGCCGTTCTCGACCGTGGCTGAGGGGAACGGTGCGAGGTTGTAGGCGGCGAGGGCAGCCGTGACCTCGTCGCGTTCGACTGCCGTCACAGAGATGTCGAGCGCCGCGAGGGCGAGGGCATCTGCCCCGATTCCGCACCCCAGGTCGGCGACGCGGGTGATCCCCGCTGATCGGAAGCGCCCTGCGTGGACCGCAGCGACGCTGAGCCTGGTCGCCTGTTCGAGGCCGGCGTCGGTGAACAGCATCCGGGTGGCGAATTCGCCGAACTTCGACTGCGCCCTGGCGCGAAGTCTGGCCTGCGTCATGACGGTGCCGACCAGTGATGCCGGGTATCCGCTCTTACGCAGATCGGCCACGGAGCGCACGATGTCGCCGCCGTTCGTGTAGGGAGGCAACGAGTCGAGCAAGCGCAGGCCCTCCGGCGTCAACAGCTGTTCGAGCTCGGACCTGTGCATCAGCTCAGTTTAGGCGCGAAGCTTCGCTGCATCGGCTTCGCGAACACCGCGCGCGGCTGGCACTCGGGTTGACCGAGTGCTAGATTCACCTCTAAACTTCAGTTAGCACTCTCAGTGTGAGTGTGCCAAAACAATGACTTTTGAACCGAAGAAAGAAGAGGTCAACAGTGTCGGTCTCCATCAAGCCGCTCGAGGATCGCATCGTTATCAAGCAGGTCGAAGCAGAAACGACGACCGCATCTGGTCTCGTCATTCCTGACACGGCCAAAGAGAAGCCTCAGGAAGGCGTCGTCGTCGCCGTCGGCCCCGGTCGCATCGACGACAACGGTAACCGCGTTCCCCTCGACATCTCCGTCGATGACAAGGTCCTGTACTCCAAGTACGGCGGAACCGAGGTCAAGTACAACGGTGAAGAGTACCTCGTGCTCTCCGCTCGCGACGTACTGGCTGTTATCGTTCGATAGTGAGATCTTCAAGAAGGCTCGGGTTCGGTGAACCCGGGCCTTCTTCACGTGGTGCACATGACGGAGCGACGGCAGTAGCCCGTCGGGTGCGCGTCGGGTTCTTCTATGCGCTGGGCGCGTACCTGATCTGGGGTGGGCTACCTCTCTACTTCCTTCTTCTGGCGCCGACAGGAGCCTTCGAGATCGTCGCCTGGCGCGTCATCTTCTCGCTGGTGTTCTGCTCCCTCATCATCACCGTTGTTCGGCGCTGGCCCGCGTTTCTCCGGGTCTTCCGGCAGCCGCGCCTGATCCTCATGATGGGTCTGGCCGGCGCCCTGATCTACGTCAACTGGCAGACATACGTTCTCAGCGTGGTCTCAGGGCACGTCGTCGAGGCGTCGCTTGGGTACTTCATCAACCCAGTGATAACCATTCTTCTGGGCGTCTTCGTTCTGCGGGAGACCCTTCGACCTCTTCAGTGGGCTGCACTCGCGCTCAGTGCGGTCGCCGTAGTTGTGCTGGCCGTCGGCTATGGCGCCGTGCCCTGGATCGCCCTCATCCTCGCTTTCTCCTTCGGGTTCTATGGTCTGGTGAAGAAGCACGTGGGCCCCAAGATCGACGCCGTGAACGGCTTGACGCTCGAATCCCTGTGGCTCGTGCCGCTGGTCGTCATTCAGCTCTGCGTGGTCGGAGCGACTACGGGGCTCACCTTCGGTCAGATCAACGCGTGGCACACCGTGGCGCTTGTGGGCGCAGGCGTCATCACTGCCGTGCCCCTGCTGCTCTTCGCCTCAGCCACCAAGCGATTGCCGCTCATCGTCGTCGGGTTCGTGCAGTACCTGACCCCGATCATCCAGTTCGTACTCGGTGTATTCGTTCTTCAGGAACCGATGCCGCCCGAAAGGCTCGCCGGGTTCGTGATCGTGTGGCTGGCGCTCGTGATTCTGTCGGTCGACATGGCCCGCAACAGCCGTTCTCAGCGCCGGCGGGACGCATTACAAATTGCTAACGATATTCGCATGGCACGCACAGAAAACACGTTTGAAACATAGGAACCGTAGGTTGGGACCTAATGAGCGCGAAGGGTCTTCATCCGAAGGCCCGAGGTTTGCGAGCACTATGAAAGGGTTCACAGGATGATCAAATCCAAGTACGCCCTCCGGACCACAATTCTGGCTGGAGCAGGCATCATTGCCGTCATGCTTTCCGGCTGTGCCTCCGGTGGCAGCACGACATCGACTTCCTCAGCGACCGCTTCAGCGGCCGCGACTTCGTCTGACTGCGCGAGCGACGCAACGACAGCCAACAACCTCGTTGTCGGTACGATCCTCCCGATCACGGGTAGCCTCGCGTACCTGAACCCGCCGGAGCAGGCTGGCGTCGGCCTCGCGGTTTCCGACATCAACGCCGCTGGCGGAGTCGACGGCAAACAGGCCTGCGTTCTCGCGACCGACTCCGGAGACTCGACCGACCTCAGTGTTTCGACGGCCTCTGCCCAGAAGCTGATCACGGCCAAGCCGTCGGTCGCCATCGGTGCAGCTTCGTCGAGCGTCTCGCTGAACGTCGTCGACTCGTTCGCCTCGGCCAAGATCACACAGATCTCGCCCGCGAACACTTCGGCCAAGCTCAGTGGCTACGGTCCGTTCTACTACCGCACCGCACCGCCGGACTCGGTACAGGGTTCAGCTCTCGGCTCGCTCATCACCGGTGACGGCAACTCGAAGATCGCGTTCCTCGTGTTCAACGACTCCTACGGCACTGGCCTCCGCGACTTCACGCAGGCATCGATCGAGTCCGCTGGCGGAACCGTCGTATACGGGGCCAAGGGCGCAGGCCAGGAGTTCCCTCCCGGCCAGACGACGTTCTCGGCTGAGGTCACCGCGGCCCTGGCTGCCAAGCCCGACGCCATCGTGATCCTCGCGTTCGACGAGACCAAGTCGATCATCCCCGAGCTGGTCGCCCAGGGCTGGACCATGCCGAAGACCTACCTGTCAGACGGTAACACCGCTGACTACAGCAAGGACTTCCAGGCGGGTACCCTGACCGGCGCGCAGGGTACGATCCCCGGTGCAAACGCTGACGACGCCTTCAAGGCTTCGCTGGTGGCCTGGTACAAGTCGGCTGAGAACGGCGACCTCAAGGACTTCTCCTACGCTCCTGAGGCCTACGACGCGACCACCCTCACCGCTCTGGCAGCGCTGAAGGCCAAGTCGAACGTCTCTGCCGACCTCAACAAGCAGCTCGCTGCGGTCTCCGGTGCGAATGGCGGCACGAAGTGTGCTTCCTACGCCGAGTGCGCCAAGCTGGTCTCTGCCGGTACTGAGATTCAGTACACAGGCAAGTCCGGCATCGGCCCGTTCAACACGCACAACGAGCCCTCGAGCGCGTTCATCGGTATCTACAAGTACAACGCCGACAACACGTACACGTTCCAGTCGTCAATCGAAGGCCAGACCTCCTACTAGGGAGTAGCGCCTGAGGTTTGCGCCTCACAACAGAACAAGCCCCCGCCCGGTGATCCGGTCGGGGGCTTCTTCTGTTGTACCGGTGCGACGTGGCTGGTGCGGTAAGACAGCTGAAGGGTACGAAGAAGGCCCACCCCGATCATCCGGAGTGGGCCTTCTGGGCCGAGAATGTGTGTCAGATGGCGCCGGGGGCGTCGTGCGAAGTCTCTTCTTCCACGTCTTTTGCGAGGGTACCGAGGTAGAGCTCGATGACCTTCGGATCGTCTGCGAGCTCGCGGCCGGTGCCGGTGTAGGCGTTCCGGCCCTGGTCGAGCACGTAACCGCGGTCGCAGATCTGCAGGCAGCGCCGGGCGTTCTGCTCGACCATGATGATCGAGACACCCGTCTTGTTGATGCGGCGGGTGCGGATGAAGGTCTCATCCTGTCGAACGGGCGAGAGTCCGGCGGAGGGCTCATCGAGCAGGAGCACTGACGGGTCCATCATGAGGGCTCGAGCCATGGCAACCGACTGTCGCTCTCCACCCGAGAGTGAACCCGCACGCTGCGTTCGCCGGTCGGCAAGCACCGGAAAGAGGTCGAAGATCGCCTCGAGACGCTCCTTGAGCAGCTTGGGGCGGAGGAAGAGCCCCATCTGCAGGTTCTCTTCGATGGTCAGCGACGGGAAGACGTTGTTGTTCTGGGGCACGAAACCCACACCGGCCTGCACGAGCTTGTTGGCCTTGTGCCCGGTGATGTTCTCGCCTTTCAGCGTCACACTGCCGGAGCGCACGTTCACCAGACCGAAGAGTGCCTTGAGCAGGGTCGACTTGCCGGCGCCGTTCGGGCCGATGATGCCGATCAGCTCGCCGGGATAGACGTCGAGATTGCACCCGTTCAGGATGTTGATGCCCGGCAGGTAGCCGGCCACGAGATCGGTCGCCTGCATCACAGGGACCCGGGTTTCAGTCGTTTCGACCATGACTAGGCTTTGCCCTCCGCGCGCCTGTCGGCGCTGTTTCCGGTACTGTCTCCAGCAGCTTCTGCTGCGTCTTCTGCACTGACTTCTGCAGCGAGTTCCTCGGCGACCTCGTCGGTCAGGAGGGAGTCGTCGCCGAGGTCTGTGTTGTGGTGAGCACCCAGATACGCATCGATGACCGCCGGGTCGTCCATGACGGTGCCGGACGGGCCCTCGGCCACGACCTTGCCTTCGGCCATGACGACCACCCAGTCGGAGATGTGGCGCACCATGTGCATGTCGTGCTCGACGAAGAGCACGGTCATCCCCTCGTCTCGCAGGGCCTGGATGTGGCCGAGCAACGATTGGGTGAGAGCAGGGTTGACTCCAGCCATCGGTTCGTCGAGCATGATCATGACCGGGTCACTCATCAGTGCCCGCGCCATTTCGAGCAGCTTCTTCTGGCCGCCCGAGAGGCTTCCTGCCATGTCGTCACGCTTTTCAAGCAACTTGAAGCGCGCGAGAAGCTCTTCCGCCTTCGCCGTGATCTCGGCCTCGCGTTTGGCCCAGAGGGGTTTGACGACGGCGACGAAGAGGTTCTCGCCCGGCTGGTCTTTCGCGCCGAGCCGCATGTTCTCGATCACCGTGAGCTTCGAGAGCGCCTTGGTGAGCTGGAAGGTGCGGACCATGCCCATCTTGGCGACCTTGGTTGCACCGGTGTTGCCGACGTCGCGGCCGTTGAAGGTCGATTTCGCGGCTTCTCCGGCTTTCGGGCCGCCGATCAGACGAGGAGCGGAACTCGGCTTGTCGAACCCGGTGATGAGGTTGAAGAACGTGGTCTTCCCGGCCCCGTTCGGGCCGATGAGTGCCGTGATGATGCCGCGCTGGACCTCGAGGTGCTGCACGTCGACCGCGGTCATGCCACCGAAACGGCGAGTGACGTGGTCCACAGTGAGGATCGGGTCGGGCTTGGAGACCCCGGGAACCGGAGCGACTCCTGCGACGCTGGCCTTCGCCGCGGCACCTGCCTCGGTGATGTGACTTGTCGTGGGAAGACTACTTGACATCGAAGCTCAGCTCCTTCTTGTTGCCGAGAATACCCTGGGGTCTGAAGATCACGACCAGCATGAGAGTGATGCCGATCACGATCCAGGCGAACTGTTCGGTCTGCTGGCCATTCATGATGCTCGACGGCACGAACTGGCCCGCGAGCCCCTGTACGAACAGGCGGATGGCGAAGAATACGATCGCACCGAGCACGGGCCCGAAGACCGTCGCCGCACCGCCGAGCAACAGGGCGGTGAAGATGAAGTACGTCATTGAGCGCCCCATGCTGTCGGCCTGGAGTGACGCCGGCAGAATGTAGACGATTCCTGCGAGGGCACCGATGACACCACCGAGGATCAGCGCCTGCATCTTGTAGCTGTAGACGTTCTTGCCGAGGCTGCGCACGGCGTCTTCGTCTTCGCGGATTCCGCGGAGCACGCGGCCCCAGGGGCTGCGCATGATCGCCCAGACGAAGAGGCAGAGCAGCCCGACCACCAACCATGCGGTGGCGATGAACCACCAGCCATTCGACCCGGTAGCGTCGTAGTTCCACGGCCCGACGTTGATGCGGCCGTCACCGAAGAACGACAGGTCGGTGAAGGGGCTCCGGTATTCATTGCCGGTGATGCCGTTCGAACCGCCGGTGACGTTGGTCAGAAGCGAGGATCGCCCGATCATCCGCACGATCTCAGCGGCCGACAGGGTGACGATCGCGAGGTAGTCGCCCCGGAGCTTGAGGGTGGGTATACCGAGGATGAGTGCGAAGATGAGCGCCGCCACGAGAGCGATGAGCACGGCGAGGATGATCGGCAGCCCGGCGATGATGGAGATCGCGAAGCCGTACGCGCCGATCAGCATGAATCCGGCCTGGCCGAAGTTGAGCAGTCCGGTGTAGCCGAAGTGGATGTTGAGGCCGATTGCGGCGATCGCCAGGGCAGCGGTCTGCGGTGAGATCGCCGAATTGAGGATGGCGTTCAGCGTCTGGAGTAGTTGATCCATGAGTTCAGCCCTTCTAACCGATGCGCTCTCGGCGCCCGAAGATACCCTGCGGTCTGACCAGAAGAACCAGGATCAGGATGACGAGCGCCGTGGCGTACTTGAAGTCGCCCGGCAGCACGAGGTTGGTCAGTTCGACGACGAGCCCGATGATCATTGCACCGGCGAGGGCGCCGAATGCGGTGCCGAGACCGCCGAGGGTGATCGCCGCGAACATGAGCAGCAGCAGCTGAAGGCCGGTCTGCCAGTTGACTCCGTTGAGAACCAGGCCGAGCAGCACGCCGGAGAGACCTGCCAGCGCAGTGGCGCTGGTCCAGACCAGCCGGATGATGCGGTCGACGTCGATGCCGGAGGCGGCCGCGAGCGAGGGGTTGTCAGAGACAGCCCGTGTCGCCCGGCCGATGCGTGTCTTGACGAGCACGAAGCCGACCAGGGCAATGACGACCACGGCGATGCCCATCGCCACGAGCGACTGTGCCGAGAGCGTGACGGGGCCGAGGGCCACCGTGACGGGGTTCGCCTGGTCGATGCGCACAGTGGATGCCCCGAGGAAGTACTGGAAGAGGTACTGCAGCGCAATGGAGAGACCGATCGTGACGATCATGAGCTGGGTGGTGCCCAGTCCCCGTCGCCTCAGCGGCTTCCAGATCAAGGCGTCCTGGAAGTACCCGGTTGCTGCGCAGATCACCACGGAGATGATCGCCGCGAGAATGAGATTCAGGCCGAGCACGTTGGCGAAGAGGTACGCCAGCAGTCCACCGAGCGTCACCTGCTCGCCGTGTGCGAAGTTCGAGAGCCCGGTCGTACCGAAGATCAGCGACAGGCCCACCGCAGCAAGCGCGAGCAGCAACCCGAGCCGGATGCCCGAGACGAACTGTTGCAGGAACCTCTCGAACGAGACTCCCGTGCCGGAGTCGGTGGTGGGCGTCTGGGTTGTCGTTCCATCGGCGGCAGTGGTGCCGCCGACGATCTTGAACACATAGCCGACGTTCTTGTTCAGGGCTCCGTTGACCGTGGCGGGGTTCTTTGCTGCTGAGTCGAGTACCGCACCGTCGGGAATCGATGTGGTGTCGACCGTGATGGTGTACGGCCCCGCGACGGTGATCGCCTGGCTCCACTTGCCGTCGTCGCCGGTCGCCACCGTGGCGTCGAGGTCGCCGCCCTTGATGCCGAGCTTGATGCCGACGGCAGGGTCGCCGTTCGGGAGCTTGATCGTGCCCTGCAGACACCCGGTGGTCGCGTTCGAGACACAGGCTGCTGCTGCCGCCGGTGTCGCTGCGTGAGCGGGCGCAGCGCCCAGGCCGATCATGGTGATCACGGCGGTGATCGCCAGCATGAGCATCGCCGCGAGTCGCCAGAAGCCCACACGGTTTTCAGCCCTGTGTGGCTTTGGTCTCTGCGGCACTGTGCTCTGCAGCACTGTGAGTGTCGTCAAGTTCTATTCCTCCAGGACGAGCGCGCACCATTGGACGCTACGAGTGAGTTGCAAGTGAGCTTACGTTATAAGGCGTTTGTGTCAGTCGTGTTTCCGGACTGCTGGAGCTGGACAAGGCCGCGGGCGCGGAATAGGCGTGGCCCCCGGATCGTTAGAATTGTCACGAGGGTAGAGATGTACGTCACCCGCTTGAGATTCACCCGTTTGAGACAGAGGAATTCATGGAACAGAACGATCCCTTCGGATTTGTCGGGCTGACGTACGACGACGTCATGCTGCTTCCCGGTCACACCGATGTGATTCCTTCTGAGGCGGACACCTCGTCTCGCCTGACCAAACGCATCACACTGGCGGCCCCGCTGCTGTCGTCCGCTATGGACACGGTGACTGAAGCTCGCATGGCGATCGCCATGGCCCGCCAGGGCGGCTTCGGCGTCATCCACCGCAACCTTTCGATCGAAGACCAGGCCGCCAATGTCGACAAGGTCAAGCGAAGCGAATCCGGCATGATCACCAACCCGGTGACCACCACACCGTTCGCGACAGTTGCCGATGCAGATCTGCTCTGCGGGCAGTTCCGTGTCTCCGGCCTCCCCGTCGTCGATGAGTCGGGAGTTCTGGTCGGCATCATCACCAACCGCGACATGAGGTTCGTCTCGGCGTGGGAGAAGAGCACCACCCTGGTGCGCGACGTGATGACCAAGGCTCCGCTCATCACCGCACCCGTCGGCATCGACCCAGACGGCGCCATCGCCATCTTCGCCCAGCACAAGATCGAGAAACTTCCTCTCGTCGACGCAGCCGGAAAGCTTCGCGGCCTGATCACCGTCAAGGACTTCGACAAGAGCGAGATGTACCCGCACGCCACGAAAGACGAAGAAGGCCGACTGCGTGTCGGCGCGGCCATCGGGTTCTTCGGTGACGCCTGGGAGCGGGCAATGACCCTGGTCGACGCGGGCGTCGATGTGCTCGTGGTAGACACGGCCAACGGCGACAGTGCCGGTGTGCTCGACATCGTGCGCCGCCTGAAGTCAGACCCGGCGTCTGCAGGCGTCGACATCATCGGCGGAAACGTCGCAACACGCTCCGGCGCCCAGGCGCTCATCGACGCTGGTGTCGATGCCATCAAAGTCGGGGTCGGCCCTGGCTCGATCTGCACCACCCGCGTGGTCGCCGGTGTCGGTGTCCCCCAGGTCACGGCCGTATACGAAGCGTCGCTGGCCGCACGCGAGACGAACACTCCGGTGATCGCCGACGGCGGGCTCCAGTACTCTGGCGACATTGCGAAGGCCCTCGTGGCCGGTGCAGACACGGTGATGCTGGGTTCGCTGCTCGCAGGCTGCGACGAGAGCCCTGGCGACCTGGTCTTCGTGAACGGCAAGCAGTTCAAGAACTATCGCGGCATGGGTTCCCTGGGGGCCCTGCAGACACGCGGGGAGAAGACCTCGTACTCGAAGGACCGCTACTTCCAGGCAGACGTGCCGAGCGACGACAAGCTCATTCCTGAGGGAATCGAGGGCCAGGTGCCCTACCGCGGCCCGCTTTCTGCAGTCGCGTACCAGTTGCTCGGTGGTCTCCGCCAGTCGATGTTCTACGTCGGTGCGCGGTCGGTCGACGAGCTCAAAGCACGCGGCAAGTTCGTGCGCATCACTGCTGCCGGCCTCAAGGAGTCGCACCCCCACGACATCCAGATGGTGGTCGAAGCGCCCAATTACCGCCGCTAGGCGAGCGCGGCGGGCAGCCTGAACGGCTGCTCGCTTCTAGCGCGGCGCGTCTCGCGCGGCGGGCAGCCTGAACGGCTGCTCGCTTTGAGCGCGGCGCGTCTCGGGCGGCGGGCAGCCTGAACGGCTGCTCGCTTTGAGCGCGGCGCGTCTCGGGCGGCGGGCAGCCTGAACGGCTGCTCGCTTTTAGCGCGGCGCGTCTCGCGCGGCGGGCGTGGCTGAACGAGTCGTCCGTTGGTAGCGCGGCGCGTCTGGTTGCTCCTCGGTAGTATTGGTGGGTGAGTATGGAAAGAGAAATCGGCCGGTCAAAACGAGGCCGCAGGGTCTACGCCTTCGACGACATTGCGGTGGTGCCCTCCCGGCGTACCCGTGATCCGCAGGATGTGTCGATCTCGTGGTCGATCGACGCCTACCATTTCGACATTCCCGTCATGGCAGCTCCCATGGACTCGGTCGTCTCGCCTCTCACCGCAATCGCCATGGGCAAGCTCGGAGGCCTCGGCGTGCTCGACCTCGAGGGTCTGTGGACGAGGTATGAGAACCCTGAGCTGCTCCTGGAGGAGATCCGGTCTCTCGATGCAGCAGACGCAACGGTTCGCATGCAGCAGATCTACGCCGAACCGATCAAGCCGGAGCTTGTCACGGAGAGACTCGCCGAGATCCGGGCATCCGGAGTCACCGTCGCGGGCGCTCTCTCGCCCCAGCGCACTCAGGAGCTCTACGAGACCGTCGTGGCAGCGGGTGTGGACCTCTTCTTCATCAGGGGAACGACAGTTTCAGCAGAACATGTCTCGAAGACCGTCCAGCCACTGAATCTGAAGAAGTTCATCTACGAGCTCGACGTGCCCGTGATCGTGGGTGGTGCGGCGACCTACACCGCAGCGCTTCATCTCATGCGCACCGGCGCGGCCGGCGTGCTCGTCGGATTCGGTGGGGGAGCGGCCTCGACCACCAGAGCCACCCTCGGCATCCATGCGCCGATGGCCACAGCTGTAGCCGATGTCGCCGGTGCCCGACGCGACTACCTCGACGAGTCCGGCGGGCGGTACGTTCACGTGATCGCCGACGGGGGCCTTGGCACCTCGGGCGACATTGTGAAGGCGATCTCGGTCGGCGCCGATGCAGTGATGCTCGGCAGCGCCCTCGCGCGGGCGACGGATGCTCCGGGCGGCGGGTACCACTGGGGCCCGGAGGCCCACCACGCGCAGCTCCCACGGGGCAATCGTGTGCACGTCGGCAGCGTCGCGCCCCTCGACCAGATCCTGTTCGGGCCGTCGCCGGTGGCCGATGGAACGGCCAACCTGATGGGTGCGCTGAAACGGTCGATGGCGACGACGGGGTACTCCGATCTCAAGGAGTTCCAGCGCATCGAAGTGGTCGTTTCGCCGTACTCGTCCCGCTGAGCCGCCTCGCTGAAATTCGCCGCGGTTAGACTGGTACCTGCGAATTATGCGAAACGCGAGTGAAGTCAGGGAGATCAACAATGGTTGACGTACGTCGGGTCAAGCTCCCGGGAGTGGGTGTGCTCCATACCTTCGTGACCGATGACGGGGGCAAGGTGGGCGTGATCGCGCACCGCTCCGGCCACAGCGACCTGATCACTTTCCAGGACGAAGAAGACGGCGCGGAGTCCACCAAGGTCTCACTCCGCCTCAGCGAAGACGAAGCCCGCACGCTGGCAGAGCTCCTCGGCGGGACGCAGATCACCGAGTCGCTGACCGCCCTCGATCAGATTCCCGGCCTCAGCATCGACTGGTTCACGGTCGACTACGAAGACCACATCGCCGGGCAGGAGCTCGGAGACCCGGCCGACCGAGGCGTAGTCGGGGTCACCGTCGTGGCAGTGGTTCGGGGCGAGTCTGCGAACCCGGCACCGGCATCAGACTTCAAGGTCTTCCCCGGTGACACCCTCGTCGTGGCTGGATCGCCTGAAAAGGTCGCGAAGGTCTTCAACTTCTTCCGGACCGGCCAGTACAAGGCCAAGAGCGCCGTCGACGCGCCGCCAGGAGGCTAAGCGATGCAGATCGCGATCGCAGCCACGCAGGCAGGCGACACGACACACCTCGGCGGTGACCTTCTCGTCCTCGGGATTCTCTTCGTCATCGCCTACATCCTCGGCCGCCTCGGCAAGGCAGTGGGCCTGCCTGCGATCCCGATCTACATGGTCGTCGGTCTGCTGGCCAGCCCGAACTTCCACATCTTTCCGCTCGACTTCATCCACAACGACTACATCGCCCTGATCGCCGTCTTCGGGCTGATCATGCTGCTGTTCAGCCTGGGCCTGGAGTTCGACCAGGACGAGTTCTTCGGCAATGCCGGAAAGTTGATCATCTCCGGTGGCTCGTACATCGCCGTCAACATGATCGCCGGGTTCGCCTTCGGTTTCCTGGTGGGGTGGGGAACCAGGGAGGCGCTGGTCATCGCCGGCATCACCGCCACGTCGTCGAGCGCGATCGTCACCAAGCTCCTCATCGAGCTCAACCGGCTGGCAAACCCGGAGACGCCGATGATCCTGGGTGTCACGGTCGTCGAAGACATCTTCATCGCCATCTACCTGGCCATCGTCTCCGTCGTGCTGAGTGGTGAGACCGCCGTCTGGCCCGTTGTGGCGAAGCTCGGCATTGCGTTCCTCTTCCTGGTGGTGATGTTCGCTGTCGCGCGCTTCGGCGGCAAGTGGGTATCGCGACTCTTCCGCACAAAAGACGACGAACTGTTCACCATCCTGTTCTTCGGGCTGGCGATCATGTTCGGTGGACTCGGTGAGATCCTCGGCGTCACCGACGCGATCGGCGCGTTCCTCATCGGGCTCGTGCTCGGAGCCAGCCGGTACCGCAACAAGATCGAGCACATCGCCATTCCGCTGCGCGACGTGTTCGGTGCATTCTTCTTCCTGAATTTCGGGCTGGGTCTGAACCCCGCCCAGTTCCCCGAGGTCATCTGGCCCGTGTTGGGTGCCGTCGCGATGACCATGATCCTGAACATCCTGGCCGGCCAATTCGTGGCCAGGCTCAACGGGCTCGGTGTTCAAGCGGGAATCAATGCCACGGTCATCCTGCAGAACCGAGGTGAATTCGCCCTCATTCTCGCGACTCTCGCCCTTGCAGCCGGCCTCGACGAGCGAATCCAGGCCTTTGCCGGCCTGTACGTGCTCGTGATGGCTGTCGCCGGGCCGATTCTGGCCGCCAACTCTGAGAAGATCGGCGGTGCTCTCCTTCAGACGAAGAAGAAGAAGCGTGATTCGCAGAATCCCGTTGCAGCAGAAGGCGCGGATCGCCCGCGAATCGTCGACCCCATGATCCTCGAGCAGATCGCGCTCGTCGAAGCTGCGACGGCGACGCTCGAGCCGGGCGAGAACCCAGCTACCAAGGAGTATGTTGATCGGGTCGTCGAGCAGGCGAGCAACCAATCCGATCTTCACAGCAGAGCCGATCATCCGAACTGGCCCTTTGGCTCTCACCCGCCAGAGCGCGAGTCCAGGCCCGAGAAAGACGACGAGTATTGACCATCTTCAGCGTGATGCGAAGGCCGAAGTGGATTCGCGCTCTCGTCTACGCCCTGCTGCTCGCCGCAGTGTTCGCGCTTCTCGGCCAATGGCAGCTCAGCCGGGCCGTCACATCGAACGGGCCTGACCCGCGGGCGACGACAGAGTCGGTGACCCCGCTCACCCAGGTGGCGACAGCGGGCCAGCCCGTCTTCGAGGCGCAGGATGGCCAGATGGTGTCGGTCACGGGCTCGCTGGTCGCGCCCGATTTCAGCATCGTCTCGTCGAGGTTGAACGGCGGCGTCCAGGGGTACTGGGTCGTGGGTCGTTTCGACCTCAGCGAATCGCAGGTGGGCACTCTCACCAGCGTTGCTGTGGCACTCGGATGGTCGGCAGACCGGTCCCGGGCCGAATCCGTCGCTGCTGGGCTCAACTCCACGCCGACGTTCGCGCCGCAGCAGCTCATCGGCCGCTATGTCGGTACCGATGGCCCCGATGTCACTGCCGCACAGGGTAAGACGGCGGCAGATTTCGTTCCGTCGACGATGGCGATCTCTGCGCTCATCAACCAGTGGAGCGGCTTCCCCGAGACGGCAAGCGTCTTCGGCGGATACGTCGTGGCCCAGACCCCCGTCGACTCGCTCGCCGCGATCGACTCTCCCGTGCCCGTGCGAACCACCGAGATCAACTGGCTGAACATCTTCTACGCCATCGAGTGGGTCATCTTCGCCGCGTTCGCGATCTTCTTCTGGTACCGCCTGGTGAAAGACGCATGGGAGCGCGAAGTCGAAGAGGCCGAACTCGAAACCCAGTCTGAACTCGAAAGGTACAATTAGCCCATGCCACTCGAGCCCAAACGCGCTGATTTTCCGCGCATCCGCTCTGCACTTGCGTTCTACAAGGTCTGCGCCATCATCACCGGCGTCTTCCTGCTGCTGCTGTGCGCTGAAATGCTGCTGAAGTACACACCCATCGCGGTCGAACTGCAGCTCGGGGGCAGACAGGGGTTCCTCGCATTCGTGCCCGCCGGTACGGTCACTGCGATGAACCTGAGCACGGGCATCCTGATCGTTCATGGTTGGTTCTACGTGGTGTACCTGTTCTCGTGCTTCCAGCTCTGGACCCGCATGCGCTGGCCGCTCGCTCGCTTCGTGGTTCTCGCCCTCGGCGGCGTGATCCCTTTTCTCTCGTTCGTTCTCGAGCGTCGCACCCGTCGAGAAATCGACACCTACCTGGCCCGTCGCGAGGCCGAATCAGTGACACCGACAGTGGAGGCCTCCCATTAGCATTCCGACCACCAGGCCGGTACTTGTCGTCGATTTCGGCGCACAATACGCACAGCTCATCGCCCGTCGCGTTCGCGAGGCGAATGTCTACTCGGAGATCGTGCCGAGCACGATCACGGCGGCTGAGATCGCGGCCAAGTCGCCTGTCGGCATTGTTCTCAGTGGTGGCCCCTCGAGCGTGTACGAAGAAGGCGCGCCAGCCTTGGACCCGGCGATCTTCGACCTCGGCGTACCCGTTCTCGGCATCTGCTATGGCTTCCAGGTCATGGCCCAGGCCCTCGGCGGCGAAGTCGCTCACAGCGGGCTGAGGGAATACGGCGCCACCGACATGCAGGTCACCGGCGACGGGGGCGTTCTGCTCGACGGCCAGCCCGGCGACCAGACGGTGTGGATGAGCCATGGCGACCAGGTCTCGAAGGCACCGGAGGGCTTCACGGTCGTGGCGAGCAGTGCATCCACACCTGTCGCCGCGTTCGCCAACGACGCGAAGCAGCAGTACGGCGTGCAGTGGCACCCCGAAGTCAAACACAGCCCGTTCGGGCAGGCCGTGCTCGAGAACTTCCTGCACAAGGCCGCCGGTATCCCCGCCGACTGGAACAGTGGAAATGTCATCGCCGACCAGGTAGCGCTCATCCGTGCGCAGGTCGGTTCGGGCAAGGTCATCTGCGGGCTCTCGGGCGGCGTCGACTCGGCCGTCGCCGCTGCGCTCGTGCACGAGGCCGTTGGCGACCAGCTCACCTGTGTCTTCGTCGACCACGGTCTTCTGCGCGCCGACGAGCGCCGCCAGGTCGAGGTCGACTATGTGGCTTCGACGGGCGTTCGACTCGTGACAGTGGATGCCCGTCAGCAGTTCCTCGATGCGCTCGCCGGTGTCACGGACCCCGAACAGAAGCGCAAGATCATCGGGCGCGAGTTCATCCGGAGCTTCGAGGGCGCGGCCGAGGCTCTCGTTCTCGAAGCCGCCGCAACCGACGGCTCGCCGGTCGAGTTCCTCGTGCAGGGCACCCTGTACCCCGACGTCGTCGAGTCAGGCGGTGGCACCGGTACCGCCAACATCAAGAGCCACCACAATGTGGGCGGCCTGCCCGAAGATCTGCAGTTCAAGCTCGTCGAGCCGCTGCGCACCCTGTTCAAAGACGAGGTCCGGGCCATCGGCCGCCAACTCGGGCTACCCGAGGTCATCGTGGGGCGCCAGCCGTTCCCCGGCCCCGGTCTCGGAATCCGAATTGTCGGCGAGGTCACCTTCGAACGACTCGAGCTGCTGCGCGCGGCAGACGCGATCGTGCGTGCCGAGCTGACCGCGGCTGGGCTCGACGGTGAGATTTGGCAGTGTCCTGTGGTGCTGCTCGCCGACGTTCGCTCGGTCGGCGTGCAGGGCGATGGGCGTACCTACGGGCATCCGATCGTCTTGCGGCCGGTCTCTTCTGAAGACGCGATGACGGCCGACTGGACTCGGCTGCCGTACGACCTGCTGGCGAAGATCTCGAACCGCATCACGAACGAGGTGGCTGGCGTCAACCGCGTTGTGCTCGACGTCACGTCGAAGCCGCCGGGAACCATCGAGTGGGAATAGTCTTGCGGCGTGTTGCGCTGCGCGCCCCACGCACGCGCTTTAAGGACGTTGCCGGGGTTGGACTGTGCGGTGGGTGACTTCTTGCGTACCGCCTTGAACAGGCGCTTTCTCCAAGCGCGGCACACCTAGCGGCGTGTTGCGCTGCGCGCCCCACGCACGCGCTTTGAGTACGTTGCCGTGGTTGGACTGTGCGGTGGGGGACTTTGACGGGCGTGTCCGAGTGCGGCTTCTCACCTCCTCCACAGGTACTCCCTTGGGAGGAGATCTGAGGAGCAGGACGGGATTGACTCGAGCTGCGCAGTAGCATTCTTCAATGAAACTGTTGCGCCTCATCGGCACATACGTGAAGCCCCACTGGCGGCTCATCGTCGGTGTCGTGATCTTCCAGCTGGCCCAGGCCATCGCCTCTCTGTACCTGCCGACGCTGAACGCCGACATCATCGACAATGGGGTCGCCACGGGCGACACCGGCTACATTCTGCGCATCGGTGCGCTGATGCTGATGATCACGCTCGCCCAGGTGATCTGCGCCATCATCGCCGTGTATTTCGGTGCGAAGCTCGCGATGGCGCTCGGCCGCGACCTGCGCCTGTCGGTGTTCACCCGCGTCGGCGACTTCTCAGAACGTGAAGTGTCGCAGTTCGGGGCGCCTTCGCTCATCACCCGAACGACCAATGACGTTCAGCAGGTTCAGATGCTCGTGCTGCTCACCTGCACGCTGCTGGTCAGCGCCCCGATCCTCGCGATCGGCGGCATCATCATGGCCCTGTCGCTCGACGTGCCGCTCTCTGGCATCATTGCTGTGGCTGTACCGGTGCTGCTCATCACCCTCGGCCTGATCATCGTTCGCATGGTGCCGCTGTTCCGGCTGATGCAGAAGCGCATCGACAAGGTGAACGGGGTGTTGCGCGAGCAACTGACGGGCATCCGGGTGGTTCGGGCCTTCGTGCGCGAGCGCGTCGAGACCGAGCGCTTCGCGGTGGCGAACAGGGAGGTGACCGACACAGCGCTGCGTGCCGGTCGGCTGTTCGCGCTCATGTTCCCGATCGTGCTGCTCGTGATGAACGTATCGAGCGTCGCGGTGATCTGGTTCGGTGCGTTCCGAATCAATGACGGCTCGATGCAGATCGGCACGCTGACCGCATTCCTGACGTATCTCGTGCAGATTCTGATGGCGGTGATGATGGCCACCTTCATGGCGATCCTCATTCCCCGCGCCTCCGTGTGCGCCGACCGTATCACCGAGGTGCTGCAGACTCCGTCGTCGGTGGTCATGCCTGCCGAGGGCGTGACCACGCTCGACGAACACGGGTTGATCGAACTCGACAACGCGAGCTTCGCCTACCCCGGGGCCGCCGAGCCGGTGCTTCGCGAGCTGACCTTCGTGGCGGAACCCGGAAAGACGACGGCCATCATCGGCAGCACAGGGTCGGGCAAGACAACGCTGGTGAATCTGCTGCCGCGACTCTTCGATGCCACCGAGGGCGAAGTGCGGGTCGATGGTGTGAACGTCAGGGACCTCGACCCCGATGTGCTCTGGGGGCGCATCGGACTGGTGCCGCAGAAGCCGTACCTGTTCTCCGGAACGGTTGCCAGCAATCTGCGGTACGGCAAGCCCGATGCGACCGACGAGCAGCTCTGGGCCGCGCTCGAGACAGCTCAGGCACGCGACTTCGTCTCGGAGATGGAGCTCGGGCTCGAATCTCCGATCGCCCAGGGGGGAACGAACGTGTCAGGTGGCCAGCGCCAGCGACTCGCGATCGCCCGCGCCCTGGTGAAGCGCCCTGAGATCTACGTTTTCGACGACTCGTTCTCGGCACTCGACCTGGCGACGGATGCCCGGCTCAGGAGAGCCCTTCGCAGAGACGTGCTCGGGGCGACCATGATCGTGGTGGCGCAGCGCGTCTCGACGATCATCGACGCAGACCAGATCCTTGTTCTCGAAGATGGTGTCATCGTTGATCGTGGAACGCACACCGAACTGCTGGAGAACAGCGAGACCTATCGAGAGATCGTGGAATCGCAGATGACGGCGGAGGAAGCAGCATGAGCGACGAAGCGCAGCCGATCGAAAAGGCTCCCGCCATTCCGCGGCCGCCCGTGCGGCGCGGGCCGGGCGGTGGTGGTCCGTTCGGCGGGGCAGGAATGCCAGCCGAGAAGTCGAAGGCCTTCGGGCCGAGTGCGAAGCGTCTGGTCGGCCGACTCCGCCCGGAGCGGATGCTCATCGGCGTGATCACCCTGCTCGCTGTCGTGAGCGTAACGCTGTCGGTGCTCGGGCCGAAGATGCTCGGCAACGCGACGAACGTCATCTTCGCGGGCATCCTGTCGAAGGCGTTTCCGGCCGGAACCACGCAGCAACAGGCGATCGACGGGCTGAACGCAGCTGGCCAGAGCCAGCAGGCAGACCTTCTCAAGAGCGTCACTTTCACCCCGGGCCAGGGCATCGAATTCACCCAGCTCGGCATGATCCTGCTGACAGTGCTTGCGATCTACGTGTTCGCGTCGGTGTTCAGCTGGGCGCAGTCGTACCTGCTCAACGGCGTCGTGCAACGAACCGTGTACCGCCTGCGCGAAGACGTCGAGGAGAAGATCAACCGGCTCCCGCTGGGTTATTTCGACCGGATGCCCCGCGGTGAGCTGCTCAGCCGGGTCACCAACGACATCGACAACATCTCGCAGAGCCTGCAGCAGTCTCTCTCGCAGATCATGACCTCGTTGCTCACCGTCATCGGTGTCATCACGATGATGTTCATCATCTCGCCGCTGCTGGCCCTCATCGCTCTCGTGACGATCCCGCTGACACTGATCATCACGACGGTGGTGGCAAAGCGATCCCAGAAGCTCTTCGTCGCGCAGTGGACGTATACCGGCACGCTCAACGCGCAGATCGAAGAGAGCTACACCGGCCACGCGCTCGTGAAGGTCTTCGGTCGCCACCGCGAGATCAACGAGGTCTTCCGCAAGAAGAACGACGAGTTGTTCACGGCGAGCTTCGGGGCCCAGTTCGTGTCGGGCATCATCATGCCGGCGATGATGTTCGTCGGCAACCTCGTCTACGTGGCCATCGCGGTGATCGGCGGGTTGATGGTGGCGAGCGGCAGTCTGAGTCTCGGTGATGTGCAGGCGTTCATCCAGTACTCCCGCCAGTTCACGCAGCCGCTCACCCAGCTGGGGTCGATGGCCAACGTGCTGCAGTCGGGGGTGGCCTCCGCAGAGCGTGTCTTCGAGCTGCTCGACGCCGATGACCAGACTCCGGATGCCCAGCCCGCCGAGACGCCATTGAACGAAGAGGGCCGACTTGTGTTCGAGAACGTCTCGTTCAGTTACAGCCCTGAAAAGCCGCTCATCGAGAACCTCTCCCTCGAGGCGCTGCCCGGTCAGACGGTCGCGATCGTTGGGCCGACAGGGGCTGGCAAGACGACCCTGGTGAACCTCATCATGCGGTTCTACGAACTCGACTCGGGTCGCATCACCCTCGACGGCGTCGATATCGCCTCGATGACACGGGATGATCTGCGGAGCCGTACCGGAATGGTGCTGCAGGATACGTGGCTGTTCGGTGGCACGATCCACGACAACATTGCGTACGGCAACCCTGAAGCAAGCGAGGAGGAGATTCTGGCCGCGGCCCAGGCCACCTACGTCGACCGGTTCGTGCACTCCTTGCCCGACGGGTACGACACGGTGCTGAACGACGAGGCAGACAACGTTTCAGCGGGGGAGAAGCAGCTCATCACGATCGCCAGGGCTTTCCTGGCCAAGCCCAGCGTGCTCATCCTCGATGAGGCCACGAGCTCGGTCGACACGCGCACCGAGGTGCTGGTGCAGCGAGCGATGTCGGTGCTGAGGCAGGACCGCACCAGTTTCGTGATCGCCCACCGCCTGTCGACCATCCGCGATGCCGACCTCATCCTGGTGATGGAGTCGGGCAGCATCGTCGAGCAGGGTACCCACGACCAGCTGCTGGCGGCAGGCGGCGCCTACGCGAACCTGTACAACTCGCAGTTTGCGGCCGCGATCACCGACTGAGATCGGAGCCGACCACCGTTGTGATCAACCGACAAAACGCACCGAAACCACTGGAATTTGAGGGTTTCGATGCGCTTTGTTCGTATGGCTTCAGCGTCAGTTGCGCGCGATGGCGAACATGCGCAGCAGTTCGAGGTACAGCCACACAACGGTCATGACAAGGCCGAATGCCGCCGACCACGCTTGGTTGCGCGGGGCGCCGGCCTTCACGCCGCGTTGGATCTGGTCGAAATCGAGTACCAGTGAGTACGCGGCGAGAATCGTCACGAACACGCCGAGAATCACGCCGAGTGGAATTCCCAGCAGGGTGACAGAGCCGCTGAGCCCGAAGGCGTTGCTGTTGACTCCGGTGAGCATCAGAACGATGTTCAGAATCGAGAAGACGATGTACCCCACCATGGCGATCAGGAAGATCTTGGTGGCCCGCTTCGACGCTCGGATCTTGCCGAAGGCGAAGAGCACGAGAGTCACCGCGAAGACGCAGATCGTGGCCAGCACGGCCTGGATGACCACGCCCGGGTACCTGGCCTCGAAGACGCCGGAGATCGCACCGATGAAGAGGCCCTGAACTGCCGAATACAGGAGGATCAACGGAGGTGACGGCTGCTTCTTGAAGACGTTGACCATGGCGAGGACGAAGCCGAGAACAAGTGCGGGCAGCGCCAGTACAGGAACGTTCCACCCGACCACAGCGAAAGCCACGAGTACGACGAAGTTCAGGGCCGTCTTGATGATGACGTCGTCGTAGCTCAGGCGCCCGGTCTGCGCTGCTGTCGCGGCAGGCGCGTCGTACATCTGCTCCAACCCTGCCGCAGTGATGGTGGGGGTCGGGGTAGCCGGGGCCTTGCCGTTGAAGACGGGGTTCCGTGAGAACGCCGGGTTGTTGGAAGCCATCGATTCCTCGTGTCTGGAGTGTGCGCGCCGACGTCGGTCGGATTCCCTCAAATCTAGCGGCAGCTCAGCCCTGTTTGCTGGAAGTTCTCACAGACAACGCCGTCTGTGGTGCGGTCACAGCGAGACGTCCGATATGCGCCATCAATGGACCGCGAACCGCAGGAGTCCTATCGTTGAGACGTGAGCGAACGTCTGGGATTCCCGTACCCGCTGGTGATCGGCCACCGTGGTGCGTGCGGCTATCGGCCCGAGCATTCCGCTGCCGCCTACCTCCTGGCGTTCGACCTCGGAGCGGACTTTGTGGAGCCCGACATCGTCGTGACGAAAGACGGGCAGTTGGTGCTGCGCCACGAGAATGAGATTTCGGGGACGACCGATGTGGCCGATCATCCGGAATTCGCTCACCTGCTGACCAGCAAGGTCGTTGACGGGGTCGTGTGCGACGGGTGGTTCACCGAGGACCTGACCTGGGCCGAGCTCAGCACGCTGCGTTGCACCGAACGGCTGCCCGAGCTGCGACCGCAGAGCGCGGAGTTTGACGGGCAATTCGGTATTCTGCGCCTCGCCGACCTGTTCTCGCTCGTCGATGGGGCCGGGGATGCCTCGCAGCGGCCCCTCGGAATCGTCGCCGAACTCAAACATTCCTCGTACTTCTCGGGGCTGGGGTTCTCGCTCGCCCAGCTCTTCGCCGACGAGGTCCAGAGTGCCGGCTGGGGCGACTCGCAGGGTCGGCTCATCGTGGAGAGCTTCGAACCCACGTGTCTGGCCGAGGTGCGCTGGAGCGGGGTCGGGTGCGCCCGGGTGCTTCTGGTCGAGGCAGAGGGATCACCGCCTGACCTTCTCGCCACATCGGGCGATGACGCGCCAGAGTACGCCTCCTACCTCACGACTGAGGGATTGCGCCAACTCGCCGATGGCCAGAGCATCGACGGTATCAGTGTGCCGAAGCAGATGGTTCTGTCGCACGACGGCCGTCGGTTGGTCGCGGAGGCGCATCACGAACGACTGGCTGTGTACACCTGGACGCTGAGGCCGGAGAACATGTTCCTGTCGGAGCAATTCCGGGCGGGAGCCGAACCCACAGCGTTCGGTGACTGGGCAGGAGAGTTTGAGGCGATTCTGGCGACGGGTGTCGACGGCGTCTTCGCCGATCATCCTGACCTGGCCGTGACAGCGAGGGACGCACTCCCGCACTGACCGGGCGTGCCAGACGAGCGGATGATCGCCGCATCTCTCGACGTCGGGCCACGCGGTGCCCCTGCCGACTGGTCCCTGCCTGCGTGTCAGCGCTCACGTCTAAACTTGGCAACGACATGAACTCCGACTTCACAGCCCGCCAGAGCCCACCCATCCCTTCGGGCGGTATGAGTTCGGTACCACTCATCGTCGACGAGCTGATCACTTCGAACGGCGGCTACTCCAACGGCGGCTCGGCAGGCGGGTATGAAGACCCCCTGCTGGCGGGGCTCAACCCCCAGCAGCGCATCGCCGTCGAATACCGGGGGCCAGCACTGCTGATCGTCGCCGGAGCGGGATCGGGTAAGACGAGCGTTCTCACGAGACGCATCGCAAGCCTGATCGGAACGCGCGAGGCCTGGCCGAGCCAGATTCTTGCCATCACGTTCACCAACAAGGCGGCCGCCGAGATGCGGGAGCGCGTCGGTGCGCTCCTCGGCCAGACCGCAGAGGGAATGTGGATCTCGACGTTCCACTCGGCGTGCGTGCGCATTCTGCGGCGCGAGGCCGAGAACTTCGGATTCACCAAGAGCTTCACGATCTACGACTCGCACGATTCGCGCACCCTGATCAAACGCATCATCAAAGACCTGCAGGCGGACACCTACGGTTTCACTGTTGCTGGCGTAGCCGGCAAGATCTCCAAACTCAAGAATGAGCTGGCGGACGCTGACAGTTATGCCCGTACCGCGAACTTCAACGACCCGCAGGAAGAACTCTTCGTTGAGATCTTCCGGCAGTACACGCGCAGCCTGAGCGCAGCCAATGCGTTCGACTTCGATGATCTGATCGGGCAGACGGTCTACCTGTTCCGGGCGTTCCCGAACGTCGCCGAACACTACCGGCGCCGGTTCAGGCACATTCTCGTCGATGAGTACCAGGACACGAATCACGCCCAGTACGCACTGATCCGAGAGCTGACCCGTCCAGTCACGGAGGGAACCGGCTTCGACGAACGGTCGGCTGGCTTGCCGGGTGCATCTCTCACGGTGGTGGGCGACTCCGACCAGTCGATCTATGCGTTCCGAGGCGCAGACATCCGCAACATCGTCGAGTTCGAGCGCGACTTTCCGGGGGCGAAGACCGTTCTGCTCGAACAGAACTACCGGTCGACCCAGAACATCCTGACCGCAGCGAATGCGGTGATCTCCAACAACTTCGATCGCAAAGACAAGAAGCTCTGGACCGACGTCGGCGACGGCGAGAAGATCACCGGCTTCACGGGCTACAGCGGGCACGACGAGGCCCAGTTCGTCGCTGACGAGATCGCAAAGCTGCATGACTCTGGCACCCCGTACAAAGACGTCGCCGTCTTCTACCGCACCAACGCGCAGACAAGGGCACTCGAAGAGATCTTCATCCGGTCGGCCGTACCGTACCGGGTGCTCGGTGGCACGCGATTCTACGAGCGCGCCGAAATCAAAGATGTGCTGGCGTACCTCATTGCAGTCGCCAACCCTCGCGACGCTCTTGCCCTTCGCCGGATTCTGAACACTCCCAAGAGGGGTATCGGCCCGGCGACCGAGACAGCGCTGGGGTTCTTTGCTGAGACGAACGAGGTGAGCTACCGGGATGCCATGCGCCGTTCAGCCGAGCTCGGCCTCGGCCCGAAGGTGACGCAGGCGATTCTCGACCTCGCGAAACTGCTCGACGAGGCGACAGAGATGATCGACCCTGATCGAAATGCCGGCCCGGTCACTGTGGCAGAGATTCTGACGCTTCTTCTCGACCGAAGCGGATACGTGGTGGCTCTTCGTGCGGGCCGCGACCCGCAAGACGAAGCCCGCGCCGAGAACGTCGAGGAACTCGTTGCTGTGACGAGGGAATTCCAGAAGAACAACCCCGGTGGCACACTTGTCGACTTTCTCACCGAGGTGTCCTTGGTTGCCGCAGCCGACGAGCTCGACGACACCAGTGGAACGGTGTCGTTGATGACCCTGCACACAGCGAAGGGCCTCGAATACGAGGCAGTCTTCCTCACCGGTGTCGAAGAAGATCTCCTGCCGCACCGCATGTCTGCGTCAGAACCAGGCGGGCCCGCAGAGGAGCGCAGGCTCTTCTACGTGGGAATCACCAGAGCGCGTAAGCGCCTCTATCTCTCGCTTGCGATGACGAGAGCCCAGTATGGGGAGACCGCGGTCGCGATGCCGAGTCGCTACCTGCAGGAGATTCCTGCCGAGCTCATCGACTGGCGGCAGTCCCCGGGAATGGCGACCTCACGGGGCGGAACCCAGCCTCGCGCCCTCAATGCAAACCGCTCCAGTGGCGGCGGTTTTGCCTCACGAAACCCTTCGCGGGCGAGCGACTCGCTGTCGTTCACCGACCAGTCTCTCCCCAGGGTCAAGGCGGAGTGGCCCAATCGCGTCACCGCCCAGGTGCGCGACAACGGTGACCTCGAGCTTCAGCCCGGCGACAGGATCCGGCACACCGATTTCGGAGAAGGCCGGGTGAACGCCGTCACGGGCGACGGAACCAAGCGTGTCGCGCATGTGCAGTTCGACGCGGCGGGCTCGAAGAAGCTGTTGATCAAGATCGCTCCGATCGAGAAGATCTGAGCAGCGGTCAGTGTGTCGTCGCCAGGCCCGATCGCATACGTGCAAGATAGTGGCGCATTGGCAGGGAACGAACACTTCGGGGAAGGGCGCGGTAGACGAGAGCGATTGCCCCAAAGACGATGGCGAATCGACGCTCGGCCCCCCGGCTCCACGGAAGTGCATACGCCACTCTCAGTTCGGCGGGCAGTAGCCCGGTGGTGAACAAACGTACGACGGGCATCGCAATCCTGAGCCAGATCGGTGCAACCCTCGGGTGCAGTAGGTCATGAGCCACCCGCCGTGCGTCGTCAGAGACTTCGAGTCTGCCGATGGCGTCATCCCAGTACCGGCGAAATGCTGCGAGGTCTGTCGGCCAGCGGTTCCGCGGAACCTGAAGTGTTGTGCCCAGAACGCTGTACTGCTGGTAGACGTTCTCTGCTGACACCGGGCACAGCGGCCCGAAAACGCGTTCGTACACGCCGAGCGCAGTTTCGTACAGGGTTGCCGCGACCCAGAGCTGCGAATCCGGATCGAATGCACTGTAGCCCGGCGTTGTCCCGTCTCCAGCCGCTACGACGGGGCCGTGGGCACGATTCACCTTTTCGACGATCGCTGCGAGTTCGGCATCAGTGGCGAACACCGTTGCGTAGGCGTACGTCACCGTGTTGGTGAGTCTGTCGAGGGGGCGATGTGCGAAGTCACTGTGCCGGGCAACCCCGGCCCCGACGGCCGGGTCGGCGATCTGCAGTAGGATCGCCCGCCCGCCCCCGGCCAGCAGGATTCCCTCAGCGGCGACGTCGGTGAACACGCTCATGGCTCGAGACTACGCGTGTCACGAGCATCGACCCTGATCCGATCACGAGCGCACCAGCCGCAGCAAGAAGTACCAGACCGGCCCCGCCCGACACCTCATCGCGCGCTCTGCCCGTACTGGCCAGCTGTGCAGATGCAGCTGGCGAACTCGTCGCCAAGCCAGGGGAAGGCATCGGCGAAGGCGATGGCGAAGTGCCAGAGGAGCCAGTCGGTGGGATCACGATTGCAGGCGGAGTCGGGCTGGGCGTGGTCGGCGCAACCTGGGTCACCTCGCTTGCAATTCCGAACGCAGACACCCACGGCTGGATGCGCTCGCCGCCGAGGTCTGGAGGTGTCTTCTTCGGGTCGATCGATTCGACCCAGACGTAGAAGCCCGGCGACGGCAGCACACACTCGGGTGTCTGGTACCTACCGGGACCGCTGGACGCCAGGGTGTGCACCGTGCACACCACCGGCGCATCCGCTGGAACCGAAGGGCTCTCGGTCGGAGCTTCAGCCAAGGGCCCCACGAGAGTGCTGTCGATCGTCACGGGAACGGGTTGCTGGGAGCCATCGGGTGCGGTGTACAGGCCCCACTGCTGAATCACGGATTCGACGCTCGCAACCTGTTGCAGCGGCTCACGCACTCCCAGTTCGAGTTCGTCGCTCAGCGCGGCGCCCGTGCTGGCCCGCTGGGCGCTTGCCTGGGTCTGCACGGCCGGAGCGAACGGGAGCGGTGAGATACCGCTTTCGTGCGTCGAAGCATGTGCCGAGGCAAGCGTTGCCGGAGGAACCAACAGTGTCTGGACATCGTTTGCACCCTTGGCCACCCAGATCGAATTGCCATACGGCAGGCCCGTGTAGTCGACAACGGCAGACACGTCGGCCGTGGAGTTTCCAACGGTCGGAGTGATGGCGTAGTCCACTCCGTTCTCGACTGTGCGGGTCATCGATCCGTCAGGGAAGGCAGCTCCCGTGAGATGCAGTGTTCCGCTGTGCTTTCCCGGGGGAAGCTGGGAACGGCCAGTCCCGACGAAATCCACGGTGATTTCGCTCCGCACAGTGAGTGGCGTGGAGTCGAGGGACGACAGGGCTACCGAGGCCGCCACAGATCTCGACGCTCCGGAACGGCCATTCATTCGGTCCCTGATCTGGTCCGCAATGATCGACACGGTCAGCGCGTGCTCGTTCGCGCGCTGGGCGTACCACGATGAGGTGTGGCCGCCGAGGCCTGTGAGATTCCACGTCGCGAGTTGTGCCCCTGCGGCCCAGTCCGGATCGGTCGTGGTCACGAACTCCCGGGCGATGAACGCGAGCCGGGCGGTGAGGTCCGCGTCCCGCAGCCCGACACGATCACCTTCGATGTAGGTCAGATCGGAGCCCTCTGGCGGCCGCTTCGTCACCTCCAGACAGAGTCCGAGGTTGTTGTCGCCGAGCCGATGTGTGCCGAGCCACGATCGGCCGTCACGGGCCGAGAGATAGCCCACTCCGTGGCTGGTCGAGTGGACTGCCCACGCAGAAGGAGCGAGTAGGAGAATGCCCGCAGCGGCCAGAAGGGCCGCGAGAAGAGCCAGAGCGATGCGAAGGGTTCGTTTCATGGAACCAGATTCCTTCCACGCAACAACACTGCGGCCGTGGAACCGTGATTTTGTGCACTGTCGGCCAATCCGGCACATTGTGGAGGGGTAGGCTTTGAAACGGTCTAGATGTCTCGATCTCGAGAGACATGGAGCGTCGCGACATCCGGCTACCGTTTTCTATCAGAAACCAGGCAACGCGTGCCCGCTGAGTGCACGCGGATGGGATGTACAAGCGTGGATCTATTTGAATATCAGGCACGAGACCTGTTCGAGAGCTATGGCGTTCCGGTTCTTCCGGGCATCATCGCCGACACCCCTGAAGAGGTGCGTGCGGCAGCGGAGAAGCTCGGCGGTGTCACCGTGGTGAAGGCCCAGGTCAAGGTCGGAGGCCGCGGCAAGGCCGGAGGCGTCAAGGTCGCGAAGTCACCAGACGAAGCCGAGGCGGCAGCAAAGGCGATTCTCGGGCTCGACATCAAGGGCCACGTCGTCAAGCGCGTCATGGTCGCCGGCGGTGCCCGAATCGCCCAGGAGTTCTACTTCTCGATTCTCCTCGACCGGTCGAACCGCACCTTCCTCTCAATGACCAGTGTCGAAGGTGGCATGGAGATCGAGCAGCTCGCCGTCGAACGCCCCGAGGCGCTCGCGAAGATCGACGTCGATCCCGTGGTCGGCATCGATGAAGCCGTAGCGACCGACATCGCCACGAAGGCAGGCTTCTCCGACGAACTCGTCGTCAAGGTCGCCCCAGTGCTTGCAAAGCTCTGGAACGTGTTCAAGGGCGAAGATGCAACACTGGTCGAGGTGAACCCGCTCGTGCTCACCGAAGAAGGCGACGTCATCGCCCTCGACGGCAAGGTCACGCTCGACGAGAACGCGGAGTTCCGTCACCCGAACCACGAATCCCTTGTCGACCAGGGTGCAGTCGACCCGCTCGAGGCGAAGGCGAAGGAGTCGAACCTCAACTACGTCAAGCTCGACGGCGAAGTCGGCATCATCGGCAACGGCGCAGGTCTCGTGATGTCCACCCTCGACGTCGTCAGCTACGCCGGCGAGCGCCACGGTGGAGTCAAACCCGCCAACTTCCTCGACATCGGTGGTGGAGCATCCGCTGCTGTCATGGCTGCCGGCCTCGACGTCATCCTGAACGACCCGCAGGTGAAGAGCGTGTTCGTCAACGTCTTCGGTGGCATCACCGCCTGTGACGCGGTGGCAAACGGAATCGTCGGTGCACTCGCAACACTGGGCGCATCCGCCACCAAGCCGCTCGTGGTTCGGCTCGACGGCAACAACGTCGTCGAGGGCCGCGCCATTCTGGCTGAAGCCAACAATCCGCTCGTCACCGTCGTCGACACCATGGACGAAGCGGCCGACAAGGCTGCCGAACTCGCTCACGCTGCTGCGTAAGTAACCCCCCACTTCACACACTCGCGCAGAAACAGGAAGAGAACAACAATGTCGATTTTTCTCGACGAGAACTCCAAGATCATCATCCAGGGCCTGACCGGCTCTGAAGGAACCAAACACGCCGGCCGGATGCTCGCATCGGGCTCCACGATCGTCGGCGGCGTCAACCCGCGCAAAGCCGGTACGACGGTCGAGATCGAGGGGCACACCCTCCCGATCTTCGGCAGCGTCGCTGAGGCCATGGCCGAGACCGGGGCTGACGTCTCTGTCATCTTCGTGCCGCCGGCCTTTGCCAAGAGCGCCGTGCTCGAAGCGGTAGAAGCGGAGATTCCGCTCGCCGTCGTCATCACCGAGGGCATCCCGATCCACGACTCGGCCGAATTCTGGTCGTTCGCCCAGCAGAAGGGCAACAAGACCCGCATCCTCGGGCCGAACTGCCCCGGGATCATCTCACCCTCGAAGTCCAATGCGGGGATCATCCCCTCGAACATCGCCGGGCCCGGCCCGATCGGCCTGGTGTCGAAGTCAGGCACCCTGACGTACCAGATGATGTACGAGCTCCGTGACCTCGGCTTCTCGACAGCAATCGGAATCGGCGGTGACCCGATCATCGGCACAACCCACATCGATGCTCTCGCCGCGTTCGAGGCCGACCCCGAGACCAAGGCCATCGTCATGATCGGTGAAATCGGCGGTGACGCCGAAGAGCGCGCGGCCGACTTCATCAAAGCGAACATGACCAAGCCCGTCGTCGCCTATGTCGCAGGATTCACCGCGCCAGAGGGCAAGACCATGGGTCATGCCGGTGCAATCGTCTCCGACGGCGCAGGCACTGCCCAGGGCAAGAAGGAAGCGCTCGAAGCAGCGGGCGTCACCGTCGGCAAGACGCCGAGCGAGACGGCCGCGCTCCTGAGGGAGATCTACCTCGCACTCTGAGCCGGGTACCGATTTCTGATCGGACTTGCCCGACCCGCACGCAACGGCCCTCCATCACGGTGGAGGGCCGTTACGTTTAAGGTGGTGCATCACGGGTGGGCCACGAAGTCGCTCAACGCGCTCCCAGAGCACGAGTGACCGACATCGCTTCTCGTGCTGCCTCTTCTTGGTTCGACAATGTGATTCGGGGTTTCCACGTGGCAGAGAACGCGTCGGCGTCGGCACCGGCATCGACACCTGCCGGGGTGCATGGTCACGATTCCCGGTACACGCGCATGCGCCGCCGGATCGTGACACCCCAGGCCATCTACGGCACGCTCCTCGTTGCTGCGATCATCGGCACGGCAGCAGATGAAGCCAGCGATCGAGACGTGCTCATCACCACACTCGGCACGGTCATCGTCTTCTGGATCGCCCACGTCTTCGCCGAGGCGATCGCCCACTACGGTACGAAGACCTCACTCGGACTACCGCTCAGCGAGTCGTTGCGCCACAGCCTGCACGGGGCCGCGGGGCTCCTCTACTCCGCACTGCTTCCGTGCGTGTTCCTTCTTCTCGGGGCCCTGGGCGTGCTGGGTGAGGCGACCGCATACAGGATCTCCCTCCTGCTGCCCGTCGGCCTGCTCGCCGCGCTGGGCTGGCTCGCGCTCGCCGACCGGGGCAGCCCCGTATGGGGAAGGGTTCTCGGAGCGCTGGTCACCGGCCTTCTCGGAGTCTTCGTGATCCTTCTGAAGATCGCTTTCCACTGATGAACCGGCCCACCACTGCCCTTCTGGCCGCGCTCGACGCCCTGCTCACTGTCGCCCTGGGCCTCGGCATACCGCTCGTGATGCTGACCGTTCTCTGGGCGACGCAGTTCTCGCTCTCGATCGACTGGATCGTCTTCTGGCGAGCCGCCGCAGACGTCTGGATGCTCGGCAACGGTGTCGACGTTCTCATCTCCCTCGACGCCGGCACTGCGGCACAACTCGCTCTCGACCACGCAGCCGTTCCCTTCGAGATCGGCATTACACCACTCGGATTCGCCGTACTGACGGTCTTTCTCGGCCGTCGGTCCGGCCTCAGGCTGGGCTTCACCGAGCATCCATTCTTCGGGGGCGTCGTCGGGATCGTGACAGTCGGATTGTTGTCAGGCCTCGTCTGCGCAAGCGCCCGCTCCGATGTGGCCGTCGCATCGTTTCGCCAGGCCGTCGTATTCGTACCGGCGATCTACGCACTGGGATTGCTCGCCGGAGCGATCGAGAGCATCGCTCGCACGCAGAGCCCACTGAGATCGGGGGTGCGCGATCGGGTGGATGCCCTGCCGACGGTCGTTCAGAGCGTCGTAGCAGCTGCACTTCGCGGCGGGGCGGCGATCGCCGTGGCGATGGTCGGGGTCGGGGCGCTCGCCGTGGCACTGCTCGTGGTGGTGAACTATTCGACGGTCGTCTCACTCTATGAATCGCTGCAATCCGGCATCGCCGGAGGTGCGGCGCTCACGATCGCGCAGATCGCATTCATGCCGAACCTCGCCATCTGGGCTGCCAGTTGGATGCTCGGACCGGGGTTTGCGCTGGGAACCGGTACGGCAGTCTCACCCCTCGGCACCCAGCTGGGCCTGATTCCCTCGGTGCCGGTGTTCGGGGCGCTCCCTCATTCCTCGGCGATCGGGTTCATAGCACTCCTCGTGCCGGTGGTCATCACCTTTCTCATTACGACTCTGATGCGGTCGCGGCCCGAGCTGCACTTCGCCCTTACCGTGCGAGGAATCGGGCAAACACTCGGCACGGGGTTCGCAACAGCCCTCGTCGCTGCCGGCCTCCTCGCCCTGCTCGCGATGTGGTCAGGCGGCGCCATCGGCCCTGGCCGGCTGGCAGACGTCGGGCCCGATCCTTCGGCAGTGTTCCTCTGGGCGTTCGTCAGCTGCGGAGTATCCGGGTCGGCAGGCCTGGTCGCTGCCGGCGTGCGTCGACGGCCAGCGGAACCCGTGCAGAGCCCGGCGCAGTAGACACCATCGTCTGCCAGAGCCTCTAAACTGTGTGGGTGCTGTCGATAGTCGTTCTCATTTCGGGCGGTGGGTCCAACCTTCGTGCCCTTCTCGAAGCTTCGACCGACGCCCAGTACCCTGCCCGGGTGGTTGCGGTCGGTTCCGACACCGATGCCGCGGGCCTCGCGTTCGCCGAGGAATTCGGTGTGCCGGCCTTCACTGTCTACCCGTCGTCGTTCGACTCGCGTGCCGCCTGGGGTGACGAGCTGCTTGCACAGATCACGCAATGGTCGCCCGACCTGGTTGTCTGCGCCGGCTTCATGCGGATTCTGCCGCCGCGAGTGGTGACCGCCCTCTCGCCGAACCTCATCAACACCCATCCGGCCCTCCTTCCGGCCTTTCCCGGTGCCCACGCCGTGCGCGATGCGCTGGCGGCCGGTGCGCTTGAGACCGGTGTGACGGTGCATGTCGTCGATGAGGGTGTCGACACCGGCCCGGTGCTTGTGCAACAGGCCGTCGACGTGCGCAGCGACGACACTGAAAGCTCCCTCCACGAGCGCATCAAGGTGGTCGAACGCGAACTGCTCGTCCAGGCTGTGCTCGACATCGCGAACAACAGGCTCGCACTGACCCCGAACCACCCCGATTCCCCTAGGAGTTCCACCCTCTCATGAGCACTTCACGCCACGACCCCTCACTCTTTCGCCATCGCGACGTCATTCCGATCAAGCGTGCCCTCATCTCGGTGAGTGACAAGACCGGTCTCGTTGAGCTTGCTGCGGCGCTCAGCGCCTCGGGCGTCGAGATCGTCTCGACCGGTTCGACCGCGAAGACCATCGCGGCGGCGGGATTCGCCGTCACCGAAGTGAGCTCGATCACCGGCTTCCCCGAGTCGCTCGACGGAAGGGTGAAGACGCTCCACCCCTCCGTGCACGCCGGCATCCTCGCCGACCTCCGACTCGAATCGCACATCGCCCAGCTCCAGCAACTCGAGATCCAGGCCTTCCAGCTCGTGGTCGTCAATCTCTATCCGTTCTCCGAGACGGTGGCCAGCGGCGCAGAGGGTGACGATGTCATCGAACAGATCGACATCGGCGGCCCGGCCCTCGTTCGCGCCTCGGCGAAGAACCACGCGAACGTCGCTATTGCGGTGTCGCCCGGCATCTATCCGGAGATCCTCGCCGCAATCGGCTCGGGGGGCACGACGCTCGAGATGCGACGGCACCTGGCTGCGACGGCGTTCGCCCACACCGCCGCGTACGACACTGCGGTGGCAACGTGGTTCGCCGAACAGCTCGGTGCCAGCGCGCTCGCCGCCGAATCCGTCTTCGACCCGACCGCTCCCCTCGGTGAGAAGGGGTTCCCGCAGGTGCTCGACCGCAGCGTCACGCTCTCACGCACCCTCCGGTACGGCGAGAACTCCCACCAGTCCGCTGCCCTGTACCTCGAACCGAATGGGCGCGGAATCGCTGAAGCCACGCAGCTGAACGGCAAGGAGATGTCGTACAACAACTTCGTCGACGCCGATGCCGCTGTGCGCGCGGCCTACGACTTCCGGGCCCCTGCCGTGGCGATCATCAAACACGCGAACCCGTGCGGCATCGCCATCGCTTCCTCCACGGCCCTCGATCCCATTGCGTCCGCCCACCTGCGCGCACACGAATGCGATCCTGTCTCCGCCTTCGGAGGAGTCATCGCCGCCAACCGCACCGTGACGCTGGGCATGGCAGAGGCCGTCAAAGACATCTTCACCGAAGTACTGGTCGCGCCCGATTTCGAGCCGGATGCCCTGAAGCTCCTGCAGACCAAGAAGAACCTCCGCATTCTGCGCCTCCCGGCCGACTATGCACGGCCCTCGATCGAGCTGAAGCAGATCAGCGGAGGACTCCTCGCGCAGGAGGCGGATTCGTTCGTCGACTATTCGACGGCCGGGTGGCAGCTCGTCTCGGGCGAACCGGCTGACGAGGCCACACTCCGCGACCTCGAATTCGCCTGGAAGGCGTGCCGGTCCGTGAAGTCCAACGCCATCCTGCTTGCCTCGAACGGTGCGTCTGTCGGGGTGGGGATGGGCCAGGTCAACCGCGTCGATTCGTGCCATCTCGCCGTGAGCAGGGCCGGAGCCCGGGCCGCTGGGTCGGTCGCCGCGTCCGACGCCTTCTTCCCCTTCGCCGATGGCCTCCAGGTGCTGCTGGATGCCCGTGTGAAGGCGGTCGTGCAACCAGGTGGTTCGGTCCGCGACAGTGAGGTGTTCGAGGCCGCCCGTGCGGCGGGTGTCACGATGTACGTCACCGGGGAACGCCACTTCTACCACTGAGGTATGGGCAGTTCCTCCCGGTGAGCGATTCGGCATCGAGTAGGGTCACAAGCATGTCTTTTTTCACTCGGCGGGCCATCCTCGCTTCACTTGTCACGGCAGTTGTCATTGCGGCGGTGGCCCACGTCTCGATGGTGCTCGCCTTCTTCGTCGCCAAGGCCTTCGAACCGGGCGCGCTCCCCGTCATCAATGCCTTCTTCGTTCCCCAGACCCTGTTCACACTGCTCTTCCTGTTCGTCTTCGCGGTGGTCGGTGCATTTCGGAGCTGGTATCTCTCGATCGCAGCAGGGCTGGTCTCCGGTGTCGCGGGCGCCTTCGTCGGCACCGGAATCCAGGTGCTCACTCAGGGCAACCCACTGAACGGTGATGTCGTGAGCTACCTCATCGGCACGCTGTTCGGCATCAACCTGGTCTTCGTCGTCGTGGTGGTCCTCGCGTCTGCAACGATCGGGCGCCGTGTCTACGAGGGCATCGCGCGCGTGGCGGTGGCCGAGCGGCGAGATCAGGGCGAGAAGCGGATCGCGATCATCCGGCACCCGGCAGCCACCCTTGCCGAAGGCCAGGTGACGCACATCGAGAAGAGCGACATCGACCTCGAGCTGGCAACGTCGCAGTGGCAGTCATACGTCTCTGCACTCGAGGGCGCCGGGTGGGTCACCGTCGAGGTCGACCAGGCCGATCACCTCGCCGACTCTGTGTTCATCGAAGACGCGGTCGTGGTCTTCGGTGACGTCGCGGTCATCACGAGCCCGGGGAGTGAACACCGGGTCGAAGAGACCGATGCTGCCGAAGTCACGGTGCGGGAGCTGGGCCTCAAGGTCGCGAGAATCGCCCAGCCGGGCACGCTCGACGGCGGCGACGTGCTCAAGGTCGGCACCACGGTCTACGTCGGCCGGAGCGGTCGCACCAACGCCGAGGGTATCCACCAATTGCGGCACATCCTGGCTTCCCTGGGGTACACGGTGGTCGCCGTACCGCTGAGCAAAGTACTGCACCTGAAGAGCGCGGTCACGGCCCTGCCAGACGGCACCGTGATCGGGTACCTGCCGCTGGTGGATGACCCGCAGATCTTCGACCGGTTCCTGAGCATGCCGGAGGAAGGTGGCGCCCACGTCGTGAAGCTCTCCGAAGACACTGTGCTGATGTCCGCCTCTGCGCCGAAGAGTGCTGAACTCATCGAGAATCTCGGCTACCGGGTCATCTCTGTCGACATCAGCGAGTACGAAAAACTTGAGGGCTGCGTCACCTGCCTGTCGGTGCGGGTGCGCTGACACGGAACGTCTCACATCGGTGAGATGACCGATCCGCGAGTCGGTCGCGAGCTTGCAGGCGGCGTGAAGATTGGGTAGCCTGCAAGGCTGCCCAGAATTCCCTGCGCCCCACAACGGCGAAGCAGCCTGTCGTCAGTCACCATCACACCACACCGAGGACAACCCGTTCATGCCTGCCTCACAAGGACAGTCGACTTTTCGCACTCTCTCGCGACTCCACGAGTACGCGCGACCCGCTATGCCGCGGATCTACACGGCCATGGTCGTGTCGCTGACGGCAAGCATCGTGGCCCTCGTCATCCCGCAGGTGCTGCAGGTTCTGATCGACGGGCCGCTCTCTGACGGAGATTCCTCGCAGATCTGGCCGGTCGTGCTGCTGATTCTCGGCCTCGGTGTGCTGGAGGCCGTGCTGATCGCCCTGCGCCGGGTGCTCGTGCTCACTCCGGGCACCCACGTCGAGGCGAGCATGCGAAAAAGCCTGTATTCGCACCTGCAGGATCTTCCGGTTTCCTTTCATGACCGATGGCCGAGCGGCCAGTTGCTGTCTCGTGCCGTCAGCGACCTGAATCTGATTCGCCGGTGGATCTCGTTCGGCATCGTGATCCTGGTCGTCAATGTGTTGACCATCGTGATCGGTTTCGCTGTGCTCATCAGCATCAACTGGGTACTCGGGCTGATCTTCGTGGTCGCTTCGATCCCGGTACTGGCCTACAGCTACGTCTTCGAGGGGCGGTATTCCGAGGCCGCGAGGCGCAGCCAGGATCAGGTCGGCGACCTTGCGACGTCGGTCGAGGAATCTGTGCATGGAATCCGCGTGCTCAAGGCCTTCGGCCGGGGTGGCTTCGCGCTCAAGAAGTTCGAGCGCCAGGCCGAAGAGCTGCGGGGCACTGAGATCGAGAAGGCCAAAGCGGTCGCTAGCATCTGGTTGTGGTTGCTTCTCATCCCCGATGTGGCGTTCGCGGTCTGCCTTGTCGTCGGAGTGTGGCTGGCGTCGACAGGGGAATCCTCGGTCGGGCAGCTGGTGGCATTCTTCGCCACAGGCACGGTGTTGTTGTTCCCCGTCGAATCGATGGGCTATTTTCTCGCAATGACGCTCGACGCGAAGACGGCGACAGCACGATTCTTCGACGTCCTGGATTCGGTGAACACCATTTCCGACCCGGAGAGACCCACGATCATCCCGAACCCCCGTGGGCAGCTGACCTTTGAGAACGTGCACTTCCGGTACCAGGATGCCCCGGCTGAGTTCCGCGACCTGCTCGATGGTGTCGACCTGCGGATCGAGTCGGGCGAGACGATGGCGCTGGTGGGCCTCACCGGCTCGGGCAAGAGCACCCTGACGGCACTGACAACCCGGCTCTACGACACGACAGGCGGTGCCGTGATGCTCGACGGTGTCGACATCAGGGAGCTGACTCGTGCTGATCTGCGAACGAACATCGCCATGGCATTCGAAGACGCCACGCTGTTCAGCGCCTCTGTGAGGGAGAACATCGTTCTCGGGCGACCTGAAGCCAGCGACGCAGACGTGGCGGAGGCCATCCAGATCGCACAGGCCAGCTTTGTGTACGATCTTCCGCTGGGTCTGGAGACGCGGGTCGGCGAAGAGGGGCTGAGCCTCTCTGGCGGCCAGCGACAGCGCCTGGCACTCGCCAGGGCCATAGCGGCACGCCCGCACGTTCTGGTACTCGATGACCCATTGTCGGCGCTCGACGTCGACACAGAGGCGCTCGTCGAGGCGGCACTCAGACGGGTGCTGGCCACAACGACGGCTCTGATCGTGGCACACCGGCCGTCGACCGTGGCGCTGGCCGATCGGGTTGCACTGCTGGAGCACGGCAGGATCTCAGCCGTGGGCACTCATGCGCAGCTGCTTGCAAGCAGCGATCACTACCGGTTTGTCATCTCGAGTTTCGACGAGGATCCCACGGTGGTGCCATCGACGTCCGGAATCTCCGGTGATCTGTCGATCGAACTGTTGAATTCGGAGGAGGGCAGATGACCACCGCCACAAGCATTTCCGGCGTCGGCGGCGAAGAGCGCAACGACTTCACGAAGATCGAGAGCCAGCAGATCCGCCAACGGTCGCTTCGCCTCCTCGGTTCCCTTCTCCGCCCTGAACGCCCGAGGCTCCTGCTGGGGCTCATCGTCGTCGTGGTGAGCACTGCGGCCCAGGTGGCCGGTCCCGCGCTCATCGCGTACGGAATCGACAGCGGGCTGCCGGCTCTTCTGGCGAATGACTGGATGCCCATCGGCCTCGCCGGGGCCGCCTACATCCTGACGGGGGTCAGTGGCGCGCTCCTGATCTCGTGGTTCACGGTGTTGACGGCGAGAATCTCCCAGTCGATCCTGCTGGATCTGCGGAAGAGGGTCTTCGCGCAGACACAGCGGCTGAGCCTGGACTTCCATGAGAGCTACACCTCAGGGCGCATCATCTCGCGCCAGACCAGCGATCTCGACGCAATCCGCGAGTTGCTCGACTCGGGAATCAACCAGCTCGTGCAGGGTCTGCTGTACATGCTGTTCATTGGTTTCGCTCTGTTCTCCCTCGACTGGACCAGTGGCGTCATCCTTGTCTGCTCGCTCCTGCCGCTCGCGATTCTGACGCGTTGGTTCCAGGTGCGCTCGCAGAAGATGTTCCGGCTCACGCGCGTCGCCAGCGCAAAGTTGATCGTGAAGTTCGTCGAAACGATGACCGGAATCCGCGCGGTCAAGGCATTTCGCACGGAGAAGAGCAATGAGCGTGAATTCGGCGGACTCGTCGAGGCGTACCGGGAATCCAATGCCCGGGTCATCCGGCTCTTCGGCATCTTCGATCCGGGGCTCGTGCTCATCGGCAACGTCACCGTCGCTGTCGTGCTTCTGGTGGGTGCGTTCCGCGTCATCGACGGGCAGGTCGCCATCGGGGTTCTGCTGGCTGCCGTGCTGTACACGCGCCGGTTCTTCGATCCCATGGAAGAAATGGCGATGTTCTACAACTCCTACCAGTCGGCGGCCGCAGCGCTCGAGAAGATCTCGGGCGTCCTCGAAGAGATGCCGAGTGTGGCCGACCCGGTGTCGCCCGTCGACCTCTGGGAATCGAAGGGCGAGATCGACTTCGTCGGGGTGGAATTCTCCTACGACACCGGGCGGATCATCCTGCCCCGATTCACGCTGCACATCCCCGCGGGCCAGACCATCGCCCTGGTCGGATCGACGGGCGCCGGAAAATCGACCCTGGCGAAGCTGATTTCGCGGTTCTATGACCCGACAGCAGGAATTCTCGCTCTCGACGGAATCGACCTGCGCGAAGTGCACCCGAAAGACCTCAGGCGTGCCATCGTCATGGTGACCCAGGAGGCCTATCTCTTCTCGGGGAGTGTCGCAGAGAACATTGCCATCGGAAAGCCGGGTGCCAGCCGCGACGAGATCGTGCGGGCGGCTGAAGCCGTGGGTGCCGACACCTTCATCATGGGTCTGCCGAACGGATACGAGACCGATGTGAATAAGCGAGGCGGCCGTGTCTCAGCCGGGCAGCGGCAGCTCATCTCGTTTGCCAGGGCCTTCCTGGCTGACCCTGCCGTACTGATTCTCGACGAGGCGACTGCTTCGCTCGACATCCCCAGCGAACGCCTGGTTCAGGATGCCCTTCAGACGCTCCTCGCAGACCGCACCGCCATCATCATCGCCCACCGGCTTTCGACGGTTGCGATCGCCGACCGCGTGCTCGTCATGGAACACGGACGAATTGTCGAGGATGGCACACCGGCAGACCTGATTGCGGGAACCGGGCGCTTCTCCCAGCTACACGCTTCGTGGCGCGAGTCGCTCGTGTAGAGCTGTTCGTTGAGCCCGGGCAGCCGGAGAACTCCATGCGGCCTGAGAACGTCAGGCGGCCAAAGAACCTCAGGCGGCCGGAGAACTACGGAGTCCAGGCGTAGACGTAGTTGGCTGGAGTGAAGATGTGCCATGCGCCCGAGCAGGTGACACCTTCGGCAGGCACGGTCGGAGGCCACCACGATTCGATGAGCTGGGGCAACTGTGCGCTCATGTCCGCGCTACACGGCTGACCGATGGGGGCCGGCGTCGTGACAGTGAAAGTCATGATGCTCGCGTGCTTGGTCTCGTCTGTCTTTATCCGGATCAGGGTGGCATCGGCGGGCACCCAGTCGGGCAGCGCCACGTTCGAAGGTGCGCCGGAGGCATCGGCCGGGGTGGCATAGATCGCGCCAGCAAACGGTGGAGCGACGACCTGGGCCACCGAGCACGCTGAGAGCATGAGCGCGCTCGCGGCAAGGATCGGCGCGGCGATGAGAATACGACGCTTCACAGCTTCTCCGTCGATTGTCTGAGGGGTGGGAGGGGGTTCAGTGGCGCTGTGAGGCACAGCTCCACTCTGCGACAGCGTAGCCGAACCGCGTGAGCGAACGCCGTTACAGCGAGAGTGCCGCGATCGTCTCGCCGAACTGGGTCTCGCCGATCGGCTCGAAGCCCACGGCGAGAAAGAAGGCCTCCGGGCCGTCTTCGCCGGGCTCGAACATGACGGTGAGCCTGTCGAATCCCCTCGAACGCGCTTCTTCGGCCAGTGCAACTACGGCGAAGCGGCCGATGCCGCGACCCTGGGCACTCGCGGCTACGTTCATTCGCCAGATGCAACCGCGGAATTCATCGTGCGGGCTGTCTGGATCGAAGTTGCCCATGATGAAACCGACGACTTCGTCGCCGTCGAGAACGACCCGGGGCCACGCCGTCGACGGATTGACATACGCTTCCGCGATGGAGTGCGATACCGGCGCCACGAACTGTTCCTGGCCGGGCTTGAGCGTCAGTGTGTTTGCGGCGACGATGTTGGTCGCAGACAGCTCTTCAAGTCTCAAGTCACTCATGGTGCAAGGCTAACGGGATGCGCATCGACGCGCCAGACGTGCCTGGCCGGCCCCCCGGTTTCCGCGAAAATCTCGTCCCAAACTGTCTTGATATCGAGATACATCTGAAACCGGGTAGGCTGTTCCTTGGCTTAGTTTCGTCAGCACAGGCTGACCACGCGGGTAAGGAGTTTGAATGTCCAAGATTCATGTAGAGGGCACGGTCGTCGAGCTCGATGGCGACGAGATGACGAGGATCATCTGGCAGTCGATCAAAGACACGCTCATCTATCCCTACCTCGACATCAACCTGGAGTACTACGACCTCGGCATCGAGCGCCGCGACGAGACCAACGATCAGGTCACGATCGATGCGGCGCATGCGATTCAGAAGCACGGTGTCGGCGTGAAGTGCGCCACGATCACTCCGGACGAAGCCCGCGTGGAGGAATTCGGCCTGAAGAAGATGTGGAAGAGCCCGAACGGCACGATCCGCAACATCCTGGGTGGAACCATCTTTCGTGAGCCCATCATCATCTCGAACATCCCCCGTCTCGTGCCTGGGTGGAACAAGCCGATCATCATCGGCCGCCACGCGTTCGGCGACCAGTACAAGGCCACCGACTTCCGGTTCGAGGGCAAGGGCACGCTGACCCTCTCGTTCCAGCCTGAAGAGGGCAGCAACGCAGAGCCTCAGTCCTTCGAGGTGTTCCAGTCGCCCGGGTCTGGTGTCGCCATGGCGATGTACAACCTGGATGACTCGATCCGTGACTTCGCCCGCGCGTCATTGAGTTATGGCCTGAACCGCAAGTACCCGGTCTACCTCTCCACCAAGAACACGATTCTGAAGGCGTACGACGGCCGCTTCAAGGATCTCTTCCAGGAGGTCTTCGACGAGGAGTTCGCTGCAGCGTTCGCCGAGGCGGGTATCACCTACGAGCACCGACTGATCGATGACATGGTCGCGGCCGCTCTCAAATGGGAGGGCGGTTACGTGTGGGCTGCCAAGAACTACGACGGCGACGTGCAGAGTGACACGGTGGCGCAGGGCTTCGGTTCGCTGGGACTCATGACGAGTGTCCTGTTCACGCCAGACGGTAAGACGGTCGAAGCCGAGGCCGCCCACGGCACCGTCACGCGCCACTACCGCCAGCACCAGGCCGGCAAGCCCACTTCCACGAACCCGATCGCCTCGATCTACGCGTGGACCCGTGGCCTCGCGCACCGCGGCAAACTCGATGACAATGCCGAGCTCATTGCTTTCGCCGACACGCTCGAGGATGTCGTCATCAAGACCGTCGAGTCTGGTGCGATGACCAAGGACCTCGCCTTGCTGGTCGGCCCTGAGCAGCCGTACCAGACCACCGAAGAGTTCCTCGCGACTCTGACAGAGAACCTGAAGGCGCGCCTGGCGTGATCGTCCTGCCCGACCCGATGCAATCGGGCCGGGTTCAGAGAACGGCATCCTTCCTCCAGTCGAGGTGGGGTGCCGTTCTCCGTTGATCGGAGCCTCAACCCCTGTCTGGGCCCGATCCGGAGACTGCGCCCAGGCACGGGTTTGCTCGGAACGTGTCTACTCGGTCCCGTGTCGTTCAGACCCTGGTTGCTCAGAGCCTGGTTGCTCAGACCCGGGAGCCGGCCGCCCAGACCTGTTCCACATTCCATCCGGCATCCAGCAGCACCGCGTCTGCAGCAAAGCCGGGGGCGAGGTAGCCAAGCGTCTCGTCGAGTTTCAGAGCCCGCGCCGGAGACGCTGTCACCGCGCGCACGGCGAGTACCGGGTCGACGCCAGAGTCGAAGATGGCCGATCGCAGGGCCGCGTCCTGCGTGAGCGAAGAACCGGGAGCCGACATCGCGTCGGTGACCAACACGATTCTCTGGGGGGCGGCGTAGAAGGCGATCCGTGCGACCTCGGGGTGCACCTGCACCCCGTCGAGTACGAGTTCGAGCGCGACCCTCGGGTCGACGAGTGCCGCCGTGACCGGCCCCGGCTCGCGGTGCCCGATACCGGGCATCGCTTCGAACCCATGAGTGAGAAGGCTGGCGCCGCGATCGAATGCCTCACGGGCAAGGTCGAAGTCGGCTTCAGTGTGACCGATAGCGACAACCACGTCGGCATCGACCAATTGGTCGATGATCTCCAGCGCACCAGGCAGTTCGGGGGCAATCGTGACCTGTCTGAGGCTCCCTCTCGCCGCATCCACAAGATCTCTGACCTCGTCGCGGTCAGGTGCTTTCAGGAATTCCGGGTTGTGCGCACCCCGTCGCGAGAGCGCCAGATACGGGCCTTCGAGGTGTGACCCGAGAACCAGCGGGTCCGACTCGGCCAGCGTGGCGATGAGCGCGAGGTTGGTGGTCAGCGATTCACGGGTGTTCGACACGAGACTCACTATGGACCGCGTCGTTCCGTGGGCGCGGTGCGCAGCCAATGCGGCAGTGATGCCGTCGGCGTCACGATCGAAGGCGTGGCCGCCGCCCCCGTGGCTGTGTACGTCGATGAAACCCGGCGTCAGCCAGCGGCCGCGCGCATTGATCACTTCGGCGTTCGCTGCGGTCGACCAGCCATGCCATCCGTTGCCGACACCGGCGGCTGCGATCGTGGTGCCGGTGAAGGCCACCCAGAAGTCCTCGAGTTGCCCGTCGGCGTCGACCTTGGTGGCGCTGTGGATCACGACGGTCATGCGAATTCCTTGCGGCCCGAGATGACGCCACTCACCACGGCGACGAGACCGAACACGAGGGCGACCAACCACTGGCCCATGACCAGCCACGCCAGTGCCCCGGAACCCATGATCACGATTTCAACGAGAGCCTTGCCGAACGGATCCAGGCTGAATACAGCTCGAGGTGAGCGGAACAGACCCCAGAGCACGATTGCGAACAGGGGAGCTCCGATACCGAATACCCAGTTGAGCAGGGGAGCCGGCCATGCGAGAAAGCCCCACAGCCCGATCGAGAAGAACGCGAAGAGTTCGAGCACGAGCCGCAGAATATCGTTCGGCCCGATGCGAACTGGCCCAGAAGGTTCGGTATTCACGCCTGCAATGCTACTGCCGCGTTCGCGCCCGTCGACGCACGGGCCGGGTCTGGCGACACGGGGGGCGTGGGGCAGAAGGGAGAGTACAATTGATTCTGGCTGGCGGGTATCGCTTCAGCCCCGGGCACGAACGTTTGAGATTTGGCCTGCCAAATACGCCTGTGAGAAGTGGTTTTTTCTCGTGACGACTATCGTCAAATCCCCTCCGTCCGCTGTTGTCGAGTCGCCTTTTCCGTGGACTGGGCTCATCGTTCTGGCCACCGCCGTCTTCATGTCTGTAACCGCAGAGATGGTGCCGACAGGCTTGCTCCCCGAGATGAGCGCTGAACTCGGAGTCACCCCGTCCCAGATCGGTCTGCTGGTCACTCTCTTTGCGCTCGCGGTTGTGGCAACCAGCGTTCCCCTGGCTGCCCTCACCCGTCGGTTTGCCCGCCATTCACTGATCGTTGTGGTGCTACTCGCTGTCAGTGCCACCAGTATCCTCGCCGCAGTGGCACCGAGCTACGAGTTCCTCGCCGTGGCGCGGGTGCTGGGCGGAATGGCACACGGGCTCTTCTGGGCTGTCGTCGGAGCATATTCAGGGCACCTCGTACCGAAGCGGCACCTGGGGCGAGCCGTCGCCATAACCACGGGGGGCGGAACGCTGGCATTCGTGCTGGGCGTCCCATTGGCCACCGTCATCGGCCAGTCATTCGGCTGGCGGGTCCCGTTCGCGGCCATCGCCGTTCTCGCTGTGTGTGCGTCGGTACTGATCTTCATGAAGCTTCCCCGTGTGCCGAGCCCGGCTGCGCGGGCGCTGGATGATCGAACCACCGGTTCACCCCGCCTCGCGCGATTCGACCCCTCCATTCCCGGCGTGGTGATGGTCTGCATCACAGTGGCCGTGATCATGGTCGGCCACTACGCCATCTACACGTTCATCACGCCCTATCTGGTCAACCAATTGCACGTTGCGCCAGGCAGTATCGGTGCTTTGCTGTTCCTCTATGGGGCAGCCGGTGCGATCGGGCTGCTCCTTGCGGGCTTCGTGTTCGGGCGGAGACCGTCGCTGGGGCTGGCGGTGGGTATCACGGTCACCGCGATCGCAGTCGCAGTGATGGCTGTCTTCTCCGAGAATGCGGTGGTTGCCATTGTCGCATTCGCGCTGTGGGGGGCTGCCTTCGGCCTGATTCCTCCGCTGATGCAGGTTCGACTGCTCCACACGGCGGCTCCCCATATCCGCGACACGGCAAATGCCTTCTTCTCCAGTTCCTTCAACGTCGGCATAGCGGTGGGGGCACTTTTCGGCGGAATGCTCCTCCCGGGATTCGGTGTCGAGTCGCTGCCGTACGCGTACCTGGCGCTGCTGTTCGTCGGAGGAGGGCTGCTCGCCCTGGCGATCGTGTCTGCACGACGAAGGCGCCTCGAGGCCTGAGCTACGGGGTCAGCGTGATGGTGACGCTGGCAGAGGAAAGTGGTCCGTGCTGGCCCGTATCCGGGTCTGTGTAGCGGACGCCGACCGTCGCCGGTGACGGATCGGGGAGCGGCGGGGCGGTGAACTGGCTGAGGAAGTGCCCATCGCTGCCGATCGCGTAGGTGAACGGGTCGGCGACGCCGTTGAAGAGTTCTTCGAAGAACCCATCGGGGATTCCGGAGGCCTCGACGAAATAGCTGGGCATGATCGAACTGCCCGGCGTGGGGGAGTTCAGTGTGATCGTTGCCAGGGTGACGGCAGTGCTGGCGCTGAGCTGCGAGGTCACGCCGGACGCATTCTGGCGCACGGCGAGCTCATGCGACCCGAATCCAAGACCCGGGTAGTCCGATACAGCAAAGGCACCCGTTGTCGGATCTGCGGTTGCTGTGGCTACGACGCCCCCGCCAGGGATGACAGTGTCGACGACGTCGACCTGGGCGCCGGGCTCGGCGACACCCGTCAACAGCGGGAACACCAGCCCGGCGGGGTCCACCACGAAACTGAACGCGGGTACCGCTGTGACGACCACGGGCGGGGCTGGAATGGTCGTGGGGGGAAGGCTGGGAGACGCGCTCGGCAGCGTCACGGCGGGTGCCGGGTCGACAGGGCGAAGCGCCGGTGCCACCGGCTGCACCGGAGAAGCCTGGGCAGTGGCCGGATCCGGAACGGTGACCGGTTCGCCTGCACCTACGGCAGGAGCTCCGGGTGCGGTCGCACTCGTGACCACCGGTCGGCCAGCGATCGCTTCGGATCTCGAGTGAGCCAACAGAGTGAAGGTACCTGGCGATCCCTTCGACGTCGGGGCGTCGTGTTCGGAATTCGGCGCGGATTCGGTGGTGCTGGTTGCGGTCGGAGAGAAGAGGGGGCCGAGCACGAGGATGGCCGCCACGGCAGCAGCTGTTGCCAGGGCGATTCCGCCCCAGGTCCTGGCGCTTCGGAACCCTGCCGAGCCCACAACGCCGGCGCCGGGTGAGGAGACGGGGACGCCGGCATTCAGTGGCTGAAGCCCTGGTGCGCTGGATTGCGCGGTGGAGCTCGTCCCCGAACCCGCGTCGGAGGTGGCAGTCACGGCCTCAGCGGCCGAGGCGCTGCTGCCTCCCTGGAGCCAGACGGTGTAGGCCAGGGCGCCCGAGATGCCGGCGACGAGGGGCAGGAGCACAAGGGTGAGGCGGGAACCCACTTCTCGGGCTTCGTCATCGACGATCGTGCAGGATGCGCATGAGCTCAGGTGTTCGCGAATCTTTCGAGCCTCCCGTTGCCCGAGACTCCCGCGTGTGTAAGACCCGAGCTTCTCGATCACCGTGGCGCACTCGCTGTCGGCTGCCCGGACGAGGTGGGCCTGGATCCAGGCCTGGCGGAGCCCCTCGCGAGCCCGGAACGTGAGCGCCGAGATCGCATTGGCCGACATTCCGAGCAGGGGAGACATCTCAGATGCGGAGAGCTGCTCGACCTCGCTGTACCACAATGCCTCCTGCCACCGTGTCGGCAGGCTGCGGAAAGCCTGGGCAGTCAGGCTCTTGTCGAGGGCGAGCAGAGTCTCGTTCTCTTCGGAGTGAGGGTCGGCCAGGGCATCCAGTTCATCACTTGCATCGACGATGCTGCCCCGCTTCCACTGCATGGCTACGTTGCGAATGGTGCTGAAGAGGTAGGGGCGGAATGCCGTCGTCGGCCCACCCCCGTTCTTGATGGCCTGGAGCACCTTGGCGAAGCTCTCGGAGACGATGTCGTCTGCGTCGGGAGACGAATAACTGCGGGCAACGGTTCGGCCGGCCCGGGAGTGCCTGTTCCAGAGCTCGGCGTAGGCGCGGGAATCGCCGCGTCGAGTGCGTTCGACGAGATCGAGGTCGGAGGGACCGTTCTCGGCGTTCGGCACGGCGTGTGCACCGACTGGGCCAGCGCTGACTGGGCCAGCGCCGACTGGGCCAGCGCTGACTGGACCGGGGTTGACCGGACCCGCACTCACTGGACCGGCGCTGACTGGACCGGCGCTGACTGGACCCGCACTGACCACGTTGCTCACACCAATCCTTGCCCCTGTTGAAAATTACTCATACCGCCATGCAAGCTGAATAATACTCAGGCAGAGTGAGAATAGCAACGCTGCTATGCTGACTGGGTCGCAACTGGCGTTCAGATGGTCACCATCGGGAAGCGACTGACACGGATTCGGCCGCTCGCCTGGGTCGCTACGCACCACTGCACCACTCTGTCCGCGTTGCCCTGAAGGAGTCCTGATGTCTACCAGTCCCGCGCCCGTTCGCAGTTCATTGCCCTCAACCTTCAACGATCCGCTTGCCAGCGTCGATCCCGAGATCGCTGCCGTTCTCCAGAGTGAGCTGGGCCGCCAGCGTGGCACCCTCGAGATGATCGCCAGCGAGAACTTCGTGCCGAGGGCTGTGCTGCAGGCGCAGGGCTCAGTGCTGACGAACAAGTATGCCGAGGGGTATCCAGGCCGTCGCTACTACGGTGGTTGCGAAATCGTCGACGTCGCTGAGAACCTCGCCCGGGACCGGGCCAAGGCGCTCTTCGGCGCTGAGCACGCCAACGTGCAGCCCCACGCCGGGGCACAGGCGAATGCAGCTGCGCTCATGGCGCTCGCCTCGATCGGCGACACCATCCTCGGCCAGGAGCTCTCTCACGGCGGGCACCTGACCCACGGTATGAAGCTCAACTTCTCGGGCAAGAACTACCAGGCGACCTCGTACGGCGTCGACCCCCAGAGCTATCTCGTCGACATGGATGTCGTTCGCGAGAAGGCGCTCGAACACCGCCCGACGGTCTTGATCGCCGGATGGTCTGCCTACCCCCGCCAGCTCGACTTCGCGGCATTCCGCGCCATCGCCGACGAGGTCGGCGCGAAGCTCTGGGTCGACATGGCCCACTTCGCCGGTCTCGTCGCTGCGGGTCTGCACCCCTCGCCCGTGCCATTCGCCGATGTTGTCACGTCGACGGTGCACAAGACCCTCGCCGGCCCCCGCAGCGGTGTGGTGCTGAGCAAGGCCGAATTCGCCAAGAAGGTCGACTCCGCCGTCTTCCCCGGACAGCAGGGCGGGCCGCTGATGCACGTGATCGCAGCGAAGGCGACCGCCTTCAAGCTCGCAGGCGAGCCGGAATTCAAAGACCGCCAGCAGCGCACTCTCGACGGCGCCAAGATCATCGCCGAGCGCCTCATGGCAGCTGACACGGTAGCGGCCGGCGTCAGTGTGCTCACCGGTGGCACTGAGGTTCATCTCGTTCTGGTCGACCTCCGAAACGCACCCATCGACGGCAAGCAGGCAGAAGACCTCCTGCACGAGGTCGGAATCACCGTGAACCGCAATTCCATTCCCTTCGACCCTCGCCCGCCGATGGTGACCTCAGGACTGCGCATCGGTACCTCGGCGCTCGCAACCCGCGGCTTCGGCAGCGAAGAATTCTCCGAGGTCGCCGAAATCATTGCCAGTGCACTGAAGCCTTCTCCCGACATCGAGGCACTTCGGGCCAGGGTCCTCACGCTGACAGACGGCTTCCCCCTCTACGACGGGCTCGAGAACTGGTAATCGAGGGCTCGGCCCTGAGCGAGGTGCCACCGCCCACCGGCGAGCAGTTCGCGCTGTCGTTCACCGGCCGCGGTGGCACCTCGACTGCCATCGTCACCGAAGTTGCAGCGGCGCTGCGTGAGCTGATCCTCGAGGGTGTCGAATCGGTCGAATCGCACAGCGAATCGTCCCTGCCACCGATGGCCTCGGGGATCGTGCTCGTGCCGTGGCCCAACAGGGTGGCGGGTGGCGCCTGGAGCCTCAATGGTGCACCGCAACAGCTGGACATCACTGAACCGGTGACCGGCAACGCCATCCACGGCCTGCTGCGCAACACCGCGTACCACCTCGTCAGGCGCACCGAGAACTCGGTGACGCTCGGAGCCACCGTCTTTCCCCAGCACGGTTACCCGTTCCGGCTCGCGACCGAGGTGGAATACTCACTCGGTGACGACGGCCTCACCGTGACTCACCGGATCGTGAACGAATCAGGCGCTCCTGCCCCTGTCGCGGTCGGTTCGCACCCCTACCTCAAGGTCGGTGACGTTCCGGTTCACGAGTTGGTGCTCACCGTCGATGCCTCGACCATGTTCGAAGTGGATGCCCGGGCCATCCCGACCGCGGAGGTCGCTGTCGACGGTTCCGACTTCGACCTGCGCGCAGGCCGCGTGATCGGAACGCTCTCGATCGACCATGGCTATGGCGGGGTAGGAGTGCACGGCGGGGTCTCGGTCCATTCCGTTTCGGCGCCCGACGGCTCGGCGACCGAGCTGTGGGCCGACGAGAACTTCACCTTTGTGCAGGTCTTCACGCCATCAGTCTTTCCGCGTGAAACCGGCGCAGGCTACGCCGTTGCCATTGAGCCGATGACTGCGCCGGCGAATGCGCTCAACACCGGCGAAGGGCTCCGCTGGCTCGCGCCCAGTGAGCGCTGGGAACTCCGCTGGGGTATCCGCCACCGCACCCCCTAGTCACACCCCCTGGCCAAGCCCCTTGGCCACAACAGGCGAAACAGAACAGTCCCGGTGCCTTCGCGGTCACCGGGACTGTTCTGTACATCAGGCAGCTTGGTCAGTTCTCCACTGATGGTGGAGCTGAGTCGATCTCGCCCACGAAGTTGTAGGGGATCGGCTCGACGGTGCCCTCTCCGAGTGCCCAGGTGCGCACCGAAGTGGTGTCGCCCGCCTCGAAACTCAGTTCGACCAGATCCTGGTATGCACCATCGATGAAGGGCAATTCGATGATCTCGTTGTTGCCGAGCGTTGTCGGCCCAATCAGTTCTGCCTTGTAGGTGGGGTTGTCGGTCATAGCTTCCCTGCTCTTTCCGTTACATCAGTCGCGTCAAGCGCGTTCGGTTCTCAGCGTAAAGGCTGCTCCGGGTGCCGCGTAAGGGCCTGAGAGTGCACGTTCTCCCAGATATCGATCGGGCGTCCGTGTGCCTCGACACCGGCCCGGAGGTCAGAGTGCCGTGAGCTGGCCGAGCACGGTTCCGTCGGCGCTCTGGATCGTCATGACGCCCGCTCTCACGGTTCCGGATGCCAGGCCGCTCAACCACGTGTCGACACCCTCGCACGCCATCAGGGTGGAGATGCCCTGGCTGAAGGTGATCGAATCGTCGGCATTCGAGGTCCAGGAACCCGCCAGCCGGTTGCAGCCGTCACTACCGGAATACGTGCCGTCCGTCGAGATCGAGAGGAAGGGCGACGTCGAGGTGCGCGTCTCGGTCCAGTACCCGATCGGCCGGCCGGATGGACCGACGGTCGGGTCTGTCGACCTGACCAGTTGGGTCTCTGCGGCACCGTGGGCACTCGTGATCGTGAGGTAGTCACCGTTCACCGAGACGTGGGTGCCTTCGGTCACCGCGAGGGGAATCTGGGCTCCGTCGCAGGCCATCATGGTCTGCGGGCCCGACGTCGTCGTCAGCGTTCCGTCGGCATCGACGTTCCAGGTGCCGCGAACGCGGTTGCACCCGTCTGAGGCGACCCAGGTGTTGTCCTGCACGAAGGAGACAAACGGCTGTTCAGGCGCGTCGACCTTCTGGCCGAGGGTCCAGACGCCGACGAGGCTTCCCGGGTGAATCGACGAGGTCGATGACGGCGTGGGGGCTGGCGTGCTGCTGCCGGCGCTGCCTGTGCTGGAGCTTGCGCACCCGGCGAGGCTGATCGCGGCCAGGGCGGCTGCGGCCAGTGCAACCATTCGAGCTAACTGTGCCATCGGAGACTCCATTCGGGTGGTGTGTGCACGTGCGTGACTGTCTAAAGCTATGGCTTTTTCAGAATTCTAGCGAGGGTCCGTGACGCTGATTGCTGCGCCGCTTGCTCTGCAGGACCAGTAGTGTTTCAGTTACTGAGCTACTTAGACCGTGAGGGACCCTTGACGATGAGCGCACAATCGAAATCGACCCCGCCTGTCACCCGAGAAATCACTGCATCATGGCTTCCGTTGATCGTGGTGGTGCTGACGCAGATCCAGGCATCGTTCGCCGTGAACGCGCTCACCGTGTCGATGGGTGGCATCACGGCAGACCTCGACACCCCGGCCACCAGCGTCGGTACGGCCATCACTGCCGGCACGTTCGCCATGGCGGCGTTCATCCTGCTCGGGGCGAAGGTCGGCGCGAAGTTCGGCTCACGTCGTGTCTTCCAGATCGCCGTCGTCATCCACGGGCTCGCGATGGCCGCGGTCGCCCTGAGCGTGAGCCCGATCATGCTGTTCGTGGCCCAGGCAGCTTCGGGTGCCGTCATCGCGCTGATCGCACCAGCGTTGGTCGTTTTCATCGCGGCGAACTTCAAGGGCGAGCAGCAGGCCAAGTCGATCGGGTTCCTCGCCGCGGCCATTCCTGCGGCGGGGGTTCTCGCCCTGCTCATCGCGGGAACATTCGCCTCGACGATCGGCTGGCGATATTCCTTCGCCCTCGTGGTCGCGCTCGCTGCGGTCAACTTCATTCTGAGCTTCCGCCTGAAGATCGTGCCGGCACAGAGCGAGATCGTGATCGACTGGGTCGGGGCGCTCCTGGCTGCCGGTTCGATCATCCTGCTCAGTTTCGGTTTCAGTGGGCTCAACTCCTGGGGCGTCGTGCTGGCGACCCCGGCGGCACCGTTCAGCATTCTCGGTGTTTCACCGGCACCCCTGCTGATCATCCTCGGAATCATCGGTGGACAGGCCTTCTTCCTCTGGCTCCGCAAGCGCAAGACGGAGGGCAAGCCGCAGATCTTCGACCTCGACGTGCTGAAATCGGGGTCGGAGAAGGCGACGACGTTCGCCATGGCAGCGATGCTCTTCGTCGGTACAGCAGCGAACTTCCTGATTCCGCTCTACATCCAGATCGTGCAGGGGCGCTCGAGCTTCCAGACGTCGATTGCGATCATTCCCTACACCCTGTCTATCTTCATTGCGAGCACACTGGTCGCGAATCTCTACAAGCGCTTCGCACCGCGGCACATCGGCCGCGTGGGCTTTGTGGTCGTCGCCCTGGGCCTCAGCATCCTGGCATTCACCATCCGCAACGAGTGGGAGCAGGGCTTCGTCATCGCCGGCCTGATCATCCTCGGCCTCGGGCAGGGGGCGATCGTGGCGCTCGTCTTCAACACCCTGCTCTCTGCTTCGCCGAAGAACCTTGCCGGCGACGTGGGGGCCTGGAGAGGCTTGGTGCACAACATCTCGGGCAGTATCGGCATCGCCGTGGCGAGCGTGTTCGCGGTGGGCATGCTCAGCTCGATCATCGCGGCAGGCGTGGCATCGAGCCCCAACCTGCCCCCCGAACTCGTCGCACAGGTGCCCCTCGACAGTGTGAACTTCGTGACCAACGACCATCTGAAGGGTGTGCTCGAGCAGACGACGGCCTCGCCTGCCCAGGTCGACGAGGCGGTTGCCATCAACGAGGATGCGCGGCTGCGCGCCCTGCAGATCTCGCTGCTCGGCCTCGCAGGCATAGCGTTGCTCGCCATCGTTCCTGCGGGACGCATGCCGGGTTATCGCCCGGGAGACATTCCCGAAGTGCTCTCGAGCGGGAAATGAGCCAGATAACGATCACTCTGATCGTTCTGTTCGTCGCCGTGGTGCTGTTCGTCTGGAACAGATTCCCGGTGGGCATCGTCGCCATCGGAGTAGCCCTGTCGCTCTACGCGACAGGCGTGATCTCGTTCGAGCAGACCCTGGCCGGCTTCGGCGACCCGGTGATCGTTTTCATCGCAGCGCTCTTCGTGGTCAGCGAAGCCCTCGACGCCACCGGCGTGACCACCTGGGCAGGCCAGCAGCTCGTCACAAGAGCAGGTACGGACCGGAGAACGCTCGTCACACTGGTGATGGTGCTCGTCGCCATCGTCACGGCTCTCATCAGCGTGAACGGAGCGGTTGCAGCGCTCATTCCCATGGTCGTGGTGCTGGCGATCAAGATCCGCCAGCCTCCCTCGCAGATGTTGATGCCCCTGGCCTTCGGTGCGCACGCTGGGTCTCTGCTGGTGCTGACGGGTACACCAGTCAACGTGCTGGTCTCCGAACTCGCCGTGAGTGCAGGCGAGAAACCGATCGGGTTCTTCGCCTTCGGGCTGGTCGGAATCCCGCTCGTGGTCGGCACGATTCTGATCACCGTCTTCCTGGGGCCGAAGTTGCTGCCGAAACGTGCAGCCCGGGCCGCACCAAGCGATCTGAGTTCTCATGCCGAGACGCTCGCCGCCCAGTATTCGCTCGCTCGTTCCGAGGGTCTCCTCAGTCGTGACTCGGGGCTCACCGAGGTCGTCGTGCCACCCCGCTCGTCGTTCGTGGGAGACAGCGTCTTCACCGGCATGGTCACCGAGAGCGGCCAGCTGGTGGTGGTCGCCATCCAGCGCAGTGGCGAAGACCTCAGCGAGGCGGTTCTCGTTCCCGGTGACGTGATGCTGCTCCAGGGCACCTGGCAGGCGCTCGAAGAGAACACGACCGACCCGAACGTCGTGGTGGTGGATGCTCCGCAGAGCATCCGGCGTCAGGCCGTACCCATGGGGCCGAAGGCGAAGACAGCGCTGGTCATTCTCGCAGGCATGGTCGTTCTGCTCGCTACCGGACTGGTACCCGCGGCCATCGCAGCGCTCGTTGCCGCCTGCGCAATGGTGCTGCTGCGCGTCATCAGCGTCGGCCAGGCCCACCGTTCGATCTCGTGGACCACCCTCATCCTGGTCGGCGGCATGATCCCCCTGTCGACGGCGATCCAGTCCAGTGGCGCGGCCGATCTTCTCGCGAACGGGCTGGTGAACGCCGTCGGCAACTCGAGTCCGTACCTGCTTGTGCTGGGTGTCGCCCTGGTGACAGTTGTTCTCGGCCAGTTGATCAGCAACATGGCGACTGCGCTCATCGTGGCACCGATTGCCATCGCCATCGCCACCGAGACGGGCATCTCGCCGCTGCCCCTGCTGCTCGCAGTCGCAGTGGCCGGTGCAGCATCGTTCCTCACCCCCGTGGCCACCCCCGCGAATACGATGGTGATGGGCCCGGGCGCGTACCAGTTCGGTGACTACTGGAAGCTGGGCTTGCCGCTGGTGCTTCTCTTCCTTCTTGTCGCCACCGTGCTCGTGCCCGTGTTCTGGCCGTTCTACCCAGGGTGATCCCCGCCGGCGCGGCGATGAGATCGACTTCATCCCCGAGACCGCCCCACAATCGCCGATCCACCTGCTCAACCCACCACCTGTAAGGAGACCACCCCTCATGGCACTCGGAACGTACAAGCTCATCGCCAGCGACTTCAGCCCCATTCCTTCCCAGTCACCGGGGGCGACGCCGCGCATCCGGGTCGTCGGCGACGTCTCGGCAGGCCTCGAAGCCATCGGCTTTCTTGTGGGAACCAGTGGCGACGTGCCAGACGAGATCGGGCTCGACCGGGAGGCGCTCGAGCGTTCGGGCTTCGACGGCAAGGCCGGTGCGACTCTTCCTCTCCCTCAGTCAGAGGGGCCCCAGTTCATCGTGGTCGGGGCCGGAGACACCGACGACCAGACTTCCGCGTCTCTTCGCGATGCTGCGGCATCGTTCGCCCGCGCTGCGCACAAATATGCCCGGATCGGCATACACCTCGGCGACACTTTCGACCTCGATGCGGCGGTCGTCGGGCAGATGATCGCTGAGGGCGTTCTGCTCGCGCGATATCGCTACGTGACTCTGAAGACCGAGACCAAGCATGTACCGCTGGTCTCGCTCGACATCATGGTGGCACCCGTTGTCGCCGACGAGATCCTCAGCGGCGTGCACCGCGGCGAGGTTTTCGCCAGAGCGGCCTCCATCGCACGAGACCTGGCGAACACCCCGCCGAGCCACCTCACGGCGACCGATTTCGGCGAGGTCGCCGTTGAACTCGGCACCGAGTACGGCATCGGCGTGGAGCTCTTCGACAAGCAGCAGATCATCGAACTGGGCTGCGGAGGGTTGCTGGGGGTGAATGCGGGCAGCATCGAAGAGCCACGCATCATCAAACTCACCTACACGCCGTCGACCCCCGATGGTGAGGCCGCAGACGGGCCGGAGGGAGCATCCATGACTCCGCACCTCGCCTTCGTCGGCAAGGGCATCATGTACGACTCCGGCGGAATCTCGCTGAAGCCCTCTGACCCGATGCACTTCCTCATGAAGATGGACATGGCGGGAGCTGCCGCGGTGTTGGGCGCGATGACAGCTCTCAAGACTCTCGGATGCCCGGCCGCCGTCACCGCCTTCCTGATGTGCACCGACAACATGCCCTCGGGTTCGGCCATGAAGCTCGGTGACGTGCTCACCATCCGCGGCGGCAAGACCGTCGAGGTGAAGAACACCGACGCGGAGGGCCGCCTGGTGATGTCCGACGCCCTGGTACTCGCAACGGAGGAGTCACCCGACGCCATCGTCGACATCGCCACCCTGACGGGAGCCGCTGTTGCCGCACTCGGAACGCACACTGCCGCGGTGCTCGGCAACGATCAGGCGCTGGTCGACCAGGCACTCGCTTCATCGCGCGCGACCGATGAGTCCGTCTGGCAGCTCCCGCTCGAGCACCGGTACCTGTCGCAGCTCAAATCTGAAGTCGCCGACCTGTCCAACCTCGGCGGTAAATACGCCGGGGCGACGACGGCTGCGCTCTTCCTGAACGAGTTCGTCGGAGACACGGCGTGGGCCCACCTCGACATCGCCGGCACGATGATGGCTGACGCCGACGACTCCTGGCGAACCCAGGGAGCGACCGGTTTCGGAACCCGGCTGCTCATCGACTTCGCACTGAACTTCACGCCTACCCGCTCGGCCTCCGAGTGACTGAATCGCGGCTGTTCTCCCAGGGCCCCTTCAAGACGGCCTTCGTCGCGACTCTCGGGGTTCTGCTGGCCCTCCTGCTGGGTTCGGCCGCGGTTTCGCTGAGCACAGCGTTCACGTTGATCTTTCTCTCGCTCTTCGTCTGTCTCGGGCTCTACCCCGTAGTTCAGAAGCTCGAGAGGCGCAAGTTCTCCCGGACGGGCGCGGTCTTCACCGTTCTCGGCGCATTCGTCGTCATTGTCGCGCTCCTCGCCTGGCTGATCCTGCCGATCGTGGTCGAGCAGGCGACGAAGCTCGTGACCTATCTGCCCAGCGGCATCGACCAGATCGAGCACCAGGCGTGGTTCGAGAGCATGAACGGGGCTTTCGGCGGTTCCCTCACACCGGGCATCGACTGGCTCACGCAGGCCGTCGCCGACCCGAATGTCTGGCTCGCGGTCGGGGGCGGGGCGTTGCGCGTGGGAGCGGGCATCCTGAACGGAGTGTTCGGCACAGTGTTCGTCGTGGTGCTCACGCTGTACTTCGTGGCGAGCCTCGAGACGATCAAGGCGGCGGCCTATTCGCTGGTACCGGCTTCGAAACGCGATGGTTTCATCGACCTCTCGGAGACGATCGCAGCGTCGGTCGGCAAGTACCTCGGCGGCATGGTGATCCTGGCAGCGATGAACGCGGTCTTCACCTTCATCCTGCTGACGGCGTGCGGAGTCGCCTATGCTCCCGTGCTCGCAGCGCTCGCGTTCCCCATCACCCTGATTCCGCTCGTCGGCCCGGTCATCAACCTCATTCTCATCACCTTCGTATCGTTGTTCACCTCACCGGGTGTCGCCCTGATCGTCTTTCTCGTGATGCTCGTCTATGTGCAGATCGAGTCGTACGTGCTCACTCCGCGCATCGTCGGGAAGGCGATCAGCATCCCTGGCTCGCTCGTGCTCATCGGTGCGTTGATCGGCGGAACCCTGCTCGGCCTGCTCGGTGCGCTCATCGCGTGCCCAGTGAGTGCTTCGCTGTTGCTCATCATGAAGAAGGTCGTCGTACCGGCCCAGAACACCCGTTAGGCGAAGTGATGCACGAAGTCGAGACCGTCACCCTGCTCCTCGTGCTGGCACACGTCGTCATCGGGTTCATCGCCACCGTGCTCGTGTCCGCGAACCGCAGGCCGTCTGCTGCGATCGCCTGGGTGCTCACCATCATCTTCATCCCGTTCGCGGGCGCGTTCGTGTTCTTTCTCATCGGGTTCGGCCGTCTGCCGGCGGCGCGACGGGCGAAACAGCGCGAGGTGAATGAGCTCATGCTCGCACGCACCGAGGGCCTCTCGCAGGTGAGTCACCGAGAAGAATGGCCGGAGTGGCTCGAGTCTGCGGCGCGCCTGAACCTGAACCTCGGTGCCCTGCCAATGGTCGGCGGCAATCGTGCAGAGCTGTTGCCCGACTACCAGGGCTCGATCGACCGGATGATCGAAGCCATCGACACCGCGACCGAGTACGTGCACGTGCAGTTCTACATCCTGGTGCTCGACGACACGACGGCACCCTTCTTCGACGCTCTGCGCCGGGCATGCACTCGAGGAGTCGTGGTGCGTGTTCTCTCCGACCATGTCTCCGGGTTCCTGCTGCCGCGCCGCACGGAGACTCTCGCTGAATTCAGCGAGATGGGTGCCGAGTGGAGGGCCATGCTGCCGCTGCGGCCGCTGAAGGGGCAATGGCAGCGACCGGACCTCCGCAACCACCGCAAGCTGGTCGTGGTCGATGGCAGAATCGGCTTCACCGGCTCGCAGAACCTGATCGATTCGACGTATCTGAAGAAGAAGAACATCGCGAGGGGACTGCACTGGCACGAACTCATGATGAGTCTCGAGGGCCCGGCCGTGCGTGAGCTCGACGCCGTCTTCGTCTCCGACTGGTACAGCGAGACCGACGAGCTGCTCGCACTCGATACGAGCCCCGTGACACTCGGTGCGGCCCCCGGCCTCCTCGACGCCCAGGTGCTGCCGAGCGGCCCCAGTTTCGAGAATGACAACAACCTCAAGCTCTACGTTCTCCTCATCCAGAATGCGCGCAAGCGCGTCAGTATCACGAGCCCGTACTTCGTTCCGGAGGAGTCCACCCTCCTGGCCCTGATCACTGCGGCGTCGAGAGGGCTCGACGTCGAACTCTTCGTCTCGGCGATCGGCGACCAGACGCTTGTCTACCACGCCCAACGCTCCTACTACGAAGCCCTGCTTCGAGCCGGGGTCTCGATCTACCTGTACCGGGCACCGACCGTTCTGCATTCGAAACACTTCTCGATCGACGACGACGTGGCGGTCGTGGGCTCGAGCAACATGGACATCCGGTCGTTCAGCCTCAACATGGAGGTCTCGGTTCTCGTGCAGGGCCGCGAATTCGTGGATCGCCTGCGCGCCGTCGAAGATGACTACCGTGCCAACAGCGACGTGCTCGACCTCGAGACGTGGTTGAAACGGCCCCTCGGCCAGAAGATCAGCGACAACCTGGCCCGCCTGACGTCGTCACTGCAGTAGTCGGCACCACTCGCCGTGAGAGATCCGGATGCCCGGGGCGAGGTATTTCCGTAATAGCAGGTTAATTGCGTAACACGGGGAATCAGTCGTCCAGAGACTGAAAGAATTGACGGGTGATCTCCTTACCCGTACTCGACCTCTCCCGCCTCGACCAGGGCCCTGCCGAGGCCCAAGCCTTCCGCGACGAGCTGCGGGAGGTGACGCACACTGTCGGCTTCTTCTACCTCACCGGGCACGGCGTACCCTCTTCTCTGATCGACGAGCTGGTCGCCGTCTCCCGCCGCTTCTTCGACCTGCCAGAAGAGCAGAAGCTCGCCATCGAGAACGTGCACAGCCCCCAGTTCCGCGGCTACACGCGCGTGGGCGGTGAACTCACCGCAGGAGGCGTCGACTGGAGGGAACAGATCGACATCGGCATCGATCGCGACGTCGTCACAGATCCGTCTTCAGCGGACTATTGGCGTCTCGAAGGCCCGAACCTGTGGCCGGAGCAGCTGCCCGAGCTCCGCGAGGTGATCGACCGCTGGACGAGCGAGCTCAACGCCGTCGCGATGCGACTCATGCGTGCGTGGGCGCTCGCGCTGGGCTCGCCCGAGAGCGTGTTCGACGAAGCGTTCGCCGATCATCCGTTCTCACTGATCAAGATCGTGCGGTACCCCGGGGAATCGAAGGACACGCCGAAGCAGGGCGTCGGTTCGCATCGTGATGGGGGAGTGCTCACGCTGCTCATGGTCGAACCCGGTAAGGGCGGCCTGCAGGTCGAGCACGACGGAGAGTGGATCGAGGCGCCGCCGATGCCGGGTGCGTTCGTGGTGAACATCGGAGAGATGCTCGAACTCGCGACGGGTGGGTACCTCAAGGCGACGCTTCACAGGGTCGAGTCGCCGAAGGTGGGGTCTGAGCGGATCTCGATCCCGTTCTTCTTCAACCCGGCGCTCGACACGGTGATGCCGAGACTCGAACTGCCGGCCGAACTCGCAGCTGAGGCCAGAGGGCTCTCGGTCGACCCCAACGACAGCCCGATTCTCGAGACCTACGGGGAGAACGCCCTGCGGTATCGCCTGCGCGCCCACCCGAACGTGGTCGAGATCCACCACGCCGACCTGCTCCAGCGCACGGCTCGGTAAGGTGGGCAGATGAACGAGATAACTGTGACTCAACTGTCAGAGCTCCAGGGTGCGACCCTGATCGACGTGCGCGAACCCGACGAATACGCTGCGGTGCGGGTGCCGGGTGCGATCAATATTCCGCTGGGTACTCTCGCCGACGCGCAGCTGCCTGAGGGTGAGGTCTATGTGATCTGCCAGCTGGGTGGCCGCAGCGCCAAGGCGACCGAATATCTCAGCGGGGCCGGGGTCACGGCGACGAACATCGCCGGTGGCACGGCGGCGTGGGTGCAGGCCGGGTTGCCGACCGATTCCGGTACTGCCTGAGCCATTGTGCCGCCTCAGCCATCGTGAGTATGGGGGGCAGGCACCGTGATGAGGGGCCGCAACGCTCTCTCGCGCGCGTCGACCGGCCCCTCACCACTTTTCAGGTGACTCTGGGCGTCAGTTCGTGGGCGTACCGCGTCTGCGGGTGAACGCCAGCACCGAGATCACCAGTGCGACCGCCCCGAGAGCCAGAGCGCCGAGGCCGAGACCGACGGCCAGGGCTGCTGAACCGGAGTTCGATTCGGCTGGCGATGCCGCGGGCCCCGCACTCGGAGTCGCCGACACGGTTGCTCCCGTTGCGCCTGCTTCGACCGGAGCAGGGTCGTTCACGTAGAGCGTCGGTGCGGGGTCTTCCGGCTCGATGCCCGACGCAGGTGTCGGGTTCACCCAGTCGGAGACGGTGCCGTCGGAGTACGTCTGGTGAGTCGGCAGGAGGATACTGCCGGTACTGGGGATCGGACCGACTGAGATGGCGAAGAGTTGGTACTGGCCCGGTGCTATTCCCGCTCCGGCACCGGCTGTCCAGGTGATCTTCGTCGGGGCTTCTGTCACGGTTCCGTCGTCGGTCTTCACCGGTGTAGCCAGCGTGCTCTGGACCACCTCCGCGCTCCAGCCGGGTACCGGCTGGTAGGAGACGCTGCCGAACGGGGTATCGGTGGGCAGGTCGATCTCGAGCTTCGTCGTGCTCGCTGTCGCTGATTCATTGGGCACCGTGAAGGTGAGAGTGGAGTATTCACCCGCCGTTGCCTGGCCGGGATCGACGTGCACGTGGGCACTCGCTGCAAGCGGAGCCGCGAGGGCGAGAAAGGCTGTCAGGGAGACGGCCAGGCCGGCCCGTCGGATTGCGGTGCTGTTCATGATGTTTCCTTGCTGTGTGCGTCGTCGCGCTTGGACGCGCGCCGACAGGCACACGGGATCGAGGGGAGTAGGTGGGTCGGGAAGTGGGCTGCAGGCGTCACCGAACCGCCACAGGCGGTGGAGGGCTGCATAGCCCGAGTCCTGGTGCGCGCGACTCCATCGAGAAGCTCGGGCCGTGGTGCTTCCGGCTGGGTTTGCCGGGAGTGACGACGCGTTCTACTGGGCCGCGAAGAGCGGGGTGGGCGGACCCCGGTGGCGCAGCGACCCGAGATAGATGCCGAGATCGCGCAGGTGCGAGGGTTCGGGTTCGGCTCCAGCAACGTACGGTGACACTGCCGGGACAGGTTGCAGGAAGGGGAGTGTCATCACCGCGCGAAGGCGGAGTGCAGCGGTGGAGTACAGAACACGAATGGCAGATTCGCCCCGTGCGAGCGCAACGACGGTGACCACGGCAGCGACGGCATGCGCCGCCCACATCCACGAGCATCCCTGCATGAGCGCATCAGCGCCACCCTGAGAGCTGCTGGCGATGCCCGCAGCACCAGAATCCGTTGCGACCGAGAGCATCCCGTGGTGGCCCAGCTGGGCCACAGACAGATCGGATGATGCGCCCAGGCTGAACACGAGGTGAAAGACGAGCTGGCTGAGGCCGACAGCGATACTCAGCCGCAGGGTCGACAGAGACCGGCCTGCCAGTGCAACGCAGACGAGCGTAGCGAATGCCAGGCCGACAGCGAGGCCGACGGCGCCGGGAGCTGAGCCGCCGACGGCGACGTGAGAAAAGGCTGCGACGAATGTGGCGAAGCATGCGGCGGTGAGGCCGCGAACGGTTCGTGCCGCCCTGCTGCTCATGTCACACCTCTGCCGTTGGTGCGACCGGTCGGGGGCCCTGCTGTCGGCGCAGGGCGCTGGGTGCCGCACCACTGACGATCATAGTTCCGTCACCGGCCAGGGTGAATTCGACACCCGCCGCCGCGCCCGTGACGACGACGGGGCGGAGGGTGCCGTATTCGGGAGTGCTGAACGGGGTCTTACAGCCCCTGCGCGAGCCGGTAGTAGGCCTGGTTCCAGCGCACCTCGTTGGCGAAGGCCTTCAGGGTGGTGTCCTTGTCGATGGTGAGCAGTTCGGTCTTCGCGATTGCTGCGAAATCCTCGAACACCTCGATACCCACAGCCGTCGACATCACGGTGTGGTGGGCAGCGCCTGCGGTGAGCCACGCCGCGGCCGACGTTGCGAAGTCGGGGGCCGGCCGCCAGACGGCGCGGCCGACGGGCAGGTTCGGCAGGGGAGCGCGGGGCTCGACGACCTCGACCACGTTGGCGACCAGACGGAAGCGGTCGCGCATGTCACTCATGGCGACGACGACGGCGGGCCCGGGGTCGGCGGTGAAGACCAGGCGCACCGGGTCGTCTTTACCGCCGATGCCGAGCGGGTGGATCTCGAGAGTCGGCTTCGATGAGGTGAGCGAAGGGCTGACTTCGAGCATGTGCGCACCCAGAATGGTCTCCGCACCGTCGACGAGGTCATAGGTGTAGTCCTCCATCAGGCTCGCGCCACCCGGGAGGCCGGCGCCCATGACGTTCGCTGCACGAACGAGGATCGCGGTCTTCCAGTCACCTTCTGCGCCGAAGCCATAGCCCTCGGCCATCAGCCGCTGCACAGCAAGTCCGGGCAGTTGCTTGAGAGATCCGAGGTCTTCGAAGCTCGTGGTGAACGCGCCGAAACCGCCCTCTTCGAGGAAGGAGCGCAGGCCGATCTCGATCGCGGCACCGTCGCGAAGGGACTGGTGGCGGTCGCCGCCCTTGCGGAGCTCGGGCGCAACCTCGTAGAGGTCTTCGTACTCGGCGACGAGTGTGTCGACAGCGGTGTCACTGGCCGCATCGACGGCAGCAGCAAGATCGTTCACTCCCCAGGTGTTGACCTGCACACCGAAGCGGATCTCTGCTTCTGTCTTGTCGCCCTCGGTGACTGCGACGTAGCGCATGTTGTCGCCGAAACGAGCGAGCTTGAGCGTCTTTACGGCCTGCCAGCCGGCCGCGGCGCGCGACCAGTCCGCGATCTGGCTCTGCACTCGCGGATTCGAGGCGTGACCGACGACGGTCTTTCGCGCCACACCGAGACGGGTCTGGATGTATCCGAACTCCCGGTCTCCGTGGGCCGCCTGGTTGAGGTTCATGAAGTCGAAGTCGATGTCGGCGTAGGGCAACTCGACGTTGGCCTGCGTGTGCAGGTGCAGGAGTGGCTTCTGAAGTGCTTCGAGCCCGCCGATCCACATCTTCGCGGGGGAGAAGGTGTGCATCCATGCGATGACGCCGATGACAGAGTCGTCGGCGTTGACATCGAGTGCGGCGCGGCGAATCGACTCCGCGTCTTTCAGCACCGGCTTCCAGACGATCTTCACCGGAATGGTGTCGGTGCCGCCAAGGGTCTGCACGATCTGCTGCGACTGCTCAGCGACCTGGCGGAGGGTCTCCTCGCCATAGAGGTTCTGACTTCCGGTGAAGAACCAGATCTCGTAGGGGTCAAGAGATGATTCGAGTGTGCTCAATGGAAGATCCTGTCGGTGTTGTCTGGGGGAACGGGTGGGGTCAGTTGTTGGAAAGGGCGTCGACGGCGGCTCGCTCCACGGCCAGCCCTGTCTCGTAACGGTCGAGGTACGCGGTGAAACCGGCGACATCGTCGGCGTCGGGGGCGATCGTCTGGAAAGCCGCTCCGGCGAACACACGATCACGGAGGTAGGAGTCGAGTCCCTGGCCCGATGGGGCCGCGGAAACGAAGGAGGCCAGGATCGCCATTCCCCACGCACCACCCTCTGATGCGGTCTCGGTGACGGTGACCCGTGCGTCGAGTGCGCCGGCGAGGAATCTCTGGGCCACGCCGAGGGTCCGGAACATACCGCCGTGCGCGAACATCTCGTCCACGGCCACGCCCTCGCCGCCCAGAACGCGCATGCCGAGGCTGAGCGTGCCGAAGACCCCGTAGAGCTGCGCGCGCATGAAGTTGGCGAGCGTGAACCGGCTGTCGGGCGTGCGAACCACCAGCGGTCGGCCCTCGCTGAGACCGGCGATCGGTTCGCCGGCGAGATAGTTGTAGGCCAGCAGGCCGCCTGCGTCGGCCTCGCCCGCGAGTGCTTCGCTGAAGAGCGTCTCGTAGACGGCGTCGGCATCGATCGTCGTACCAGCGGCAACGGCGAAGCGACCGAAGAGGCCGGCCCAGGCCGCGAGTTCGCTTGCTCCGTTGTTGCAGTGCACCATTGCCACCGCGTCGCCCGCGGGTGTGGTGACGAGGTCGAGCTCGTGGTGCACGTGTTCGAGGGGGCGCTCCAGCACGACCATCGCGAAGATGCTGGTGCCAGTGCTGACGTTGCCCGTGCGGGGTGCGACAGAGCAGGTGGCGACCATACCGGTGCCCGCGTCGCCCTCAGGCGGGCAGAACACCGCGCCGGGTTGGAGCGTGCCACTGGGGTCGAGCAGCGCGGCGCCGTGTGCCGTCAGCGAACCGGCCGGCTGCCCGGCAACGAGCACCTCAGGCAGCAACTCGGCGAGCTTCAGGCCAGGGGCCTTCTCGGCGACGAGCTCGTCGTAGCTCATCAGAAGGGTCGCGTCGTAGTTCTTCGTCTGCGAGTCGATGGGGAACATGCCCGAAGCGTCGCCGATGCCGAGCACGGTTCGGCCAGTGAGCCTGCTGTGCACGTACCCGGCCAGCGTCGTGATGTGCCGAACCTGGGTAACGTGCGGCTCGGCGTCGAGCACGGCCTGGTGCAGGTGCGCCACAGACCAGCGCAGCGGAATGTTCAGTCCGAAGGCTGCGGTGAGCTCAGTGGCGGCAGGGCCGGTCGTAGTGTTGCGCCAGGTTCTGAAGGGCACGAGCAGCTTGTCGTCCTCGTCGAACGCGAGATAGCCGTGCATCATCGCGGACACCCCGATCGCGCCGAACGTCAGTGGCAGCACGCCATACCGACGCTCCACATCGGCGACCAGGTCTGCATAAGCCGACTGGATGCCCGACCACACGCTCTCGAGCGAATACGTCCACACGCGGTCGACGAACTCGTTCTCCCACTCGTGGCTGCCCACGGCGAGCACGACGGAGGCATCGTCGCCGACGAGGCACGCCTTGATGCGTGTCGAACCCAACTCGATCCCGAGCGAGGTTCGCCCGTTCGCGATGGCTTCGCGCATCTGATCTGCTGCGGACTCGGATCCCGAGGCTTCGGTGATGGAGGACTCGGTCATGGGAGGAACGCCTTCGGCTCTGCAGGTGTCGGTGGTCGGATCGGCGATTAATGTGATCGATCACATTAGCGCGTGTCTATGCAGTGTACGACATCGGCCGCCTGTTCGGTCGGTAGCTTCACAAGCGGAATTCGGCCGTGGAAGCGCGCACGATGAGCTCCGGATGCACAGACGGAAGCACGTCGGTCTCGCCCAGGAGAAGCGCGACCGACTGGCGACCGGCCTCGGCGAGATCCTGGCGGATCGTCGTGAGTGCGGGGAGGTAGAACGCGGCCTCGGGAAGGTCATCGAAACCCACGACGCTGAGGTGCCCGGGTACATCGACCCCCGCAGTCGCTGCGGCGCTCAGCGCGCCGAGGGCCATCTGGTCGTTTCCTGCGAAAATGGCCGTCACGCCCAGGTCAAGAAGCTCGAGCGCAGCCCGGTGACCCGATGCCGCACTCCAGTCGCCAGCCACGACGAGCTCCTGGTCGAGGCCATATGAGGCAGTTTCGTCGCGAAAGCCCGTGAGACGCAGGTTCGCGTCGAGCCAGTCCGCGGGCCCGGCGATGTGCCCGATGCGGGTGTGGCCGAGACTGATGAGATGAGCGGTCGCCAGCCGGGCCCCGACCACCTGGTCCAGTGGGCCGCCGCCCGACCCGTCACTCGAGACCGCCTGCAGCGTGATGTACGGAATCGTGATCGTGAGTCTGGAGAGGGCATCCAGCACCTGCAGCTGCGGTGCCACCACGACGAGCCCTTCGGCAGACAGCTCCGCGAGGTGACTCACGGCCTCGTCGATCGACGTGAGGTCGAGGCCGTCGGCGTTGGCGATCGAGACGCTGTAGCCCCTGCTGCGCGCGGCCGCCTCGATGGCGGTGACGATCGTCGCCGGGCCATACTCGCCGCTCGAGGTCGAGAGGATTCCGATCATCCGTGACCTGCTCGAGGAGAGCGCCCGCGCGGCTGCATTCGGCCGGTAATTCAGCTCGCGCATTGCATCGAGCACCTTCTGGCGAGTGGATGCCCGCAGGCTCGGATGCTCGTTGAGAACCCGTGACACGGTCTGGTGTGAGACGCCCGCCAGCTTCGCAACGTCGAAGACGCTCGCTGGCCGCGGCCGCGGGTCGTCGCGCGAGGGTTCGTCGGTCATTCTCTGATTATCGTGCGGATGCCGCGATGCGGCGTACCGCTGAGGCTGACCGGTGCCGGGCCGCGAGCGTGTTTCCAAGCGGCAGGCCAGCCGCGAATTGCTCGACGACCAGCAGGGCGGGGCCCGGGCGTCAGAGGCCCTGCTGGTTGAGCAAGTCGGGGATGCGCTCGCGGAAGGCGAAGAAGCCGCGGGATGCGTGCGGCCAGGCGAGCGCGTCCCACCGGCGCGTGACTGTCGTCATCGTGAGCCCCTCTGAAGCGAGGGCATTGCCGAGCGCCGCCAGCCGCTCCTGCACAGGGCCGACCGGCGCCGCGGGCACGACCACAGCGTCGAGGCGTTCTGACTCCGCCCACCGAAGTACCGTCGAGTCGAGGGTGTCTGGCAGCACTGTTGCAGGGCGGGAGGGCGAGCTTCGACCTCGCGACGCGGCATCCTCGAGGGCCCCCGCGGTGAAGGAGTGCACGGCATCAGACACGCTCGCCGGGGAACGGTCGGCCGGGTCGGCGAACGCGGCGGTTGCGACCACTTCACCGCCAGAGTGCCCGGTGCCGAACGCCTGAAGCTCGGGTGTGAGCCAGGGATGATCGTGGCCCAGGCTCGCTGCATCGAGATCCTCCTCGTGCAGCAGCAGGCCGATACGGCCAACTCGGGTAATCGGGTCTGCGACGGAAGCCGCGCTCCGCGGCGGCAGAGGATCTTCGACGAGCGCTCGATCCGAAGTGGCCAGACCGGTGGGTGCGAATCTGCCGTCGGTATAGCGCGAGATGTTCTCTGCTGTCGCCAGATACGTCTTTCCGGCGGTCTGGAGCCCGGCGACCCACCGCCACGAGAGGGTGTTCGAGGCGGCATCGCCGTCAAGGAGGTGACGGTAGAAGAAGTCGGCCCCGAGCTGCCACGGCAACCGCAGGGTGAAGATCCAGATGCTGGCGAACCACATGCGCGTGTGGTTGTGCAGATATCCGGTGATGACGAGCTCGCTTACCCAGGCATCCATCGCATCGATGCCGCTGCGCCCCGTGACGGCGTGTCGGTAGTCAGACGACACTGCATCAGTGTCGAGCCAGAACTCGCCCACCTCGCGGCGGTATCGGTGCCACACCTCGGGGTTCTGCTCGAGCCATCCCTTCCAGTAGGTGCGCCAGAACACCTCCTGAACGAACTTCTCGCAATCAGGCAGGCGATGCCGTGCGAGGACCGCAGCCACCACCTCATGCTCCGTCAGGAGCCGGTGCCTCAGGTAGGGCGAGAGACGGGAGACATTCGTGCGCTCGAGCCCGGTGTCATGGTTGCGATCGCGGGCGTAGTCGCGCCCAGCGTGCGGGAGAAACAACTCGAGGGCGTCGAGTGCGGCGGCGCGGGTAGGAGTGAACATCGCTTCCATCATCCTCCCCGGGGATCATCCGGCCGGGAGGGCGGATGCATCCCTGGCAGGCACGCGGCGATCCAGAAAGTCGTGTAGCAGCGCGGCGAACTCGTCTGCCCGTTCGATCTGCGGCATGTGCCCGGTGTTCGTGAAGACATGCGTTTCGGCGTTCGGCAGGGCCTCTGCTGCGGCCGCCAGGTGGATGAACGGCAGTACGTGATCGTGATCGCCCCACACCACCAGCGTGGGAATGTCGAGCCTCCGAACGCCAGCCACCAGCGACTGCCGCCACTCGGGCCGCACGCCGCGAAAGGTGCCGAGATCGTGTGCGAGGTCGAGGGTGGTCGCCGCGTGTGAGCGCCTCCGGGATATCGCGAACGCGTGAGCGATTCGCGCATCTGTCGCCAGGCTCTTGTCGTAGAACAACGACTGCACCGTGCGCGCCGAATTCTGCGCATTCGGCCGCATGAGAAGCGTGGCGAGGGGCTTCACCGCGAGCAGCCGCAGCACCATCGTCACCTCAGAGCCGAAGCCGGCACTGTCAGCCAGCACGAGATCAGCCACACGCTCGGGATGGGCCACGGCGAAGGTCATCGCCACTGCCCCGCCCAGCGAGTTACCGACCACAGGCACCGGTTCGGAGATGCCGAGCGCGTCGAGAAAGCCGGGCAGGACGCTGGCCAGCTTGTCGAGGGTGGCGGTGCCGGGCAGACGTGCGGAGTAGGCGAACCCGGGCAGATCGAGGCTGATGACACGGTAGCGATCGCCCAGCAGGGCGTGCTGTTCGGTGAAGTCATCGAGGCTCTGGCCGATGCCATGGATGAGCAGGATCGGGCTCGCGCTGCTGCTGCCGGTGTCGCGATAGCGCAGCCGGGTGCCGTTCACCGTGATCATTGCCGTGCCGGGCAGGTCGAGCGCCGACTCAGTGAGCCCGGTGGCGGGGCTCTCTCCGCGGCGGCCGAACCGCACGTCGTCAGTGATGTGGCCCGCACGCAGCAGCCGGAAGTCGCGCACGTAATTCTGGTGCAGCCGCCACGGCGACCTCTCGCCCTGCTTCGGCAGGGCATCCACATCGCGCAGAATGTAGCCGGCCTGCAGATCGATCAGCGGAACGAGATGGCCCGCAGAGACCGATGCCGGTGCTTTCGGGGCGACGAACTGATAGTCGTGTCGATCCATGTAGCGCAGCAGGCGGCAGACGTAGCGTGCCACGAGGTCGGCCTTGAGGGTCCATGACGCGTTCGTGTAACCGATGGTCAGCGAGAAATTCGGCACTCCAGCGAGCATCATGCCCTTGTACGTGAGAGTCTTCGAAACGTCGACGGGCCGCCCGTCGACGCTGAGGCTCATCCCGCCCATGACCAGCAGATTGAGGCCGGTGGCGGTGACGATGATGTCGGCGTCAAGCTTCGCGCCAGAAACGAGATCGATACCCGTCGGCGTGATCTTCTCGATGCGATCGGTCACGATGTCGGCGTTTCCCGAACTGATGGCGCGGTACAGATCGCCATTCGGGATGGCGCAGAGGCGCTGGTCCCAGGGCTCGTAACTCGGCGAGAGATGGGTGTCGACGTCAAACCCGGCCGGGAGCTTCGCGACGGCCGATTTGCGCAGGATCGCCTTCATCGTCTCTGGTCGACGGCGGCTCAGCTGATAGGTGAACATCGAATAGCCGATGTTCTTCACCCGCACGAGGTTGTACGCCAGTTGCGCGGGCAGCCTGCCGCGCAGGCGATCTGCGAAGTGGTCGCGCAACGGTACCGGAGCAATGTAGGTGGGCGACCGTTGCAGCATGGTGACGTGCTTTGCGGTCTTCGCCAGCGACGGTACCAGGGTGACAGCGGTCGCCCCGCTACCCACCACGACGGCCCGCTTGCCGGCGAAATCGAGGTCAGCCGGCCAGTGCTGCGGGTGCACGATCGTGCCGGCGAACGAATCGGCGCCCGGAATCACCGGGCTGAACCCTTCGTCGTAGCGGTAGTAGCCCGAGCACACCGACAGGAACGAGCAGGTGAAGGTGATGGTCTCGGTTGGCGGGGCATCCGGAGCATCGGCCCGGTATTCACCGCCCGCGGTGCGCAACGCGGTGACCGTCCAGAGGGCGGTGTCGCTCGACCACTCAGCGCTGATGACGCGGTGATTCAGGCGAAGCTGAGACTCGAGACCCTCGTCGGCGATGGTGCTGGTGATGTAGTGGCGAATGGAGTCGCCGTCGGCGATGGCCTTGGCGTCGGTCCACGGTCTGAAGGAGTAGCCGAGGGTGTACATGTCGGAATCTGAGCGGATGCCGGGGTAGCGAAAGAGATCCCACGTGCCACCGACTGCTCCGCGCGATTCGAGAATCACGAACGACTTGCCTGGGCAATCGCGCTTCAGGTGGGCGGCCGCCCCGACCCCACTGAGCCCGGCGCCAACAATCAACACATCCACGTGTTCAGTCATGCCGTGAGCTTATCGACACCATGTTGATTAATCCAACACACTGTTGGCCTTACTCGCTACCATGGGGCCATGGCTGAACGTGGACGCAGATCATCCCGCCCCTCGGGCGACGATCGGCAGGCGGCGATTCTCAGTACCGCCGAGCAACTCCTGGGTGAGCGGTCTCTCGACGACATCTCGATCGAAGATCTCGCGGCCGGGGCCGGCATCTCCCGGCCGAGCTTCTATTTCTACTTCTCGTCCAAAGACGATGTTCTGCTGGCTCTGCTCGATCAGGTGATCGGTCAGGTGCAGCATCGGGTCGCCACTCTGCCCCGGGACTTCGACATCGACCCCGCAGCTGCGTGGCGGCGCTCGATCGGCGTCTTCGTCGAGGTCTTCACCCAGCATCGCGCGGTGGCTGCCGCCGCGATCACCGCGCGCCTGCGCAACACAGAGGTGCACGAGCTCTGGTCGAAATCAATGCAGACGTGGGTCGGATATTCCACCGAGGTCATTCTGGCCGAGCGGGCTCGGGGCGCTGCGCCAGAGGGCATCGATGCTCGCGAGCTCGCCGCGGCCCTGAATCTGATGAACGAGCGCGTGCTCGCCGCCGCCTTCAGCGGAGAAACGCCTGCTGTTGACCACAGCGATGTGCTCGATGTTCTCTCGGGCATCTGGGTTCGTAGCATCTATGCGCACGATCTTTCGCACGATCTTCCACACGAGATTCCGCACAACCAATAGAAAGAGGAGACCACATGTCGGCCATCAAGAAAGTCACCGTTCTCGGCACCGGAGTGCTCGGCTCGCAGATCGCCTTTCAGGCGGCGTTTCACGGGTTCGATGTCACTGCGTACGACATCAGCGAGGAGATCCTGGAGAAGGCGAAAGCCCGTTTCGCCCAACTCTCTGAGATCTACCAGGCCGACTCAGTCGTCGCCGCCACGAGAGAGCAGGCCGAGGCGGCGTTGGCCAGGCTGCTCCTTTCGTCCGACCTCGGTGAGGCGGTCGCCGATGCCGACCTGGTGATCGAGGCGGTTCCCGAACTGCTGGCGCTGAAGCGTGAGACGTACACCAGACTGGCGGCGCTGGCCCCGGCCAAAACGATCTTCGCGACCAACTCGTCGACCCTGCTTCCCAGCGATCTGAAGCAGTTCACCGGCCGCCCCGATCGCTTTCTCGCCCTGCACTATGCCAACAACGTCTGGCGCTTCAACACGGCCGAGATCATGGGCACCACCGACACGGATCCCGAGGTCTACCGGTCGGTCGTGGAATTCGCGAAGGCCAGTGGGTTGGTGCCGATCGAGCTGAAGAAGGAGAAGGCCGGGTACGTGCTGAACTCGCTCCTCGTACCGCTGCTGAACGCTGCCGCCGGCCTGCTGGTCGATGACATCGCAGACGTCGAAACGATCGACAAGACCTGGCGCATCGCCACTGGTGCGCCGGTCGGCCCGTTCCAGATCTACGACACGGTCGGCCTGACGACCGCCTACAACATTGCGTCTACCAGCCCAGATCCACGGTCGCAGAAGTTTGCGGCGCTGCTCAAAGAGAAGTACATCGACAAGGGAAAGCTCGGCGTCTCGACGGGTGAGGGGTTCTACACCTACTGACTCGGGCTGCAATCAGGTTCAGCCACGCAGTCTCGCGAACCGCGGCCTCGACCGTTGACGGGAGTCTGCCTCACCGTGTCTCGACCCGTCGCTATCGACGCGTGCAGCCAGTGTGGGTGGGCCCCGCTCTCGAACTCGCAGGGGTGATACTGGAGCAAACAGGAGAACGTCATGACAGAAACCACTCGTGCTGATGTGCTCATCGTCGGCAGTGGCATCATGGGTGCGGCAGCGACAGCCCTGCTGCGTGAGTCCGACCCGCGCACCCGAATCGTCATGGTCGACGGTGGCGTTGCGATCGGGAGAGCTCCTGGTGTGCACCTGCACGATGTCGCGGATCCCGAGCTCTGGTCGAAGTACAACCAGCGCGTTGCATCCGGAATTCAGGGCCTCTACACCGGGGCAGAGGTGATCGCCGATGTGGCGCGGGACGCCAGGCAACTCGAGCCGGGTATGGTGCACAGTTCGGCCTTCGGAGAAGATGCTGCGGCGATGCCGGCAAGCGCAATCGCGTGGAACGCGGGAGGAATGGGCGTGCACTGGACGGCCGCAACTCCATGGCCGGGTGCAGACGAGACCTTCGACTACGGCGACCCCGAGGCGTGGCAGGCCGATCTCGAGACCGCCAGGCGCCTGTTGAACGTGTCACCGTCACCGATCGGCCCGACCCGCGCCGGCGAGATTGTGCTCGACACCCTGTGCGGTCTCTTCGCGGGAAGGGTGAGCGCCGATCGCGGCCCGCAGCCCATGCCGATGGCGGTCGTCCCCACCGCGTCGGGTCTGCGGCCGCGCACGTCCCCATCGACGATCTTCCCCGCCATGGCCGCCGGGTTCGAGCTGGCCGGTGGCGAGCCGGGCGCGGGTGATGCAGCGCAACTCGACCCCGCCTTCACTCTGCTGCTGGGAACGATGGCAACGGGCATCCTCATCGACACCGACGGCACGCGAGTACTCGGGGCACGCGTGCGCCGCATCGCAGACGGCGCCGTTACCGATCTGCACGCCGACATCGTGTTGGTGTGCGCCGATACGGTGCGCACTCCGCAACTGTTGTTCGCCTCGGGCATCCGGTCTCCCGCCCTTGGCCGCTATCTGAACGAGCACGCATTCATCACCGGCCGGGTGCTGATGGATCTCGAACGCTTCGGTGTCACCACTGAGGAGCTGCCCCTTCCGCGCGAGGGGGAATTCTGCACCGACTCGCTCTGGATACCGCAGAACGGCAGCGTTCAGCCGTTTCACGGGCAGATCATGAACAGCACCTACGTCGACGAGGAGGGCACGCCGATCGCCTACTCGGTCGGGCTCTCGCTCTACACGCCGGTCGAGTCACGGCCCGAGAACAGGCTCGTGTTCTCTGACACCGAAACCGACCTCGTGGGCATGCCGAAGGTCACCTTCGAGTTCGCCTACTCCGAACGCGACCGCGCCCTGATCGACCGGGCACTCGATGAGGTCGAGACAATCGCTGAAGCTTTCGGTTCGTTCGACCCGGCGAGCGAGCGGATGCTCTTACCACCCGGGTCATCGCTTCACCTGACCGGCACCGTGCGCTCGGGCACGGCAGACGACGGAACCTGCGTCTGCGACCCGAGCGGGCGTGTGTGGGGGTACGACAACCTCTACGTCGCCGGCAACGGCGTCATCCCCACCGCGATCGTCGCGAATTCGACGCTCACCGGAACCGTCACTGCTGTGCGCGCTGCACGATCGATCATCCGCCAGCTCGCCCCGCAGCTCGCTGACAGGACCACCGAATCACCCGAAAGGACACTATGAAGAAGCTCGCTGGCGACCGTGTCGCGCTCAACCCGATCCAGTGGATCAATCTCAAAGCCGACCCCTCAGACCCCGCCAGCGAATCCCTGTGGCTCTTCGCCGAGCCGTCGTTCCGCGCCGACTACCCCGATGTGCTCAAGGCTGTGCGCGCATCCGGGTTCGAGGCTGTGATGATGCAGGTGCTCGACACGCAGACCCTGCAGAACTACCGCCGAATGGTCGAAGACGCCGGTCTCACTCTCGCACCCGGTTACGCGAGTGTGGCGCTGCCCGACGATCACGGCGTTGTGCTCAGACCTGGCAGTGCGGAGGGTGTGCGGTGGTTCGACGGCATACGCCGGATCGCCGAAGAGTCGAACTTCTTCTCACTCGACACGGTCTTTCTCGCGCCCGAAGTCTGGTGGGGCGAGCACGTAGTGCGCACACAGCGGCAGGTCGCCGTCGGTGCAGGGTTCGACCAGGGGCGACTGAATCGCGTCATCGACCTGCTCGGCACGGCCGCCGAGGTGCTCATCGAAGAGGGAATTCGAGCCGGGTTGCACAATCATGTCGGCACCTGGATCGAGACCGAAGCCGAAATCGAACAAGCCCTCAGTGACATTCCGGCGAGCCTGTTGGGAGCATCCTTCGACATCGGTCACCTGGCCTGGGCGGGAATCGACCCGGTGGCCATGATCAGCAGGCACCAGGACCGCCTGGTCGACCTGCACCTGAAGGACCTCGATCTGACCATCGCCAGAAAGACGCTGATCACACCGACCTCGTACAACGATGCCACCGACGAGGGTATCTTTCTCGAGCCCGGCCTGGGAGACCTCGACCTCGATGGCGTCATCGATGCCCTGCCCGACGAGTGGGCGGGTTGGATGATCGTCGAGGTCGACCGCGCATCCATGCCCCCGGCGGCGAGCGCCGATGTGAGCTGGAAGTGGGTCAGCGAGCGAATCGAACCGCTCCCTGAGCGAACACCCACCCCCGATCCAAATGGTCTGGTCACCGAATCGGGCCGAGCAGGTGGCGCGCCTGCGCGCCTCCCAGATTCCGCCCAAACGGCCTGACGCCCAAACGGCATAACGCCCGCGGGGTTGCAAGCCCTCATCGATTTCACGGCCCGACGATAAAATTGGGTGAATGTCTGCCACTCGCACCCGCCATGCTCCTGCCAGTCCGAGGGATTCGGAAGAGAGCCCGAGCGACGACGCATCCCCAAAGCGATCGACGCCGGCGAACGGCTTCATTCGTGTACGGGGTGCGCGCGAGAACAATCTGCGAAGCGTCGACGTCGATGTGCCGCGAGACAGCATCGTCGCGTTCACGGGCGTCTCGGGATCGGGTAAGTCGTCTCTGGCGTTCGGCACGATCTTCGCCGAGGCGCAACGCCGGTTTCTCGAGTCGGTGGCGCCGTACGCCAGGCGACTGATCGCCCAGGGGTCGACCCCGCACGTCGATTCGATCACCGGGTTACCGCCGGCCGTCGCGCTCCAGCAGCGGAGAGGTGCGCCCAGCTCTCGGTCGAGCGTCGGAACCGTGACGACCCTGTCGAACTCCGTTCGGATGCTGTACTCCCGGGCCGGCACGTACCCTGAGGGTGCGACGCGCCTCGAGTCGGATTCGTTCTCACCCAACACGGTGGCTGGGGCGTGCCCGCGGTGTCACGGTCTCGGTATCGCCCATGAAGTGACCGAGGCGTCGGCCGTCCGTGATGACGGGCTCAGCATTCGCGAGGGCGCGATCACCGCGTGGCCGGGGGCGTGGCAGGGCAAGAACCTGCGCGATGTGACGGCGGGGCTGGGTTACGACATCGACCGGCCCTGGCGTGAGCTGCCCCGAGAAGAACGCGAGTGGCTGCTGTTCACTGAAGAACAGCCGGTGGTCGAGGTGCATCCGCAGCGTGATCGAGTCGCCAAACCGTACAGGGGGCGGTTCTGGAGTGCCCGCCAGTTCGTCATGCACACCCTCGCCGATTCGAAGAGCGAATCGCAACGCACCAAGGTGTTGCAGTTCGTCGAGTCCGGCCGGTGCTCACTGTGCGGTGGCAGCGGGCTCACCCGGGCGGCCCTGTCGGTGACGGTCGGTGGCCTGACGATCGCGGAGCTCAACGCGCTCACTCTCGGCGAACTCACCGAGACGCTGAGGCCGATAGCCTCGCAGAAGGATGCCCTGCCAGCCACGTCGCGGGCATCATCCGGTGAGCACACCGAGGTCGCCGTGACGATCTCGCGCGACCTCGTGGGCAGGGTCGAGGTGCTCACGAGCCTGGGCCTCGGCTACCTGAGCCTCGACCGGGCAACGCCCACGCTGTCGCCGGGCGAGATGCAACGCCTGCGCATCGCCACCCAGCTGCGGTCAGGTTTGTTCGGCGTCGTCTACGTTCTCGACGAACCGAGCGCGGGGCTGCACCCGGCCGATGCTGAACCGCTCATCGATGTTCTCGAGAGCCTGCGGGCAAGTGGTAACAGCGTTTTCGTCGTCGAGCACGACATGGATATCGTGCGCCGGGCGGACTGGATCGTCGACGTGGGCCCAGGTGCCGGCTCGGGCGGGGGAGAGGTCCTCTACAGTGGGCCGGTTGCCGGCCTGGCTGCGGTCGACGCATCCGTGACCCGCCGTTTTCTGCAGCCGAAGCCGAAAGACACGACGCAGGATGCACGGCGAGCCCCGGAGGCGTGGCTCCAGCTGCGCGATGTCACGCTCCACAACCTGCAACACCTCGACGCCGATGTGCCGCTGGGCGTGCTCACTGCCGTGACCGGGGTGTCGGGGTCGGGAAAGTCCACACTGGTGGGGAGGGTCCTCGCCGAGCGCGCCACGCAGCATCCACTCATCGACCGGGTCGTGCAGGTCGATCAGAAGGCCATCGGCAGAACCCCGCGGTCGAACCTCGCGACGTATACCGGGCTGTTCGATGCGGTCCGAGCCACCTTTGCGGCGACCGACGAAGCGCGGGCCAGGGGATGGTCGGCGGGGCGGTTCTCGTTCAACGTCGTCGGCGGCAGATGCGAGGTCTGCCAGGGTGAAGGATATGTTTCGGTCGAGTTGCTGTTTCTTCCGGGCAGCTGGGGGCCGTGCCCGGAGTGCCACGGCAGCCGGTACAACGCCCAGACGCTCGAGGTGCTGTGGCGGGGAGCATCCATCGCCGATGTGCTCTCGATGACGGTCGAGGCCGCGGCGCCGTTTCTCGCGGACGTGCCAGCTGCCTCCAAAGCCCTCGAGACCCTGCGCCAGGTCGGGCTCGGCTACCTGAGGCTCGGTCAGCCCGCCACCCAGCTGTCGGGAGGTGAGGCACAGCGCATCAAGCTCGCCACCGAGCTTCAGCGCTCGAGATCCGGTCACACCCTCTATCTATTGGATGAACCGACCACCGGTTTGCATCCGGCCGACGTCGAACTGCTCATCGCTCAGCTCGGCCGTCTGGTCGACACCGGGAATACGGTCGTTGTCGTCGAGCACTCGATGGCCGTCGTCGCTGCCGCAGACCACGTCATCGACATGGGCCCCTCCGGTGGTGCGGATGGCGGACGGATCGTCGCCTCGGGCACGCCGGATGCCGTGGCCCAGGATTCTGCGAGCCGCACGGCGCCGTACCTTCGAAGCTATCTCGCGTAACGGTTCGCACTCGAGAGCCTGGGTCTGTATCAGCGGAACAGTGCTCAAGCGGCCAGTCTGGGTGGGCCCCGTCGGGCTCGAACCGACGACCCACGGATTAAAAGTCCGATGCTCTACCAACTGAGCTAGAGGCCCTTGACGACCAATCTACCGGGTTCATGCCCGAGTTCTAAATTGAGCCCTGACGAACGTCGATGGCTGCACGTTTGCCGACTGTTGCCGACCAGTACAGGTCGCTCGATTCAATCTGAAGTACCGTTGGAGGGCACGAAATGCACCACCAGGAAAGGGGCACCAGGTTGGCAGAAGACTTTCACAAGCCGACGTTGTTCGCCGGATCGACCTTCGAGGCGTTCCAGGGCGGCGATGACCCCGCCCACATCAGCCGGCTCGCTCACGACACCGCTGCGGCTTTGCTCAGCCGGGTGAGAGCAGATCCTGACGCAGGGGTCATCGACAGGCTGATCGCCTACACCGATGTGAACGGCATCGATGCGATCGCCGAGCTGTGGTCCCGATCATCTGCGCGCAGTCTGCCCGGTGCGCTGTGGCGCATCTACCTGCTGAGGGCCCTCACGCGGCAAGACCCAGAGCAGTCGAGTTTCATCTACCAACGCGGGGCCGATCTCTCGCTCACCATTGACCCCGTGGTTGCCGGCGCCCCGAACCCGACCGGCCCAGAAGAGATCACCGCGCTTGCCGACCAGATTCTGCGTGGACTCTTCGAGGGGGACTTCGCTGTAGCGCTCGACCGTGCCGCCGCATTCTGCCGGCTGATGTCGAGCGGCTGTGCGAGTCTCGCCGACGACGCCGAGACCACGTCGGCAGAGCGGGCTACGGCTTTGACGACGAGAGCGCTGCGTTTTCATTCGATTGCGGCCGACCTCACGGCCTGTGCCAGACTCTGGCGGAGCGGGAGCCTCGACTGATGTTCGCTCACCGCGCACTGTGATCGCCTGTGGCTGATCACTTGATAAACTGTTACAGCCGGGCCGCAGTAACCCCGGGCTCCAAATTTAGCCGCTCAGAGCGGCCTCGCGCCGAGAGGCGTTTCTGCGGCCCGGTATCTCCTGCAGGCAGTGCCCGGTGAACGTGTTTCGTTTTGCCGCCACCTTCTGGGCCGTTCTGGCACTCGCACTGAACGCCTACATCCATTTCACCCTCGCGCCCGAAGTATCGACCGTCGAGGGCTCGCTGATGAACCTCGGCACGCTCTATCTGATCGAAGCGGCCGTCAATACGCTCGCCGCGATCCTCCTCGTCATCAGGCCGCGGCTCTGGACCGCCGTCTTCGCGATCCTGGTTGCCCTGGCGGGCCTCGCGATGCTCGTCGCCTCGGTATGGATGCCCGTGCACCTGCCATTCGGGCTGCCGATGGTGCCCATGAGTTCGTGGACGACAGAGAAGGCGGTCTCGGCAGCAGCCCAGTTCCTGGTGCTCTTCAGCGGCACGATCATCGCGGTGACGGGTCGCCCCCGCACGTAGTGCGAACGGTGGAAGACCAATCCGCCTGCGCTGCGGCTCCGAATGATGATTGTCAAGAGCAACACCCATCAAACATCTCGTGAGGCGCAAACCTGACATGCTTAAGCTTGTGACCCACCAGAGCGAAGAAGACGATCCCGTCCAGGAGACCAGTCTCGACACTCTGCTGGAGAGGATTGCAACCGCAGACCAGCGAGCGTTCTCTGAGCTGTACGACCGGGTCTCCCCCCGGGTGATGGGATTGGTCAGGCGATTGCTGGTGAATCCGGCGCAGTCCGAAGAGGTGACCCAGGAGATCTTCCTGGAGATCTGGAAGACTGCGAACAGATTCGACACCGATCGTGGCGCGGCAATGTCGTGGATCCTCACGATGACCCACCGCCGTGCCGTAGACAGGGTTCGTGCTTCGCAGTCGGGGCACGACCGCGACCTGAAGATCGGCATCAGGGACATTGAACGGGAATACGACCAGGTTGCCGAAACCGTCGAGATCCGAATCGAACATGAAAGGGTGAAGAAGGCCATGAGCCAGTTGACAGAACTGCAGCGACAGGCCATTTCCCTTGCCTATTACGGCGGCTACAGCCACAGTGAGGTCGCCGAATTGCTTCACGTGCCGGTTGGCACTGTGAAGACGCGACTGCGCGACGGAATGATCCGTCTGCGCGATGAGATGGGCGTGGCGAAATGACCCACGACGAGTTCTACCTCCTGTCGGGTGCATATGCCCTCGACGCCCTGAGTCCAGAGGAGAAGGCAGCGTTCGAGGCCGCTCTGGCCGAATCTCCCGAACTTGCACGTGAAGCCGATGAGCTCGCGGCGACTGCGACATTGCTTGCCCTTTCGGCCGTGCCCGTGCAGCCCTCTTCGTCACTGAAGGCGACACTGATGGCTCAGCTGGCCACCACGCCCCAGGATTCGTCGACACGGCACGGCGTCACGCCCGAGGCTGTCTTCGGCGCGGTTCCGACCGCTTCCGAGCATCCGGAGACCGATTCGTCGAACAGCGGGTCACGCGCCGAACTCAAGGCCCGCTCACGCTGGTTCACCCGGCCTGCCGGAATCCTCGTCGCCGCCGCCGCAGCAGTAGCACTCTTCGTCGGCGGTGGCTTCGTCGGCACCGCACTCACCCAGAGCGGCACCAACAGCTCGCAGGATGCGTCTGCCAGCGCTCTGGCCGAACTCTACGCGGCGTCTGACGTTCAGAGCGCTCACAGCACGATCGAGGGCGGGGGAGAAGCCACCGTGATGTGGTCGAGCAGGCTGGCGAAGTCCGCCGTCATCGCGCAGGGGCTCGCTTCGCTTCCGTCATCAAAGACGTATGAGGCGTGGTACATCAACGGCTCGACGGTCACCCCGGCAGGTACCTTCACGCCCGGCGGTGACAACACCACGTGGCATGTGCTCAGCGGCAAGATGGCTCCCGGCGACACCGTGGGCGTCACCGTGGAGCCGGCTGGCGGCTCCCAGGCACCCACCACGACTCCGATCATCGCCGTCACCAGCAGCTGAACCCGTTGCCCTGGAGTTCGGGCCTGCGCGTCTGACTCGAAGCCTCTGACCCGAAGGCTCTGACCCGAAGGCTCTGGCCCGAAACTTCTGACCCGGCGGCCAAGTGGGCCGAGGGCCGGCGGCCCGAGCGGATGATCGGGTTTAGCCGAATCGACCGCTGACGTAGTCTTCGGTCTCCTTGACCGACGGGCTGCCGAAGATGGTGGTCGTGTCGTTGTACTCGATCAGCTTGCCGGGCTTGCCGGTGCCGGCGATGTTGAAGAACGCTGTGCGGTCGGAGACGCGGCTGGCCTGCTGCATGTTGTGGGTCACGATGACGATCGTGTAGTCCTCTTTGAGCTCGGTGATGAGGTCTTCGATCGCCAGTGTGGAGATCGGGTCGAGTGCCGAGCAGGGCTCATCCATCAGCAGTACGTCGGGCGAGACCGTGATCGCGCGGGCGATGCAGAGGCGCTGCTGCTGGCCGCCGGAGAGGCCGCCGCCGGGCAGGCTCAGGCGATCCTTCACCTCGTTCCAGAGGTTCGCACCGCGCAGCCCCTTCTCGACGAGGTCGTCGCCGTCTGCCTTGGTGAGGCGCTTGTTGTTCAATTTCAGCCCGGCGAGAACATTGTCGCGAATGGACATCGTGGGGAACGGGTTTGCGCGCTGGAACACCATTCCGACCTGCCGGCGAACCATCACCGGGTCGACTCCGGGGTCATAGAGGTTGTTGCCGTCGATCAGCACTTCACCCTTGACGTAGGCGCCGGGAATCACTTCGTGCATGCGGTTGAGCGTGCGGAGGAACGTCGATTTTCCGCAGCCGGAGGGGCCGATGAAGGCCGTGACGGTGCGGGGCTCGATCGTGATCGTGACCCCTTCGACAGCGAGAAAGTCGCTGTAGTAGACGTTGAGGTCGTTGACTTCGATTCGCTTCGACACAGTGATCCTTTTACGAGAGTGCGGGGAGGAGTGAGGGAGAGGGGAGGCCGGGTTCGGGCCTGCGGGTCACCGCGAACCCTTGGGTGCGAAGATCTTCGCGACCACGCGGGCGATGAGGTTCAGAATGACGACCAGTATGACGAGCAGCAGAGCGGCACCCCAGGCAGTGGCGTTGGATGCGGCAATGTCCTTACCGGGGAACGCATAGCCCGTATAGGCAAGCACCGGCAGGGTCTGCATCGGGCCGTCGAAGGGGTTCGCGTTGAAGTTGTCGGTGAAGCTCGCCGCGAGAAAGATCGGTGCGGTTTCGCCGATGACCCGCGCGACCGCGAGCATGATTCCGGTGATCAGGCCGGCGATGGCAGTCGGCAGCACGATCTTCACAATGGTCGAGAACTTCGACACCCCGAGAGCGTACGAGGCTTCACGCAAGTCTCCGGGAACGAGTCGCAGCATCTCTTCGCACGCACGTACCACCGTGGGAATCATCAGTACAGACAGGGCGACGGAGGCAGAGAAGCCGCTGAAGGCCTTCGGCCCCACGATGATCGAGAACAGAGAGAAGGCGAACAGGCCGGCGACGATCGAGGGGATGCCCGTCATCACATCGACGAGAAATGTCACTGTGCGGGCGAGCCACTGCTTGGGCAGGGCGTATTCCACAAGGTAGATGGAGGTGAACAGGCCGATTGGAATGGAGATCAGTGCGGCGATTCCGGTGATGATCAAGGTTCCTACGATGGCTTGCAGCGCGCCCGGAGTCTGGGTCACCTCAAGGGTGTCGGGGTTGAAGCTTGAGGCGCCGGTCTGCGTGATGAACGACCAGCTGAGCTCACCGATCCCCTGGGCGACGACCGTGGCAAGAGTGGAGACCAGGGGGATCAGTGCAAGCAGGAACGCGACGGTGACCAAGCCACGGACCAGCCGGTCAGTGGCTTTCCGCCTGTTCTCCACGACAACCGAGAGGATGCCGAGAGCGATGAGGTAGACGAATGCCGTGAGTACGAGCCAGCCGACGACGGTGAAGCCGATGAGCAGCAACAACAGGGCGCTGACAAGTGCGGCAGCACCGAGTACGTAGAGTTCGACGAAGCGCGGCAGTTGGCCTGTGGTCAGCGAGTTGCCGACGGGCCCCGAAGGCTTCACGCGCGGGCTGAGGGCGGTCAATATCTCGCTCCTTCGATGTCTTCTTCGGGCGTTGGCCCCTCGTCGTCGATGATTCCGACGCGCCCTGGCCCGGATACCACGTCGATTGCGGTGGCTGAAGCGAAATCACCGGCCGGAACGCGACTGAGCGGGCCCGGCGTGAGAGGGGCGGTCTTGCCCTTCTTCCGCTTGCCCCGCTTGCCACTGACGATCACGCGGGCGATCGAGTTCACCGCCAGCGAGATGACGAACAGCATGAGGCCGGTGCCGATGAGAGCGTCTCGCTGCAGGGTGGTGGCGATCGGGAAGTTCAGCGCGATGTTGGCTGCAATGGTCTGGGAGTTCTGACCTTCGGTGATGAGGCGAACCGAAACGAGAATTGCTGGCGAGATGATGAGGGCAATCGCCATGGTTTCACCCAGGGCCCGGCCAAGGCCCAGCAGGGTGGCACTCACGATGCCTGATTTGGCGTAGGGGAAGACCGACAGGCGGATCATCTCCCAGCGCGTGGCACCCAGGGCCAGCGCGGCCTCTTCGTGCAGGCGCGGGGTCTGCAGGAAGATCTCGCGAGAGATCGAGGTGATGATCGGCAGGATCATCACGGCCAGCACCAGCGCGCCCGCAAGAATAGTCGACCCTGTCGTGGTGACCGGGCCGCCGAAGAGGGGGATCCATCCGAGATTCGCGCTCAGCCAGTCAGACAGCGGCAGCAGGAAGGGGCGGATCACGATGATGCCCCAGAGGCCGAAGACGATCGAAGGCACTGCGGCGAGCAGGTCGACCAGGTAGCCGAGGATGCTCGCCAGCCGCCTCGGCGCATAGTGCGAGATGAACAACGCGATGCCGATGCCGACGGGTGCGCCGAACAGCAGGGCGATGGCGGCCGACCAGAGCGTGCCCCAGATGAGTGGGCCGACATACGACCAGAAGTTGGGGAACCCGGCGGTGGGCCCGGTGTTGAGCTGCGGATCGGTCTGCCAGTTGGCGACGATCGCAGGAATGGCCGAGATGATGAGGAACAGGGCCACGCCGGCGAGGATGATCATGATGAGCACGGCGGAGCCGGTGCTCATGAACCGGAAGATGAAGTCTCCCGGCCGAATGCGGGTGGAGCGCCCGATGGCGGCAGCGTCGTTGCGATCGCTACCGCCATCAGGCGAGGTGGAGCTGGTGGTCTGTGCCGGGCCGCCGGACGCGCTTTCAGAAGCAGAGTGCACTGAGGTTCTGTTGCTCACAGCGTTCTTTCTTGAGAGTTCGTGTCGGGGAATTGGCCGGTACAGAGATGCTAGCCGCGCGACGCGCTGGGGAGAAGCGCCCGCTCAGGGCGCCTCTCCCGCTTGCCAACTACTTGACGGTGGCCAGCGTGGTCTGGATCTGCGTCAGCATTGAGTCGGGGATCGGCGCAGAACCTGCGTTCTTGGCAGCGACGTTCTGGCCGACGGTCGACGCGACGAACCCGATGAACGACTTCGTCAGGGTGGCCTGGGCCGGGTCCTTGAAGACCGTGCAGAGGATCTGGTACGAGACCAGCGGAATCGGGTACGCGTCGGTCACGGTGGTGAGCTTCGTGTAGTCGATCTTCTGTGACAGGTCGCCCGTGGTGGTCGGAACGGTCGTCGCGGCAGCGGCGAACGCAGCGGTGGCGGCTTCCTGGCTGAAGGCGATCTTGTTGATCGTTGCAGCGGTGGCCTTGCCGATTGCGCTGTGGTCGGCGTAACCGATTGTTCCAGATCCTGCACCGACGGCCTGGACGACGCCCGATCCGCCCTTCTGCGAGGAGACGTTGCCCGTGACAGGCCACGCGTTGCTCGCCGGGAAGGTCCAGACGGACTTGGCCGTCGTGCTCAAGAAGTTGCTGAAGGTCTGCGTCGTTCCGGAACCGTCTGAACGGGCGACCGTTGTGATGGCCGTTGCGGGCAGTGTCGCGCCGGGGTTGTCGGCGACGATCGCTGGGTCGTTCCAGGTCGTGATCGCGAGCGAGAAGATCTTGGCGAGCGTCTCCGTCGACAGGTTCAGGTTCGTGACGCCCGGGAGGTTGTAGATGATCGCGACGCCGTCGAGGTAGACGGGGAGGTTCACGGCACCGCCGGGGCCACAGATGGTCTGCGAGCTGGTCTGCTGGTCAGCCTTGAGGGGCGAGTCGGAACCGGCGAAGTCGTAGCTTCCGGCGAGGAAGTTGGTGACGCCACCGCCCGAGCCCTGTGACTTGTCGTAGTTGACCGTGACGCCAGTGACCTGTGCGTTGTAGGCGGTGACCCAGGCGTTCTCGGCGTTGGCCTGAGCGCTCGAGCCGCCGGCGGTGACGGTGCCCTTGAGCGTGGTGTCGAGTGTGGGGCCGGCAACGCCTGCTGATGCGGAGCTGCTGGGGGAGGTGGTGCTCGATCCGCTGGTGCCAGACGATGAGCACGCGGAGAGCGCGAGGGCGGCCGCCATGAAGACAGCTCCTGTCGCGGCCACATTCTTGAACTTCACTGTGTTCCCTTCAATTGGGGTAGTCCACCGGCTCCCGCAAGTGATCGGGAGCGGATGCCGGCGGGGCCGGTGCAGGCCCTTTGCGAAAGTACGCCGAAGGCGTGACCACGTTCCTCCCGGGAGGTGAACGGAAGGTTAACGGCGGGCGACGAAATGGTCGGAGGCAGGCGTGGATCGGGCATCCATCGTCACGCCAGTTGTGGCACGTGGGTCTCTATCGCGATGATGCCTGAGCCCGGTTTGTCGACCGACAGGTGCAGAACGCTGAACCCGGCCACGGGCAGATCGCCCGCCCTGGTGAGCGAGGCCTGGCGTGTGCCGCCTGCCGCGAGGCCGACTTCGCGAACGATCTCCGGAAGTACGGGACCGTGTGCGCACACGATCGCGCTGGTGAGCTTTCGAACGCGCTTGGCAACGATGTGGCGTACGTCGCTGGTGCCTTCTTCGAAAGCGTCCTGGCTGATGAGGTTCGTCTTCCGTACGCGGATCTCTGTCGACTCCGAGAACGGCGTGACCGTTTCGATACAACGCCTGGCTGTGCTGCTGACGACCACGCCAGGGCCGAATGCCCGAAGGGCCGGAACGATCACGTTCGCCTCAGTTCGCCCCCGGTGGGTGAGTGGTCGGAGGGAATCCGGGCCGTCGAACTCTGAGCCGGGAATGGTCTTGGCGTGCCTCAGCGCAATGATCGCGAAGGTGCGGGAGACTCCCTGGTCGATGAGCAGCTGGAATCGTTCCAGCACTTCGACGTCACGCTCGTAGGTCAGGGCCTTCTTCGCCTTGCGCAACGACATCCACTCGCAGCCTGCGACCTCGACGCCTGGCGTGAACGTCGAAGACGCGTGCGCCTCAGGGCTGACCTCTGCTGCCCAGTAATAGACGACTTTGTCGCGGTTGTTGGGCATGGTGTAGCTGGTGACACCGAGAGGTACGCCGAGGTCGACGGCAAGGCCGGTCTCTTCGAGAACCTCGCGAACCGCCGTTTCAGGCAGGGTTTCGCCGGCCTCGACCTTGCCCTTGGGCAGGGACACGTCATTGCGCTGGCCGCGATGGATCACCAGGATCCGGATCTTGCCGCCGTCGAACCGCCAGCAGACGGCTCCTGCTGCATAGATGGTCATCGCGTGACACCTTCCCGCACGATCCGGGTCAACGAAGAATTCCCGGCCGCTTGCGGCGCGACGTCAGATACATCAGGCGGTCCTGCAGGTCGATGAGGGGTTCTCCCGATTCACTCGTGGTGTGCCTCGTCCATTCACCCTCGCTGTCGAGCCACCACGAGGTGACCGTGTCTGACATCGCCAGTTCGAAGAGCGAGTGGATCTCCTTGAGGTGATCGGGTGCAACCAATCGGACAAGAGCTTCGATTCTCCGGTCGAGGTTGCGGTGCATCATGTCTGAACTGCCGATGAAGACCTGCGGGTCGCCGTTGTTCGCGAACGAGAAGATGCGGGAGTGTTCGAGATACCGCCCCAGGATCGACCGCACCCTGATGTTCTCGCTGAGCTCCGGCACTCCGGGTTTGATGCCGCAGATACCCCGGACCCAGATGTCGATCGGCACTCCGGCCTGGCTCGCCCGGTAGAGGGCGTCGATGATCGCCTCATCGACGATGGAGTTCAGTTTGATCTGGATGCCCGAAGGCAGGCCCTGGGACGCGTTGGTGGCCTCCTGCGCGATGCGCTTGAGGAGGCCTTTCCGCAGGTGCAGGGGGGCGACCAGAAGTCGTTTGAACTTCTTCTCGATCGCGTAGCCCGAGAGCTCGTTGAACAGGCGGGTGAGGTCTTTGCCCACCTGGTCGTCCATCGTGAATAGCCCGAAGTCCTCGTAGATGCGGGAGGTCTTGGGGTTGTAGTTGCCCGTGCCGATGTGACTGTAGTGCTTGAGCTTTCCCTTCTCACGGCGCACAACCAGCGCGAGCTTGCAGTGCGTCTTGAGGCCGACGAGTCCGTAGACCACGTGAACCCCGGCCTTCTCGAGCTTGCGGGCCCACGAGATGTTCGCCTGCTCGTCGAAGCGGGCCTTGATCTCGACGAGGGCGAGCACCTGCTTTCCCGATTCGGCGGCATCGATCAGGGCTTCGACGATCGGGCTGTCTCCGCTTGTGCGATACAGCGTCTGCTTGATGGCGAGCACATCGGGGTCGGCCGCAGCCTGCTCCAGAAATGCCTGCACGCTCGTGGCGAACGATTCGTACGGGTGGTGCACCAGGATGTCCTGGCGTGCGATGGCTTTGAAGATGTCGGGCCGGGCATTCGGCTCCGGCGGCAGCAGGAACACGTTCGTCGTCGGCACGTGCTTCGGGTACTTCAGGTCGGGGCGTTCGAGCTTGCTCAGTTCGAAGAGCCCGCCGAGGTCGAGGGGGGCCGCCAGACGGTACACCTCCTGCTCGGTGACATCGAGTTCACGCACGATCAGACCGAGGGTCACATCATCCATGTCTTCGGTGATCTCGAGGCGAATGGGGGGGCCGAAGCGTCGCTTCAGCAGCTCTTTCTCGAGAGCCTGGATGAGGTTCTCTGTGTCGTCTTCTTCGATTTCGACGTCTTCGTTGCGGGTGACCCTGAAGACGTGGTGCTCGAGCACCTCCATGCCCGGGAAGAGATGGCTCAGGTGATTGGCGATCAGGTCTTCGAGGCTGATGAACCGAACGTTCTTGGTGCGCTCGCGGGGGTCGACACGCACGAACCTCGGCAAGACCTGCGGCACCTTGAGGCGGGCGAACTCCTGCCTCTCGGATTTCGGGTTGCGAACGCGCACAGAGAGGTTGAGCGAGAGCCCGGAGATGTAGGGGAAGGGGTGAGCAGGGTCGACGGCGAGCGGCATCAGCACCGGGAAGATCTCGTCGCTGAAGACCTCGGTCAGGCGGTCTCTGTCGGCCTGGTCGAGTGAGTCCCAGGTGACGATGTGCACGCCGGCGTCGTCGAGCGCGGGCTTCACGAGGGCCTGGTAGGCCTTCGCGTGGCGCTCCTGCAGCTCGTGGACGACCAGGGAGATGTCGTCGAGCACGTCTTGCGGGGTGCGGCCGATGTTCGTGGGCACGGCGAGGCCAGTGACGATGCGGCGCTTGAGACCGGCGACCCGCACCATGAAGAATTCGTCGAGGTTGCTGGCGAAGATCGCGAGAAAGTTCGAGCGTTCGAGCACCGGGATCGACTCGTCTTCGGCGAGTTCGAGTACGCGTCGGTTGAACGCGAGCCAGCTCAGCTCGCGGTCGAGGTACCGACCCTCCGGCAAAGCCGGGTCGTCGGGGTCTTCGATGATTTCGAAGTCGTCGTCGAGGTAATCGCTGCCCACACCTGCGTCGAGGGTGATGTTGTCGCCGTCCATCCCATCATCATGTCACTCGCAGACAAACCGTGAGAGTAAACGGCCCGTGAACGGCTCCCGATGGTGACCCTGCACGGTCGTCAGGATGTGCGACGGTACTGCACATCCACCGTGAAATCGGTGAACCCGAGACTGCGGTACAGCGCGACCGCCGCTGGATTCTCTTCGTCGACATAGAGTGCGGCGACAGTGCACCCTCGATTGCCCAGGCGTTCGAGCCCGGCGTTCATCAGCTCGCGGCCGAGCCCTCTGCCGGCTTCGGCGGAATCGACGCCGATCACGTAGATCTCTCCGACGGTCGGGTCTTCGGGGTCGATCTTCAACCAGTTGTACCCGATCATCACTGCCTCGGCAGAACGGGCGACGAGAAAGTCATCTGCCTCGAACCAGGGTTCGTCCATTCGCGCGTGCAGATCGTCGATGGTCAGGCGACCCTGTTCCGGATGCCCGGCGAACACTCGCGCGTTCAGTGCGACCCAGTCGGCGTCGTCGTCACCGGGTCGAAATGCGTCGATATGTGCCGTCACAGCTCGCATCACTTCGCCGCCTCGCTGGTTGAGGAGCGCGACTTCGCCGTGCATATCGAAACCGATGTCGCCTGATGGTTTCGATGCGCCGCGCTCCGCGTGGCTACTCAACCGGTGGTGATCGAGCGGCATCCGCAGCTGCAGCAGGTTGCGAATCGCGGTGAAACCGTGCGTCGCGGCGAGTCGCCGGCTCGCGGGGTGATCGCCATGGGCCCACGCGTAGGGGGGAGTGGCTTCGGTGAGCAGGCGCTCGAGGAGCTCGGTTCCGTATCCGCGCCGCCGGGAGTCAGGATCGACGACGAGTTCGAGGCTGTCATCACTGACGGCGGCGACCGCGACAAGGGTCTCGCCAGCGAAGGCGGTGTGGAGACGGATCGCACCCGGGCGGGCATCCAACATCGTCTGGTCGCTGAAGGGCGGCTGGCCGTCGGAACGTGCTGCCCGGGCAGCCAGAGCCTCTGCTTCGCTGAATGCGAAAGAGTCGGCCGGGTCAGGAGTTTCGAGCCTGAGCAAGGCGATCGTTCTCGTCTTCGAAGAAGTTGAAGCGGTAGCCGACGTTGCGCACCGTGCCGATGAGCGATTCGAGGTCGCCGAGCTTCGCTCGCAGGCGCCTGACGTGCACATCGACCGTGCGGGTGCCACCGAAGTAGTCGTAACCCCAGACCTCACTGAGCAGCTGCTCGCGGGTGAACACGCGTGACGGGTTCAGAGCGAAGAAGCGCAGGAGTTCGAACTCCTTGAATGTCAGGTCGAGGGGGCGGCCGTGAACCCGTGCCGAGTAGCTGGCTTCGTCGATGACGACCCCGGAGGCCTGGATCTTCGACGAGGACTGCTCCTGCACCTGCCGCCCGATGGCGAGCCGGATGCGCGTGTCGACCTCTGCCGGGCCGGCCGACTCGAGCAGCACGTCTGCCGCACCCCACTCGGCGCTGACGGCGGTCAGACCGCCTTCAGTGAGAATGAGCACGATCGGCACACCGATGCCCGTCGTCTTCAGGATCTTGCACAGTGACCTGGCGCTCGCGAGGTCGCGTCGGGCATCGATGAAGATCAGGTCGCAGTTGGGCGTGTTCACCAACTGAGCCGCCTCGGCGGGAATCTGCCTCGTGCGGTGACTGAGCAATGAGAGCGCGGGGAGAACCTCTTTGTCGACCGCAGAGGTCAGGATCAACAACTGCGCCACAGAGATCCTCCAGATATTGCCTGTCGCAATACTAGCGCGCCGGCCAGAATCCCATTCGCATCGGGCAGAATGGTGCTGTGGTCATCGATCGAAAAGGCGTACTCCTGGCCAGGAGCGTTGCACCTGTGTGGATTCTCGCTTTCGTGGGAGCCGTGCTGGTCGGCATCTTCTCGCCGCCGGCGCAGTACGACGTCTACCTTCCCGCTGTACTCGGTGCTCTCGTGATCGTGACGTTCATCGTGCAGCTGGCTTTCACCCACCCCGAAGGGTTCGTCGACAGGGTCGCCGCGGGCGTGGCTGGCTCGTTCGTCATCCTGGGACTGGCCACGGCGGTTCTCGCGCTGGTCTCCTGATCGCTGTTTGCTGCCAGACGAGCCCATCTCCCAGCAACCCGCTCCTCCCAGAGACGCACACGTCCTGGCGCAACCTCTAAGATTGAGGCATGTCATATGTGCCTCTTGAACTCTTCTACCTCGGGCTCCTCGGTCTCGCCGGGGTCGGCATCGCCTTCACCTCCATCGTGATTCTTCTGCGCCTGTTCCGCGGGCAGCGCTGATCGCTGCTGACAGCGGTCACCGGATGATCGACCTGCCTTCCGGGCTCCCTCCCGAGATCGTGCCACTGTCGTGGCTGCTCGGGGTATGGGAAGGCACCGGAGTCATCGACTACGCCGTCGGCGACCAGAAGGTCAGCCACGAATTCGGGCAACGGATCAGCTTCAGCCACGACGGCCTGCCGTATCTGAACTACAGCTCGTACTCGTGGCTGCTCGACGAGAAACAGACGCCTCTCGTCACCGAGATGGGTTATTGGCGGCTCAGCCGGCCTTCGGTCGAGGGTGACCCCGGGCCTGGAATGCTGCCGGGCGCCGACCCCCGCCCCTACGCCTCCACCGAGGCAGTAGAAGAACTTCGGAACTCCGAAGGCGGCTTCGACATCGAGGTGTCGTTGCTGCACCCCGGAGGTGTCGACGAGCTCTACGTCGGCCAGGTGAAGGCGGCACGCATCGATCTGGCCACCGACGCGGTGATGCGCTCGCATTCGGCGAAGGAATATTCTGCCGCCACACGTATTTATGGACTGGTAGCCGGGCATCTCCTCTGGGCCTGGGATATCGCGGCGCTCGGGCAGGATCTGCGCACACACGCCTCGGCCCGCCTCGCCAAAACAGATTGACAGTGAACACATGACGTCACCATTCCTCGCGTTGCCCGGTGCCGTCGACTCCAGTGGTGAAGATGCCGGAGTCGCAGCGCACTATGGCAATCCTCTGCGTGAACAACGACTCCTGCAGGGCGGTGCCATCGTCGATCTCTCGAACCGCGGCGTCATCTCTGTGACGGGCCCCGACCGTCTGAGCTGGCTCGACTCTGTCACCAGCCAGGCGCTCAAGGGTCTGGCTGCAGGCGATTCGACCGAAACCCTGTTGCTCGATCCGAGCGGTCACGTCGAACACGCGATCCGGGTCTTCGACGACGGTGTGACGGCCTGGCTGCTGGTGGATGCCTCAGAGACACTCGCGCTCGCGGCCTGGCTCGACCGGATGAGATTCACCCTGCGGGTCGAGGTCGTCGACCGTACCGCCGATTTCGCGACGATCGGCTGGATGCCGCCGCAGGAACCTGCGCTCTCAGGCTCGGGGAGCAGCGTGGGGAACGGCACCGACAGTGCGTCAATCATCGAAGCGTTCGCCGCTGCCCCGGCTGGCGTGGCCCTCACCTGGAGCGATCCGTGGACTGCTGTGGCAACCGGCGGTCACCAGTATGCAGCGGTCGACCGTCATCCCGGTGAGGACTTCCCGTGGCGGGAGACCCTGGTCGAGCGGGCCGACCTGACTGCCCTCGCCCAGCGCGCCTCCGAGCGACACATCGAGGTCGCGGGCGTGCTTGCCGCAGAAGCGCTGCGCATCGCCGCCTGGCGACCGCGCCTCAGCTCGGAGGCCGACGAGAAACTGATCCCCCACGAGGTCGACTGGATACGCTCAGCAGTACACCTCAACAAAGGCTGCTACCGCGGCCAGGAGACGGTGGCGAAGGTGCACAACCTGGGTCACCCACCCCGGCGCCTCGTGATGTTGCATCTCGACGGCTCTGACGCGGTGTTGCCCGCAGCAGGCGATGCAGTCGTCGTGCTCGATGACCCCGAGAACACGGTGGGCACCATCACGTCCTGTGCCCTGCATTTCGAGCTCGGCCCGATCGCCCTGGCCCTGGTGAAGCGGTCGACACCCGTCGACGCTCCCCTCGCTGTGGCCAGCGAGTCGATCCTTGTGCCGGCCTCGCAGGAGGTCATCGTTCCTCCGGAGGCGGGGGCCGCCGTCGGCCGCATTCCCCGCCTTCCGCGGCTTGGCGCCCAGCGCCGGTAAGGCTGCGCGCGTGCCACCGACATCGAACGCGCGCGAAACCGCATCAGCGGGGAGTGCCGCAAAGGCCAGGGCGGGAGGCTTCTCCCGCTGGCTCGGTTCAGCGACGAGCGCCGGGTTTCGCCGCGCGGGTGCCTCGGCACCCGCCATCCTGCAGCTGGTGGTCGCCGTCGTCGCCGCCTATTCGGTGACGCATTACGGGCTCGGCCACGCGGCACCGATCACCGCGGTGACGGTGACGCTCTCGAGCCTTGGTTTCGTTCGCGATGCCAGACCCGTGCGGGTACTCGAGACGGCCATCGGTGTCACGCTCGGCATCACCCTCAGCGAGCTGATTCTGATGGCCTTCGGGCAGGGCATCTGGCAACTCGGCGTGAGTGTCGCTGTCACGCTCTTCGCGGCGAGGATCATCTCACCAGCACCGGGATTCGCGGTGATCGCCGGCGTGCAGTCGGCGCTGGTCGCGATGCTCCCGGCTGTGCAGGGCGGCCCCTTCACGCGAACGATCGACGGGCTCGTCGGCGGAGCGATCGCGCTCCTCGTCACGGCTCTGATTCCGCGGGACCCCCGGCGATTCGCCCTCGCCGACGCCAGGCGGGTGCTGCGGGTCTTCTCCGACATCGTGTCAGACCTCGTCATCGAACTTCGTCGAGGCCCCGAGAACGACGTCGATCGCGTGCTCGAAGACGCACGGCGCACCCAGCCCCTCATCGACCAGTGGCGTGCCTCGCTCGAATCTGCTCTGGGCATCGCCCGCATCTCGCCGTTTCTGCGGCGACGCCTGCCTGAGCTGAAACGGCAGAAGGTCATGCTCGCCGGGGTCGACCTGGCGATTCGCGACCTGCGGGTGGTGATCAGGCGTCTCTCGGTGATCATGCGCGACGGGCAGCCGCGGCCTCAGTTCGCCGACCTCTTCGATGGCCTCGTCGGTGCGTTGAGTCTCCTCGAGCAGAGCCTCACCGACCCGATGGTGCGCCCGTTGGCGCGCCAGCATCTGATTCTGATCGCTGTGCGGCTCGACCCTGACGAGCTGTTTCCTGAAAACACCATGGTCGAGATCTCTGTGGTTCTCGAATTGCGGCCGCTCGTGATGGATCTGCTGACCGCCACCGGGCTGTCTGTGGCCGAGGCGCGGGCGTCGCTGCCGACTCTGCCCGCCTGAGGCCCGACCGAGCTCAACGAGCCGGGCTGACCAGTACGGGCCGACCGGCGAGGACGCTAACTCAGCGGCGCAACGGCATCCCACGCCACCGTCAGTTCGCCGAGCTTCCAGCGCGCGGCGGCGCCCAGCACGGGCCACCCGGACGCGGCAAGTGAGCGGACACTGGCGACCCATCGCTGACGGGGCCCGTACACCGAGAGCGGCGCGTTGTGCTGCCACGCGCGGTCGAGTTCGACCAGTAGGCGATGGATGCCCTCACCCTCGACATTCCGGTGAATCAGTACCTTCGGCAGGCGCTCCGCCACGATCGACGGGTGTTCGAGCCCGGCCAGCCGCAGCGAGACCGTCAACGACCTGGCTCCTGATGCGTCTATCGTCACCCAGCTAGACACGCGCCCGATCTCATCGCACGTGCCCTCGACGAGAACGCCGTCGGGCTGCAGCCGCCCCACCATGAGCGCCCAGGCCGCGGCCACATCACTCTCGTCGTACTGCCGAAGCACGTTGAAGGCACGGATGATCGCTGCCCCCGTGTGCCCGGCAAGCGGTGTCTCAAACCCCCCGACGGCGAAGCTCACTCGCGCGTCAGTCGCGAACCCTGTGCCGCCCTTCCTGACCTCGGCGAGTTGTCGCTGTGCCGCCAGAACCCGTTCAGGAGAGATCTCAACCCCGACGACCTCGATATCGGGGCGCACTTTCGCCAGGCGATGGTGGAGTTCGAGAGCCGTCACCGCGCTCGCCCCGAAGCCCAGGTCGACCACGACGGGGTCGTTGGCGGTGAGCAGGATCGGAAGCGTCGCAAGGTAGCGGTCGACCCGCCTGAGCCGATTCGTGTTCGTGGTTCCGCGGGTGATCTCGCCGATGGGCATAGTCCTAGACTAAAACCATGCCTGAGACTTACACCTTGATTCTGTTGCGCCACGGCAACAGCGACTGGAACCAGAAGAACCTCTTCACCGGATGGGTCGACGTCGGCCTGAGTGAGCAGGGTGTCGGTGAGGCCAAGCGCGCTGGCGAACTGCTCGCCGGCTCGGGCCTCACTCCCGACATCCTTTACACATCGCGACTGGTGCGCGCGATCGACACCGCGAACTATGCCCTCGCCGGTGCCGGGCGACTGTGGATCGATGTGAAGCGCTCCTGGCGGCTCAACGAGCGCCACTACGGTGCACTTCAGGGCAAAGACAAGGCCCAGACCCTCGCCGAGTACGGCCCCGAGCAGTTCCAGACCTGGCGCCGCTCGTACGACGTGCCGCCGCCCCCCATTGCCGACGACGACGAGTACTCGCAGCTGGGGGACCCGCGCTACGCCGAGCTCGGCGACGCCGTGCCCCGCACCGAGTGCCTCAAGGACGTTGTCGACCGCATGCTGCCCTATTGGGAGTCCGACATCACCGTCGATCTCGCTGCCGGCAAGACGGTGCTTGTGACCGCTCACGGGAATTCGCTTCGCGCGCTGGTCAAGCACCTCGACGGCATCTCCGACGAAGACATTGCCGAGCTCAACATTCCGACGGGCATCCCGCTGGTCTACACACTCGACGAGAACTTCACACCGACCAAGCCGGCCGTGTACCTCGACCCCGAGGCCGCTGCCGCGGGTGCCGCGGCAGTCGCCGCTCAGGGTGTCCGCAGCGCGACCCCCTGAACGGGTGTTGCGCCCCCAGCGGGGCACGATTTCACTTGTGGCGCTGAACACGTAGAAGAAGCCCCGGGCCTGACGGCACCGGGGCTTCTTTGCGTACGGAGGGGCGTCAGCGGTTACCGCTGCCAGTCCACTCGCCGGTCGCCAGGTACTTGACCTTCTTCGCGATGCTCACCGCGTGGTCGGCGAAACGTTCGTGGTACCTCGACGCGAGCGTGACGTCGACGGTGTTCACCGAGGTTCCGCCCCAGCTCTCGCTCAGCACGGCTTCGAACACACTGAGGTGCAACTCGTCGATGCGGTCGTCGACGTCGCGGATCTCGTCGGCGAGGTCGAGGTCTTCTGTCTCGATCAGAAGGCTCAGCTTCTGCGCGACCAGTACGTCGAGGCGGCCCATCTCGTTGAAGGTGCCGAGCAGGCTCTCTTTGGCCACCTTCTCGGGGTAGCGGTAGCGGGCGAGCTGGGCGATGTGCTGGGCGATGTCGCCCATGCGCTCGAGTGATGCGCTCATCCGCAGGGCACTCACCACGATCCGCAGGTCCCTGGCGACCGGCTGCTGCAGCGCCATGATGCTGATCGCGAGTTCGTCGAGGTCCGACGCCAGGGCGTCGATCTTCGGGTCGTCGGCAATGACCTGTTCGGCCAGGGAGACGTTCGATTCGTTGAAGGCAGTGGTGGCGTTCGTGATGGCGATGACAACAAGGCGGCTGATCTCGACCAGGCGTTCTTGCACTTCGCGGAGTTCCTGCTGGAATACCTCGCGCATGTGGTGGTGATCCTCTCTAGCGGCTCCGCTATCTTCCCTGCACGAGGTTAACGGAAGGTGCAGAACACCTGAACATCGTGCGACCCGGGCCCTGCGAGGGGCCCAACACAGTCCGGGACTGGCGGGAGTCATTAGTGTAGTCGCTATGGATTCAGGCTTGTTGGTGCTGCTCTCTGTGGCACTCGGCCTCGCAGTGGGCACTGTCTTCGTGTTCGTTCTGTTCGCCGCCTCGCGGCGTGGCGACCACGCAGCAACCATCATCGACCCCTCGGTTCCCGATGGGGTCGACCAGGTCATCGACGCCATCGATTCGGCCGGGGTGGTGCTCGATGCCTCGAACAATGTAGTGAAGGCCTCGCCCGCCGCGCTGGCGTTCGGCCTCGTGTGGAACCAGGGTCTCGTGCATCCGGAACTCGTCGCCATGGTCGACTCTGTTCGCCGGACCGGAGTGCCGGCCAGCACGGAGCTGAGCCTGGCCAGGGGGCCCTTCGGCGAGGCCACCATCCATCTTTCGGTGCGCGTGGCCCGGCTGGGCACCCGGTACCTGCTCCTGCTCGCTGACGACCGCACAGAGGCCCACCGTCTCGAAGAGGTCAGGCGCGACTTCATCGCCAACATCTCGCACGAGCTCAAGACGCCCATCGGGGCGATTTCGCTGCTCGCGGAGGCACTCGAACCGGCGTCGGATGATCCGGAGCAAGTCCGCCGCTTTGCCAAGCGGCTCGAAACCGAAGCGGTGCGTCTCGGGCGGATCACCCGCGAGATCATCGAACTCTCTCGCCTGCAGGCCGCCGATGTGCTCACCGACGCCGAACTGGTCGACGTGGACCACGTTGTCACCAGCGCGATCGACCAGAACCACGTGCAGGTCGACGTCAAGCACATGGTCATCGTGGGCGGCGGCGACCGGGGGGCCGGGGTCTACGGCGACGAGGGCCTGTTGATACTGGCGCTGCACAACCTGATCGCCAACGCGGTGCAGTACTCACCAGAGGGCACACGGATCGGTGTCGGCGTCCGAGTGAACGAAGGAATTGTCGAAATTGCGGTGACCGACCAGGGGGTCGGTATCCCTGAAGAAGACCTGGGCCGCGTCTTCGAACGATTCTTCCGGGTCGACCAGGCCCGCTCGCGCAACACCGGTGGCACGGGACTCGGCCTCAGCATCGTCAAACACATCGTCGAAAACCACGGCGGAGACATTCGGGTGTGGTCGCAGATCGCGCACGGATCGACCTTCACCATCCGGTTGCCAGAGGCATCCCACGCCGCGGCGACCCCGTTAGGAGAACAGCAGTGACCCACATCCTCTTGGTCGAAGACGAGATCGCACTGAGCGAACCCCTCGCCTACCTTCTGAAGCGCGAAGGCTACGAGGTCACCGTTGCCGCCGACGGCCCTTCGGCGCTCGCCGAATTCGCCCAAGGCGGAGTCGACCTGATTCTTCTCGACCTCATGATTCCCGGAATCCCGGGAAACGAAGTCTGCCGGCAGGTGCGGGTCACCTCGCAGGTGCCGATCATCATGCTGACCGCGAAGGACTCAGAGGTCGACATCGTGGTCGGGTTGGAGCTCGGCGCAGACGACTATGTGACCAAGCCGTACTCGTCCAGGGAGCTGCTGGCGCGCATCCGTGCCGTCATGCGTCGCCAGACGGAGGCCAGCGAGCTCGGTGAGCCCGTGCTCGAGGCCGGCCCGGTGCGTATGGACGTCGAGCGGCACACCGTCGCTGTCGACGGGCGGGACACCCCGATGCCACTGAAGGAGTTCGAGCTGCTCGAGCTGCTGCTGCGCAACGCCGGACGGGTGCTCACCCGCGGCCAGTTGATCGACCGCGTCTGGGGGTCTGACTACTTCGGCGACACCAAGACGCTCGACGTCCACATCAAGCGGATCCGGTCGAAGATCGAGAAGTCGCCCTCAGATCCCGTGCTGCTCGTGACCGTTCGAGGCCTCGGGTACCGCTTCGAGGCCTGACCGTTCCGCTGGTTTCTGTGACGGGGGCGCTGAGGCAGGTGGCTGCCCGGTCGGCGAGCTGACGCTGAACGCCTTCTGCGGCGAATTAGAGGGCGAGTCGCGTCAGCTCGCGGGTTCGGTGACCTGAGCGGGGTCGCGAAATTGGGAATGCCGAGGGGACTTCGTGGCGCAGCGCTTAGCGCTGTGCACGATCAGGGAGTGCCTGGCTACTTGCTCGAGGTCGCCTTCGGGGCGAGGCCGGCGAACTGCGGCCAGTCACTAGTGAGCACAGGTACCAGCAGTTTGGTGCCGGTCTGGCTGCCGTACTGGAAGAAGACCGGGAACAGGGCTCCAGCCTTGGTGTCGAGCCCCGTGAACGTGATCTTCTTGTCGGCGAGGCCGCCGATGGTGAGTGTGCTGTGTGCGTTCACGAATGCGTTCTCGGTGACCTGGGCCCCGGCGGCATTGACGTACTGGATGTTGACCTGATTGCCGGAATCCCCGACATTGACCAGGCTGACGATGAGGCTGGCCGACTTGCCGTCGTCACTGATGAGCGTGGTGTTCCGCATCGCGATGTCGGGGCTGACGTTGCCCTCGACCCCGTCTGCAGCCTCTTTGATGGTGGTCGTGGCCTGGGGCGTGATGAATGCACAACCCGACGCGCCGACCGCGATCAGAGCGGCGACAAGAATACTTGAGGCGAACCGAGCTCTCACAAAACCCTCCAGAATTGGCACAACGAGATTAGCCTATCGGTACGCCCAGCTCGAGGCTGCACCGCGAGCGACCTCGGCGAGCACTGTCATATCTCGCGCGGCAGGTCTACGTCTGGCTCGCCGCTTGTTGGGCCGTGCATACTGGGTCAGTGCCCGCAGCCATTCTCCGACCATCCGTAGCCGTCATCGTCGTCGCGGCCGGCAGCGGCACCCGCCTGGGCCTCGGCCAGCCCAAGGCGTTTGTGGCACTCGCAGGCAGGCCCATCCTCTCCCGATCGCTCGACGCGATCTTAGCTCTCGATACTGAGACGCAGATCGTCGTCGTCGTTCCGGCAGACAGGGTCGAGCAGGCCGTCGACATCGTCGCCGAAGTGGCGGGTGCTGCCGTGGGCTATGCGACTGTCGTCGTGGGCGGCGAGAGCCGGCAGGCATCTGTCGAGGCCGGACTGGCGGCACTTGCCGACTCGGTCGAGATCGTGCTGGTGCACGATGCGGCTCGCGCGCTCACCCCCACGGCACAGTTCGCCGCCATCATCGACGAGGTACGCGAGACGGGCCGGGGAGCCGTGCCCGGGCTCCCGGTGAGCGACACCATCAAGAGAACGGACGGGTTCGGCCGCGCTGTGGCCACTGTCGACCGCTCTGAGCTCTCTGCTGTGCAGACTCCCCAGGGATTTCCGCGAGAGCATGTGCAGCGAGCCTATGAATTCGCTGCAGACGAGTTCACCGATGACGCTGCCCTTGTCTCTGCGGCGGGCTTCGAGGTGGCCATCATCCACGGTGACCCGCTCGCGTTCAAGATCACGACGGCGTGGGACCTGCGTCGGGCAGAGCAGGAGCTCGCCCCGGCACCCGAACACCGCGCCTGGCGCACCGGCGTCGGCATCGACGCTCATGCGTTCGTGACGGGCAGCCCAGGGCATCCGGAGGCCGACGCCAGCGCAGAGTTCGTCGGCACGCCGGAGCCTGCCCCGATGCCGGAGCACGCCGAAGAGCTGTGGCTCGCCGGCCTCTTCTGGCCGGGGGAGCGCGGGCTCGTCGGCCACAGTGACGGCGACGCCGTGGTTCACGCGATCTGCGACGCGCTGCTCTCGGCGTCGGGCCTCGGCGATCTCGGCAGCGTCTTCGGCACCTCTGACCCGAGGTTCGCAGGTGCCCACGGCGATGTCTTTCTGCGCCACACCGCTGCCCTGCTCGCCGGCGCAGGTTTCAGAATCGCGAATGTGTCGGTACAGCTCGTGACGAACCGTCCGCGCTTCTCGCCGCGTCGCCTTGAGGCGCAAGCCGTTCTGTCGGCTCAGCTCGGTGCCCCGGTCACCGTTTCGGCGACGACGACAGACGGACTCGGCTTCACCGGCCGGAATGAGGGCGTCGTGGCGATTGCGAGCTGCGTGGTGCATCCCGCCCAGTAGGGGAGCGCCCAGTAGGGGAGCGCCCAGTGGGGGAGCGCACGAAGCAAGCCTCGTAACCCGTGGACACCCAAGCCCTAAACTGGGGCGGTGACTCTTCGCCTGTATGACACCAAGCTCGCCAGCCTCGTGGATTTTGTTCCCCTGGTTCCAGGCCGGGTCGGTGTGTACGTGTGTGGCCCGACGGTGCAGTCTTCGCCCCACATCGGTCACCTGCGGTCGGCTCTCGCCTACGACCAGCTGCGCCGCTGGTTCAGCTACATCGGGTTCGACGTCACCTTCATTCGCAACGTCACCGACATCGACGACAAGATCCTCGTCAATGCAGCGGCCTCCGGCGAACAATGGTGGGCCCTCGCGTATCGCACCGAACTCGAGTTCACCGCCGCGTACCAGGCGATCGGCGTCCTGCCACCCACGTACGAGCCACGCGCCACGGCCAGCATCTCCGAGATGATCGGCATCATCCAGAGGCTGGTGGATGCCCGGCACGCCTACGCCGCAGAAGACGGTTCCGGCGACGTCTACTTCGACACCCGGTCGTGGCCGCAGTATGGCGAGCTGACCCACCAGAAGCCAGGCGACATGGCGGCAGCCACCGACTCCGATCCGCGAGGCAAGCGCGACATCAGGGACTTCGCGCTCTGGAAGGGCCACAAAGAGGGCGAACCGCTCTCGGCATCGTGGTCGAGCCCGTGGGGAGATGGGCGCCCTGGCTGGCACATCGAGTGCTCGGCGATGTCGACGCGCTACCTCGGCCCACAGTTCGACATTCACGGCGGCGGGCTCGATCTGCGGTTTCCGCACCACGAGAATGAGCTGGCGCAGTCACAGGCCGCAGGCGACGCATTTGCGAACTACTGGCTGCACAACGGGCTCGTCTCGGTGACGGGCCAGAAGATGAGCAAGTCGCTCGGCAATTCGGTGTTCGCAGCAGAGCTGCTGAGCCAGGCGAAACCTCTGGTGATCAGGTACTACCTTGGTGCAGCCCACTACCGTTCGACGCTTGAGTTCCACGACGGTGCGCTTGCCGAAGCAGAGGCTGCACTCGGCCGCATAGAGGGGTTCCTCGACCGCGCTGTACGCCGGCTGGAAGGCACCCGATTCGCATCGTCTACAGTTGAAGTGGTTCCTGAAGCTTTTCGCGAGGCGATGAACGACGATCTGAGCGTTCCCCAGGCGCTCGGAGTGCTGCACGAAACCGTGCGCACCGGTAACCAGGCGCTCGATTCAGAGGATTTCGGTGAGGCGGCGCGTCTGCTCGGCCAGGTCTTTGCGATGACGAGCGTGCTCGGCATCAATCCGCTCGATGAGATGTGGGAGACCGGCACAGAGGGCTCAACGGGAACGGCCCTTGCCAGCCTGGTTGAGCGTCTGCTCGAAGATCGCGAAGCCGCACGAAAAGCACGAGATTTCACCACTGCCGATCGCATCCGCGACGAGCTCGGCCAGGCGGGGATCACTATTGAAGACACCCAGGCGGGTGCACATTGGAGTTTTGATGGCTAGTTCAGGCAAGAAGCCCGGGCGTCCCGGCGCTGTTCGGCGCACCAGCAAGGGGCCGCAGGTCGGTTCCGGTGGGCAGGGTCGCCAGGCACTCGAGGGCAAGAAGCCCACGCCAAAGGCCGAAGACCGTCCGTATCATCCCGCCGGCAAGGCCAAAGCAGCCAAGGAGCGGTATGCCGCTGCCGGAGGCAAGGGCAAGCCCGGCACTCCCGCCCAGCCGCGCATCGCTGGCAGGGGCCCTGCCCCCCGCGGTGGGCCCGCAGCCCGCACCGGCAGTGCGGCAGGAGCTCCCCAGGAGCCGGCACGCCAGCAGCGCCGTGCCCAGCGCGGAAACGAGGAGAGCGAAGTCGTCACCGGCCGAAACTCCGTCGTCGAGGCGCTTCGCGCGAAGATTCCTGCCACAGCTCTCTACATTGCAACCCGCATCGAGTATGACGAGCGTGTCAAAGAACTTCTGCAGCTCGCGACAAGCAGAGGTGTTCCCATCCTCGAGGTCATGAGACCGGAGCTCGACCGCCTCGCCGGGTTCGACGCCGTGCACCAGGGTGTTGCTCTCAAGGTTCCGCCGTACGTCTACGCGCATCCGGTCGATCTGTACGACGAAGTGCTCGCTCGCGGCGAGGTGCCCCTGCTGGTGGCGCTTGACGGCATCACCGACCCGCGCAACCTCGGGGCGATCATCCGGTCGACGGCTGCGTTCGGCGGCCAGGGCGTCATCGTTCCGCAGCGTCGCTCGGTCGGGCTCACCGCTTCGGCCTGGAAGACCTCGGCCGGTGCGGCCGCACGTACGCCCGTGGCGATGGCACCCAACCTCACCCAGACGCTCAAGGCGTTGAAGCAGAAGGGCGCCTTCGTCATCGGCCTCGACGGCGGGGGAGACACCTCGCTTCCCGAACTCGACTTCGCCAAGGGCCCGATCGTGATCGTGGTCGGCAGCGAAGGCAAGGGCCTGTCGCGGCTCGTCACCGAGACCTGCGACGCCGTGGTTTCGATTCCGATCAGCGCCTCCACCGAATCGCTGAACGCGGGGATCGCTGCAAGCGTGACGCTCTACGAGATCTCGCGTCTCAGGGCCCTCGGGTAACGCGATCGGTTCGGATACGGCTCGGCCTCCGGCCGCGCCTACTCAACCGGCGCTGAGTGAGTAGGCGGCACTACCGCCGTATCGAAACCCTCGGACTGGTGTTGCTGTGGGCGCGAGCGAAGGCCCCAGGATGCTGGTCAGACCTTCAGGCGCCAGTCTGGCTCGGCTTCGAGTGAGGCCGGATCGGTGCCGAGCTGGTCGTCTTCATCTGGGTCGTCGTCTTCGTCTTCGTCGTCCTCGCTCACCGCGCCCGCCTGAACGGTGATGGGCAGCGTGATGAGGCCGGTCGGCGGCCCTACCACGGTCGCTTCATCGCGGCGATGGCGCAGGATGTCGTTGATGTACGAGGTCAGGGCTTCGGCGAGGGGTACGTCACGGCTCTCCTGCTGGCTCATGAACCAGCGGTGTTCGAGCAACTGGTGAAAGACTTCCGCAGGCTCGAGCTTGCCCTTGAGCTCGCGGGGGATGGCCCTCATCACCGGTTCGAATACCTTGGCCAGCCATTCGTGGGCCAGCATCTCTTCGTCGTAGTCCTTGCGGCCGAAACGAAGGGTGTACGAGTCGAGATCGTTCAGCAGTCGCCTGGCCTGGTTCTCGCCGGTGTCAAGCCCGGTGAGCCTCAGCAGCCGACGCTGATGGTGCCCGGCATCCACGACCTTCGGCTGGATGCGCACCGTCGTGCCGGATTCATCGGTCTTGATCGCCAGTTCCTCGATGTCGAAGCCGAGTTCGTTGAGGCGGTCGACGCGCTCGCTGATGCGCCAGCGCTCCGAGGTTGAGAACGACTCGGAGCCGGTGAGCTCCTTCCAGAGCGACCGGTAGGCGGCGACAATCCCGTCACTGATGCGAATGGGGTCGAGCTCGTCGGCGACTCGGCCGCCAGCCTCGAGGTCCATCAGCTCACCGGCGATGTTCACCCGGGCGATCTCGAGGTCATTCTCGCGCTGGCCATTCGAGAGCCCCCCGCCGTAGAGCTGGCCAGTCTCCGCGTCGACCAGGTAGGCCGCGAAGGCGCCGGCGTCGCGGCGGAAAAGGGTGTTCGACAGCGAGACGTCGCCCCAGAAGAATCCGATGATGTGCAGGCGTACGAGCAGCACGGCCAGAGCATCCACCAGCCTGGTGGCGGTGTCGGGGCGGAGGGTCTGGGAGAAGAGTGCACGGTAGGGCAGCGAGAACTTGAGGTGCCGCGTGACAAGCACCGAGTTGAGGGGCATGTCGTTGCCGTCGGTGCGATTCGTGATGACGGCAAGTGGGTCGACGCACGGAATGTCGAGTGCCTGCAGGTTGCGCAGCATGGCGTACTCGCGTTTGGCCATCTCGTCTGTGGTCTCTTTGATGGCGATGACGTGGCCGCTGAGGTGGGCGAATCGCACGAGGTGCCGCGAAATGCCCTTGGGAAGCAGCGCGATGTTCTCGACGGGCCATTGTTCCAGCGGAAGATGCCACGGCAGGTCGAGAAGTGCAGGGTCGACGGTCGCGGCGGTGATGTTCAGTGAGCCACTCACAAAAGCTCCTCAGCTCGGTAGATCCAGCGTAGCTGGAGCGGTGAAACAGAACGAGCCTGCCGGAATTCGCCTCGATGCGACGAAAACCGACAGGCTCGGCCTGTGTGGTGGATGCTTCTGGCTATGCCGCGACGACGGGCCGGTTGCCGATGCGCTCGCCGCTCTCGTTGTTGAAGAGGTGGAGGTGACCGGGCTTGGCCGTGAGGTAAACCTTCTCGCCGGCGTTCGGGTGAACACGACCGTCGACACGGGTGACGAGGTCGGTGCGCTTGCCGTTGATCTCGGCGTGGCCGTAGAGGTAGCCGTCAGCGCCGAGCTCTTCGATCAGGTCGATGTCGACCGGGAGACCCTCGCCGAACGTCGAGGCAACCACGATGTCTTCGGGGCGCACGCCGATGGTGACCGTCTTGGCGTTCACCGAGGTGAGGAGCTCGCGCTCGACGGGAATGACCGAGGTGCCGAACTGCACACCGCCATCGACCACGTCTGCGACGAACAGGTTCATCGCCGGGCTGCCGATGAATCCAGCGACGAACACATTGGACGGCTTCTCGTACAGGTCGCGGGGCGTGCCGACCTGCTGCAGGACTCCGTCTTTCAGAACCGCGATGCGGTCTCCCATGGTGAGGGCCTCGGTCTGGTCGTGGGTGACGTAGACCGTAGTGACGCCGAGGCGGCGAACGAGCGAGGCGATCTGCGTTCTGGTCTGAACACGCAGCTTGGCGTCGAGGTTCGACAGCGGCTCGTCCATCAGGAACACCTGGGGCTGGCGCACGATCGCCCGGCCCATCGCGACGCGCTGGCGCTGGCCACCGGAGAGAGCCTTGGGCTTGCGGCCGAGGTAGGGCTCGAGATCGAGCAGCTTCGCGGCTTCGAGCACGCGGGTTGCGCGTTCGTCTTTGTTGACGCCGGCGATCTTGAGAGCGAAGCCCATGTTCTCGGCGACGGTCATGTGCGGATACAGCGCGTAGTTCTGGAAGACCATGGCGATGTCGCGGTCTTTCGGCGGAACATCGGTGACGTTGCGGTCACCGATGAAGATGTTGCCGGAGTTGACCTCTTCGAGGCCGGCCAGCATGCGGAGCGACGTGGACTTGCCACAGCCGGAGGGGCCGACGAGAACCAGGAACTCGCCGTCGGCGGTTTCGAGGTTCAGCTGGTCGACGGCTGCGCGGGTCGAGCCCGGGTAGAGCCGTGTTGCGTGATCAAACGTGACTGATGCCATGGTTGTACTACTCCTTCACCGGCAGGTACGTGCCGGACGATCCGTTGTGATGGACTATGAGCCAACGTCAGTGGTGGCCCGTCTCTCAGTATGTCACGGTGCCGCCCGGGCGGCCATCCGGATCCCGGTCGCGGAAACCGACGTCTATTGGGCGCTTGTGGAGGACGTGGTTAGGGCATTCTCAGGGTCAGTCATTACTATCGGTTGGTGGCTGCAAGCGATTGCGGCGCACCACCCCGACTTCTTCCTCCTCCCTCTCTCTCGAACTCCGGAGCAACACGTATGACCAACGGCCGACCCGAAGACAGTCGCCAGAGCAAGAACCAGCGACGCGAGGCCGCCCGTGAAAAGGCGAAAGTGCTCCGTGAGGAGCAGCGCAAGAAAGACCTCCGAAACAGGTGGATCCTGTTCAGCGGCATCGGCGTCGTGGTTGTCGCCATCATCGTCTGCGTCGTTCTGATCGTCGCCAGCTCCGTCAAGACCGCGGGTCCTGGCCCGCTCAACATGGCGAGTGACGGCATCAAGATCACGACCGGCAATGTCGCCGTCACCACCCCGGCCCTCGCTGCCGGTGAGCAGCCCACCCCGAGCGCGGCGAACCCCGCCGGCGTTCTCGACATCCGCGTCTACATCGACTACATGTGCCCTTATTGCGGCCAATTCGAGACCACGAACACCGAACAGATCGGCAAGTGGCTGGCCCAGGGAGCCGCGACGTACGAGGTGCATCCACTCTCACTGCTCGACCGGTCCTCGCTCGGTACCAAGTACTCGACCCGCGCGGCGAACGCCGCAGCCTGCGTCGCCAACTACTCGCCGAACAACTTCTTCGACTTCAACTCGCTGCTCTTCACGAACCAGCCAGCCGAGAACACCTCAGGCCTCACGGATGCACAGCTCCAGGGCTACGTGAAACAGGCTGGTGCGGGGTCGACCGACACCATCAACTCCTGCATCACGAACCAGGACTTCAAGGGCTGGGTCGCCGACTCCACCACTCGGGCGACCACCGAGCCTCTTCCTGGCTCGACCCTTGCAAAGGTCACGGGTACGCCGACCATTCTCGTCGACGGCCAGCAGTACCAGGGCTCACTGACCGATGCCAATGCGTTCGCGAACTTCGTGCTGCAGGTCTCCGGCCAGTCGTCATCGAGCGCTACCCCCACGCCAACCCCGGCTTCGTAAGTACTGGGGCTCACCGGGATCGGGCGATTCTGCCCGGCCTCGGTCGTCGCCCCGTGCGCTGTGGCAGCTGTGTGCATGACTAGAATGGGGTGTTCGACCTGCCGACGTGGCGCAATTGGTAGCGCACCGCTCTTGTAAAGCGGGGGTTACGGGTTCAAGTCCCGTCGTCGGCCCCAAGCACCGACCTGGGATCGTTGTTCCTGTCGAAGCGCAGCTTCGACAGCGCTGGCGTCGCGGCGAGCATCCACTGGATGCTCGCTTGGAGCTCCAGCGCGCGTGTCGGCCCCAATCTTCTCGACTCGACTCGACTCGGCCCGCACTCGCTAAGCCCCAAGAAGTTCATCGCTTTCGCCGTGTCTGGCGGTGCTCTGGAGCGGTATGGTGAGCAGCGAAAGCGCCGCGAGGGTGCCGCGCATCGAGTCAGAGGAGACCAGCATGGCCACCACGAAGCCGAACATTCTGATTCTCTGGGGCGACGACATCGGCTGGTGGAACATCAGCTACAACAGCCGCGGCCAGATGGGCTACCGCACCCCGAACATCGACCGGGTCGCCAATGAGGGCGTCGCCTTCACGGACTACTACGGCCAGCAGAGCTGCACGGCCGGTCGCGCAGCTTTCATCACGGGGCAGAACCCGATTCGCACCGGCCTCACCAAGGTCGGGATGCCCGGGGCAGACATCGGCCTGAAAGCCGAAGACCCCACCATCGCTGAGCTGCTCAAGCCGCTGGGGTATCGCACCGGCCAGTTCGGCAAGAACCACCTGGGTGACAAAGACGAATTTCTTCCCACTGTGCACGGTTTCGACGAGTTCTTCGGAAACCTCTACCATCTGAACGCCGAAGAAGAGCCGGAGAACGACAGCTATCCGAAGGATCCAGCGTTCAAAGAGCGGTTCGGGCCTCGGGGCGTACTGCACTCCTGGGCCGACGGGAACGGGGGCCAGACGATCGAGAACACCGGCCCCCTCACGCGCAAGCGTATGGAGACGTTCGATTCTGAGGTCACCGACCATGCCCTGAAGTTCATCGATGACGCGAACGAGGCAGAGCAGCCGTTCTTCCTGTGGTGGAACACCACAGGCATGCACTTCCGCACCCATTCGGCACCCGAACACAAGGGCAAGAGCAACGGCCAGGGCGAGTACGCCGACGTGATGGTGGCGCACGACGAATACGTCGGCATCATGCTCGACAAGCTCGACGAGCTCGGAATCGCCGACAACACGATCGTCATGTACTCCACAGACAACGGCGTGCACTTCAACAGCTGGCCCGACGCGGGCATCACCCCGTTCCGCTCGGAGAAGAACACCAACTGGGAGGGTGGCTGGCGTGTGCCGTGTTTCGTTCGCTGGCCCGGCCAGATCCCGTCGGGCAGTGTGCTCAATGGCATCGTCTCGCACCAGGACTTCCTGCCAACTCTGCTGGCTGCTGCAGGAGAGCCGGAGATCACCGCGAAACTACTCGAAGGTCACTCGGCCGACGACAAGACGTTCACCGTACACATCGACGGTGAGAACATGCTCCCGTACTTCACGGGGGAGGTGGCCGAATCGCCCCGTGACTACTTCTTCTACATCAGCGATGACGGTGACGTCCTCGCGATCCGCATGGGCGACTACAAGGCGGTGCTTGCTGAACAGAGGGCGACCCGGCTGATGGCATGGGCTGAGCCGTTCGTGAAACTGCGTGTACCCAAGATCTTCAGCCTTCGGCAGGATCCCTTCGAACGGGCCGACGACAACTCGAACACCTATTGGGACTGGGTACTCGACCACGCGTGGGTCATGTACCAGATGCAGGCCACCGTCGCAGCTCAGATCCCCGCATTCGCGCAGTTCCCGCCGCGGCAGAAACCGGCGTCCTTCAATCTGGATGCGGTGTTGCGCCAGCTCGAAGACGCCACCAACGGGGCGCTGCACTAATCGTGGTTGCGGCGACGCCACCGTTGTCCGATGCAATGGTGCTCGTTCCCGGAGGAAGCTTCCGCATGGGTTCGGATGACCACTACGCAGAGGAGGCGCCCGCCCACCTGGTGACGGTCAGCGACATCTTCATCGACCGTCATCAGGTCACAAACGCCGAATTCGCGGCCTTCGTGGCAGCAACCGGGTACATTACCGTGGCAGAACGCCCTCTTGACCCCGCCGACTATCCCGGTGCGCCGATCGAGAATCTGGCGCCGGGCTCACTGGTCTTCACCGGCACCAGTGGCCCTGTCGACCTGCGGGACCTCATGCAGTGGTGGGCGTGGACGCCGGGCGCGAGCTGGCGCACCCCGCGCGGCCCCGGTTCGACGATCGACGAAGTGCTCGATCATCCGGTCGTTCAGGTGGCGCACGAGGATGCTGCGGCCTTCGCAGCCTGGGCCGGCAAAGACCTGCCGACCGAGGCCGAATGGGAGCACGCCGCGCGCGGCGGCCTCGACGGCTCGACGTTCACCTGGGGCAACGAGCCAGAGGGCGCCGACCTGAAGCGCGCGAACTACTGGCATGGGCAGTTCCCCTGGCGGGCGGAGTCGGGCTACGGGTCGACCATGCCGGTGGGCTCGTTCCCCGCGAACGGGTTCGGGCTCTTCGACACGGCGGGCAACGTGTGGGAGTGGACGAACGATTGGTACGCGCAGGGTCACGCCGCCGAGCCGGTCGACGCCTGCTGCGCTCCGATCGACCCGCGTGGCGCCGAGGAGGAGGCCAGTTTCGACCCGATGCAGCCCCAATTCCGCATTCCGCGGAGGGTTGTCAAGGGTGGTTCGTTCCTCTGCGCCGACACCTATTGCCTGCGCTACCGCCCGGCCGCCCGTCGCCCCCAGCCGGTCGACACCGGCATGAGCCACATCGGCTTTCGCTGCGTTCGCCGCCCCTGACCCAAGGCTCGCATCCGGGAGATCCGGATGCCGCCCAGCCAGTGTTCTGAGGGCCTGCGTTCAGCCCGTCGTGGCACGATGGGAACCGCGCGCCGATGCGTGCGCCCCAGACAGAAGGACTCTCCCGTGACTGTAATCAAAATCAACGCCATCACCGTGCAAGCCGACAGTGGCGACGAACTCGCCCAGCGCTTCGCTGCTCGCGCCGGAGCCGTTGACGGCCAGGCGGGTTTCGAGGGCTTCGAACTCCTGAAGCCTGTGGATGATCGCCACACCTGGCTCGTCGTCACCCGGTGGTCCGACGAGGAGTCGTTCCAGGCCTGGGTGAGTTCACCCGCATTCGGACACGGTCATCGCAGCGAAGCCGAGCGCTCAGGGCAGCCGGCTCCTGCTCACGTGGGTGTCAGCAGCGAACTGTGGTCGTACGTCGTTGCCGGCGGGTCAGGCGCCAACTAGCACCAGCACCGGCACCCCCCGGACCGGGACTTAAGACCCTATTTCTCGCAAATGAATTCGGAGACCGTTTTCTAGGTGAGAAGATGAGTCTAGGAGGGGTCCTGTGATAGATGGTTCGAGTGTCGCCCAGAGTTTGCCGGCGCGGCACCTCGCACTTGTGACTCGCGGGCACAGCGCCGGGCGCCCTGCTACCGCTGGGTTCCCTGACTCAGGCGTCATGCGCCCCGCCTACCAGATCAACCCGATCTGCGCGCAGTTCGCCGAGCGGGTGAGATCCTCCGGAACGGTCTGGTTGCTTCACGACGATGCCGGAGTTCTCGTCTCGGCGCTCGGGGGCGAGCGGGCTGTCCCGTTCTGGTCGTCGAGGGCGCTCGCGGAGAAGGCCGCCGAAAGCGATCTGTTCGCCCGAAGCCTGTTGCCTGTAGACGTCTCGCTCGACGACTGGATTTCGAAGTGGCTCGTCAAGCTCGAATCCCAGGGTGCCGTCGTCGGTCTGGAATGGCTGTCGACCCACACGAACGGGCTGAACTACCACCCGGCAGCAGTCAAGCATTTCGCGACCCAGCAGGCCGTGGGCCTCGTCTGATGGCACACACCAGCCCGCCTTGCAGGGTTTTGCCAGCGCGTCGGCTTAGTCTCGTGCTGTGAACGCCACCGCCGCTACGACGATCGACGCAACACAGCCCCACTCTGTCTACGCCGCCACACCGTGGAGCGCGGACGTCTGGTTCCTGGCCCATGACGGTCGTTGCATCGGGTGGATCCGGCGCTACTTCGAAGGTGACTACGAGTTCTTCGGCGTTTACACCTATGGCTGCGACCGGCAGGGCCTTCGTGTCTGGGTTGCCTCCGAGAGGTCGCTGACGGGTGCCGCCGCATATATGGCGGCGCATGTCACAGAACTTCTCGACAGGTCCCGGTCGCTCGGCCCCGACCCAGTGAATCCCCTCGGGTTGCACGAACGCCGCTGAACGCACAGGCGTGGCCCGCTCAACGTCAACCTGCTGAAACGGCGGGCGGTAGGAGCGGGAGTTCGTAGTGGCGATACGTCGAGTCAGGCATCCAGCCATCGGCCTCGTAGAGCGCCTGCGCCGCGGTATTGCTCCATGCGGTGGAGAGCTCGAGCCGGCTCGCGCCTGCCGCCCGGCCGTGCTGCTCTGCTGCAGCCAGAAGTGAGCGGGCCACCCCGAGTCGACGAGCTGACGGGTCGACGAAGAGATCGTAGAGCACGAAGATACGCGAGAGGTCGAGCGAGCAGAACGAGGGGTAGAGCTGACTGAATCCGACCGGTAAGCCCGCATTCATTGCGAGTAGAACCACGGATTCGTCGCCCCGCATTCGAGCCTCGAGGTAGGCGCGCGCGGCTTCGAGGTCTGCGGGATGCCCGTAGAACTGCCGATACGCGTCGAAGAGGACTGCCAGCGCATCGAGCTCGGCGAGGGTGCCCCTGACGACACTCACGACCTCGGTGCCGGAATCAGGCAGAACGTGTTCATGCTCGTCGGCATTCACGGGAGCACCGTCACATGATCGGCGACGTCGATGAGAGTGCGACGAACGCCCCGGGGGCCGACGGGCCTCTCGCCGACGTAGAGCCAGCCGAGGAGCACTTCATTCGCCCGCAGTTCGTGCACGCGCCGCACCGGTTCAGAGCGGGTGAATGGGCCGGTCCGCCAGATGACTCCCCACCCTGCCTCGTCGAGCAGCAGCGAGAGCGCGTGCGAGACGCCGGCGGCCACAGCGTCCTGCTCCCAGGTCGTGACCTTCTCGCTTGACTTGTGTGCCGCGACAATGGCGATCAGCAGGGGCGCGCGCTCGGCCTTGGAGACGAATCCTGCCCGCTCGGCGTCACTGTCAGCCCCTGCTGCTTCTGCGAGTGCGCTGCCGACGCGGGCCCGGGCGCTGCCCCGGACTTCGATGAGTCGCCACGGGCGAAGCGAACCGTGGTCGGCGACAGCCCCTGCAGCCTCGACGAGGCGCAGTATTTCGTCGTGGTCAGGGGCTGATGCTCCGACCCGTGAGGAGGAGCGTCGCTGCTGCATGCTGGTGAAAGCCGACATCAACGCGCTCCTCTCATGGTCGGGGTAGCTGAATGCAGTTGCGTTCGATCGCGGTGCACCTGCGCGCGCCCGCGAATCCCTGTCGGTCTCAGGCCGACTCGTCGAATGACAGCGAAACCGAATTCATGCAGAACCGGTCTCCCGTCGGTGTCTGGGGTGCGTCGTCGAAGAGGTGGCCGAGGTGCGACCCGCAATTGGAGCACCGCACCTCCGTGCGCAGCATTCCGAGGCTCCGGTCTTCGATCAGTTCGACCGCGTCAGATTCCTTCGGCGCATAGAAACTGGGCCAACCGCAGTGCGAGTCGAACTTCGTGTCGCTGCGAAACAGCTCCTGCCCGCACGCCTTACAGCGGTAGACACCTTCACGCTTCTCGTCGAGCAACTCACCCGTCCACGGGCGCTCGGTTGCTGCCTGCCGCAGTACCGCAAATTCCTCGGCGCTGAGCTCGCTCTTCCACTCATCGGTGGTCTTCGATACTTCGTACTCTGTCATGGTGTCCTCTCCAAACGCCTTCCATCATCACAGTAAACTCGAGCGCGTGCCTGACCATTCCATCATCCAGAAGACATGGAGCGAGCTCACAACCGATGAGCTGTACGCCATCCTGCGGCTTCGAACCGACGTCTTCTACGTCGAACAGAAGGTCGACGAGTCCGAATTGGATGATCGGGACAGGGAACCCGCAACGAAGCACGTGTGGATCGCCGACGCCGACAGGGTCGTCGCCTACCTCCGAGTCATCGAAGACGCGACTCCCGAATACCTCGACGCCACGAGGCTGATCGGCCGTGTCGTGGTGGCGCCAGCCTTCCGCGGGAAAGGGCTCGCCCAGCGTCTGCTCAGCGAAGTGATCGGTCAATTCGGCCATGAGGCCCTGCTGCTCCACTCCCAGAGTTACATCGCACCGCTCTACGCAGGCTTCGGCTTCGAACGCTTCGGCGAAGACTACGACGAGGCAGGAATCGTGCACACGTCCATGTACCGGGCAGGCATCTCCGCTTCCTGACGCTGCTGGGCGACCGCTTGGCGTGTACACACCGGATGCCAAGCGGCCGCGCTCTAGAATGAGCCATCGCAGGCAGTAGCAGGAAGTCGAGAGAGGTGGCGCGCGGTTATGGAGTCGATCCTCAGTGACCGCGACCGTCGGGTTCTCGAATTCGAGCGAGTCTGGTGGCAGCACTCCGGCGCGAAGGAGCAGGCCGTCCGCGATGAGTTCGGACTCTCACCGACCCGCTACTACCAGATCGTCGCGGCCCTCACCGATTCCTCAGCCGCCCTGACTTTTGACCCCATGCTCATCAAACGACTCCAGCGAGTGAGAGACACCCGAATGGCAGCCCGGTCGGCTCGCCTGCTCTCGCCTGGCGAATAAGAACGGCAGCCCCACCCTTCCATGGCTTCAGAACCACGCGATTCGTTCGACCGAATTCCTGCAGACGGCCTCCGCAGGGGTGTGCACCGCGGACCCCGACCGAAGGGCCGCGGATGGGTGACTTTCGCCTGGGCCGCCCTGGCGACCGGGCTGCTCGTCGGTCTCGGAGTCGTCGGCCTCTATGTTGTGAACAACGGGATCCAGTTCACCAGCAGCGGAACCAGTGCGGGCAGCTCCTCGGCAGTCGCCACCGACGCACCCGTGCCCACCCCCACCGCGACGCCCACCGTCGACCCGAAACTGACGGTGACCATCCTGAACGGTGCCGGCGTCGAAGGACTCGCGACGCGAGCGGGCACGCGGGCGACGGCCGGTGGATGGTCGGTGGGCGCTGAAGCGAACGCGAGCGCCTCCGACGTGGCCACGTCGACGGTCTATTACGCGAAGGCAGAGAACGAGGGCGCGGCCAAGGGCCTTGCAGCAACGCTCGGCGGAATAGCAGTGGCGCAGTCTGACCAGTTTGCCGGCGCGGACCTCACCGCCGTTCTCGGCGCCGACTACGCCGAATAGCCCGGGTACCCCTTCCGTGAGGGTGCCGTATTTCGTGCGTGTTTAATTCTTGTTGAATTGTCGTCACGTGATCGTGATTTCGCCGAATGCACCGTTTTACTTGTGAAACGGATCATTTCGCCCGAAATGATGGTGAGTAACACAGCAACTGGGAGTAACAATGGCGAACGGAACCGTCAAGTGGTTCAACGCTGAAAAAGGCTACGGCTTTATCACGGTGGAGGGAGGCGGGCAGGATGTGTTCGTTCACTACTCCGCGATCGACATGGGGGGATACAAAGTTCTCGAAGAGGGCCAGCAGGTGATCTTCGAAGTGGGAACGGGCTCGAAGGGACCGCAGGCAGAGTCGGTACGCCTGGCGTAACCTCGCAATCTCACGTGATCGTTGGTTGAGTAGCGCAAAGCGCGTATCGAAACCGTCGTCCTTCTTGGGTGTCACTTGCACTCGGCCCTGTCGAGTGCCAGTATTGGTGTTAGCACTCGCACTACCTGAGTGCTAGACCTTTATGAATCTTTCATGACGCCCGGGAGGGACGAGAAACACACATGGCAAAGATTATTGCTTTCGACGAAGAGGCCAGACGCGGCCTCGAGCGTGGACTCAACATTTTGGCTGACGCCGTCAAGGTCACGCTTGGCCCGCGCGGTCGCAACGTCGTCCTCGAGAAGAAGTGGGGTGCGCCCACCATCACGAACGATGGTGTGTCCATCGCCAAAGAGATCGAACTCGACGACCCCTACGAGAAGATCGGCGCCGAGCTGGTCAAAGAGGTCGCGAAGAAGACTGACGACGTCGCCGGCGACGGAACGACGACCGCTACGGTTCTCGCCCAGGCGCTGGTTCGCGAAGGCCTGCGCAACGTCGCAGCCGGTGCAGACCCGATCAGCCTGAAGAAGGGCATCGAGAAGGCTGTTGCAGCCGTCATCGCCGAGCTCGTGAAGAACGCCAAAGAGATCGAGACCAAGGAAGAGATCGCCGCAACCGCATCGATCTCTGCTGGTGACACCGAGATCGGCGCACTGATCGCTGAGGCGATCGACAAGGTCGGTAAAGAGGGTGTTGTCACCGTCGAGGAGTCGAACACGTTCGGCACCGAGCTCGAGCTGACTGAGGGCATGCGCTTCGACAAGGGTTACCTGTCGCAGTACTTCGTCACCGACCCTGACCGCCAGGAAGCCGTCTTCGAAGACCCCTACATCCTGATCGTCAACTCGAAGGTCTCGCAGATCAAAGACCTGCTGCCGATCGTCGACAAGGTCATCCAGGCCAACAAGCAGCTTCTCATCATTGCTGAGGACGTCGATGGCGAAGCACTCGCCACGCTCGTCGTCAACAAGATCCGCGGCATCTTCAAGTCGGTTGCCGTCAAGGCTCCGGGCTTCGGTGACCGTCGCAAGGCGCAGCTGCAGGACATCGCCATTCTCACCGGTGGACAGGTCATCTCAGAAGAGGTCGGCCTCAAGCTCGAGAACGTCACGCTCGACCTCCTGGGCCGCGCACGCAAGGTCGTCATCACCAAAGATGAGACCACCATCGTCGAAGGTGCCGGCGACGCCGAGCTCATCGCCGGTCGCGTGCAGCAGATCCGCAACGAGATCGAGAACACTGACAGCGACTACGACCGTGAGAAGCTCCAGGAGCGTCTCGCGAAGCTCGCTGGTGGCGTTGCGGTCATCAAGGCCGGAGCAGCGACCGAGGTCGAGCTCAAGGAGCGCAAGCACCGCATCGAAGATGCAGTGCGCAACGCCAAGGCTGCCGTCGAAGAGGGCATCGTCGCCGGTGGTGGCGTCGCTCTCATCCAGGCTGGCAAGACCGCATTCGAGAAGCTCACGCTGACCGGTGACGAAGCGACCGGCGCGAACATCGTGAAGGTTGCGATCGACGCTCCGCTCAAGCAGATCGCTGTCAACGCAGGCCTCGAGCCCGGTGTTGTCGCCGAGAAGGTGCGCAACCTTCCCGTCGGATGGGGCCTCAACGCCGCAACCGGTGAGTACGTCGACATGTTGGCTGCCGGAATCAACGACCCGGTGAAGGTGACGCGCTCTGCCCTGCAGAACGCTGCATCCATCGCGGGTCTGTTCCTCACCACAGAGGTTGTCGTCGCTGACAAGCCTGAGCGTCACCCCGCTCCGGTCGGCGACCCCAGCGGTGGCATGGACTTCTGATCTAGCTGCAAAAAAGCGGGTCTGCCCTTCGGGGCAGGCCCGCTTTTTCTATGCGCCGCCGCCCCTGCGGCGCATGCCGGGAGGACTTTGCGGTTCCGTCGTTGTTTCCCCGGGCCGCAAAGTAAGCGACGTACACGCCGCCGCTTCCTTTCGACCCCGTTGCTTGGCTGTGCGCCGCCGCCCCTGCGGCGCATGCCGGGAGAACTTTGCGGTTCCGTCGTTGTTTCCGCGGGGCCGCAAAGGAAGCGACGTACACGCCGCCGCTTCCTTTCGACCCCGTTGCTTGGCTGTGCGCCGCCGCCCCTGCGGCGCATGCCGGGAGGACTTTGCGGTTCCGTCGTTGTTTCCCGGGGCCGCAAAGTAAGCGACATACACGCCGCCGCTTCCCGCCGGCCTCGCCACGGTGCCGCTGCGTGCGCTTCGTCGCTTCCCGTCGGCCTCGGCCCGCAGCCTTCGTTGTGCGGCTGCCCTTCTCCTGCGTGGCTTCCGCGTCGGGCTTCAGCGCGCCGGGGCGATCTCGAAGCGGCGTCCGGTCACTCGGGTCGTGTTTCGCTCAGGCGGTAGCTGGGGCCGTGCCCGGAGCTGAGGAGGCAACGATCGGGGCCAGTGGGAGGGTGACGCGGAATGTCGCGCCGCCTCCCGTAGTCTCGACGGCCTCGACGGTGCCGTGGTGTGCAGCGATGATCGACGACACGATCGCGAGCCCGAGGCCACTGCCGCCCGTCTCGCGGGTGCGGGAGGAGTCCGCACGCCAGAACCGCTGGAAGATCTTCTCGCGGATCTGCGGCGGGATTCCCTCTCCGTGGTCGATGACGTCGAGGATGGCCACGCGCCGGGCCTCGTCGACCTGGATCGACACCTCGATGGGGCTGTCTGAGGGGGTGAACCGCAGAGCGTTGCCGATGAGATTCGCGACGACCTGGCGGATCTTGTTCTCGTCAGCCATGACGATCGGTGCGACACCGCCTCGGTCCTCGGAATCAATGCTCGACAACGCGACGTCAGCGGGCACCAGCTCCACGGGAGCTCCCGTTCTCGGGTCGACGGGAGCAACCACTCCTGTGCGAGGCCGACGCCTGAGTCGTGCGAGGGTCGCGCCCGCGAATCCGATCGGCCCGGTCAGGTTGCTGGCCTTCTCGTCGGCGCCCGAGAGCGGGTTCTGACCAGCGACTGCCGCATCACCCGTCATTCCGACCGGCGGGTTCGTAGCGGAGTCGACGGCCGGTACGAAGCTGACAGGCTGCGACGACCGGGGCAGGATGATCGACACGACACGTTCGGGGCTGGAGGCCCGGGCATCCAATGCGGCATCGACAGCGATCGGTACCAGGTCGATGCGCTCGAGGTTCATCGGCCGGGTCTCGTCGAGGCGGGCGAGTTCGAGAAGGTCTTCGACGAGCGCGCCCATGCGGATCGCTTCTTTCTCGATGCGGTCCATGGCTTTGGCGACCTCTTCGGGGGTCTGGAGCGCACCCATGCGGTAGAGCTCGGCGTAACCCCGCACAGACACCAGGGGAGTGCGAAGTTCATGGCTGGCATCGCCGACGAAGCGCCTCATCTGGTCGATGGTCTTCGCCCGGTCGGTGAAGGCCGTGTCGATCCGGCTCAGCATGGTGTTGAGTGAACGGTTGAGTCGGCCGACTTCGGTGTTCGGGGTGTCACCGGCCATGCGCTGGCTGAAGTCCCCGTTGGCGATTTCAGCGGCCGTCTTCTCGACGGCGCGCAGGGGAGTGAAAGTGCTGCTGACCAGGAGCCGGGTGAGCATGGCGCCGAGCACCACGACGCCGACCCCGAAGGCGAGGAAGATCGAAAGGTATGTAGTGGTGACACTGTCGGTCTTCTCGAGCGACGAAGCGATGACCAGGGTGCCGTAGCTGCCGTCCTGCAGGCCCACGGTGCGCACGGCAGCGTGCCACTCGGTCTTACCACCCGTGGAGGAGAGGATGAAGACGGGGGACTGTGCCTGGGCATCGAGCGACGGAGTGGTGGGCAGCCCGGTGACTGACGGTTCTTCTGACGCGGGCTGCGAGCCCCAGTTGTTCACGGTGACAGAGCCGTTCGGCCCGATCAGGGCTACGTAGTACTCCTTCGGAGCTGACTCGACGTCATCGAGTTTGAACAGCAGGGCGCTTGCCCCAGAGCCGAGGAACGGCGAGATGTCGGTGTAGGCGCCGCGTAACTGCGAATCGACCTGGTTCAGGAGGTACGACCTCAGCACCGTCATCGTTCCGATTCCCGCGATGATGAGCCCGAACGTCAGCATCAGCACTGTCACACCGGTTATCTTGGTGCGCAGTGAAATCGAGTTCCAGAACGTGGAGGGAGAGACGGCCATGAGTGCCTAACAGATTACGCTGTGGTCGCTGTGGAGATGATGTGCCCCGCCTGGCCTGTCACCGTCGCGGTGTGCGATTCACTTGGCAGGAAGGCAGTGCCGGAGGTCATCACGAACCCGGCGCCCAGCGGGCGCGGCACCTATTCAGACCTTGCTGACCTTCAGCATGTACCCGAAGCCCCGCTTGGTCTGGATCAACGACTCTTCGGAGTACTGGTCGAGCTTGCGGCGCAGGTAGGAGATGTATGACTCCACGATGCCGGCGTCGCCGTTGAAGTCGTATTCCCACACGTGGTCGAGAATCTGGGCCTTCGAAAGCACCCGGTTGGGGTTCAGCATGAGGTAGCGCAGCAGCTTGAACTCCGTCGGGCTCAGCTCGATCGCCGTGTCTGCCACGAACACCTCGTGGGTGTCCTGGTCCATGGTGAGTTCACCGGCGCGGATGATCGCATCTTCGTCGGCCTGCATCGTACGACGCAGAATCGCCTTGATGCGGGCCACGATCTCGTCGAGACTGAACGGTTTGGTGACGTAGTCGTCGCCGCCGACGGTGAGGCCGGTGATCTTGTCTTCGGTGTCGTCTTTGGCGGTGAGAAAGAGAATGGGCGCGGTGTACCCGGCGGCACGCAGTCGCTTGGTGACACCGAAACCGTTCATGTCGGGCAGCATGACGTCGAGAATGATCAGGTCCGGCTCTTCTTCGAGCACGGCGGAGATGGTCTGGGCTCCGTTGCTGACGGCTCGAACCGCAAAGCCGGCGAAGCGCAGGCTGGTGGTGAGCAGGTCGCGGATGTTCGGCTCGTCGTCGACGATGAGAATGCGTGGTCCGGTCATGCCTCTATTATCTGCAGGTACGCTGAATGCTTCCTGAGAGTTAGATCAAGGCGAATTGCGCCTACTGGCCGCGCCACTGCTGAAGGTTCGCGGTGGAACGCTGTGGTTACGCGGCCAGGGACTGGGCATCCAGAATCGTGTAGCTGTAGCCCTGCTCGGCGAGAAAACGCTGCCGGTTCTGGGCGAAATCCTGGTCGACGGTGTCGCGGGCCACCAGCGTGTAGAAGTTCGCAGAAAGACCTGACTCCTTCGGGCGGAGCAGGCGACCGAGACGCTGGGCCTCCTCCTGCCGGGAACCGAACGAACCGGAGACCTGAATCGCCACGGTGGCCTCGGGCAGATCGACGGAGAAGTTGGCGACCTTGCTGACGACAAGAATGGGCTCGTCGCCGTCTCTGAAGGCCTGGTACAGGCGCTCCCTTTCGACAATGGGTGTCGAGCCGGTGAGCTCGGGCACGCCCAGCTCGGCGGCGAGCGTGTCGAGCTGGTCGAGGTACTGGCCGATGACGAGAATGCGCTCGCCGTGGTGTTTCGCAACGAGCTGCTTCACGACGTCGAGTTTGGCGGGTGCTGTCGCAGCGAGCCGGTAGCGCTCATCGTCGGAGGCGGCGGCGTAGATGAGCCGGTCGGTCTGGGGCAGGTCGATGCGGACCTCGAAGCATTCGGCCGGCGAGATGAACCCCTGCGCCTCGATCTCCTTCCAGGGGGCGTCGAAGCGTTTCGGCCCGATCAGGCTGAACACATCGCCTTCCCGGCCGTCTTCGCGCACCAGGGTGGCCGTGAGGCCGAGCCGACGTCGGGCCTGCAGCTCGGCTGTGAGCTTGAAGACGGGTGCGGGCAGCAGATGCACCTCGTCGTAGACGACCAGCCCCCAGTCAAGGGCGTCGAGGAGCTCCAGGTGCGCGTAGGCGCCCTTCCTCTTGGCTGTGAGGATCTGGTAGGTCGCGATGGTCACGGGCTTGACCTCCTTGACCTGGCCGGAGTACTCGCCGATCTCGTCTTCGGTCAGCGAGGTGCGCTTGAGCAGTTCTGAACGCCACTGGCGGGCAGAGACCGTGTTCGTCACGAGGATGAGCGTGTTGGTCTTCGCGGTGGCCATTGCGCCGGCGCCGACCAACGTCTTGCCGGCGCCGCAGGGGAGTACCACGACGCCTGAACCGCGTTCGAAGAAGTTGTCGATGGCCTTCTGCTGGTAGTCGCGCAGGTGCCAGCCGTCTTCGGCAAGCGAGATCTCGTGCGGGGTACCCGGGGTGTATCCGGCGAAATCTTCTGCAGGCCACCCGAGCTTGGTGAGCTCCTGCTTCAGCTGCCCCCGGGCCCAGGGCTCGATCACGTAGGTGTCTGACGCCAGCTTCGATGGCAGCAGCGGCGAGATGCGCTTGCCCTTGACGATCTCAGCAAGCACTGCTTCATCGGTGGAGCGGAGGGTGAGCACGCCGTCGGACTGCCGCTCTATGACGAGGCGCCCGTAGCGTGCAACCGTCTCGGCGATGTCGATCGACACCGACTGGGGGATGGCGAACTTCGAGTAGCGCTCGAGCGTGCCGAGGATCTCTTCGGCGGTGTGGCCGGCGGCGCGGGCGTTCCAGAGACCGAGCCGGGTGATGCGATAGGTGTGGATGTGCTCGGGTGCCCGTTCGAGCTCGGCGAAGACGGCCAGCTCGTGGCGGGCGGTGTCGGCGTCGGGGTGGGCGACTTCGAGCAGAACGGTGCGATCGCTTTGAACGATCAGGGGGCCATCGGGCATAGCTGTCAAGTTTACAGCCCGCAATACCGAGCCGCCGGCGCGAGGGCGAGTGCAGCCTTCGGTGACCCCGGTCAGGCCACGGAGCTGACGACCTGCACCTGGGTGATGCTCGCCAGGGGGAGCGTGCGCTCGACACCGGCTTTCGGATCGGTTGCTCGCAGGCGACCACTACCCAGACTCGTAGGAACGACCAGGAAGCTCATCTCCGAACCGTTGGGCACCTTCACCGTGACCAGAACCGTCGACTTCGCCTTGACTGCGACGTCGAGTTGGCGCACCAGCCAGGCTTCGGCCGTATCAGTACCCGGCCGCACTCCGCTGCCTCTGAGGCGGTTGATGAGCTCGTCCACGGGTCGAGTGGTCACCTCAGCGCGCGCTGGTGCACTCGGAAACCGGGTGAGGGTGAAGGGCTCACCGGAGCCTGCTTCTGCGATGACCGGGTACCGGGCATCCACCAGCAGCCAGTACACCGTCTCGAGGCTGAACCGGCTCGTGAGTCGGCTGTCACCGGAGAAGACCAGCCCGAGCGAACTGAGGCTCTGGTCGACGGCGATGGTGTGCAGCAACTGCCCGTCGTCGGAGCGCACGTAGCTGCCCAGGTCGTCGAGCGAACCTGCCCGCAGCAGACCGTACCGGGCGCTCGACTCGGAGATCAGGTAGTCGAGAGGCTGGGGAATGCCGCTCGAAGAGATGCTCTGCAGAAAGCTCCGGATCCCCGCGGCGGTGTACCCCGCAGCAAGAGCCCTGGCGATCGAGCCAGACGAGATGCGATAGGTCGACGCGATCGACCGGCTCTCGACGTGGGCCATGGCACGAAGGGTGCGGTCGATCTCTGGCAGCAGTGGCCCGGGCGCGACCACGGTCAGGTCGTGTTGCAGGTAGACCGTCGAGACTTCTGCGGGCAGCAGGGGCGACAACGCTGCGGTCGCCTCTTCTTCTCCGTCTTGGAGCAGGGCGGCCCCTGCGGCACTTGCCAGCCCTAGGCCGGCAATGCCGAGGCGCTCCGCATCGATCGTGAACTCGTCGATCTGCTCCGCGAGCTCATCGCCACCTGCGGGGTACAGCCACCGGAGATACTCCGCCAGTGGTTCACCCCAGACGGAATCCAACCGAGACCGCAGAACGTCGACGATCTGCGGGGGCAGCGCGTCGAGCCAGGCCGAGGCGAGGGTGCCCCAGCGACGCGCGAGTGGTTGCAGCATCCATTCGCCTGCTGCGGCAGAGCCGAACCACGATGCACCCTCACGGTGGGTCAGGCCCGCGATCGTCGACACGCGGAGGATCGAATTCATTGCCTCTGGGGCAAGACCTGTTGCAGCGGCAAGCCTCTTCGCGTCTGGCACGGCGAGGCCGCCTTTGGCGAGTTCGCGGGCCGGAGCAGTCTGGAGGGCCGTCGCGAGTTCGGTGACGGCGACGGTCGTCTCGAAGGCACGCTCTGCAGCGATCTCGTCGGTCTTGGCGCCCGCTGCTTGTGAGGGAGGTGCCGCCGAGGCGGGTGCGACGCCAGAGACGAGTTCGTCGATGGAGGGCAGGCCCCGATCGGGCCATGCCAGGAGAACGCTGCGCACGCTGTCGTAGGGCTCGAAACGGCCGTCTTCTTCGACGAGCAGCATGAGGGAGAACGCGGCGCGGAGTGCTGGGGTCGCGGTTGTTGTGTCGACGGCGCCGGTTGCGATCTGGCCGAGTGTGTGGCGGTCGAGGTGAGTGAGCGCCTCGTGAACCGAATCGGGCGAAAGCAGCGCGTCGGCCAGATCGAAGAAGTCGCGGAGGTCGCGTTTGCTCAGGTGGCGCGCCGTCAGCAGAGTGATGAGGGCATCGTCGCTCTCCGTCTGCAGTCGGCCGGCCAGAGCGAGCGTGTCGCTCATCTGGAGCTACGAGCCTCGCGGGATCGGCGAACGGCGTTCATGATGACGAGGGCGATGATGAGCACGATGGTCACCGGAAAGCCGAACAGCGGAAAAACGAGAACAACCGGCACGAGCGTGAAGTGCGCAAACCCTGAGATGATGCCGAGGATCATGCAGATGATGGAGAGACCGGCGACACCGGCGATCATGTACGCGAGAGCGCGCTCACCCCGGTGAATCACGGGGGTATTTGGATTAGTCACCCCTCTAACAATACGGGCACCGCAGCAAGCTAATAGGCTTACCTCTGGCCGGAGCGCAATATTCCGGCAAAACACACGAGGAGATTCACACATGCCTACCGGCAAGGTTAAGTTCTACGACGAAGAGAAGGGCTTTGGCTTCATCAGCTCAGATGATGGCCAGGAAGTCTTTCTGCACGCGTCAGCCCTGCCCGCTGGGGCCACCGTCAAAGCGGGTACGAAGCTCGAATTCGGTATCGCTGATGGCAAGCGCGGGGTGCAGGCGCTCTCGGTGCGTGTTCTCGAAGCTCCGCCGAGCATGGTCAAGCTGAGCCGCAAGCCGGCCGATGACATGGCCGTCATTATCGAAGATCTCGTGAAGGTCCTTGATGGCATCGGCACCAACCTCAAGCGGGGTCGTTACCCCGATTCTGCCCACAGCCGCAAGATCGCGGCGCTGCTTCGCAAGGTCGCAGACGAGCTGGACGCCTAGGTCGTGTCTGACGGAACAGAGGCTACCGAACCCGACGGCATCGCCGCGCAGGACGAGCCCTCCGCGCTGATCCCAGCTACAGAATCACCGATTGTGGCAGATGCCGCAGCGGGCGATGAGTCAGCGGCATCTGGAGAAACTGCTGCCGATGACGGCTCCGCCGAAGGCGAAGACGCTGCTGTTGGCGAAGACTCAGATGATGACGAACCGGGTGCTGCCGACGAACCGGGCGTCGTCAGTGAGCCAGATGCAGTGCTGCTGGCCTCCGTCGACCTTGCGCGCGGTGCGCTCGCCGAGGTTACTCCCGCCGAATCCATCGGTGAATTCATCGGCCACCAGGTCGAGGGCGAGCACGTGCTCAGCCTGTTCTTCGCTTCACGGCTCGCGGGTTATCCCGATTGGCACTGGACGGCGACCTTGTCTCGCGTCGGCGACAACACTGAGCCGACCGTGCTCGAAGTCGAACTGTTGCCGGGCGAGACGTCGATCCTCTCGCCGGAATGGGTTCCGTGGGCCGACAGGTTGACGGCCGACGCAATCGTCGATGACTCGGAGAGCGAATTCGACGATGACGACGATGATGATGACGACCGCGACGACGACGAATCGGAATCTGACGACGTGAACGGTCAGGGTGAACCGGATGACGGCGATACCGATCGCGACGACGACGATGAAGACGACGACGATGAAGACGACGACGACGAAGACGACGACGATGAAGAAGACGACGACGACGGTATCGATGCGAGCGAGATCGCGGCACGTGCCCTGCGCAGGGATCGCGACGGAATCGACATCGACACCATCGCCGAAGAGGGGCTCGACATCGACGGACTCGACGACGGTGAGCTCGAAATGGGTCGACTCGTCGCCTCGCGCGAAGACACCGCTGAGCTGATCGAAGACAGCCTGGTCGGAGCTTTCGACGATTCGGGTGAAATCCGTGACGTCGAGACCGACCAGACCGACACTGGCGCCGACGACGACACCGAATTCGACCGCACGTACTGATTCAGGCGCGAAAACGAAGAAAGAGCCTTCCGAAAGCTGATTCGGGAGGCTCTTTCTTCGTTCAGATCCAGGTTCAGGCCGGCCCAGTGTTCGGGCAGGTCCAGAGTTCAGACGGGTTCAGGGTTCAGGCGAGTTCAGAGATTCTCGACCACGTACTCGATGCTGGCGATCAGGGCCCTCACATCGGCCGGATCGATTGCGACGAACGTTGCAACTCGCAGTTGGTTGCGACCGAGTTTGCGATACGGCTCCGTGTCGACGATGCCGTTCGCGCGCAGCACCTTCGCGACAGCAGCAGCGTCGATCGAATCGTCGAAGTCGATTGTGGCGACGACCTGCGAGCGGTGCTCGGGGTTGACGACGAACGGCGTCGCGTACGTCGACGCTGTCGCCCAGTCGTAGAGAGCAGAAGACGACTCGAGCGTGCGGGCCGATGCCCATGGCAGTCCGCCGTTCTCGTTGATCCAGCTCACCTGGTTGTCCATCAGCAGGAGGGTGCTGATGGCCGGAGTGTTGAGCGTCTGGTTGAGGCGTGAATTGTCGATGGCGTTCTTGATGCTCAGGAACTCGGGGATGTAGCGGCCTGAGGCCGCGATCCGCTCGACGCGCTCGATGGCAGCCGGGGAGAAGAGCCCGAACCACAGCCCGCCGTCCGACGCGAAGTTCTTCTGGGGTGCGAAGTAGTAGACATCTGTCTCGGTGATGTCGAAGTCGACTCCGCCGGCCGCGCTTGTCGCGTCGATGACCGTGAGTGCGCCTTCATCGCCGTCCACGCGTCTGATCGGTGCCATGACGCCGGTGCTGGTCTCGTTGTGCGGCCAGGCGTACACATCGACGCCTTCGACGACCTCCACCTCGCTGCGTGAGCCGGCTGCGGCCTTGATGACATGCGGGGCCGTGAGGAACGGTGCGGCGGCGGCGGTCGCGAACTTCGCACCGAACTCGCCGAAGGTCAGGTTCTCGCTGCGCTTGTCGATGAGGCCGAAGGCTGCGGCGTCCCAGAAGGCCGTCGAGCCGCCGTTGCCGACGACCACTTCGTAACCGTCGGGCATCGAGAAGAGAGATGTGAGCCCCGAACGAACGCTGCCCACGAGGTTCTTGACCGGTGCCTGGCGATGAGAGGTGCCGAGAATGGATGCCCCGCGAACCTGGAGGTCGGCAAGCTGTTCAGCGCGGATCTTCGACGGGCCGCAGCCGAATCGACCGTCGGCGGGCAGGAGTGAAGAGGGAATGGTCACGTCGGGCATGACCTGAAGTCTACCGATCGCAGGTGCTTCGGATTCAACCGTGACAGTAGGCTTGTACTCTGCGCGCCACGTAGAGCAAGGAGCGGCCGTTGGCAGACCTGATCGACACCACCGAGATGTACCTTCGCACGATTCTCGAGCTCGAAGAGGAGAACATCAATCCTCTGCGCGCCCGAATTTCAGAGCGCCTGGGCCACTCCGGGCCGACAGTGTCGCAGACTGTCGGGCGAATGGAACGCGACGGGCTCGTCGTGGTGTCGACCGACCGTCACCTGGAACTGACCGACGTCGGTCGGCGCAAGGCGATCCACGTCATGCGCAAACATCGCCTGGCCGAGAGGCTGCTGAGCGATGTGATCGGACTCGAATGGGAATTCGTGCACGAAGAAGCATGCCGCTGGGAGCATGTGATGAGCGAGCAGGTTGAGCGCCGGATTCTGGAGATGCTCGATCATCCGACCGAATCCCCCTACGGAAATCCGATCCCTGGCCTCGAAGAACTCGGCGACATTGAGGCCGTGCCGTTCACCAGGGGCGTGGTCAACATCGTGACGCTCGTCCACGGGGCAGTGGGCGCACAGACGAAGACGATCAAGAGGCTGGGCGAACCGGCACAGGTCGACCCTGAGCTGCTGTTGCAGCTGAAACAGTCGGGAGTCGTGCCAGGAAACCGTGCAGCGTTCTCTGCAGCTGGCTCCTATGTACTTGTAGAGGTCGAAGGATTTTCGCAAGGCCTCGAGTTGCCGAACGAAGTGGCGAGTCACATCTTCGTCGGAATCTGAACGGAAAGTCTTCGTTACCAATTTGTTGCAATTCGCCGTTTCGGGGTGACAAACGAAGGTGCCTCCCGTATCCTCGAACAAGTCCGAGGGCCGTGAGAACGGTCACACGACGCGATCAAGACACAGAAAACTAGCCGAGAGCGGTGCTCGTTTCCCGAGAGCAGCACCGTTGTGGCAAGGCGACATACCTAGATGCCGCATAGTGCCGGAGGAACATATTTTGACTTTTTCGAGCGACCAGCTTGGCTCAGACGAGCAGAAGAACAACCCGAGAAACCCTGAGTCAGGTACGAGCTCAGCCAGCCTTCCGCAGACCAGGCGCTCGCTTCGCGAAGCCGCTGCTGCCGAAACGAGCGGGCATCTCCGCGACGTGAAGTCCGCGTCAACCTTGACGACACGTGCTGCAGCTTCCACGCCGCTTGCAACGTCAGCGGTGGCAGCGTCAGCGGTAACCGCGTCGCCGTCGACTCTGCCCAGCTCATCACCGGCGGGCCCAGCAACGGCGCCTCGGTCGGCCCGATCGACCCAGCAGGTCGCGGCAGTGCAGACTCAGCAGAAGCGGCGTATCGGCAAGCCGACCAAACGCGGGATCATCAGCACCGTCGTCATGACCGCGGCTGCTGCGCTCGTCGCAACGATGGCGTTGCCTGCTTATGCCTTCAGCATGAACGGTGCATTCGACCCTTCGAGTGCCAAGACGGCGGCTCTCGCCTCCGGCCAGCAGACCCTCGAAGTCGATGCCACTGCCACTGACGCAGCTGTGAACCGTGACAACTACCAGGCACCCACCAAAGAAGATCTCCAGGCCGCCAAAGACGCTGCAGCTGCGGCTGCCGCCGCGGCTGCAGCGCAGGCAGCTGCACTCAAGGTCGCTGCTGTTTCGTCGACGACCAGCACTGCAGCGACAACGGCCTCTGGTGTTGCCTTCAACCCGCCGTCTGGCCCCTACAGTGGTGCTGCAGTTGTCGCTTACGCTATGCAGTTCGTCGGTGTTGTTCCCTACGGCTCCGGTGCCAGCCCCGACACGAGCTTTGGTTGCGACGGGCTCACCCAGTACGTCTTCAAGCAATTCGGCATCAACATTCCTCGCACAGTGAGCAACCAGGCCGCCGCAGGCACCCGCGTCTCTGCAGCGGATGCCCAGCCGGGCGACCTTATGATCTATTCGATCGGGCACGTCGGGATCTACGCCGGGAACGGCATGATGATCGACTCTCCCGACTGGGGTCGATTCGTCGAGTACCGCCCACAGTGGGGCAGTTACTACTATGTGCGACTGGGTATCTGAGCCATCCACCCTCACCCGTATAGTTGATCTGTGACTGAGGAATACGCAACGCGCCGCGAGCGGCGTGAGGCAGAGGCCGCGGCCGCTGCGCTGACCCAGTCACTGAGTACCACATCGCTTCCCGCCGTGGCCGCAGAACGCAGTCTTGATGCTGTCGTCGTACCCGTAGCACCTGTTGTGCCTGCCGCTCCGGTCGTATCCTCCGTGCCGGTTGCAACAGTCACACCTGTTGGGCTCACCATGCCGGTCGTGACTGTTGTGGCAACGCCGAAGGCCAAACCGACGACTCCGGTCGAATCGCAGAACAGGGCAGTGCCTGTGCGGCGCGCCAGCAGACGGCGTCTGCCCACGAAGCCCGCCGTCACCAAACGCTCGTTGGTCAGCGCGGTGGTCATGACGTTTGCAGCTGCGCTCATCGCGACAATGGCACTTCCTGCCTATGCCTTCACCACCAACGGCGCCTTCGACCCTCACGAAGACGCAACCTCCCTGACAGCCGGCCAGCAGAGCATGGCGAGCGGCGCAGGCACCTCTCTCATCATCAGCCGCGACAACTACCAGGCTCCGAGCCAGGCAGAACTCAAGGCGAAGAAAGCCGCAGAAGCTGCCGCCGCAGCCGCCAAACTTGCTGCGACCCTCCAGTTCTCTTCTACCGGTGCCGTCACGGCTTCGGCGTATCCGGCAGTGGTCTCTCCCGAGGTGCAGGCACTCGCCTCGTATCTCATGGCGGCTGTCGCTTCAGGCAAGCTCGTCGGTTCCCGGCCAGACCACATCAAGGAGATCGGGTACCTCGCGAGCGGCCAGGCCGTTCCGAACTGCGGCGTGGATTTCCGGGTTCTGCAGACGATCAAGGTAGCGGTCGACAACTTCGACAAGGTCGGTGTGAGTGACATCAACCGACTGTGCACCGGCCAGCTCGAGGGTGCGGGCACCATCTCGCCGCACTACCGGTCCGGCGGAGGCCACGCCGTGGATTTCTACATTCTCAACGGTCACTCACTCACTGGTGGGGACTCGGATTCGATGAAGCTGCTTCGGCTGCTCGACCCGCTTGTCCCGGCAAACACCAACGTGGGTCAGGCGGGGTGCCGGGCATCCGGTTCGGGTTTTGTCAACCTCTCGGAGTTCGCCGACTCGTGCAGCCACCTGCACGTCGACTTCATCAGTGCGCGCGGTGGGCAGCTGAGCGGGGTCTGAGCACCTTCTATTCGGGCAACGGCTGCGTTGCTTCGGTCAGAAGTTCGACGGGCCGTTCATGAACACGTGGTTACAGCTTGCCGACAGAACCCGCGATGTGTACGGCAGCGACCGAATTGTTTGTTAGCCTGTGCCAAAGATATTTTCTCGAGTCCACGGGAGAGTTCGTGAACGGTCAAGGCAGCATCCCAACCACGGGTGACCGCCTTCTTCGCGCGCGAATACTCACCTGCGTGCTTCAGCATCGGATACAAGCCACTGCCACCGTGCGTGTGGGTAAGGCGTTGTCATTGTGACAGCGCCTTTTTTTGTACCCGTTCGGCGCGCATCCTCACCCCGCAGACAGCGATGAACGATCTTCGCAACATCGAATGTCTGGCAGCCGGCCAGGCCTTTTCGAAAGGGAGAACATGCGAACGTTGGTACTGAACGCGGGCTATGAACCGCTGGGGGTCGTTTCATTTCGCCGGGCGCTGGTGCTCGTCATGAATGACAAGGCGCGAATCGTCGAGAGCGACGAAGACGCGCCGGTGTGGGCCGCGTCGGGTGCGTACGAGCGCCCCTCGGTCATCCTTCTCACGCGGTATGTGAAGATCCCGTCGTCACGGCAGGTTCCTGTGAGTCGCCGCGGAGTGCTTCGTCGCGACAACCAGCGCTGCGTCTACTGCGGCCAGGGCGCCACCACGGTCGACCACGTACAACCTCGCTCGCGCGGCGGCAAAGACACCTGGGAGAACCTGGTCGCCTGCTGCTTGCGCTGCAACAACATCAAGAGCGACAAGACGCCTGCAGAGATGGGCTGGTCGATGAACTCGCAGCCCAGAATGCCGCACCACGCCGGCTGGTTCGTGCGTGGCGTCGAACGAGCGCTACCCGAATGGGAGGGCTACCTGCAGTCAGCTGCGTGAGCTCGCGGTTGTTGCAGGATGCCCGTAGCTAGACGATACGGATGAAGAAGTAGCTGCCCCAGAGCCCGTGCGCGTGGGTGACGTACCGCCCCCAGTCGGGCGAGTGGATCACGCCGCCGTGCCCGTCGTAGATGCCGATGTGGGCGTTCGGCCACACGACCAGGTCGCCGGCTCGAACCTCGGAAGAGGAGACCCGGACCCCCATGGCGGTCTGGCGGCTCACCAGTCTCGGAAGTGAGATGCCGAAATGCCCGTAGACCCACTGGGTGAGGCCGTCGCAGCCGAAGCCGGCGCTGGGGGAGGCGCCTGCGCTGTAGGGAACGACGCCGACGTACTGTTCGGCATAGGCGACGACGGCATTGCCGTCGAATGGCTGGGTGGGGGCGTCAGTGACGGGCGCAGTCGAACCGCCGCCTGACGAGCCGCCGGATGAGCCGCCCGAACTGCCCGACGAGCCGCTCGAGCCGCCATTGTTCGAGCTGGGAGGGTTCTGCGCGGCCTGCGCCGCCTGCGCGGCAGCGGCAGCCTGGGCCGCGGCAGCTGCCGCCTGTTCGGCTTCGACCTTGCGCTGCTCCTCGGCGGCGACCCCGGCGTTGTAGTCCGCCTCGGTGGTGATCGCCCCGGTGGTGAGCGCGGCGAGCTGCACCGTCATCTCTGATTCGTGGTTGTACTGCTCGAGCAGGGTGGCTTTGACCTGCTGCTGGGCGGCGACGGCGTCTGCGAGAGAGGCCTGTGCAGCATCCGCCAGCGCAGTGAGGGCCCGCTCTGCGACGTCGGCCTGGTCGCTCAGGGACTGAGCAGAATTCGCGTCCTGGGTGGCCTGGCTGAAGATCTTCTTCGACGTCTCGCTGAGCTTGCTCATTGCGCCGAGCTGGTAGAGCAGGTTGTCGCTCTTGTCGCCGGAGACCAGCAGTTGCATCGACAGGTCGGTGCCGGCCGAGCGGGCGAACTGAGTGGTGAGTGCGGCCGCCTGCTTGCGTGAGGTCGCGGCCTTCGAGGCAGCATCCGCAGCCTGCAGCTTCAATTGGTCGGCCTTGATGGTTCCCGCAGCGAGAGCGTCTTGAGCCTGTTGGTTTTCTGACCAGCGCTGGTCGGCTACGGCCTGGGCGGCATCGACCTGCGTTTGGAGGCCGCTGATGAGGGATTGCAACTGTGCGATCTCCGCTTGTTTGGCGGCCTCACTGTCGCGAGCTGCGACGACGTCACTCCAGCTCGGGTAGTTCGTTGCGAATGCCGGGCTGCCGGCCGTCAGGCTGCTTGCAACGGCGAGTCCCGTCACCGCCAGACCGACGAGCAGAATCCGCCAGGGCGCCACGTTCTTCGCGGGCGGGGTGGCGGGTGACTTCATCGGGCCTCGAGTCTGGTAACAACTGTCACAGGAGTAACAGGAGTCACATTCGTAACTCCCATAACACCAACATCAGCGTTAACAGTAGCAACACACCGGCGTTTCGTGCATCCCGATATTTTCTTACAGACCGGTGAGCTGGCTGGTGGGCGCCGATCAGCGCGGGACAGCGCGCCGATTATCATGCCGGTTGATGGCCGAATCGAGCCGATCGCCGCGCGCGGTGTCAGAGCGGGCCCAACCGAACAATCCGGCTAGAAGTCGTCGACGTGCAGGTGGTCGCAGGTGTCGTAGAAGTCCGAGAAGTTGCGCAGCCCGATCTCTGAGCCAGCATTCACGCGGCAATTGCGCTGCCCGAGCCCCGAGCCGTAGGGCATGATCGGGTCCAGAGCCCGGATCAGGTTGATCGAAGCATTGTTCGATCCATTCAGGCCCGAACCGCCAACCGAGGTGAAGTCCACAGCGTGCCCGCCGCCGTTGCGGTAGTGGGCGGATGCGGTACCGGCGCCCTCGATCTGACCGGTACAGCGGCGGCTGATGTCGCTCACCCCGGCGCTGCCGAATGTTCGCACAGCGGTGACCATCGCTTGGAGGATGACCACGTCGATGCCGCAGTTCGCCACAGACTTGCCCTGCGCGATCCACGCGATCTCGAAGATGTGGTCGGGGTACGAACCGTGGAAGCGCCCCGCGCCCACATAGCCCATGAGTTCTTCGGCCAGGGCCTGTGCGTCACCAGAGACGGGGCCGACGCTCACGACTCCGCCGTTCGCGTAGGCGGCTGCGGCAGCAGCGGCGGCGGCAGCGGCAGCGGCGGCGGCGGCAGCGGCTGCAGCCGCAACCCCGGCCTGGTACTGCTCTTCGGTGGTCGCCACGTTCGACTGGAGAGAAGCCAACTGCGCTTGCAGTTCACCCTCGTGCGCCGTCTGCTCGTTGAGCGCAGCGATCATGTCGCGCTGGGCCTGCGCAGCCTGCTCGAGAGCAGCCTGGGCTGCCGCGGCGAGGCCGGCCAGGGCATCCTTCGCCACTGTGGCCTGCTCGCTGATGGACTGGGCTGTGTTCGCGTCTTGTTTGGCCTGGTTGTAGATGTTCGAGATGGTCTCGCTGAGTTTGCCCATGGAGCTGAGCTGTGAGAGCAGGTCGCTGGCCTGGGTGGCGTCGCTGCCGAGCAGGAGGCTGGTGATGTTGTTGCCGCCGCCCGAGCGCGCGAAGGTGGCGGCGATGAGGGCGGCCTGGCGACTGGAGGCGTCAGCTTTCGTCTTCCATGATGCAGCGCTGGCGGCGAGGGAGTCTGCCTTGCTCTGGCCCGCGCTGAGGGCGGCCTGGGCTTTGTCGTCTTCGTCGGTTCGCTGCGCCACGAGCGCCTGTGCCGCCAGGGCCTTCGCCTGGAGGTCGGCGATCAGCTTGGTGATCGCGTCGACCTCGGACTGTTTCGCTGACTCGCTTGCCCGAGCGGCCTGCACGTCGTTCCAACTCGGGTAGTCGGTTGCGTACGCAGCGGGAGCGCCGAGGACCGTGCTGACGGCGGTGAGCACTATGACCATCACTCCGACGGTTGTGTTTCGGAGTCGCGTGAGACGAGTGGGTCTTCTGCGGGATGGTGTCTTCATAGATCCTCTGGGCGCTCGGCACGCAGCATTACAGCCGCAACTCCAGTCACATGTCTAACATCCCCGTCGGCGAGAGGCGGGAGCATGCCGCGGCATTTCGTCAACCTGTGCGGATGCCCTGATGCCCGGTTGCACTCCAGCCGGATTCTCCACTCCGTGACGCTGGCCTGTAAACTCGTGCAGTCAGCCTCTGTAGCTCAATGGAAGAGCAAGTCCGTCCTAAGGATTAGGTTGGGGGTTCGAGTCCCTCCAGGGGCACCAATACCTTGCACGGCTTACTAGAAACACGTGCAAGTACAGAGGTCAAGACACCCAATGGGTGTCTTTTTCGCTTCTCATCGGTACTTCTTCTGTAACCGTCGTCGTGCTCTTCTGATGCGTCGACATCGTTCTGACCCCGGTTAAGCGTTTCTATTCTGCGCAAGGTATGTAACGCATCGGTACTCGAAAACAACCAAATTCAAAATAGAACACAGTGGGGGTGGAAATAGAACACGATGTACCGTTGCTCCGCCGTCTTCGCTATTGACGTGTCGGTTGTCGCTGTCATAATCAGGCTCATCATGGGGAACACATCGAATCACGACGAGGCTGTCGAGACACTAAAGCAGTCGAATGAACGCAAGACGAGCCTGACGAACGGTAGCGGTCCATGGACTGTTGTTTATGACAGCTGGCACGACTCCGGCGACAAGAACGGGGGCCGCTTCGCGGCGTTCGCCGCGACCGGCTATCGCAAGCGCGCAATGGAGAGTGCTGGGTGGGACATATCAGTCGGAGGTGGCTTCCCCGGTTTTTCTCAGCATCACGAAGACGGCGAGTGGGTGAGTACGTACTACCGCAATATTGACGGGCCCGATTTAGAACCGCTTGTTCTCGTGCAGGAGATGTATGGCGTCGTGCCGGACGCGTACCTCATCTCTGAAGAGTTTCGTCTCTTGATGCATCTCTGGGAGGACAAGGCCACGGGAAATTTCTTTAGCGTCAGTGATGATGGCTCGAAAGAGCTTGCGATCGAATTCATCGGACCTCAGATCCGCGTTCGCACGCCACTGCTGCGTCGCTACCAGGCCGCACGTCAACTCGACCTCCTTCTCTTTTCCGACACTCGTGTGTTCGTCACTACCGACGAGAAGCCCGAGGCTTTCGCGGAGCTCAACGAGGAAGACCACACAGAGAACGACTCCGTCGTCTCCATGGGTGTGGGCGACATTACCCTCAGTCGGAGCCAGGTTTTCTCGCGACTGCTCATCAAGCGGATTTTGCCACCGCCCCCGCAAGAGAAGAGCGGAATCTGGCCATGGGACCGTGATGACGAAGAATACCCAGAGTTCATCATCGACGAGGATCAAGACGGACGTCCCGTCAAGTTCACCTGCGAGGAAGATAAGCTCGCAAACTACTTCGGTAAGAACCCAGAAGCGCCGCACTACCTCACGCCCGTCTCCTTCAAACCTGAGGTACTAAGGCGCTACTACGATGATCCGAGTCTCTACTCGATTGGCGACGGGAGGCTGAGCTGCGGTCATCTGTGGGGCGTCCAGATCGACAACGGCAATCCCGCGGCCGTCATGGTCTTTCTGGGCGATATCGGTCGAGACATCCCAAGTAGCCACCGCGACCACTGGCGGGCCTACAACATCCCACCGGTCTCGAAGATGAGTGAGTCCACCTTCCGCCGCTCGTTCCTCGCTCAGTTTGCTGAAACTGAGAACCCCGAGCACCTGTTCAAGAGTGCCTACCTTGCGATTCAGGCGGCATGGATCGAAATGTGGGGCTGGGGTCTCTACCGTGAGGCCGGAGGGGGTGATGCGGAACTGATTCAGCGTGTTCGCATCCCTCTCAATAACACTGAAGCCGAGTTCGAAGCGCAACTGCTCGCTCTCGCCAAACTGCTCGTCGACCTCCTGAACGAGTCTGCGATCGCGGCGGATCTTTCACCGATCAAGGATGAGAAAGGCATTTCCAAGCTCAAGCGCTTTCTCGAGGCTCGAGGCTATGAGTACGTCGACCGGGACATCGCGCTTCTGCGCCACATCCAAAACCTGCGCTCCCGTATCGCCGCCCACACGTCAGGTTCAAGTGGGCAAGCCTTTCTGGCGGATGAACTTGACGGCTTGAGCAAACCCAAATTCATCGAGAAACTGATGGGCGACGCTACGCAGATGTTCGCTGACCTTTCGGAGCTCAACCCTTCATGACGAAGCTGGCCGACAGCGATCAAGGTTCGGCGCTTGTCTTCGAGAATCTCTCGCAGGAGGAGCTCGATGACATACTGGCGGACTACAGAACCCGGGAAGACAAGTCTTCTCTGGCGCAGCTAGTTCAATCCGTTAAGGCTGCGCTTCGTCCTGAGGATCTAGCGAAGACGAGATTGGTACTTGCAGGTGACCTGGTCGCCGCTGTTAACGCGCGGGAGGACCGGCCCGGGAACGCTTACACAATGGAGCGCGGGGGCGGCATTGTCGCCGCAAAGACGATGCCGCCAAACGCGGACGGGGTAGTCGACATCCTTGTCCCGATCTACTGGCTTCTTTCAACCGAAGACCGCGGAGCTAGAGAAGAACGCGACCGTTACATCCAACACGTGGCGGCCCATGAGGCTGTTCATGCCAGTATCTTTCACGACGGAAAAGATGCTTTCGATGTCCATCGACGGCGAGACTACGGTAACGCAATGGTTCAGTTCGTGTCGATGGCCGCTCATCAGGTTGAAGAGCATCTCGCCGAATACCTGGCGAATCGTACGGAGCTCACTCCAGCGATAATGACGGTGGAGCAGTTGAGTGCCTCGTTCCGGGCTTGGGACCAGATAATTGAAGAGGAGCTTCCTGCGGTCTCTCGCACTGATCCGAACTACTTCCAGAAGTGCATGATGATGACACTCACCGCGCTGCATGATTTGTGGAAGGTGCTCAGCTATTACGCGGCGGAGCTCAGGGATGATGACGACTCGTTCTCGCACGTTCCCGCGGAAATAGCTGATCTTTCTTTCTGGCGAGAGGAGGTCGCCCGGTGGTGGGGAGAGTACACGGCACTCTTGGCGCAGATCCCCATGAGCATTCCGGTGGACGTCTCAGCGACTGATCAAGTTGTTGACAAGATCGCGCGACTACTCCAGCGCTGGGCGATGGAGATTGGTGTAGATCATCACGACATTCCACAGGGCCCTTGGTTTCAAATGACGCGAGCAGGGTAGACGCTCATGCTTGACCGCAAAGCCGACGGGGCTCATAGTGGCGGCCACAATGCCGCGCTTAAGTACTCTGGATTATCTTCGTCAGCGTGCTGCTCTTCGTGAAGAGTGGTTTGAGCATGATGCCTACGCATTTGTCGTTCTCTCGCCAACGGAACAGTTCGCGATCCACGACTTCTTCGAGCTAGCCAAAGACTTGTCCGCGCCTGAGCTTGTGGCGCACCGTAAGGGCATCACAAGCTTTCGACCGTCTCTGCCGCAGCAGGCTGGACGAGCCTTCGCTCGTATTCGTCCGTTTCTGAACCTACCGATTGAACCCCAACCCTCCCGGCCCGTTGGGGAGCGAGCGCGTCACTGGTCTGCGAGTGGCCGGAAGGTGGCCGTCTTTAGTCAGGTGCAGCCCGAGCTAGACCCCAGGGCTTTCGTAAGAATCATTCTTGATCTCGCGAAACTTGGCCCACCACCAACCATGCCAAGCGATCGTAATCCCCGGCGCTAGTTCTTGCCGAGCGCCTGGCGAATGGGAACGTCCTGGGCGCGGAGGGCACCAAGTATCGTGTGGTTGTCGAAGCCGAGCCGCTTACCGATGGTGATACTGGAGAGCCCGTCGGCGTATAGCTCAACAGCTTTCGTCACGTCGCTAGGCTTCATGCCGACGGTCGTATCGACACCGCGATCGGCCAGGTGTTTTGCAACGGTCGTTCTGGACACGCGAAACTCGCGTGCCAGCTGCCTCATGTTCCTGATTTCGAGATAGCGCGCAACGAGCTCATCAACTTCGTGCTCACGCAATTGGCGTGCCGATCCAACAGGGGTCGACAATTTAACTGCTGGTCTTCGAGATCGGTGCGACCGGTCTAGTAGTAACAGAGGTGAAACGGCTACTGCGCAATGTTTTGAGTAAAGATGCAAGACCCGCACCAAACATAAGCATTATTCATGTTTATGAGCATTTATTACAGAGGTCACGTTGTACCGACGAGGCCTCTTTTGCTTTTCATCAGCATTTTCGTTCGATTTCCTGACGCCCGGATTCGAGTCGCCGACCCCTGTCATCACTATTGCAGTAGGCGCCGTTAGGTAGGTATCGGTACACGTTCTCTTGGTGTTTTCACCAGATTCTCACCCCCGTGCGATGTACCGATGGTGTTGTAAAACGTACGTTTGTCGTGGAAAATCTGAGCACTATGGCGCATGCTGAAAGGAATGAGCAGCGGTGAAGCAGGCGAGAAACCCAACCAGGTGAAGGTCGAACTCGATCGGGTTATTCAGGGGACCCGCGACATGATGGCTACTTACGTCGCGTGGGGCAACGAAATCAAATTCGGAGCTAATTACAACATGATGTATGGGGACATCATCGAGTTCCTTAACTTCAGGCTAGAGACGGCCGAGTCCTGCTTGCTTCTTATCGAGCAAGATCGGATTGCTGATGCGCTCGGGTTATGCCGGGCCATGCTCGAGAACTACCTGCTGTTCAAACTGCTCTGTCGAGGCGATAAGTTCTTTCAGCTTCAAACGCTCGAAACCTTCAAACCAGCCGAGGTCAAGGCGCGACTACTGAAGCAACAGGAGGAACTTGCCGCCAAGCATGCCAACGGTGAGGATTTGGCCTGTCTCTACGTCGAGATGTACCCGCGCCGAAGCAAACACCTGATGTATGTCTTCAAGGGTCTGCGCGATCAGACCAACCCGAACTTCTTCATTCCCTATCATTACTTTCTTCACTTCCAGGAATTTCGGCCAGAAGCAATGCGCCTCAAGGACGAGGACTACTTCGACTACACTGCCCCGGACCCTGGGGTTGTCGCTTCGCAAAAGACCTACCGGCTGGAGACGACGTATCGGTATCAGCACTACCTGTCATACGACGCCCTCTTGCAGTGCCTTGAAATAAATGACCTGATGAGTAAGGCAGAACGACATCGGATCAACGCGCACTACACCTTTCTCGGAACGTTCCTTCATCCGACAGATGATGCCGCTAAGAGTCTGCATATCAACGCGAATCACAGGAGTGGGCGGCCGGCGATTGGAAAAGGCCAGGAATACACCAACACAGCCAAGCTGTTGGCCAGCCTCTACGTCGCTCACCTTGTGGCGGGAATGCTGAACGAGGTGGCGGGTTTGCTTGAAAAAGCCCCTAGCGAACATGTCGCGGACGCCGGTACATCAAACCTGCGCACGGTCGTTGGCGAAGTGGAACAAAGCGTGGAGTATTTCTGGTTCATCGAGAACGACGCGCCACTGTATGACCGGTTCAACTACGCAGTCAATTGGGCCACTGACGAGGACCTCCAAATGTACGGAGACTATTCGAAAATCCCGAGCGATCGCGTGAAATTCACGCAGCATGTCTATTCGCACTTCGCGGCCTCGCTGAGAGATTGGAGCAACCCGCGTGTGGGCATCTACAAATCACCGCTCGATTAGATGTGCGTGTTGACGAATTCTGCGGCCGGCCCTCATAATCAGCCGTTTGAGGCTATGACAAGACTTACAAACCAGCACTACCTCAATCAACGTAACCAGCTCACCGAAGAGTGGAAAGTAGAAGGCGGCGGGGCCTTCATCATGCTCAAACCAAACGAGCAATGGGCGCTCCACGATTTCTACGCCTTCACCGAAAAGCTCACCGACGACCAGGCGATCAGGCATCGCAAGGCAGCCGCAGCGAACGCATCATCGTTGCCCCAACGAGCAGGAAGAGCACTGTCGCATCTTGCGTTCTTTGCTCCGCGCTTGTATGAGTTTGTCGCAGCTCGAACAATCGCTCCGAAAAGAGCCAAAGGTGCGAAGACTGAACTCTTGATTTTGAGTGAAGTGAATCCGAATCTCAACGCAGACAAAATGGCGAGCATCCTCCGCGACATCGTCAAGGAACGACAGAAGCGAGACGGACACGACAAGGCCGCATAGGGTTCACGTCGCAATGCCGCGAGCACGAAGCGCCTTAGCGATGGTCTTCGGGTCGAACCCGACTCGCTTGCCGATCTTGATGAACGATAAGCCCTCACTGAAAAGCTCGATCGCCTGCGCGATAGATTCAGCGCTCATGCCCCGAGGATGCGGTTCGAGTCCTGATCTTTTGCGCAAGTTTTGAACAGACCACTCGCTGATACCAAACGCGGCCGCGAGATCGATCACACGTTCACCCTGTTGGTACCTGGCAAGAATCTCAGTGCGTACCGGCTGGCTGAGCTTGCTGAAGTGCGTTCGCTCGGCGACGGCGACAGCGGGGGTGCGATCGACGTGCTCGCCGCGCGCTTGAGCGATCAATTTACAGAGGTGGGAAGTTGCGCGAGACCGATTGCAGTAGTGACCCAGCACCCGCACCGACCGGAATAGCGACCGGAATAGTTGACGGTTAAGATTGGGCAGGATTGCTCTGCCGGGCGAGTCGCTCAAACTGACTTGTCTGCGAGAGAATGGGCTCTACGCATCGTGGGGTTTCAGGTGTCGAATAGGCTCGATTTGGCGTGGTGGGGGGTGTCCTGTGAGCTCTCTAACTAGGCGTTGGGTGTTCAGCTTATCCGCTGGCTTTCTTGTTGTCGCCACGGTCTCGTTCGGTACGCCTGACACGTTTGTGTGGCTGCCGGAGGCGACCGCCTCAACTGTCCCGCTCGAGGGCATCTATGAGGCATTGCGACTGACCGACCTCTTCGCGATTGCTGCAACTGCCATAATCTGGATGCTGTTCTGGGGTGTCTTCGGTGTCGGGTTTGCGGGGACTTGGGGTGTGTGGTTGCACTCAATAGTGAGTCTTCGACTGTTCGTGGCAATTGTGGCTGCGATCATTTCGATGACGGTGCTGTTTCACCTCGGCCCGAATTTGGCGATGGGGAGCGCGGTTTCGGATACGCTGCCCCCTGGGGCCGGCGTTGACAGCGTAGAAGGCGTCGTGTTTGGTTATTTCGGCCTTGCGATGTTCTCCGTTGCGGTTGGATTCTTCGTCTCGTGGCTGTTGTCTCGGTCTCGACCCCGGCCGGATGCTCGACTGCAGAATTGAATGCAAGAGAGGGCAGTATGGGAAATCCGTCGACGGAGCTGAGCGATTTTGTCGTGTCGACCCTTCCTGTGCTGATGGCGCACGTGAAAGAGTTGCTGCGGCCTGGGGAGTTGGAGCGGGTGAGCATTTGGTCTGATGGGGAGGGCGGGTTCAGGCTGGAGGTTGTCGCGGTCGGAGAGGTGATGACGACGTTGATTTTCAGTGACCGTTTCAGTGAGTCTGAGGAGCGGCTTGGCGAGCGATTCAGAAGTGATCTTCAGGACTGGGTCGCGGAAAGCCGGTTTGGTTGGGGGCAGCTTCGCGGGGGAGGAGCCGAACCGGCTTAGATCGAAGTAATAACGAGGTGGGGGCGGGATGGTGTCTGAGTTCATGGGTGCGGTGAAACCACGTGCACTGCGCAGAGATTTGAATGGCAAGGTTACGAAGTTGCCTACCCCATTGGCAGGACGGCGAGAATCGGCCGGTGCCGGGCGCCAGACTCGTCTGCGCTCGTGATGACGGTGAAGCTCAGTATGCGCCGGTCTTCCGTGGCGAGTACGTGATCGAGCGGCATTCCGAGAAACGTCGGCAGTTGCGTTGGCCAGGTGCCGACGCTTCCGCCGTCGTGTGTAGACGCGGCATCTGAACACGAGCCGAGTTTGCCGTTGCCGAAGTTGTCGACGGTTGCGTTGAAGTCCCCGACGACGACCGTGTTCAGCTGACTGCACTGCTGGGCGACCCAGTTCAGGTCGTCGTTCCAGTCGGCGTTCCCGCGGAGGGCTGGTTGCGAACCGTGCACGGCGACAATCGTGGGCAAGCCAGGTTGGTCTGACGTTAGTACTGCTTCTTTATCAGGGTGCGGCCCCGGCTGCTCGCTGGATGTTCGATACCTGAGGTCAGCACTGGTGAGCACGTACGTGGTCGCTTCGGGTGTGCCGACGCTGGGGCTGACTGTATAGCCGGGCAACAGTCCTCGGAGGGCACCTACGGATGCGCGCGTCATTTCTGGTAGCACGACCACGTTTGCTTTGGTTACTCGTGCAACGTCGGCGACGGTAGCGGGGGATGCGAGGTCGCCGTTGATGTTCCACGACAAGATTCGTAGCTGGTTTTCGCTAACGGGTGCGGCGTCGTCGTTCGTCTCTCCGCTGCCAATGACCTGCGCACCGCTCAACAGGGTGATCACAAGGAGCGCGGCGGTGAGTGAAGCGATCACGCTCCGCGCGCGTTTCCACACGACGAGCAGCACGATACCTACGATGCAGACGCTAGCGCCAGCAACAGTTAGCGCATTGCGTGCACCGACGATGCCCGCAATGATTGGCAATCGAGAGATCCCGATTGGCCCGGCGAAGCTAAGGAGAACGCCGAGGACAAGAACAACGATGGATATGCTGTGCGCGATGAAATGCCAAGTCGATTGCCGGAACTTCGGCAAAGGAGGGGTGGCATTCATTGGCATCGAGTGTGACGTGGTGATGTTGCGCTGTCAAGTGCGACACCCAGGGGCGACGGTTGCAGGGGCGCAAATGCGATTCGTTAGGGAGGTCAGTACCGAATGCCATCCGAGTACGCTGATGACATCGTCGAGAGGGGTCAGTGTGCGTATTTTGGGAGGCGGGCGAGCAAAACAATCTCGGGCTCAGGCGGAATTGTTCAAGTTTGGTGACCCGATCTTCGATTTCACGGATCAACCCCGCCTACTGAATGCAGGCTGGACGACGTACAACAACGAAGCGGCGACCACGATAGTCGGGTCGTCGTATTGGATCGCCGATGAACGAGGGGACTTCCGCTTCACAGACGATGTCGGTCATTTACTTCGTGGAGAGGTGCATACCGAGGTGCCGGGCTCTTCGAGCGGATGGGGTGCCTCTGACGAGCATTCAGCGCTTGTGCGGCATCTAGCTAGCCTGCTCATCAATGTACGCATGCGCGAGCCGGGGTTCGTTATGGGTTCCGCTGAAGAGTGGTACCAGACGACGGAGTCGTGGACGCGGGAGGTTCAGGCCCAAAGTCTCTCGCGCCTGGAACTGTCGATCGATGGGCGCGTCATCCCGGTCGACGGCATCCGATACGACGGCTACACCGCATCGAGCACACGAATAGCTGGCCGTATCGTAACGGTTGCTCTTCATGACGACGATGCGCAACAGATCGATGATCGTCTGGTTTCCAGAGCTATCGAATGCTAGCCCGCTAGCGTGCCGGGGATCAATCGGCAGCTTTAGCGACGACGAATGCAATGGTTTTTGCGTCCTCGTGTCCTGCTACGTAGCCAGAACTCGACCGAATTATTGTGCCGCTCTCGCAGATCCGCTAGTTTTCGACCAGGAGCGTGGTGGCTGGGCGGCAGCGTGAGGAGCAATCGGGATGAATGCAGTAGCGGAGGTGTGGGCATTTCTCTGTTTCTTCAGTGTGCCCATCGGCTGTGGAGTGTTTGTGACCGCGATTGTCATTCGTGTGCTTATCGCACTCGTTCGTCGGAAACCGCGCAGTGCCAACGAAGTGATTGCACCCCTTTTCAGCGCTGGCGCTGTGGAGTCCGAGTTCTACGGCTTCAAGCCCGCCCTCGAGCAGTCCATATGGATGCCGCCGGAATGGTCGACCGCTGGAGCGCCTCCGCACTCCGACACAGACAAATCACGATTCGAGTGAATCCTCTGACGAACGCTTGAGCTAGACGATATGTGGGTGTCTGCACAGACCGTACGCTTCTCACCTGTCAACCATCACGCGATTGGCGAGCGGCGCAGTCGGAGCGGTTGCACGGTCTGTGGCGTGCGGACGGGGATTGGGTCCTCCGGATGGCGATGAAGATCAGCGGTGGTGCGTCTTGTTCCAACGGGTCATGAAGTAGAACCCGAGCGCTCCTAGCGTTGCCAGGCCGCCCCATGCGAGACCCGATCCAAGAGCACCCCAATTCACCCCAGTCGAATAGCCGATGTAGTAATCGGATGGGCCGTAATACGCGAAACCCTCTGACGCGGCCTGATTTACGGCGTAATCGTTGACAGCGAAGAGAAGGATTCCCCCGAAAAGCGCGACGATGCCCGCGACGCCGATGCCGATCTCGTACGGGTTACGACCAGGACGTAGGGGAAGTGGGTGTTCGCTGAACCCTGCAGGGGGCTGGGACTGATCTGACACTGTTTGTCCTCACGCTCTAAAAAGGTATCTGGGATTAGCATCTCGTGGCTTCGGATACGAACGTGCCTTACAGTATCGGGAGGGACGGGTCTGACGGTGTTTCTCGGGCCGATCGTGACACTGCTGGTCGTGGTGCGGCCACAGGTCACCAATTCAAAAACGGGACCACTTCAATGTCAGCGAACACTGGCTGACAGGGCACAATGGCTCTGGTCGTAGCGGTGATCGCCACAGAGCCGATGCACGCCGGTGGCGCAGGCAGCGACACCGCTGCCGCAGACGCGAAGGACCTGTTCTGAAGAGCTGGCGCGGTGGCGGAGCATCCAAAGTGCCCGCACATCAGTGACCTGCGCACGTCGTTGCACACTGATCGCGTGAACGCGGCTCGACCTGACGAACGACAGAATCAGCAGCCACGCGCAACTCTTAGCTCATTGTGAATTGTCTTCCACGAACGACTGAATTGCCTTGCTAACTCGGTGATTGGAACACCCTCATTATTGAGCCTCAATGCTTCTTGAACCTCTGCGTTCGTCATGCCGATCGGTCGCCGCTTGACGCCCAGGCGATTCAGTCGGTGATGCACCGTCCATTCAGTAGTGCCGAGCTCGGCCGCTATATCAACCGGTCTCTGTCCAGCCTTGTAGAGAGCGACTATTCGCTCGTTCTGCTGCTTTGTCAGCCGCGCAGGTCCCCTGACAGTGGTGGGGGAGATGCGCTCCACGTGTTCTGAGGCTGCTTGCTTAGAGAGGCGAGTAATCTGATCCACCTCTGTTTTTGAATTCAAGTAGCGTCCCAGTAGGCGCACCAATTCGCACTCTTGTCGTGCCACGGCTGCATGGGTGGGTGTCCACGTCCGCGATTATCAGCCACCGTGATCGGCGCTGAATGCCACAGGGCTCAAGCGCCACGATCGCTCGAGACACTCACCTCGACGACTCCGACGAGTCCGATGAATCTGGTGAATCCGACGAGCTGAGTGCGGGTGACGCGTGTAGCGACGGGGCTTGTGCCCCACGACACTCCGCGCAAAGAATGGAACATGGTCACATCGAAGAGGGTGACGCCGTCCATCCGCGCGGTGGTGCTCGACGCTGAAGACGCCAGGGGTCTGGCGGAGTTCTACCGGGAACTGCTGGGATTGGAGTACCGGGCGGGTGATGAGCCGCCCGCTGACGGCTCACCCGACCTCGTCGGCAGCGACTGGGTCACGCTTCTCGACCCGGCGAGCACTTGGCGGTACTCGTTCCAGCAGGTCGCGTACCTGCCCGAGGCGACGTGGCCGGAGGGCCCGCGGCCGCAGATGTTGCATCTCGACTTCTCTGTCGACTCCGCCGAAGAGCTCGCCGAGCAGCACGAGCGCGCCGTGAGTCTCGGTGCGCGTGTGCTCGATGATCGATCGGCAGATGCCGAAGAACTGCTTTACGTGTACGCAGACCCGGCCGGGCATCCGTTCTGCATCTTCGTACAGATGTCTCCCTGAGGGTCGAGCGCCGATCGGATGCTCGCGGCTTCGTCGATCGTCGAAGGTTCCTTGTTGGTTACTGCCGTCGTTGCATTCACGTGACGGGCTGACGCTCTACCGTCGGGTTTCCCTCGGCGTGAAGCGTCAGTGGCCAAAGACGAAGGTTCCGGAGAGATTTGAGGCCGTTTGTCTTTCGTCTTAATGTTCTGCATTGAGATCTGTAGCTGGGAATTTCTGGGTCGTATTCTGCGGTGGTCCGATAGCGGGTAGCGCGCTTCGACGTGGTCATCGGGGGTCTCCGGCGGCCGTCTGTGCGGTTTGACTCGTGACGGTTTCGTCGTAGCCAGCCGTGGGCAACTAACGACGGGCTTCAGGCACTGTCTTGTCCTCCACATTTGGCGTGGAGGATGGTTGTACACGGGTGTTGATGACGGCTCTCGATTAGTGAGGGATTGTCAGTGGTGGGTGTTTGAATGAAGGTATGAAAACACCAGTTGCCGGAGGTTCCGGGTCGTCGCCTGAGGGTCTTGATGACCCGCGGCTTGCGGCGTTGCGTGCGGCTGTAGAAGCGGTGGTGTCGTCGGGTGGGTTTGGGGCTGCCGCGCCCTGCGGGCTTGCCGACGAAGAACTCCTCGCCTGGGCCGTGGCGGGTGAAGCACTGCTGAAATGCGCTGAAGGGATCGTTGTCGAGGCGGCGGGGGAGCTGGCTGAACGGTCTAAACGTGAACGTGGTGATGACCGGTTGACGGTGAAGCATGGGTGCGCGGACGTGGTGTCGCTGATCTCCGGTCTGACGGGGGTGTCGAAGAAGACCGCGGCAGCCCGGGTGCGACTCGGTACGGCGGTGCGGTCATCGATGTCGACGGTGGGTTTGGTGAATGAGAGCAACTTCCCGTCCGTGCAGGAGGCGCTGCGGGCGGGCCGGCTCGGGGTCGACAGTGCCCAGGTCATCACCCGGATGTTGGGCGATTCGGCCAGGCGGGTGGGGTTCGGTGCAGATCTGCATGAGTGTGAACGGATGCTGGTGCTCGCCGCCGACCCCAGGGCGGGTGTGGGGCTTTCGTTGTCGGCGGATCAGGTTGCGGTGATGGTGGCGCAGTGGCAGGGGCATCTGGATCCTGATGGTGCCGAACCCACAGCTCGGGAGTTGGAAGAGAAGCGTGGGTTGTGGCTGCGGCAGCAGGCTGACGGTACGTTCAAGGTCGGTGGCATGTTGACGGCGGTGCAGGGTGCGAAGTGGCAGGCCATCGCCCAAACCATCCTCAGCCCCCGACTCCCGCGATTCGGCGGCCCCGGCGCCGCGCCGGGAGTTCTTGAGGGTGACGAGACTCACGACGGTCGTGCGGCACGGGTCGATGACGAGAACTGCGACAACGATGCTCCGAACGACCATCGTGCACCTGGCGGAGAGGGTAGTCCTTCGCCCAGGGGCGAATCTTCTGGCCCGCGCTTCGACGACACCGACACCGACGACGACACCGACGACGAGGTGATCCCGGTGTTGGCTGAGAGCCGTACGCGTGAGCAGTTGTTGGCGGATGGGTTCACGGCGTATATCGACCGGGTGGCGGGGTTGCCGGGTATGCCGGTGTTGTGTGGGGCGCGTCCGACGATCAACGTGCACGTCACCTTGGAAGATGTTGTCGACGGGCGGGGTGTGGGCTGGGTTGACGGGGTCGACCAGCCCGTCCCGGTATCGACCGTTGAGCAGCTCATCTGTCATGGGGATGTGATTGCGACGGTGATGCATCAGGGGCGGGTGTTGCAGCACGGGAAGACGAAACGGTTGTTCACCCCGGCGCAGAACAGGGCCCTCGCCGCCCGCGACGGCGGGTGCGTGTGGCCGGGCTGCGGCAGGCCCCCGTCGTGGTGTGAGACACACCATGTTGTCGACTGGCGTGACACAGGATATTTGCCTGGTCGAACAGATGTCGACAACGGGGTACTGCTGTGTCATTTTCATCATTCGAATGTGCATAAGAGCCGGTGGAAACTCGTCATGATCACGGGCGCGCCACATATCATCCCGCCGCCCGAGATCGACTGGACACAAAAACCCAGGCCCTGCACACAACGACGAACACGGCGGTGACGATGACCGTGGCGATAACGATGACCGTGGCGATGACGATGAACGAGACTATTTCGAACCGAGACCAGTTTTTGGGTGCATTGCGGGCTCGGGCGCGTGTGTGATCGGTGGACTGGGCGACTATCCGGCTGGGCTCCGACCGGGCCGGCTCAGCACGGCTGCGGTGAAGAAGCACGCTGCGCCGGCGAAGGTACCGGCGTTCGCCCAGAACAGGCTGAGAAGGTCATCGGTCGTCGGCAGCACGTATGCGCCCACCGCCGACACCCCGAACAGCACCGAGCCGGTCATGTTCAACCAGGTGCAGCGCCACGTTCTGGCCTGCGGATCCCAGAGGGAATCGCGCTCTGTCGTTGCGACGACTGCTAGCGCACTGGATACGAGAAAGGCTACTGACCCATATGCGTCGGGGCGCCACCCTCCGTGTAGATGTGATGCGGCGTTCACCGAGACGATGAGAGCGGAGACCGTGCTGACGTTGAACAGCAGGGTGCCAGCGAATTGCACGGCGGCGGCCCACCAGTCGAAGGTGTCAGGCCGGTTCGCCGATCGTGAGGGAGGCCGCTTTCCGCTCAGGCTCAATTGGATGAAACCGGCTGTCGTGAAGAAAAGCGACCCGGCGAAGAAGGTCGCGTTCGCGGAAATGTCACCGACTGCCTGCTGGTAGAACGGAAGTGCGCCCAGCATGAACAGCAGGGATCCAGCTGCGAACCCCCACGCCTCCCGGCGCAGTCGCACGACGGGCGCCACATTCATGGGCACAGTCTAGAGGCTCTGATCTGGGTGCTGGAGCGTGATGTCAGCCACCAGATAACGCGGAGTCTGATGTTTCAATTTTCGGCTCTGGCGGCGTAACAATGCCGGGAGTATTCTGGGCCGCAGAACAAGGAGGTTCGAAGATGCCACAGTTCATGGACGTGCACGACGGGTTCGTCGGAGTCACAGAAGATCAGCTCGCCGCTGCTCACCAGGCCGATCTCGATGTCGAAGGCGCGGAGGGTGTGCACTTCGAGAAGGCCTGGCTCGACCCGCAGTCGGGCAAGGTCTTCTGCTTGTCGACTGGCCCCTCGAAAGAGGCCGTGATGCGCGTGCATGAGAAGGCCGGGCATCCGACCCACGAGGTATACGAGCTGGCCGTCGAGGTCTGATCGACGTCAGACGCCCGCCGACGCGGTGACGTGCACGACATGACGCGCTTGCGCGTGCTCAGGCTGTGACTCGAACACTGTGACGCGCACACTGTGACGCGCTTGCTCACGCCGTGGCGAATCGTTTCGCCGACCGTGCCCGTGCCTTCTCGGCCTCGAGCTCGCGGTTCTTGGGCGGAGTGGTCGCCACGAGGTCTTCGAGCAGATGACGTGAGATGTGGGCGATCTCGGCGACAGCCTGATCGAATGCCTCGGTGTTCGCCTTCGACGGCTTCGTCACTCCGCTGATCTTGCGCACGTACTGCAGCGCGGCAGCGTGTACTTCGTCGTCGGTGGCGGCGGGCTCGAAATTATGCAGTGTATGGATGTTCCGGCACATGGGTAAACGCTACGCCTCCAGCCTTGCGAGCGCGACGGCGGATGATCAACTCAGCTACTGCGAGGTTGACGACCCAGGCCGCACCCATCAGGAGCGTTCGCGATAGTTCGTGGGTCTTGCCGAAGATGATCGCACCCGGGATGAGGAGGATGGCCTGGGTGCCGGCACCCATTCCGATGGCGTAGGCCCGCGTCATCCAGTCGCCGTGTGAGACGAAATCTCGTTTCGAGATCGCGCGGATACCGAGCAGGATGCCTGCCACCATCGCGGCACCGAACAGGAGCCTGAGGGCGGAAAGAGCGAGGCCGTCGCCGACTGGGTGGGGGTAGAAGACGACCATCCACATTCCGGAGAGCGCAGTGAGGAGCCCTGCCGGGATGAGGATGGTGCCGGATACGCGGTGCCAGCGGTGCCCCGCGCGTCGCAGTGTGGGAACGAACTGGAAGGCGCCGAGGAGGCTGAATACCGTGACGCCGACGATGTGAACGAAAACGGGGATGGGCGAGTCGAGGAACCGTGAGTTGTCGGCGGTCTCAGCGGCGCCTCCGGTCAGTTCGGCGACTCGCGCAGCGCCGGCGAGCAGAGGGATGAGGCTGAGTAGGATCAGCCCGGTCGGCGCGAGCCACGACACACGGGTGCGCCGGATGGGTGGCTGGGAAGATCGCGTTTTGGCCTCTTTGGCCTCTTTGGCCTCTTTGGCGGTCTGGGCCGGCTGACCTGTATGGGCGGTCAGAGCCGTGTGGGCGGTCAGGGGGGTCAGGATGGTCTGGGCGGTGTTGGGGGTGCTGTCGGGGGTGTTGACAGGCATGGTGCGTTCTCCTTCGGCGTAGCGAATGGTCATGGATAGATGGGTACGTGATTTCTGCTGGGTGATCACAACTGGGTGATCACTGCTGCGCGAACTCCTCGCCGGTCAGCGCGTTGACTGAGAGCAGCGTCACGCCCAGATCGCCGACGCGCCGGAGTAGACCGTGGAGGGCAGCCTGATCGATGACAGGGCCCGTGAGGGTGGTGCATCCGTCTGCATCATTCGAGATCGTGAAGCCCTCGAACCAGTCGCTCCATCGGGGATCGAGCTGCCCTTCGAGGCGAATTTCGTAGGCGGTCATCGCACTTTTGTTCATCGCACTGCGATTCATTGCGCCGTGGCCCATCGCAGCGTGGCTCATCCCTCTGTGACTCGCCGCAGCGTGGCTCATCCCGCTGTGACTCGCCGCAGCGTGGCTCATCGTTCCGGGCGGTCGAGGCGAACCTCGTCCGCCGGCTCGTGGTGCGCGGCGCTCGTGGTGGCGCTCGTGTGAGATTTGGTCTGCGCGCTGGTCTGGGATGCTGTCTGCCCCGTGATCTTCGAGACGTTCGACAGGAGCGAGATGCCGAGCCAGAGCAGTGCGAGTCCCATGGGAACGGCGGCCATGCGCTCAAGCGTGTGGGGGAGCAGCGCGCCGGCGACAGGGGTGACGGCGGCAGCGGCGATGAGCAGGATGCCCGCACCTCGGGAAAGCACGCTGGCCCGGATGATCGCAATACCGAGCAGCAGCGCACCGCCGACGTACAACACGGCCCCGACCTGGGGGAGGGCGGCCAACGGACCCAGATCGGTGACAGCAGGGTAGCGGCCGAAGAGCCCCACGAAGTCGACGGAGATCTGGGGTGCTGCGGTGACGAACAGCGGTGCGATGAGCGCTTCAGCAAAGTTGAATGCCGACTGCAGAATGAAGAAGAAGGCGAACATCAGGTAACCGATGAGCCCGAGCACGCCGAGTTTTCGCACGTGGCTGAGGTAGATGCCGGTGACGCCGACGAGGGCGAGAACGGCTTCGGTGAAGCTGAGGACGTGCACGAGCATCCATTGCTGTGTGGAGAGCGACGCGACGACGTCGGCGGGGTGGATGAACTGGATCACGATGTAGATCAGCCCGGCGAGGGCGGCGGCGATGGCGCTGACGCGGGTGAGCGCGGCGGGGGTGATGCGGGCCGGGGTGATGCGAGCGGGGGTGGTGCCAGCCGGTGTGGTGCCAGCCGGGGAGCTGGCTGCGGGGGTGGCTGGGGAGGTGGCTGCGGGGGTGGTACTCATGGGTGACGCTCCTTCAGTCGAAGTGGCCGGGGCGTGGTTGCCTGGGCACAGTCGAAAGATACGGATGCGTGTGGTGACGGGGCATCACCACATCGGGAGGTCGTGTGGTGATTGTGCTGTGGTGATTGTGCTGTGGTGATCGTCTGGTCGTGCGCGCTGTGTGGTGATTGGCGGGTGGTGTGCGTTGTGGGGTGATTGTGAACTGGTGCCGGTCGAGTGGTGTTTACGAAGTGGTGCAAGTGGAGTGGTGCCAGTGGAGTGGTGCAAGTGGAGTGGTGCCTATTAAGTTGCGCCAGTGGAGTGGCGACAGCGGGGCTCTAGAGGAGGCCCAGCGATGCGCCTCGGCGTACGGCCTCGGCGCGGCTGTTCACCTCGAGCTTCACGAAGATGTGCTTCGTGTGGGTGCGCATGGTGTTGAGCGAGACGTAGAGTTCTCGGGCGATCTCGGGCCCCGACAGTTCGGTCGCCAGCAGGCGCAGAACATGCAGCTCGCGTTCGCTCAGGAGCCCGTTCTGTGTACCGTTCAGTGCAGTCTGGCCGGACGGGAACGGGAGGACTCCAGCGCCAGTGCCGGTGCCAGTGCCGCCTGAGCCGCCTGAGCTGCCTGTGCCAGCCGGGCTGTTGCGCAGAGCCACGCTGAGCTGGTGAACGAAATCAGGCCGGATGCCCGCATCGGCCGCAACTCGAAGCAGAACCAGCAT